>JAFZSL010000030.1 GCA_017619375.1 Prevotella sp. | reverse complement strand
GCCTTCCACTACGTCTTCAGGAAACTCAAATGCAGAAAGAGCCAGGTCTGATTGACCGGCAATGCCATCGTGGGCATACCAGCCTCCCACGGATGCACTATAGGTGCAGAGCATCAGGTTGCGCTGGGCATTATTGCCACCTGTGGCCCTCACCGTATTCACGAAACCCTGAGCCAACCTGTTGATAGCCTCAAAGGCAGATGTATCTTTAGGGCAACTCCAAACGTCATATTTGTCGATGATTTCCCCCCAGGCTTCGAAAACAAGGCGCTCGCCATATTTGTTGAATCGAGCGGCTATCTGCTGCCATAAGGAAACGAATCGCGGATTGATCTCATCCAACCTTTCCAGGTCGGCTCTCAGCCAGCAGGTCTTCGCATCACCGGCATCGTGGTGTACATTCAGCACACAGTACATGCCTTCGTCCAACACATAGTTGACAACCTCTTCCACACGGTCCATCCACTCTGGGTCAACATTGTTGTCCTTGTCAAGATGAGGATACCAAGTGACTGGTACACGGATGGTCTTAAATCCAGCCTCGGCAAACTTGTGCATCAGTTCGCGGGTGGCTTGCGGCTGCCCCCATGCTGTCTCATACGCCTTGACCGAGCAGTCGGTTGTCTTCTCTATGAGACTGTCCTGTTTGTAATTACAACTCTCAAGGGTGTTGCCGAGGTTCCAGCCAACACCCATGTTCCGGACGGCCTGATGAGCATCCTCGAAAGTGGTCTGCTGGGCCTTTATGCCAATCGCTACACAAAAGACGGATAAAAGTAACAATAGATTTTTCAAATCTTGCTGGAATTTTGCAGTTGCAAATATACGAAATGATTTTGGAACGGCAATATCTCTCCTGCACAATCCCTATGCAGGAGAGACAAAATGCTTAAGTATGTCTATTTTTCAGTATTCAGTTAGAGACCGTTTCCAAGCCATCTTGGTTCATCATCCGCTCTGCCGTGTGCTTTACTGTCAGGTCGAAAATCTGCACATATTTGTTGTACTGTTTCTCATTCAGAATTTTCTTCATCGTCTTCTTATGACTAGCCTGGATCTTCTCCCACGCTTCACCTCCTTTTGTGGCATCCTGCAGTTGATAATATGCCTCCATTGAACTGTTGAGTTGCGCCATTGCTGTCTTTACGGGTTCTCTTTGGTCAATTGTCAGTTCCAGATAACTGCTCATACGGTCGAAAGAGAGGTTGCCGTTGTTGTCATTACTCTGTGCGTTTGCACTCATTACCATTACTAACATTGCCACGAGGGCGATCATCATCTTTTTCATATCCTTTGCGTTTTTAAATAGTTAATAATCTGTTTCCCGTCTCCAGACTTTGTTTTCGTCTTTTGACTTCGTCTTCCTCTGTCGCGACTCAGGTATTCAAGTGCACTTGATGTCTCTCGCCGTTCCATCGGTTGACAATGCAAAGGTATGAAGCATATGGGGCACTTTCCAAATCACCTTCGACGTTTGCCCACATGTATTTCGACGTTTCCGCCTACTTATAATTTCATCATCCTGTTATTGTCACAATAACTGCTCACAATTACGTTAATCTTGTATTTCCTCTGTATTTTTAGGGCGTAATTTCTTTCATTTTCTTGATCCGTTTTTTCCTATACGGTAAAGAAAGGACAATTATTTCTTGCAATCAAACAAGAATAAAACATTTTTGTTTTAACTTTGCGTCAAAACTTGATAACTGATGAGCAAGAGTAATATTTATCTCGCCTCGAAACCGCGCTATGAGATCCTTGACGGACTGCGCGGCGTGGCAGCCATGTTGGTGGTGGCCTATCATCTTTTTGAGACCTATTTTCATGGAGCGCCTAATCAGCCTATCAATCATGGCTACCTCGCAGTGGATTTCTTCTTTGTGCTGTCAGGTTTCGTCATCGGCTATGCCTATGATGACCGCTGGGACAAGATGTCGACATGGGCTTTTTTCAAGCGCCGACTGATTCGCCTGCACCCGATGGTCATCTTCGGCACGTTCTTCGGAGCCTTGATGTTTTACTTCGGCAGTTGTGGTGAGTTCCCGCTGATTAACGACACACCGTGGTGGATGGTTTTACTGGTGATGTTCTGGTGCTTCACGATGATTCCTCTGCCCAACACGATGGATATCCGGGGCTGGTCAGAGACCAATCCGCTGAACGGGCCGGCCTGGTCGTTGCAATGGGAGTATATCGCCAACATCCTCTATGCGCTCATTTTCCGCAAGATATCGAAGGTGGCATTAGGCATCTGCGTGGCCATCTTTGCCGTCCTGACCATCATCCTCTGCTTGAACATCGATGTGACAGGATTCCTCGAAAAGCGCGACTGGGCATCGTATACCGTTGTTGGCGGCTGGAGCACCACGCCCGACCAACTTCAGGTGGGGCTCACCCGTCTGCTCTATCCCTTCTTCTGCGGACTGCTCGTCTCGCGCATGGGCAAACTCATCAAGGTGAAAGGTGGCTTCTGGTGGTGCTCGCTGGCCATCGTGGTGCTGTTCTGCATGCCTTGGATGGGTTTAGGAACCGAGGGGGATGCCCGTTGGACAAACGGATTCTATGAGGCCTTTTGCATCCTCATTTGCTTCCCCCTCATCGTGGCGATGGGCGCTGGCAGCAGTGTAAAGGGCGGCAAGTCAGAAGCCATCAACCGATTCCTCGGTGAGATATCTTATCCTCTTTACATCACCCACTATCCGCTTGTCTATATGCAGATGTCATGGGTGGACAGCCATAAGGACGCCCCACTCGGCACGCACATCTTCGTCGCCGTCTGCATATTCCTGCTTGCCATCCTTGTGGCATACGGAGCCTACAAACTCTACGACCTGCCTGTGCGTGAGTGGCTGAAAAAGAAATGGTTCAGAAAGATAAAGGAATAATGAAAATCAATCACATAGCACTGTATTGCCTGGATTTGGAAGGGATGAAGAAGTTCTTCATTCATTATTTCAATGGTGCCCCAAACAATATGTACCACAATCCTAATACTGGACTAAAGACGTATATCCTGAGTTTCGAGGACTCTGATGCGAGGCTGGAATTGATGACAAGGCCAGAGGTGGAGGATGAAAGAGAAAACATCTACCGTCAGGGATTCATACACCTGTCTTTCTCTGTAGGTTCTGAAAAATTGGTTGACAATCTCACGAAGTTGCTGAAAGAGGATGGCTACCAAGTATTGAGTGGCCCGAGAACCACAGGCGACGGCTACTATGAGAGTTGCATTATAGGACCCGAGAAGATTCTAATTGAGATAACAGAATAATATAGATAGTAATAAAAGTTATGACGGCATACTATAGACATGGACGCTGGAGCCTTGGGCCGAGGGTAGGTAATTGATGCCCCACCAACACATCTGCAAGAGTACAAACGAAATGAGCAATACCCACAGGGCGAATTTTGGCTTGTGTGTGGGTATTTGCCTGTAATGCACATACACCAGATAGGCGAACCAGGTGATGGCGGCCCATGTCTCCTTGGGGTCCCACGACCAATAATGTCCCCAGGCCTCCTTGGCCCACAATGCCCCTAAGAGCATGCCAATGGTCATGAAAGCCAAGCCGACATACACCAGGTTATCCGTGATGTCGAATTCTTCGTCGGCAATATTGTCTTTCCGGAAGAACAACAGATAGAGTGCCATCACAGCCGAAGCACCCAACACGGCGTAGGCGAACATATAGACGATGACATGCGGGGCGAACCAAGGACTCTGCAGGGCCGGCATCAGCGTCTTGGAATGAATCTCTGGCTTGAAGAGGTTGACGCAGATAAACACCAACGCCAGGACGGTAGAGAATGAGAGAATCCATTTGTACTTCCAACGGAAATAGACGATGATGCCCGCCAGCGGCAGGAAGAACGAGTACCAGAGGCGCGTCTCGCCCATTGTCCTTAATGGTGGTCGTTCCAGCGATATCCAAATCATCAGGATGAAACTGAAGAACACGATGAGTCCTATGATGGTCGATGCATAGGCCATCGTCTTCCTGTCACGCCATGCTGCCCAGGCTCCTATGGCCCACAGTAATACTGCTGCTATTGCAAAATATATGAATTGCTCCCAGGTCATACGCGTCTCCTCCCACCGAAAACAAACATACATACAGCACCGCCCAGCATCATATAGATGCCCGTATAAACCAGCGGCAGCCATGGATCGCTCACCAGTTCAAGAATGCTTGTCTGGCTCATGGCACCCATCTGCGTGTCGTAACCGTATTGGTAAATCTTCCAACCGTCCACCTCTACGGGCTTGTTCACTTCTACAGTGGTCAAGATATTCCTGCCCGACTTAGTCAGAATCTGGATGTCTGAAGCAAAGCGACGGGGAGAACCGTCATCGTAGGTCTCCATGACAAACTCCTTCAGTTCGATGGCGATGGGCATCTCCACAATCTGCTGCTTCGAGGTCAATGCACGCCACTCGGGCTCTCCCTTCACCGTAATCATCTTCAGCCGCTGCATGTCGGCATTGCCCAAGGTGGCGGTGGTCATCGCGAGAAACAATCCCAAATGATTCAGCAAGAATGGAATGTCTTTTTTCAAATTGAAAAATGAAAAATGAAAATTGAAAATCCGCAGGATAATAATCTGCCCCAGAATAACGGCGATATACACATAAATCAGTATGAAAGGCCAGAACGACAACATGTTGTTCAGCCATCTACCGTCAACAGTCTGCCGCGTCAGTCCCATAATGACGGTCAGCACGACGGCATAAATCAAAGCGGGTATAGCGGCCTTGTAGGTGCCGATGAACAGGAAGCCGTACACCTTCTTCCTGAGAAGATAGATGATGGCAATGATACCAAGAAATCCTGCCAACACAATTCCGTTGACAGGCCATCGGAAAGCATCCCAATCGACAGGACCGACACTCAATTCCAGCATCAGTCCCGCAAAGATAAGGCCTCCTCCAACGAGGAAGCCTTCTTTCATTCCATAGGGTTTAGTCCACATCACTTTTCGATGAGTTTGACCTCAAGTCGAGTTTGCTTATGCTCGGCAGAGTTGAAGAAAGTTTGGCTCTGCTCTCGCTAAATCGCGACCTTTCCGTTCTTTTTCGCCTCTTCAATCCACTTCGGAACCACCTCTTGGAGGAAGCGCTGCTTCTTGCCATTCAGTGTGTTCATATCGAGACCGATGGCAGCCTGTGCCTTTGCCTTGGTGGAATAGTCAGGCACGGGGATTTCGCCGGTATGTCCATACTTGGCTGCAACACGAGCGATAAGCAGACGGGCCTGCTGGGCATAATCCACGGAGTGGGACAGCAGTCTGGTCACTTCCTGAGGAGCATGGAAAGTGGCTCCATGCGAGGCAATGGCATAGTCCCAGCGCCACTGGCTCTTGCGCAGCAGAGCCTGGATGGGTTTCAACTCGGCTTCTGTGGCCCCCTTGTCAATAAGGAACTTCGTCTCGAAGTGGGCACGGGCAAGTTCCTGTTCGGCACGGTTGCGAACCTCGTTGCACTTCGCCTGACGGTCATAGACGTTCTGACGCAACACTTCCGCATCCTGACGGTGACAGGTCTGGCAAGTACGGTCGATTTTTGCAAGCGGAGACATGATTTGGTGATCGCTGAACTTCACGCCGCCCTCTTGTTTGTATGGCATGTGGCAGTCGGCGCAAGACACGCCACGCTGGGCATGGATGCCGTGTTGTGACATTTCATAGCCTGGATGCTGGGCTTTCAGAATCGGGGTCTTCGACAGCGGATGGATATAGTCATAGAATCCGATGCTGTCGTAATATTCTTCAGCAGCCTCGCAGGTCAGGCCCTTGTCGTGCGGGAACACCAGATAGTTGGCCTTGCCGGGATTGTTGGGGTCATCGGGCTTGATGAAATAGTACTCCACATGGCATTGGGCGCACACCAGCGAGCGCATCTCCTGATGGCTCTGCTTTCTGACTTCGAGACCTCTTCGGGCGAATGCCTCATAGATGGCGGGACGGGCGGGACGCAGGTCCATTGTCCTGGCGTCGTGACAGTCGCTGCAACCAACAGAATTCATCATCTCCGCACCAAGTCCGCTCCACTTGCCCTCATAGGCATAATAGTTTGCAGGGTCGAAGACAGACTTCGAACCACTCAGTTCGCGCATCATACGGGGCACGTCGGGTCCCTTGCACGTCCAGCAGGTGGCTGGTTGCATGTCGCTGTCGCCATCGATGCCCGGATTGCCGGTGCGCAGAATCTTGCGCAGGTCCTCGATGCAGTGCTTGTGACCGCGTGGTGTGTTGTAGTGGCGCGAAAAAGCATAGCCAGCCCACAGCACCACCATCTCGGGACGTTGCTCAAGCACGTCCACCTCCTGCGACGAGTTGTACATCGACTTGAACGTGGTGTCCTCCGTCATCGCCCATGTCTCATACTCACGAGGATAGTCGGCCTTGAACTTCTCGTTCACCGCCACGATGCTGTCCTCAAACACCGTGCGCTTGTTGTTGAACACGCTCGCCACTTCCGCACGTCGTTCCATCAACGACGAAACAAGCAGTCCCAACAGGAACACGACAACCATCGAGCCTAAGAATAGTGCCCAACCTTGCCATTTCTTTAACGTCTTTGCCATATTGTTTGGATTTTAGTTTCTTTGTTTGCGAATGATGACAGTCAATTCATTATCTTCTGCAACCATTCCGGCACCAGTGAGGGCGGCAGCGGTGTCACACCCTCCGCATTCGGTGTGGCCATCAGCGAGTTCATGCCACCATGGGGTACGTTGCGATGACAGTCCCAGCACACTTTCCCGCCTTGAGCCTGCTGTTGCATGTAACCCATCCGACCTGTCTTCACAAATTCCTGATTGAGTTGCGTATGGCAGCGGATGCAGTTGTCCATCACCACCTCTCCCGTCAGTTTTTCTGCCATAGGAGCCTGCCGCTCGGAGTGGGTCACGAAGTAAGCCGTGTGTTTCAGGCCATCCATCGCCTTGAAGCCATATTTCAGGGCGAGGTTCTGGTGGGGCACGTGACAGTCGTTGCACGTGGCGTCGCGTCCATGCGAGGAGTGGCTCCATGTGGCATAATAGGGTGTCATGATGTGACAGTTGACACAGGCCGATGGGTTGTCGCCCACGAAGTAGGTATGCGCCCTGAGCAGGTACATGAACAGCCCGCCGAGACCGCAGATTACACCCGCCAAGACCAGTAAGCCTACTTTCTGCTTGTATGAGAACAAACCTTTAAGTGTCAACAACTTTTTCCAACTCATACGTAAAAGTTTCCATTTAGACAACAAAAATACTCATTTATGAGGATGCTAAATGATAACATTTGTGCCCCCAACCATATAATTATTGTTAAATCTCCAGTTTGATTGCACTTTTTCTTTACCTTTACAAATGTTATGGATAAAGACACATTACATGGACTGAAACAATGCCCTCTATTCAAGGGTATGGCCGAGTCAGAAATCATCGATCTGATGCACACGGTTCGTTATAGGATTGTTCGGTATCACAAGGGCGAGATTCTTGCCATTGAAGGCAATGTTTGCCAAAATGCCGACATCATCATCAGCGGCGAGCTGGTGGCGAATATCACAGGTCCCTCAGGACGTATTGTCCGGGTGGAAACCCATCAGGCAAGCAAATTGCTGGCTCCCGCCTTTCTCTTTGCCTCGGACAACAAATATCCTGTGACTGTTGAGGCGACTACCGAGACCTCCGTTTTGCGCCTGTCGCCTAACGATCTTGAGAAGATGCTCAACAGTGACCAGAGTCTGATGATGAACTACATTCGGTTGCTTTCCAACATCATCTCCCATCTGACCAAAAAGGTACGGATGCTTACCATGAACGTGCGTGAAAAGGTAATTCTTTATTTGAAGGAGCAGAGCAGGCTGCAACAGACCGACCGTATACTCTTGCCTTTGTCGCGGCAGGAACTGGCCGACCACTTCGGCATTCAGAAATATTCATTGCTGCGTTGTCTGAATGAATTGAAGCAGGAAGGCGCCATCCTTGTTGAAGGCCGGCATATCCAAATCCTTTCGTTACAGAAGTAGGTCTATTTCAACCATGCCCAGCGTTTGGCCCGGTCTGCCATGATTTCCTCACGGATGATAATCTGATTGTGGGCACCGGCATTGTTTTTCCAGTAGACGGCAGGAGCGTAACTGTCCATCAACCACTGCGGGCCAACGATGTTGTCCGTATCGTGGGAGGTCACATCCCAGGTGTTCTCGACGGTGATTTCTTCTGGCAAATCCAACTTTATCTTCAACTCAGTTCGGCTATTCTTTTTCTCAATATAATTCATCACTACTCTTTGAATTCGTAGAGTTGAATGTGCAGTATCTTCCAATCGCCGACGCTGATGCGGGCGTGGCGGGCGTGGCGGCCCTGATGACTTTGGTCGCCATTGTGGCGGCGGAGGTAATGCATATTGCCTTGTTCGTCGATGGTGACCTCATCAACGGAAAGAAGACCGAGGCGGGAACCGTTGAATTTCGACGTGGATGATGTCGTTGCGGAGTCATCGAAAAAAAGATGACAAGCATGCATAAGATTCTCTTCATAAGACCAAGGTGGTTTATATTGAATTAACAATCTTTACATTCACATCTCAAGTCTAATCATTTGGCGTCCTATTTCAACCATTTCCTGCCGTTGATGATATAGACACCCTTCTTCTGTGGCTCTCCATTGATGCGGATGCCTTGCAGAGTGTAGATGGCTTTGTTTTCATTGTTTGGCAGAACAGTTGAATTGATGTTTGACTCTGATGGACGGGGGTAGATTTCATTGATGCCTTCCATGGCGTATGTGCCGAAGACGGTGAGCGTCTTACGGTCAACAATGGTCATGCAACCTTTGGTTCCCTCTTGGTTGCGATAGTTCGTATCCCATGTCATCGGCACCATTCCTCCCATCTCTTTGCACAGGCGGTGCAACTCACGGTAGTGTGATTTGATGGACGCATTGTGCTTTTCCTGGCTTTCATTGGACAGTGATGATAAGTCGCGCCAGTTGGCACCAAACTCTCCAATCACCACGGGATAGCCCTTGGCCACGAAGTTGGTCTTCATCATCTGCAGTTGGTTCCTCATGTCGTCTTCCTCACCCCATGTGGCATTGTGAGTGGAACCGCTGTAATGGTTGCCTTTCCCCCAATAGTAGAAGACCTTGCCCCACGACTCGTCTTTCTCCATTCCCCAGAACTGCCAAGGGTTGTAATAGTGTATCTCGACAGCCAGTTTGCCTTCCGTGACATCTGTCGGCATCTTGCCCGCCATGAAATCACAGGTGTGGTAAATGTTGGTGGAGGGACCCTGCACCACCAGAACGCGTTTGGCATTATTGCCACCAGTGGCTCGCACGGCATCCACGAAGGTTTGGTTGTACTGTATCAGGTTGTTCGTGGCAGCCTGGTCTTCAGCATTCGGCTCGTTCAGTCCGGCAAAAAGCAGATGCTCGTCATAGTCGATGAAGGCATTGGCAATCTGCGTCCACAGAGCCGTTAGGATGGCCTTGTTCTTCTCGATGGTGGCAGCATCGGAATCTTTGATATGATTCTCCAGCCATCCTCCGTCCCAATGGTCGTTCAATACCACATAGAGTCCGTCGTTGATGCAGTAATCCACCACCTCCTTCACACGCGCCATCCATTGGCCGTCAATCTCGTAGGTCGAAGCGTTGCTGATATGACCGAATGCCCAGGCGCATGGTATGCGTATGCTCTTGAATCCAAGGCTCTTCACGAAGTCGATGATTTCCTGTGAGGTCTTCGTGTCCTGCCATCCTGTCTCTGTGCCGAGCCCTCCCTTGTTGTTCCATAGGGCGGCTCCCGTCCAACTGGTGGTGGCTTCGAGCGTGTTGCCGAGATTCCATCCGGGAGCCATGTCGTTGATTACCTCCGTTGCCGAACGGTCAAATCCGTCCTGGGCTCTCGTTGCCATCCCAACAAACAGCAGACACGCCATGATGAGGATAGGCCTTATTCGATTGTCTTTCATATCTTTCAATTTGAGTTTTTTATTTCCCCTCTTGTTCTTGTCCTCTTTATTATCTCTCATTCAAATCGGTCCATTCCCATCCGTCATCACTTTTCTGAAAAGAAACATCTCGTCGTCTTTGCTCCAGTGCCCTTCTTCCTCTTCGGGGATGGCCGGACCATGGAAATACTTGTTCCAAAACTCCACGATATGGAAACCGCAGCGGTTGACATAGAAGTGTATGTTGCGCTTCTCGAAATACGGGGTGATGGTCTCCCAAACCTTGATTTCTGGATGCATCCGTTCCACGGCTTGCCATGCAGCCTGGCCAATACCCTTGCTATGGGCGTTGGGATTCACAAAAAGCAATTCCAACTCTCCTTTTCGGACTTCCTTGTCAATGCTCAGGACAAGGCCGCCGGCTTTCTCTCCGTCATAGACGATGCGATATGCCTCGGCTTTCTCTCCATCAATGGAGCCTTCGATGGTGCTTCGGGAAATCACTTCATCACCCTCCTCACAATGCTCGTCACGCATTCCGAATTCCTGTTGGGCACCATACTTGAATGCCCACTGGTTGTCAAGAATGAATTGTTCCCGGTCTTCCGGTTGAAGGGGAATCAATTTGACATCAAGTTTTTCCATACTTCACAAATACGCAGTTAAATGGAAAGATATCCAATTGTACTAACTTTTTTGCAAAGGTAACATTTTTTTTGTAAATCTCCACAGCATATTGGAAATCCGCTGCAGTCATGATACCACATGGGAATCTATTTTATTTCTTACCCAGCCTCAGGCCGAAGAAGGTGCGGATGCGCCATTTGATGTTGTGCAGAGCGAGGCTCTCTTCGTAGCCATTGTTGGTGAAATTGAATACCATCGACATGCCGAGGTATTTGTTTCCCCACTGGCGAACGATGGCTCCACGGCCTGTAATGATGACCTCGGGGAAGTGATAATGAAG
Organism: Prevotella sp.; assembly: GCA_017619375.1. Taxonomy (GTDB): domain Bacteria; phylum Bacteroidota; class Bacteroidia; order Bacteroidales; family Bacteroidaceae; genus Prevotella. Next base: position 31,098 of record JAFZSL010000030.1, on the reverse strand, counting down.
GGGAACGCATGAGTCACCGAAGGTCATCGAGGTATTGCTATAGACTATGAAGGTGGGAAGGGCGGAGATATGCAGTAACCAGCCTTGCGAGGGCACGTAGTTGTAGCCGGTTGCACGGGACATATATCGGCTTTTTTACAAAAAAACAAGGCTCGACAAGGCAAGAAATGCTTTTAGTCCGTTTGACAATTTGTAACAAAACGTTTGCTTTTGCAGTTCTTTTCAATACATTTTGTCATTTTTACAAGAATTTTCATTGCATTGTGTCAGATATATGATTATTTTTTAATCAAAGTGGCAAAATTACACTTGTTTTCGTTTCATAATGTCGTACCTTTGCAACGTCAATTGGCAAAATGATGTCCCGGTGACATGATTGAGTGTAATAATGTTAAGGTAAAAAGTAGAAAATTATGAAAAGGATTGAAGCGATTATCCGTAAAACGAAGTTTGAGGATGTCAAGGAAGCGCTGCTCCAGTCAGACATCGACTGGTTTGAGTATCACAACGTGCATGGCATAGGTCAAAGCCGTGAGGAACGCATCTACCGTGGCGTCCAGTATTCGACAGATGTGATAGAGCGTGTGGCCCTAACCATCGTGTGTCGTGACCAGTTTGTGGAGCCAACTGTGCAAGTGATATTGGATGTAGCCCACACGGGCGAGGTAGGCGACGGCCGCATTTTTGTCAGCGAAATGATTGACACCTGGAGCATACGTACGGGTGAACACGGTGACACCGTACTGAGAGACAAGAAATAACATGTTGGAAACTAAAAAAACAGAAAAATCATGAACGAAATAGGATTATCACTCGACACTGTATGGATGTTGTTGGCTGCCATGTTGGTATTCTGGATGCAGCCGGGATTCGCATTATGCGAAGCAGGTTTCACACGAAGCAAGAACACGGCGAACATCCTGATGAAGAACTTCGTCGATTTCATGTTCGGCTCACTTCTGTTCTTTTTCCTCGGTTTCGGCTTCATGTTCGGCAGCGAGGGAGCAGGTTTCATCGGCATGCCCAATTGGGGCGACCTGAGTTTCTACAAAGGGGATTTGCCTGTAGAGGGTTTCTTGATTTTCGAGACGGTATTCTGTGCCACGAGTGCCACGATTGTGAGTGGTGCCATGGCAGAAAGGACGAAGTTCTCGATGTATCTCATTTACAGCGCAGTCATATCGTTATTCATCTATCCCATCGAAGGTCATTGGACATGGGGAGGCGGATGGCTCTGCAATGATGCAACTGATAGTTTCATGATGACAACCTTCGGCGATGTGTTCCATGATTTCGCAGGTTCCGCCATTGTACATAGCGTTGGTGGTGTGCTGGCGTTGGTTGGTGCGATGGCACTTGGTCCGCGTATCGGCAAGTATGGGAAAGACGGCAAGAGCCGTGCCATTCCCGGACATAACCTTACGATGGCCGCCCTCGGTGTGTTCATCCTCTGGCTTGGATGGTTCGGCTTCAACCCCGGCTCGCAGTTGGCGGCTTCCGGTGAGGTGAACCGCATAGCCATCAGTCACGTGTTCCTGACAACCAACCTTGCGGCTGCGGCTGGCGGTACGGCAACAATGGTCATCACGTGGATGAAATATGGCAAGCCTTCACTCTCTCTGACGCTCAACGGCGTCCTGGCCGGGTTGGTAGGCATCACGGCAGGTTGCGACCTTGTTTCGCCAATCGGTTCCGTAGCCATCGGCCTGGTATGTGGAGTTGCTCTTGTCTATGCCATAGAGTTCATCGACCACCGTCTTCACATCGACGACCCCGTTGGTGCTTCATCAGTTCATGGCGTGTGCGGCATCCTTGGCACGCTGTTGACAGGACTGCTCTCCACATCCAATGGTGCCTTCTACGGTCACGGCTGGGGATTTTTCGGAGCCGAGTGCTTTGGAATCCTTGTCATCGACCTCTGGGCCGCCGCATGTGGTTTCCTGCTGTTCTTCGGCATCAAGAAAATACACGGACTCCGGGTTGGTTCCCGTGTGGAAGAAGAAGGCCTCGACATCTACGAACACGGCGAGGCTTGTTATAACTAAAAAAGAAAAGGAATGAAAAAGATTGTTTGTTTTGCAATGGGTTTGGCCGTAAGTTTGGGCACCCTTGCACAGGAGAAAGTTGAGACCACCATTTGTGGTGATGTGGTGAGCAGTTACATCTGGCGTGGCCAGGACTTGGGAGACGTGTCTCTGCAGCCAACCCTCGGCATAGGCTACAAGGGTCTTTCTTTGACGGCTTGGGGAAGTGTAGGACTTTCCGACCCTTCCGACACGAAGGAATTTGACTTGACGTTAGGATACGCCATTGGCGGTCTCAACATCGGCATTACCGACTACTGGTTCAATGTTGGTCTCGACCCAGAGAATCGCTATTTCAAGTACGATGCCCATGAGACGAACCATGTCTTCGAGGCAAATGTCGGCTACGATTTCGGACTTGCCAGCCTGCAGTGGTTCACCAATTTCGCTGGCAATGACGGCATGAACAAGGACGGCAAGCGGGCTTACAGCAGTTACGTCGAACTTTCAGTCCCATTCAAACTTGCAACCGTAGACTGGGCTGCCACAGCCGGCGCCGTCCCTTTCTCGACCGACTTTTATGGCACGAATGGATTTGCAGTCACCAACCTTGCTTTGAAAGCAACGAAAGACATCAAAGTGACCGATACATTTTCTGTTCCAGTTTTCGGGCAAGTCGTCGCCAACCCCTGTTCACGGAAAGCCTATCTGGTCATAGGATTCACATTACAACCGTAATCATCCTGAATTTTCTTCGGTGCATTGCTGCCTACAATCTCCACGCCCTCGTTTTTTGGGGGTGTGGAGATTTTTTTTGCAAACACGACTTGACAGGTGGGGCTGGGCACAGTGCCTGCATGTGGAAGGCGTGGAAAACATGATGATAGGGTTGGGAAAGGTTATCAGGAGGTAGAGTAGGTATGCACACTGGAGCCTTGTGCGCTGGGCAGGTAGTTGATTCCCCACCAACACACCTGGAGCAAGACGAAGGCTACAAGGAGCATCCAAAGCGCCACTTTGCCATGGTGTGAGGAGATGCGCCGGTAGTGCACATAGACGAGGTAGGCAAACCATGTGATGGCCGCCCATGTCTCCTTCGGGTCCCACGACCAATAGTGTCCCCATGCCTCCTTTGCCCAAAGCGCCCCGAAGAGCATGCCGACTGTCATGAAAGCCAGCCCCACGTTGACGAGGTCGTCGCAGATGCCGAACTCCTCCTTCGTCGGCTGCTGCTTCTTGAAAAACAACAGATAGAATGCCATGACCGCCGAGGCGCCGAGCAGGGCATAGGCAAACATGTAGACGATGACATGGGGTGCAAACCACGGGCTCTGCAGGGCCGGCATCAACGTCTTGGAATGAATCTCGGGCTTGAGCAGGTTGACACAGATGAAGACGAGTGCCAGGACGGTGGAGAATGTGAGAATCCACTTGTATTTCCACCGTCCATAGACAAGCAGTCCCGAGAGCGGCAGGAAGAAAGAATACCATAGGCGCGTCTCGCCCATGGTGCGCAGGGGAGGCCGTTCAAGAGCAATCCAGAACAGGACGATGAACGCAAAGAACACCACCAGTCCGGTGCTGGTCATGGCAACGGCCTGCTTGCGCCGGTCTTTCCATGCAAGCCATGCTCCAGCCATCCACAGCAATACCGCCACGATGGCGAAATAAGGGAAATGTGTCCAAGTCATGCTCTCTTCCTCCTCACTCCAAAAATAAACATGGTGATTGCTCCTGCTATCATCATCCAGATGCCGGTATAAACAAAGGGCAGCCACGGGTCGCTAACCAGTTCGAGGATGCTTATGCTGCTCATGGCGCCCATCTGCGTGTCGTAGCCATACTGGTAGATATTCCATCCTTCGATGCTCACGGGTTGATTGACATCGACCGTGGCAGAGATTTTCTTTCCCGACTTGGTGAGAATCAGTATGTCGCTGGCAAACCGCTTGGGCGTGCGCTGCATCATCACAGAGTCGGCAGAGATTTGTGGCTCCATCTCGGCGGGGTATTCCTCAAGGATGAATTTCTTGAGTTGGATGGCGATGGGCAGTTCCTGCACCACACCCCTGTCGTCGACGGCCCGCCACTCGGGTTCGCCCACCACGGTGATCATCTTCAGTCGCTGCATGTCAGCATTGCCCAGCGTGGCGGTGACGAGGGCGATAAGAATTCCGCCGTGGTTGAGGAAAAAAGGCACGTCGCTACGCCATACCCATTTCTTTTTCCCTCTCAGCAGCCGAGACAGGCGGTTGAGGACGACCAAAGCGAGAATCAGTGCCACATAGGTGTAGATGAGTACGAATGGCCAGAACGAGAGCATGTCGTTGAACCAGGTGCCATTCGCCTGCTGGCGTGTGAGTCCCATGATTATCGTAAGCGCCACGACATAGACCAAGGCGGGAACGGCAGCATGATAGGAGGCGAGGAAGCGACTGAAATAGGATTTCGGCTGCAAGAAGAACAACAGAGCAAGAAGAAGGAATCCCGCCAGCACGATGAGGTTGGCAGGCCAAGAGAAGGCATCCCACATCACCTTTCCGACAGCCAGTTCAAGCATCAGACCGGCGCAGATGAGTCCGCCCCCGATCACGAAACCCTCTTGCATTCTCCAAGGTTTATTCCACATGATGAACTATGGATTTATTTATTATACCTTTTTTTTCTCATTCCTTCAGTTTAGGACAGTGCTCAAGGATGTAGTTGAGCACGAAGTCGAAGTCCTCACTGTCACAGTATATCTGATTCTTGGCGAAGGGTTCGTTCACCTTGATGGTGTTCCACTTGCGAAGAGGCTTCACCTTTCTTACAACTTTGAAGTCAGAGGCTAGCGACGTGTGGTTGGCAACCAGCATCCCCTGGCCTACCCTACCGAGACTCCCCGTCAGGGCACCTGTTGCAGCCACTGTTTTCCCCAATTTGCGGGCGATTTTCTTTTGAGCAGGAATCTGCTCGTGCAGGAATCCATCTTCGTCCATGGTGAACCTAATGATATAGTTCCAACCATATTGAGCCGCTACTATCAGGAAAGCAACGATGGTGATCACCAAGCATCCTAACATGATGTAGCCAAACATGCGGAGGTCATGGAAAATAATCTTGAAATTACCACTGGTGATATCTTTCCAATGGCTTAAGCATATTACAAAGACAAGAATGGCAGCCATGATGCCACCAATCACCTTGAAGACCGTGAGGAAAAGGACGGGATTCTTAAGCATGCTCATCGGGTATGTCCATCGATACTTGCCGTCAACACACAGGCGGACTTTCCTTCCGTCGTATTTTTCGTCCACTAATGTTTGGTTGTCTTGGCCATGGGAGGTCACATTATCCATAAATGTTATTTTAGGTTGTTATGTTATCAATGCATCTATCTTCTTCTGCCCCAACGTCTTTTTCTTTTGGGCACAAAAGCCTTCAGAAAGTCTTTGTAGCAACTGGCAGACATTTGGCAGCAAAGGGCCGCAAACAATAGCCCAGTTTTTTTCATAGATTGCTTGTTTTAGATTTATAAGTGCAAATATACGCAAAAGGTTATGATCCACAAAAATTTGTAGCACTTTTTTCTGTCAGGAAAGGACTGTGAATCTTTTATCATTTTCTGAGTCTACTATAAAATGTTCTCTCACACCCACCCCGCTTCCTCCTTCGGGGGGGAGATGCACACTGCCTTTTTGCGTAGAAAGATGAGTCAAGTTTTGTCATTCTCGGTAATTTGTGTTATCTTTGTACCTTGAACTGGTTTCCCCAGGCCCCTTCTAAGTCGGGAGAGCCGACCTTGAGCAAACCGAAGGCCTCAAGGAATTCCTTGGTTACTGAGAACCATTATTGTTTTATTGAAAACAACTGAAATATATGAAAAAGATGACGATCATCATGGTGGTTGCTGTTGCGCTTGTCGCAGCGGTATTTGTGGGTTGCAAGCATTTCAGAGGCCAAATCCTCGACGGCCCGGGAATGGAACGTGATTCTGCAGATTATCCCACGAAAGAGTCAGTGGATGCCCAGAACAAGGAGATGTCCCCTGATGGTTCCGATGATACTTCGGCGCATGCCCTTTCGGGAAGCAAGGATGGTGTGGAGGTGGATTTGCTCGACATAAGTGAACTGCCGAAGACTGCTGTCCGCCAGCAAGGTTCCCATTTCCAATATGCTGTGTATATTGATGTGGTGAGGCCAGCAAGTGAAGGTGAGATGGCTGATGTGACGTCCGTATGGCTTGCCGACGAGCGTTCTGGCACTGTCGTCAAGGTCTGCGAGACCAATCCCATGGCAGAAACGCAGTGGGAGAAAATGAAAGGTGATGCCATCAGTGTTCCTCTTACCCAGATAGCAGCAGCCGACAAGGCCATGATTGCTCCAGGCGACGTGGGCAAGGTGATTGTCGAGGGCTGTCCAGATGGACGCAACATTTGGACCTACATCATTGATTCCTATAAAGGCACAGCCAAACAATTGCCTTCTACCGAGGGTGTGGTAAGTCTTGACTGGAAGAATAAAGAGATTGTCGCTGCATCCTATGGTTATGATACAGATGGGCGCTATTCCGTTAAAAAGGCCTATTCCCTCGATGGAAAGTTTCTCCGCATGGTAGGAGAAAAGGAAAGAGAATAATCTTTGGGACAGTGTGGATTTGCGGGCGGGCACAAGACCCGCCCCTACTATTTCAAGGGACCGTTTGGCATTGAAACAAGAACATACGACCTCGTGCGCTCCTATCGATTATCCTTGAACTTGTAGAACTCGTTGACCAAACTCCGGTAACCCAGTCGTTTCAATTGGGCGTAGTCCGTCTTGTAGTTGGCCTTGCAATGTCTTCCCGTGCCGAGGTAGCGTACATACTGCTGAAGGTAATGGTCGATTTCCCTTAGGCCGTCAACCTGGTTGACGATGGGGAAGAACCAACGCGACCAGGAGAGCGTTTCGGCATCGTCACCCTCAAAGAACTTTCGGTTGAAACGGTTGACGAGGCCCTTCATCGCCTTTTCGGGAGGAAGGTGATTCTTTCTGCTCCAGCGCAGCAGAGAGTGAGCCGCCCGCCTGATTTTGCCTTTCATCTTTTTCTTGGTCGAATCAGATATGTCGATGTCGCCGGCATGGCATTTGAAACCCAAGAACTCGTATGCCTTGTCGGGAGAATAAACATTCACCTTCTCCGGGTTGACCTCAAGTCGGTATTGACTGAGAAAACCCTCCATCCACCCCTTGTATTCTTCCAGAATGGCACGGTCAGGAGCAAACATGATGATATCGTCGGAATAGCGGGCATAGATGGCGCCAACCTTATGAAAATGCCAGTCCACTTCCTTGAGGTAGACATTGGCCAGGAATGGCGACGTGGGTATGCCTGCCATCACGCCGTGACTCTCAAGGATGACCTCGCCATTGTATTCTACATGGTTGTTGGTCAGCATCCTTTCAAAGAAATGGTATAAAGGCGGGTCGTCGGCCAACATTTCCTCCAACATCGGCAGGAGGATGTCTATGGAGATGGAATTGAAATAGTCATGGATGTCGAGTTTGTACGCCCACATGGGCCGTCCGTTGATAGCCCTGTTGATGCTGCGGATGGCGTCATGAGCCTTCACGCCCCGACGGAAGGCATAGCAGTTGGGGGCGAAATGCCCATCGTAATGATAGAGTCCATAGGCTATGAACTTGAGCATCGTCATCTCGTCGGGCGCAAAACTGTAAACCACCCGTTTCCTGCCCGCCCCCATCTTGTTGACCATCATCTTTTGGGGAATGCTCAAGTCTTCGCAGCGCGCAATCTTTTGAGCCATGTGAAGATATTTCTCTTGCTCCACATAGCTGTCGGCGACGTCGAACTCATGCCAGTTGAAACGACCTTTCAGCAGTCGGTATTTGAGAAACTCCTCCCAAGCCTTTTGCTGGGTCAGTTGGGTGATGATGCTTTCCATGATGAAAAGAAGAAAAAGGGGAAAGATTTTGAATCAGCAAAATTGCTGATCACAAGAGGGTACCTTGCCCTGTTGCCTGCAAAACCATTAGAAATGGCCAAGGCTGCCTCCATCGCAGGCACAGCCGTGCTGCATCCCCTTTTTCCTTGTCTCTTCGAGTATCATGCCTCCCCGTTCAAAAACTTGCGGATGCGCCCAATGACATAACCTCTCTCATTTTCCATCTGCGTGTAGAAGTTGATGTAGGGAACACCCAGTTTCTTGGCATACACCCTTGCTATCAGGTATTTGACATTGTTGTAGTGACTGTGGCCGTTGCCGAGCATCACCACCCCCTTAGCCTTTCCGTCTTTTTCCAGCACGAAGGTGTATGGCTGGCCCCATTCGGCTTTGTAGGCCTGATAAGGGCGTTTCTTGTAGAGTTTGAACTCATCGTTGGCAAATCCTGCGATATCCGTGACCGGTACTTTCTCACGAACGCTGTAGGCAGAGAACTCACTCGACAGGATTTCCCTGAAATAGGCTTCCCATTCTTCGGCGGTCTTCTCCCTTTCCACGACAACGGGCTCTTCCTGTCGCGGTTCGTACCGAGGCTGCCGCGCAGGGGCGGCTTGCTTGGGTGATTCGTCAATGTATTCCTTGGCGAGTCCCACCAGTTTCAACAATACCTTTATAAAATCCATAGCAGTAATATATTTGGTTTTACATTCACCCAACTTCAAACAGTTGAGCAGATTGCAAATATACATCTTTTTTGACAACCACCAAACATTTATGGTGAAAAAAAAGACAAAAGTCTGCGTAGCATGACACCAGGCATCATTTTCCATAAATATTTCAGGCTGTTTTCAGGAAAATGCCGTTTTATCATCAAAAAAATGGAGTTTGGACGTATTGTATTGTGAAAAAATGGTATTTTTGCAAGAACTAATTCATTTATCAACCATCCAACAAACAACAAACTATGGGAATGAAAAGAATATTCATGGCGGTCATGTTGTCCGCTGCAAGCGTCGGGCTGATGAATGCCCAGACCACTCAAAGGCAGATTGTGGAAGAAGGCGGCACGGGACCGTTCAAATCGGAAGTGGTAGGCGACGCCTCATGTACCGGTTTCACGGTGTATCGTCCACAGAACCTAAAGGAAGTGGTGGCAAAACAAGGTGCCCTACCCGTCATCGTCTATGCCAACGGTGCCTGTTTCAACAACAACGTGGAGATGCGCCTGCTGTTGAGCGAAGTGGCATCCTACGGTTATGTGGCCGCCGCCATAGGCCCGTATGACGAGGAGGATGTGATGGCGCAATGGAGAGGGGTCTTGAAGTCGGCTTATCCCGAGACCAAAGGCGAGGTGATCATGGCCAATGGCGAGAAAATCCTTCCGTTGACCCCCGAGGAAATCAAGGCCCGTCAAGAGAAGCAAGCCAAACAGAGAGAGCAAGCCGCCAAAAACGCCAAGAAAAGCAAGAAACAGCAGCCCGCCGCCCCTCAATTCAGCACTTATCCCAAGATGCTGCTCGAGGTGCTCGACTGGCTGACCGACCAGAACGCCACCTCTGGCTCAGAATACTACCATTGCCTCGACCTCGACCATGTGGCAGCAATGGGACAGTCGTGCGGTGGTGCACAAGTGTTAGGCGTCGCCCACGACCCCCGCATCAAGACCTGTGTGATGCTGAACTCAGGCATCGGCGACATGGAGATGATGGGGTCGACGAAGGAGTCGCTCAAGAACCTCCACACACCGATGTTCTACATGATCGGCGGCCCTGGCGACATCGCATACGCCAATGCGCAGAAAGATTACGAGCGCATAGCCGACAACATCCCCGTGGTGATGCTCAATTCGAAGGACGGACACAGCGGCACATATTACGAGAAACATGGCGGCAACTATTCCAAGGCTGTGGTGAAATGGCTCGACTGGCAGTTGAAAGGCCAGGTGGGGCAATCCGCCCTCTTCCTCGATGACGAATACCTGAAGATGAAATTCCCCGATTGGCAGGGCGTCAGAAAGAATTTTTGATTGGTGAAAAGGAATCTCCTCAAACCGACCCCGTTTCGGCAGACGAAGTGACCAAGGCACCAAGTGCCGACTGCAAGGAAGTGGACAAGGGTTTTGCCGAACTGAAAAAAGAATGAGCCATCGTGTCTCCCGTCGGCAGAAAGGGGGAGTCTTCAACAAAATAATCGTGTAACAAAAACCGGGGATGTGTCAATTTTTCATTTTGACACATCCCCTTTGAGCATTTTTTACAAAATAGAGGGTTCACTTCATTTTGACACACCCTCTGAGTTATCTACGCCAAATACGCAGTGTTCCATATCTCTCTTCCCTTTCTCAATACCGCCAGCAGCGAACCCAATTCCAAGTCTGGGCCCTTGACATGGACATCATACTTGTAATAATATTCACTATGCCATTTGACAGGCACTGTTCTGAAACCATTTTTGAGATAAAACATTTTCCTTCGAACACAAACGGCCAGTTGTTCGCTGTCGCTCATCGCCACGTCAGTGAGCAGCACAAAAGTGCGGTTGGGTTCTTTGCATACATGCTGCAAAAGCATGGAACCGAACCCTTCTCCCCGATGCGCCTCATTGATTTGAAGGCACGTGATGTAGGTTGCTTGGAAGAAATCAAATGTGACGACATAGCCCATCAATTGTCCTTCCACGGAGATGGCCAGCAGCCTTGGGGATGAACGTCGTGTATCCTCACCATATAGAAGATTCCAAAACGTTTTGGCATTGGTATCATTCTCCTCAAATTCTTTTTCTATGGTTTTATAGAATGCATCATCGCAAGATACTTGCTTGATAGTGACGGATGATTTTGAAATGTGACTGTTATTCATACATATTATAGGCTTGATTGCTTTGTCTAATATCCATCACAAAGATAATCTTTTGTTTTGATATAAGAGGAATCTATATACCTATAATGTATTCATAGCATTGGACGTATTGTCTGGCACCTAAAAAAATCCTGCGTTTCCATCACAATTCCTATTTGTGCTTCCAATGTGATTGACACAAATAACAATAAATAGATGGTCAATGCCTTTTTCAACATGGCATCATCAGAGTTCACGGATTAGGACATATATTTATTGTCTTTGTTATTAATACGTTGACTGGTTTGTCATCTTGTCTGCCTGCTTGCCAATCATTCAATAAACATAACGCCTTCAATACTGCTTTTTCAAAATCAGATAATGCATCGGATTCCTTCCCGTAAATTCTCGCACCTATTAAATGTCCCTTTTTGTCAATAACAAATTGCACCTGCACTCTTGTTTGGAGATTGTCGTTTTCCGAATAAACATATTGGATATTATTGACAAGTTCTTTTAGGAACACGCCATCACCACCTTTATATTTTGGCATCTCCTCAACAACCATATAGACATTCTTTCGTGTCATTTTATCATATTGGGTTATTTCCTGCTTATGTTCAAGAGATTTGCAGGAAAACACACTTGTTATAATTGCCAAGAAAAGCATCCACAAGGTGGAATTGATTATCATTTTCATCTTATTTGGCATATGTTTAGAACATTAATGAATGAGACCTCGCTTGACATCTTTTTCTGCAGCAATTCCAAATGGGCAGCGCGACATGAGTGTTCATCACTTGTCCAATATATATGGGAAAGAGTATCCTTGAATACCATAGCCGCGAAACTCGCCGTTGATGTAGGAGACAAGCCAAGGATGATAGGCTTTCATCGCTTCAGCCATCTCGGCGGCAAGACGTGGGCTGCACTCTACGTCTTTAGGTCTTAACACCCTCACCTCGCACTCGACAAGATGCCCCTGTGCATCGACACGAGCCCGCTTGACACTGAACACGATTTGCTTGACATCAGCCAGTTCTGGATAATTCTCCATGTGCAGGGGGAACACCTCATGCAGTTTCACATTAGTCATTGGCTGCATATTCTTGCCTGGCCAGCGACCAGAGGAAGAACGATCAAAGGAGAACCCCTCCACGAAATAGTTCTGAAAGTCTTTCATCTCGCAAACCTTCCCGTGGTCGAGGGTGACAAGTCTCTCGTTTTCGTAGTTCCTCTCGAAACCCGAATGCACATAGTAAATCATTTTTCCTTTTGCCAAGCGGATGTCTCCATTGAACCATGTGGCAACGATGCGCTTCCCGTCGATGTATTTACTGAACACGCGATGCAGTGTATCTGAGGGCAGACATTCCGTCCTGCTCTTCTTAGGGTCGGCATTGTATATCTCATACTGTATGCTGTCCAGACAGAGTTGCTCTTGCTGGATGCTCCAAAATGCCGTGTAGCCTGCCCAGTTTGATGTGGTATAGCCACGTCCTTTTGGCAATGCTTCCTTCAATTCTCGACTGAGTACGGAGTCTGCATAGACTGGTTTGCCCAACAGTTCCCAATACTCACCGTCGATATAGATGATGTCACCTTCCTGACCTGTGGCATGCATGTTCAAGGACACGAGTGTCAATATAAAGAAAAATACAAGTCTTTTCATCATGTAATATAATGCGTTTGTTTTATATTTTGTTATGGCATGGCTGTAGATGGCTTTCACCACTCATTCCAGAATAAAGACAATGGAATCATTAGCGAATGCGTATTTCTTTTATCGGTATGGCCTCCCCCTCCGTTTCCTTTTTTCCACGGGGTACGATTTTCACGTCTTTCAGGGAGATTTGTTTTTCCAGATGGAAGATGAGCGTGGGATTTGCATGGTCTACTTGCTGCCGTGAACTTTTGTAACCTGTGCAGGTAGCCAATAGTTCTTTTTGTGTCAGGGGCAGCCAGAGAGCGAAATGTCCTTCGGAGTCGGTGGCGGCACCGGCTGTTGTACCTACCCATGCATCGGCAAGCGGCTCGCCTTTTTCATTCATGACGTAGCCCTCTACGCGTCGACGGCTCTGCTTCAGTTCTGGATGCTCGCGGATGTAGGCGTCACAAAGTGTGTCGGGTGTCGTGGTGATTGATATCACTCCGTTTTTGCCCCGCTCGCCATATTGTTTGATTTTCTCCTCGTCTTTGAACACTTCGATACCATGAATGAACTGTCCTTTCTTATACAAGTCCAATGTCAATCTTGTCCAATCGGTTGAAATGTTGTTCCGTGAATCAAGCAGTGGCGTGCCGTTGACCACAATGAGAATGGAGTCGTTGATGTTGCGGTTCCCTCTAAGTCGCATGACATTATTCGTACCTAAGTCTGCCGATGTAGAAACGATGTCAAGTCCGGCAATGCGGGTCTGAAGTGCCTTTTGGGCAAGAAACGTTTGCCGCTCGTCATCTGTGAACTGAAACTGAACAGGTACATTGTATCTCACACTCCGCACCTTACCATACATCTTACCCGGACTCCACCTCGGCATCTGACTGAGGACACGTATGCTCTCTTCACCCAACTGTTGGGTGATCAGCTCCTTCACCTGCTCTTGTCTTTCCACAGTCTCCTGGCTCAAGCGCAAGGTATCGTAACTCATCCTCAAGTACTTAGCGACTTTGACGTCTGACACGTATCCCAAACTGTCTATCAAGCAACTCATGACTACCCTGCCCTTTGCACCATATTCCATTGCCAGGTCAGGATACCTCAGGTTGGTCTTGATAAATTCCTCTAAAGCCCTGTTGCCTCCCTGAAAACTGGGATTTTGCTCTACAACGGAAAATATTTTCTCTTGCTTGACGGGTTCCTCAACAGCCTTGTTGCCATTGTCCTCCTTATTCCCCTCCCTATCCGAAGGGGTGGTCATGGTGAGCATTTCTCCAACAGGGCGTTGCACAGGCTCGGAAACCGTCTTCCTCTCAGAGGCAATATCTTTCTCTGAAACCCTATTGTTCTCAGCATCTATTTTTTCCTCTGATACCGCATTTGTCTTTGGTGTAGTTGTGACTTCTTCTTGGGTCTTTGGTGTGGCAGGTTGCTCCACCTTGGCCAAAGTATTGTCTTTCTGTTCTTTGAAGACATTTCCCCAAAGGAAGATGCCTGCCACCAGTGCGATGGACGCAGCGATGGATAGTCCCCACATGATGACGCTCTTGTTGGATGTGGACTCCTTGTCGATGACCTCGCGCTCGAACTTTTCCCATTCTGCGTCCACGTCAGGCATGCCTATTTTCTTGTCGATATCTTCTGTTTTCATCTTACTTTGCAATTTTAAGGGTTTGTCTGATTTTTGCCAGCGACCGGGTGATGTGCTTGTTCACTGCCGCCGTACTGATGCCCAGCACCGTCGCTGTCTCCGCGTAGGTCATTTCCTCGTCATAGTGCAGTTGCAGCACACGTCGGTCTTGTTCCGTCAGGTTGTCTTCGATAACCTGTTGCAGTTCCTGCATCAATTCCTTTCTCGCTTCATCCTGATGTACTTCCTCATCTCGCTGCAACTCTTCCTCCAGTTGGCGTTGCAGTTGCCGCTGCCTGAGGATGTGCAGGCATTGGTTGCGTGTGGCTGCCAGCAGATAGCCTCTGACGCTGCCTTCGTTCACATTGGGTTTCCCTCTCCACATCTGGGTGAACACTTGGTTCACGGCATCCTTCGCATCGTCGGCGTTCTCCACCATTGAGAACGCCATGCGATACATCATCGGATAGTTGTCCTTGAACAAGTGTCCAAACCATTGTCTACTGTAGTCCATATTTGTCTTTTTGGCTCTATTCAGTTATAAGACCTTCGAAAGGCAAAACCCAATACCCCTATTTGCAAAAAAAGTGATTTTCTGTATTTATGTCACAAAATTACAATACTTTTGCAAAGTTACTAATTTGAAATTGGAAATTGTAATACAAAAGAAAAAAATACGTTGTATATAAAAGGCCTTGTCAAAGAGCAAGTCTTCTCATTGACCAATATCCCTACAACGTTTTTTATTTGAAAAGGAGAATACTATCATGAAAAGAGGAAAAAAGATATGCAACACCCTCAAGGAGGTGCGCATGCAAGTGGCGAAGGCCAACGACATCAAATATGCGCCCACGGAGTGCCGCCATGAGGGTGACTGCGCCGGCACCTGCCCGAAATGCGAATCCGAGGTGCGCTGGCTCGAACAACAGCTTCAGTTGCGCCGACAATTAGGCAAGGCCGTGGCCATGGTGGGCGTGAGCGTAGGACTGGCAGCCCTGACGGCATGTAATAGTAACGTATCAAATAAGACTGCCGACGAAGCGGATGTCATCCCCGACACCTTGACGGAAGTCAACACTGCGGCAGAACCCTGTGCGACAGACTCGAACACTGTCCCCGACACCGTGTCAATAGAAAGCCAAATCACCGGCTTCATAGACCTTCCCGACACATTATCTTTAGATGATGCAGAACACCATCCCTCATTCCCCGGCGGTCGGCAAGCCCTCCTCGATTTTATGGATCAAAACGTGAATTATCCCGAACAAGCAAAGAAAGACGGCGTAGAAGGGCGAGTGGAGGTTGGCTTTGTCGTAGACACCGACGGCAACATCAACGACCCTGAAGTTATACGGAGTGTCCATCCCCTTCTCGATGCCGAAGCACTGCGTGTGGTGAAACTCATGCCAAAATGGAAGCCTGGCACAGAAAATGGCACTCCAGTCAAAGTGAAATGCAACGTCCCTGTCACCTTTGAGATGGATTAATTCCCCTCATCTAAGATACTTTAGATAAATAGCATTCACTGATTAATTGATGCCAGCACAGATGGCAGGGCGAACCTATGCCTCCAAATGGTCGCCATGGTGATATCATTCAACTATTCGATAAATTGTTCTGTTGGCTTTGTTTGCGACCAAATATTCTTGGCGTTTAGTGTAGCACATTGTCCAATGCCTTGTTATCCTCCACCGCGTTCTTCGCATGGGTGCGGAAAGTGGAGAGGCTGAAGCTCATGGCCACGCCGTTCTCCACCCACTGCGCTCCACCCGAATGGTAGAGCTTGTCGAAGAGCGCCTATATAGCAGCGTCAGTCCTTTCGTTCTTGAAGTACTTGTAGGGTAGTCCGAGAATGGGAACACGAAGACATGAACAATATAGCTGTCATTTGGTCGCATAAGAGACATAAAATGACCTTTGTTTGAAAAAAGTTGTATTTTCCATGCAGTCTTTTCGTGATTTTCGGACTTTATAGATAGAGATGTTATGTTCACGATGGAGACAACACGGCTGATAGAACGATGCTGACAAGGCGATACAGATGCACTCGGAGAACTGTATAAGACATACGCCCAAAGAATGAAGGGTGTATGTCGTCGTTATGTCAGTAACGAACAGGCGGTGGACGATGTGTTGCACGATGCTTTTGTAATTATCTTCACTTCGTTTGACCGTCTGCGAGACAATCGAAAGGCCGAATCGTGGATGATGTCGATTACGCGAAACGTGGCTTCGAAATACAAAGACCATTTGAAAAGTCTTCCATTCGTTCCAATAGAAGAAGCGGAATCATTGGTGGTTCCCAATGAAGAGACCACTGTGAAAGGTGTTCCCCTGGAAGAGGTATTGAAGTTGATAGACAAGTTGCCAGAAGGATACGGAAAAGTGTTCCGACTTTCAGTATTTGAAGGACTATCGCACAATGAGATTGCAGCCATGTTGAACATTGAACCACATTCGTCATCATCGCAACTGTCACGGGCCAAGAAGATACTCCGCAAGATGATGCAGCAATATTGGGCAGCCGTGCTTCTGTTGTTGCTTATGCCTCTCACATTCTTTCTGCTCAAGAGGGAAGACAAAACTGTCGAAAAACCTGTTATATCCAAGCAGAAAGACACGCCTAAGCAAAAAACACCTACAAACGAGCCATCAACAGAACAGGCACAAGAGCCTGTGATTGTTCATATCCCCGTACATCATACGCCAATTGATACGCTCCAGCCTGTCATCACTCAGGCTCATGATTCCATTATGCCTGACTCCTTGTCAAACATGATTGCGCAGGAGCAAACCATTCCAGACACCATAAAGAATAATGAACAAGCAGATACGACATATATAACAGACCAACAAAATCTGCCTCATTACAACATTGCAGACTTGTTCCCCGGCAAACCAGTATCAAGCCCCCACAACAAACAAAAGTGGTCGATAGACCTTGCATATACAGGAGGTATGGGTGAGCAAAATGCGAGCCGCCCATACGGCTTCACGGAAACACCGACGTTGGCAATCACCGGTGAACCGCCATCGCCCGTCACTTTTGAGAACTGGAGCGACTATGCAGCCTTCTTGGCAGAAAATCCTGACGACGGCAATAGCCATAGCCGGAGAGTCATCATGAATATTGCCTTAAATAATGCAGGCGATGCCACAGGTACAGGCACAGACAAGATTATCCGCAAGAGCCACCACTACATGCCAATCAATCTCTCTTTGGCGTTGAAGTATAGGTTGAACAATCGCTTTGGGTTGGAAACCGGGGTGAGTTATTGTCGGCTAAGGTCTGAGTTTGAGATGGGTTCAAATGGCAATACCATCAACGAACAGCAGACCATCCACTACCTCGGCATTCCCGTAAAGGGCATCTACAACATATACAACAGAAAGGCGTGGAGTCTCTACGGTAGTCTTGGTGTTACCACGGAGATTCCTGTTTCCTCGCCACTCAACACAAGTTACTACTTGCATGGCGCATTGGAAACAACCGAAAAGACCACCATCCGCGCTCCGTGGCAGTGGTCGGTCGGCACGGGCCTTGGCTTACAATACAATTTCACTCCCAACATCGGACTGTTCGCAGAGCCAAGCCTGCAATACTTCATCCCGACTGGGACACAAATTGAAACATACCGCACAGAGCATCCGTTCAACTTTTCCATGCCCTTAGGCATCAGATTTACTTGGTAATCGGCGCAGTCATTCGTTGCAATTTTGGACTTTATAAGTAGAGAACAAAATTGCAACGAATTGTATGTATAGTATTCATGATTACGCCTATAATGGACTACTCTATTTGAACAACGTCATGAGGCCAAGACACAAGCGACTCTCACAACTGATGATTTACTCGACTACGCTCTGTCAATCGAAGTGCAAACACTGCAACATCTGGCAGAAACGGCCAGTGGAGCATCTTTCGCTCGAAGACATTCAACGTATCATGCAGAGCCGATGTGTGATCAAGAGAACCACCGTAGGACTGGAGGGGGGCGAGTTCATCCTACACCCGCAGGCAGATGAAATCATGGACTGGTTTCAAGAGAATCACCCTAACTACACGCTACTATCCAACTGTCTCGCGCCCCGTCTCGTCATAGATGCCGTCCGTCGCTATCACCCCCGTCATCTGTACGTCTCTCTCGACGGTGACCACGAGACTTACCAGCAAATGCGGGGCTGTGACGGCTACGACCGAGTGATTAAAGTGGTGGAAACTCTCAAAGATGAAGTACCCTTGTCGTTGATGTTCTGCCTTTCACCATGGAACACGTTTGAAGATATGGCGTATGTCATAGACGTTGCCAAGCATTACGGCATAGACATTCGCATAGGCATCTACAGTACAATGGCCTTCTTTGATACAACGAGCGAACTGCTGACGGCGTCGAATTTCGTGAAGCAGATTCCCCAGAACATCCACAACACGCAGGAAAACTACGACTTCGTGGCACTCTATGATGAATGGCGAAACGGGCATCTTCGACTGCGCTGTCAAAGCATCATGAGCAGCCTTGTCGTGCATAGCAATGGAGACGTTCCCCTCTGCCAAAATCTTGACGTGGTGTTGGGGAACATTCACGAGCAAACGCTTGACGAGATTTTCAACGGAGCGTCGGCCCGTCAGACTCAATGTTACTACTCTCACCATTGCAATGATTGCTGGATTAACTTCCACCGCAAGTACGACATCATCCTCGTGCGCAACTTTGAGCGGTTACTGCCCAAGTGGCTCATTGAAAGGTTCTACGGCCCGTATCAGTGGACGGCAGACCCCAAGCAAACCTATCGTAAACATCTAAAAGCAATACAATGATACAAGAAATCATCAACCGATACAAACGTATGCGCACGGAGCGGTTCCTGCGCCAAACGTACCAATATCATTATGCCTTCGTGGGTATGGGCCAGCACTCGCTCACCAACCTCTATCCTGTATTGCACCACCTCGGCGTACCCTTGAAATACATCTGCGTCACGTCGGAACGGAAGGCAAAACTTATAGAGGAAAAATTTAGAGTAAAGGGCACGAATTCGCTCGATGAGATTCTGAACGACGAGGACATCAAGGGCGTCATCGTTTCTGCCTCACCGTCGGCCCATTTCTCCATTGCCACACAAGTGCTGCAGAGTGGCAAATCACTTTTTATTGAGAAGCCGCCCTGCCGGACACTGAAAGAACTCGATACACTCATTGCCCTACAGCAGCAATATGGCTCGCTCGTCGCAATGGTAGGACTGCAGAAACGCTATGCTCCCGCTGTACAAATCCTAAAACAACGTCTCCGCAAAGAGCGTCTTATTAACTACGATTTACATTACCTCACAGGAGCCTATCCCGAAGGCAACGTTTTGCATGATTTATACATCCATCCCCTCGACCTCGTATGTTATCTATTCGGACAGCCAGAAATCCTCGTTTGCCGCCAAATCGCCAAAGATTCGTTCATCCTCATGCTCCAACATCCGCATATCATCGGCACCCTTGAACTCTCAACCACCTACTCATGGTCTACTGCCGAAGAGTCCCTGAAAATCTGCACCCGTTCTGGTGTCTATCATCTCTCTCAAATGGAATCGTTGGCTTTTACGCCCAATCCCGCCACCATTCTCGGCATCCCGACAGAAAAACTGCGTCTACGTCACGAGACGAAAGAAATCCTCTTTCAGCGCAACAATTTCACGTCCATATTAGCGAACAACCAAGTCTATACTCAAGGCTATTATAATGAAATCGCTGCATTTGTTGAAGTTATTGAGGATAGATGTACCGACAACCTCACTCCTTTATCATCATTGAAACCAACTTATAACACATTATTTGACATACAGACAGTTATCGAATCCAACGGAAATACACATAAAAAGCCATCTCTATCACAATTGTCATGATTGACAGGAGGGAAAGAGTGTCAACGATGTAGAAGACCATTTCGTGAAAAATTCCTCTGAATGGGGTAGTTTTCTGAAATTTTATGCTTATATTTGCCATGCCATTGATGATTTTGCTTGTTTTGTTTTGCAGCACTAAGACAAGTGAAGATTCCGACATGGCATAATTCTCGTCAACTTTTGTTGCTCAAGAACTTATAAAAAATGTTTAACTAAAGTGCTGCGGAATTATGGCTCAATAGTTTTGGAGAATCCTTGATAAAAATGAAAAGGGAAATAGGTTCATACATATCCGACCCATGTATGTTGGTCATAACTCTGGTGGAGGATGTCTTCGACAAGCCCATTGACGATGTGCTCGCTCGATGGAAGGAACTCACGAGTTATGTGCCATCTTGTTCTTTGCACAAAATGGGTGCTGCATATTTGTTCGCACAGGAACTCAAGGAGAGACCATCTTGCTATGGCTTCATTTGCATGTGGATGGCTTACCATGCACGCGACAGTTGGGCGTATGCACCCAAGAAGTTATATTTCGAAGAGGCAATAAAGTACAGCCATTGTAAAGAAATGCGTAATGACATCCAATATAATTACGACTCCTTCCTGAAACAAATTGCCATGGAAAGGACGACAGGCATCGCCCTAGAAGCAAAAGAAAGAATCATTGGAGTAGACAAATTGCAAGATTTCTATGGTGAAGACGAATGGAACCTGCATGATGCTGTGATAGGGTCAATGTCATATCATCGAGAAGATGATGCCTTGGAAGTCATCGTTGACACTCAAATCGCAGCATGGAGCAAAGACAACCATACGCATACCATCCAGTTCTTATTTTCTGGCCTACTCAGGATTGAAACCGATATTGATTATGGAAACGACTATATGGCTGAAAGCAGAATCTATATTGACAATGGGTATATAGTCGCAGAATTTGAATCTGCTCACCTAAAAGTGACTGCAAACAAATTGTCAATTGGTGAAATAACGTAAAATAGAAACATACAAGAGAATGAGACATTTGAAAACAACAATAATCATAGCCTTGCTGATGCAGACGCTTGGCGTTTGTGGCCAGGGATACAGGAATCCCGTGCTTCCAGGTTTTCATGCCGATCCAAGCGTGTGTCGTGCCGGTGACGACTTTTATCTTGTAAACAGCACGTTCCAATACTTCCCCGGAGTGCCTGTATTCCACAGTAAGGACTTGGTGAACTGGGAACAAGTTGGCAACTGCCTGACAAGGCCCAATCAGGTGGACTTAAGGAACACTGATGGAAATAGTGGCATCTATGCCCCAACCATCCGCTACAACAATGGGCGTTTTTATATGGTGACAACGGTCTTTCCCTCGCGTTGTCATTTCTATGTCTGGACAGACAACCCTGCAGGGGAGTGGTCGGACCCCATCGTGATTGACTTTGCCATAGGCAGTTGTGACCCTACACTCTTCTTTGACGAAGACAAATGCTATTTCCTTTGGAAGGAAGGCGACATCAAAATCTGCGAGATTGATGTGGAGACGGGCAAGCAACTGGGTGAGATCCATCACCTGGGCACAGGCCTTGGAGGACGATATCCTGAAGGACCGCACATCTACAAGAAAGACGGCTACTACTACCTGTTGTTGGCCGAGGGTGGCACTGAGCATGGGCATCATGTGAACATCCTGCGCAGCAAGAGTCTTTATGGCCCCTATGAGTCAAACCCCGCCAATCCCATCCTCTCACATTTCAACATGAAGATGCAGAACAGTCCGATACAGGGTTTAGGGCATGCCGACCTGGTGCAAGCACCCGACTCTTCCTGGTGGATGATATGTCTTGGATACCGGACCAGTGGCTATCTGCAACATGTAATGGGTCGAGAGACAATGCTTGCTCCCGTGCGTTGGAGTCAAGGCGACTGGCCTGTTGTAAATGGGGACGGAACATTGCAGACAGAGATGAAATGTAGAACACTCCCGTTGGTTCCACTGGCTCAAGACCCTATAAAAGAAGAATTCAATTACATCAGACGCAATGCCCCAAAAGACAGTCACCACTCCTTAGGGCTGCCCATGGGATGGATGAGTCTGTGCAATCCTGACTATACCAAATATTCGCTAACCGACCGCAAAGGGTGGCTCAGGCTCCATCCCACCACCACAAACCTCAGTGAAACAGCATCACCGACTTTCATCGCTTGCAGACAAACAGAACTGGCATTCTCGGCAACAGCACTATTCGACCTATCTCACCTCTGTGAAGGGATGCAAGCCGGTGTTACAGCCTATGCCGCACCTTTGAACCACTATGATGTGGTGGCCGAGAGAAGAGACGGAAAAGTTTTCGTCAAATCGAATGTAAGACTGGGGCAGACCTGTCACGTAGAAAAAGAGATTTCTGTGACGGGCAACCTTGCGTATCTGCGTATCACATCCGACAAGGACTTCTACTATATGATGGTTTCGTCCGATGGAATCAACTTCACACAATTAGCCAAAATGGAGTACCGCTTTCTCAGTACCGAGACTATCGGTGGCTTTACCGGTGTCATGCTCGGACTCTTTGCACAATGCGACCAAGAGGTGGACAATGGGTATGTGGATATAGATTGGTTTGAATATAGTGGGAACCGATAAGAATTGAGCCTAGAAAGTTCAAAAAGGGGACGTTCTTCTGGCAAGTCCCCCAGGAACAGCGGAAATCACACTTTTTTGCCGTCATCGCTGATTTTTATGAGGAAACAGATGGAATTTACATATAAAATGGTATTTTTGCAGTCGAATAAAAAAGAAAATCCATGAAAAAATATTTTTTGCTTCTTTTGGCTGTGACGACCAGCATATATGCGTTAGCAACCGATTATCCTTCTTTGGAAGAAATACGCGACCAATGGATGTCACGCAACATCAAAGTGCCCCAGGGCGGCAACAACCCAGGTATTGTACAGTTGGTAAAGGCATTCCAGAACACCTGGAACGCCTACGCCATCAGTCCCGTTTTAGAGAAAGCCAAGAACCCCAACTTCACCTATGAGGTCGACGAGGAATATGGAGGGGGCATCACCGTAGACCGCAAAAACGGTTATGTGAGTCTGGACAATGGTGGTTCAGACAGCGGCTACATGGAGGCTTGCGTGTGGCGCCGCGACAACGGACACCGGTTATTTGCCATCGTCCTGGGCCAACCCGTCGATCCGGAGATAGAGTTCGTATGCTTCTACGACTACGACCCAAAAACCTCCACCTTGTACCCGGAGACGGGGCCAGAACAAGAGTACCACCCTCTCAACAAGGAAAACCACTTTAGTTACAACCTGCCCCAAAAGGGAAAGGATTTCATTATTTGCGAATACGACATCAACCTTCAAGGCAATATCAACCACGTCTTCACCTGGGATGGCAACAAGCATCACTTCTCGCACGTCAGCATCGACGACTTAAAATACGGATACCGCTGGTTCAATCCAAAGGAGACGGATTACCTTGTCGAGATGACCAAGATTGCTTTCATAACCCTTCCTGGACAGGAAGACTATTTTTACCTGCTGAGCGACGACGATGAAGAGGGCATGCTGGTCATCGCCCCCTACAAGGGCGACATCGAACTGATTGGCATCAACAACCCCATCAGTCATCATGAGTTGAGTTTCTATCCGAACGTGGTGGTGACAAAAGCAGAAATCAACGAATACACCAGTTTTGCTTTTCTCAAGGATGGGTATGTGTTGCAGATGATAACCGAATATCCTGCCTCGGGTGGTTCGGGCGGCAAGTCTAAAATCACGGTAGATGGCTGGGATAACATAGATGAAGAGACCGCCCGTGAGATGATCAAGTCTTTGGGCCAGCCTGTCCAGATAAAGCCAAAATGGAGAGAGGTGAAACTGAACGACTGACAAAAGAGGAGAAGATAGCCGGGGATAGGATTCTCATTTCCGCTTGGCAAAAGGGGGCGGGAACCAGACAACTGCCCAATTTTTCAGCAGTTGGCTTCAGCATCATAAGAAAACACAAAAACGTATCAAATTCCCCATCCCCTTGATACGTGTGTATCACATACAACGTCACATTTTTATTGTTTTTTCCCTAAAAATCTGAAACTATGTTCAGGCTTTCACCCTCGGCGACTTTTTTTGAGGCTTTTTCGAGGTCCTTTTGAGTGGTTCTTCATAATTTTGTTTTTTCTAAAAGCAAAGAAGAATGAAACAACTTAGAATTACCATGCTCGCCCTCTCCCTCATCGTGTCGATGGGGGCAATCGCGCAGGAAGTACGTACCGATACCGTCGTTCCCAAATTCTTAATCAACGGCTATTTCTTCCGCGAACTGCCGAAACTGCCCGATGCCACACCAAGTTACACACGTCTGAAAGACAATGAGGGCAACAGCCTCCTGGCCATCGGACTTGATGTCGACCTACCGAAGTCGGTCATACGCCATGCCATCCCCAAGGAACAAGTTCATAATGCCGACCAATTCCTGAAGGGAGCCAATACGATGGCGACGATGCAGGAACTGACACAGGTGAATGTCAAGGATGACGGCACGTTCTACTCTCCCAAGGCAGGCGAGCCGTTCCCGTCGTTTCGCGAGACAGACATGGAAGGGAGGACATGGACAAACGACAGCGTCAGAGGCCGCGTGATGGTGTTCAACCTGTGGTATTCCGGCTGCGGTCCCTGCCGTGCCGAGATGCCCGAACTCTCGACGTGGAAAGAGCAACTGCCCGAGGTGATGTTCTTCTCCGCAACATTCCACGATGCCGAGACGGCCAAGCGCATCACCGACAAGCACCACTTCACATGGACGCACCTCGTGGAAGCCAAGGACATGATGTCGTGGATAGGCACCGAGGGTTTTCCATTGACCATCGTCGTCGACAAACAAGGCATCGTCCGTTATGCCGTCCACGGCACGAGTGAAGAAAAACGCAGAGAATTGCTGGCAAAAATCAAGGAGGCCAACGAGGAATGAGGCAGGAGAATACAAGCCCTACAAAAACATTCTAATTTCCACAAAATAAAGCAAACGCAATCACTCTACTTCAAAGGGCAGGGTCTGGCATGATGCCGACTCTGCCTTAATGTTTAAAATGGTGGTTAAGGGTTTAGTAATCCGTTTTTCGTGTGTATATAGAATAGAATGAAGAAAACAAAACTGGAAAAACTGTTCAGACAGCATTACGGCGGGATGTACCGCATGGCCATCACGCTGCTGCATGACGAGGCGGAAAGCAAGGATGTGGTGCACGACATCTTCGCCCGGCTTCTCGATGAACAGCACGACATCAGAGAGGAGACGGCAGGAAGTTATCTGCAGACATGCGTTCGCAACCGATGCCTGAACATCATACGCAACCGCAAGTTACGGGAACGGGTGGCGCGACTATATCTCCTCGACCTCGATACCACGGTGACGCAGTCAGGTCCGCTCACCGAGGAACTGAACACATTGCGTAATGGCATCCGTAAGTTGGAGCCTCCCCTCTGCCGCGACATCATCATGGAGCATTTCCGAGACGGAGAGACCTTTGGGGCAATAGCCCGCCGCCACGGTGTGAGCGAGACCACCATCTACAAACATCTGCGCCATGCGCTGCAACAATTACGAAACCACCTCAACACCCAATGAACGTATGAACAAGACCGACCATTTGCTCCAGATGATGGAGCAGCCCAGTAAATACACCGACCGGGAATGGCAAGAGATACTTGCTGACGAAGAGTGCCGAGAACTCTACACAATGATGGCAAAGACAAAGAGCGCCATCGGTGCAGAAAAAGCTGAGGAGCAGACAACTGACGAAGCGGTGGATGCCGAGTGGCGACATTTTGAGAGGAGGCATTATGCCAGACGGATATCCATGGTTTACAGATACGCCGCCATGATTGTTAGCATTCTGATGCTCACGGGAATCGCCTATGCCGCCATCCGTTTCCTCAGCATGCCCAAACAACAAGTTGAAGAAGACTTGAAGGCTCCTATCCATGAGACGCAGATGGTCAAAGAAGCCGGACCTGAACACCTGACAGAAAAACCAACAATAAATGCCGACACGATTGTCCCCACGTCACCCCGGCTCTTCGACAATGTACCTTTGGAACAGATTCTTGAAGAACTGTCGGACCATTATCACATGGATGTGATGTTCAAAAACAAGGAAGCCCGCCAGATAAGACTGTTCTATCAATGGAAACCAGACTATTCCCTGGAGAAAGTGGTGGAAATGTTGAACAATTTTGAGACGCTGCACGTCACTTTCGAGAATAATACCATGATTGTATCATCAGAAGAGCAAGCACGACCATGAGACAGTTGATGATTATCCTATTGTGTCTGGCAAGCATGTCAATTCGTGCCCAGCGTATAACCCGAGACTTCCAAAACGTGTCGATGTCGGATGCGCTCAAATACATCCAAACGCAGACCACGGACTACACCATTGTCTTCATCTACAACGAACTGGAGGATTTCCGCATCACCACCACCGTCACGCACAAGACTGTGCCCGATGCCATCCAGCAGTTGATAGGCTTCTATCCCGTCCGTATGACCATGAAGACTGAAGACCGCGAAATCTACGTGGAATGCATTCACAAGACCGACCGCCACCTCACGGGCACCATCATCGACGAACAAGGTCAGCCCGTGGCCTACGCCAACATCGCCCTGCTCTCGCCCCAAGATTCTACGCTGCTTGCCGGCGGCGTGTCGAATGAGAGCGGCTATTTCGCAATTCCATACGAGCAACCCACCGTGCTTGCCCGTATCTCCTACGTCGGTTACAAGACCATCCATCGGCTTTGCAACAAACCACAAACAGGGACGATATGGATGACACCGGAAAACTACACCCTGAATGGCGTGGTGGTGCAAGGGGAGCGTCCCAAAGTGCAATTACAGGGCAACTCGCTTGTGATGAATGTGGAGGGCACGGTGATGGAGCGGATGGGTACGGCGGAAGATGTGCTCACACGAGTTCCTATGATTGCCAAACGAGGCGAGAACTACGAGATCTTGGGAAAAGGGGTGCCGCTGATTTATCTGAACAGCCGTAAACTGACCGATTTGCAAGAACTGAAGAATGTCCAATCGGACAACATCCGAAAAGTAGAAGTCATCCAAAATCCCGGTGCACGTTATGACGCATCGGTGAATGCCGTCATCATCATCCATACCAAACGTGCCGCGGGGGAAGGCTTGGGCGTGGAACTTACATCTTGGTCTCGCTGTGGGCGTGGTCATGCCAATAATGAACGAATTAATCTGACCTATCGAACAGGCGGACTTGAACTATTCGCCAACATTTTCGGGGCATATAATAAAAACTGGAGCCGTGGAGAGTTCGAACAAACAGTCTTTGCCGACACTTTGTGGGTGATTGCCAACAAGCAAAAGGATATTGCCCGCAATCCCTTCTTTGAGGGACGGTTCGGTTTCAACTACCAACTGAATGACAACAATTCCTTAGGCGGATATTATCAAAACACCTACGATTACGTAAAAACCTGGAGTGAAAATGACGATGACCTGCAGGCCAATGGCCACATGTATGACCACTTGCAGAATAGTAGCATCAATAGGGCCAAAGGTGTGCCAAAGCATCAGGTGAATCTCTACTATACGGGCAAAGTGGGAATGTTAAGCATTGATTTCAACGCCGACTACATCTACCGAAACCAACACAACCGCAATCAACAGCAGGAACTGAGTGATGAGTATGAAGACCGCTACGTCAACACCAACGCACTGACGAAAAGCAAGTTGATGGCCGAGAAACTATTCGTGACCCATCCATTATGGAAAGGTCAGATAGAAGTTGGAGAGGAATACACCAATACGCGTTGGAACAGCAGTTTTGAGAACGCAGAGGGTTATATTGCCAACAGCAATAACGAGCAACATGAGCAGGCCATTGCGCCTTTTGTGGAGTTGCGACAGCAACTGGGGCGTTTCCATCTGTCTGCCGGCCTGCGTTACGAACATGTGGAGTCTGAATACTTCGTGAGTGGCATCCGACGTGATGAACAGTGTCGTAACTATAATGACTTCTTCCCATCGGTATCCATGTCAACATCCGTGAAGAAATGGCAATTGTCATTCAGTTATGCCAAGCGAACTACGAGACCGTCCTATTGGCAGTTGAGCAGTGATGTTGTATATGAGAACCGTCTGAACCAACAGACAGGCAATCCTTTCCTGAGGCCAATCAAGTATCATAATGCGAATGCAATGGTGATGTGGAAATGGCTCTATCTAAGTGCCAACTATAGCCATTGTGTAGACCCCATACTATACACGGTTGGGAGTTTGGAAAATGACAGCAAGGTGAACCTTGTAACCTATAAGAATTATGACCATGCCGACTGGCTTACCATCACGCTTGGGGCACAAAAGAATGTCAAATTGGCTCACGATGCCACATGGACGCCACAATATAATATCTCGTTGATGAAGCCATGGTTCAATGCTGAGTTTTTGGACAGACAAAAGAGTTTCAACCAACCGATGCTGGTCTTCCAACTAAGCAATATCATCACAATGCCACACGATTGGCTATTCCAGGCAGACTTCACCGTACACACCCACGGTTATTCTGGTTCGAACGCCAAGTTCGACTGTACAAACCCTATTCTCTCGCTCAGCGTCAGCAAGGACTTCTTTAAGCGCCGTCTCAACATCAAACTCTCTGGCAATGACATCTTCAACGGAGCCGTCAACCGCTTCACACTCTACAGCAACCGCATGATGTTCCGCAAGATGGAGGACAACGACTCTCGTTGCATCCAACTCTCCCTGCGTTATCGTTTCAATGTCACCCCTACGAAATACAAGGGCACGGGTGCCGGTAATGCTGAGAAGAACAGACTATGATATCACAATGGCGTTCCTGTGGCATCATACTTTACCTGCTTCATCATTCAACCGAAAGTGAAGACATGTCGCAGGACGCCATTCCTATAAACTACTCGTAACGTAGACGGCAATCGGTCCACACCGATGCCTTGTCGAGTCGTAACGGAATTCTAACACATTTAACCCAACTTTTACAATTTAATGATTGTATGATTGCCTATCAGCCATTTAGCTAAGATGGCTTGCTTTACTTGTGGTACTACAGATTTTTATTTTCTTGAATGGCATTTTCTTGTACTTTAGTATGTCGTAAATGTATTCTGCTTTCTTGTTTGGATTGCTGCATATCCTCATGCTCACCTTTTCTCCCAGTGCATTTGCCGCCTCTGTCGTGATGGCTTTCTGCGTGGACATCACCCTGACAATCTCAGTCCAGTATGGCGTGGGGAAGTGGACTTGTTTGTCATCCGGCTTCTTGTCCCTGTTGGCGGCCCTTTCCTTTCCCTCATTCGCCAATTTCATCTTGTATCTGATAAAAAGAAAAGGATTTCTTTGTTCTGCTCTCGATTTTCCGTAACTTTGCAACAAAAAGAAGCAAGCATCATGGCACAAGTAGAAGATTTCTTCTTTGACACAAACCACGTGGAGGGCATCACCGAGGCCGACTACGAGCGTGCGAAGCCATACGTGGAGGCGGCTCAGGCTTTCGCGCAATCGACCTACCAGAGCATCTACATCATAGACTATTTCCGCAAGAACTTCCTCTATGTGTCTGACAATCCCCTTTTCCTCTGCGGCCACACTGCCGAAGAGGTGCGCCAGATGGGCTACGGCTTCTACATCAACAACGTGCCTGCCGACGAACTGCCGATGCTCACCGAACTGAACCGTGCGGGCTTCCGTGCCTTCGACGAAGTGCCGCTGGCCGACCGCCGACGCTGCGTGATGTCCTACGACTTCCACATCCTTACCTCGGAGCGTCCGCTGCTCGTCAACCACAAGATTACGCCCCTTGTGCTCACTGCCGACGGTCGCGCCTGGCTCGCCCTCTGCACCGTCTCGCTCTCGTCTCACAGGGAAGCCGGGCAGATTCGTTTCCGCATTCTGGAGCAGAGCGGCTATCGCCAGTATTCGCTTACCGCCCACCGCTGGCAACCCTGCGAGGGTGTCACGCTCACCCCCGAGGAGAAGCAGGTGCTGACTCTCTCGGCACAGGGCTACACCATGAAGGAAATCAGTGACCACATCTGCCGCTCGTTCGACACGGTGAAGTTCTATCGCCGCCAACTTTTCGAGAAACTCGACGTCGCCAACATCACCGAGGCCATCGCTTTTGCCACCAACTACGGCCTTTTGTAAGCCTCACTTCCCCGCCATTCCCCCGATTTTAACATCTTTTGTTACCCAAATGGGTAATTTTTCATCCCCGCGATGCAGAATTACCCATTTGGGTAGTGGATTTATTTGCCGGAGTCATTTTCTTTGCAGCAAAAATTCGAAAATGATATGAAAAGACTGAACCTATTTCTGGTGATGTGCCTCGTGGCGATAACCTCGAATGCACAGAGCATCAGCGGACGGGTGATTGACGAGCAGTCGCAGCCCATGCCGTTTGTCAATATCGTGCTCGTCAACCGTACCGACTCGGCTTTCGTTGCTGGAGCCGTCACCAAAGACGATGGAACATTCAGCATCTGCACCGACAAGCAAGAAGGTCTGCTGAAAGTGTCGAGCGTAGGATATATAATAAGATATATCGATGCACGTCAAGGAAATGTTGGCGATATTCAGATGCAGCCCGACACGCAGACGCTTGGCGAAGTAGTAGTTAAAGGCTCGCGTCCGCAATACCAGATGGGCAATGAAGGATTGGTGACCAATGTGGAGAACACGCTGTTAAGCCAGTTGGGAACTGCCAGTGACGTATTGAAACATGTGCCGGGCATTATTGCGAAAGACAATCAATATGAGGTTTTCGGAAAGGGGACTCCCCTTATCTACATCAATGGCCAAAAAATGAGGAATTACAAGGAACTGGAGCAACTGAAATCGACAGACATCAAGAGCATAGAACTCATTACCAATCCTGGAGCCAAGTACGATGCTACGATAGGTGCCATTGTGAAGATAAAGACCGTTCGCAAGGCTGGCGACGGTTTCAGTATTGATACATGGGGACGCTGGCAGCAAAGCCGTAAAGACAAGGAGGCAGCATCGTTTGACATGAACTACCGTAGCAATGGTCTGGATGTCTTTGCTTCGCTGTGGGCAAGCAGAGGAAAT
>JAFZSL010000029.1 GCA_017619375.1 Prevotella sp. | reverse complement strand
CCATGAAGGTCTATGGAGACTGATTTTCGCCATCTCTGGCTCGGTAAGTTAACGACCAACACTGGAAAACAAAACCAGTCGGAGGTCTATGTCGAATCAAATTTATGCCACTTTTTCAAGTGGGCTCAAGATTGAAAATTGAAGATTGAAAATTGAAAATTGAAGATTGAAGATTGAAGATTGAAGATTGACCTACAGTCGAAGTTGCTCACGCTCGGCAGACTCCAAGCAAGCTTGGTCTGCCCTCGCTTAATCGCAACTTTGAATTTTGGAGCAGCGAGAGCGGAGTCAAGCTTGCTTGAACTCTGCCGAGTCGCGACAAAAATCAGCGAAGCTAAAATTGAAGATTGAATCCACAAAAAAGTGATGCGCATAGACCTGCCACACAGGTGATGCGCATCACTTTTTGCACAAGCAGACTACTTCAAGTGGAGGTTCTCATGGCAAGAGTAATAGCTTCACCAACCAAGAAAAAATCAGCAAGAAGATAATGGCTTTTCCCATGGCATCTAACTGTGCTGCCTGCAATTTCTGCGGTTCTTAAGAGTTGTTTTCGGAATTTTTTATCTCCAAGCCTTGTTGCACAGCCGATGGCAAAGGCTATTCCAGACGGACTTAAATTAAGGATGACCACTCCTGCATCATTATCCCATCCAAACAGGCATTTGCGATCAAGGTATTCTTTAATACCTGTAAATGGAAAGCGCTGTTTGAAATTCTTTTTGAGACATTCATATTGCTCTTTCGCGAATCCAGTGTCAATGAATGACAAATAAGCACAATTAGATGCAGAGTATGAACCTCTGCTATCTTGTATGAGTTTACCACTTGCTATTAAATGCGAAGCCAACAAGCCTGTCTTTTTGTCAACCCATTCCGTTCTTGCCCGACGCAACCATTCATCCACCGTAGATTTGTATTTCCCATTATGGTATTGGGCATATTCATCAAGGGCTATGATGGCTACAAGCATATCAGGCATATAGACAGGTTCTCCAGGATAAGATGGTAAATTCAAAAACGGACTTTGAAGAATCCTGCGATTCATGGTTTCACAAAGAGTGTTATAGAGGTCGTCATATTTGTTGCCTCCTCCGATTTGCTTATACCGTCCAATCATCCATGCAAGATGGCTCAGATAGGTGATATGACTGTTGCTTCCACCCAAATCTTCAAGCGGGTCCTCACCCCATCGATTTCTGTCGTATTCCCTTATCTTTGGCGACAAGGCGACATCTATGATTCGTTCAATGCTTTTGACGGCATTCTCTTGATGTTTTGAAAAGAGGGTGACGATATTGGACCACGCCACAGAAGCCATGGTACAAGTATATAAAGACCATTCCCCTTGGAATTGGGTACCTATGAAATCTGGCATTCCATCACACAGTTTTTCCGGTCCCTCTTCAATCTTGGAAGACAGGTATTTGGCTCTGCGTACGATTTCTTTCTCTTCCTTGGCAGGTTTCCCATGACGCCATGACGCCATGATGACCCACAATATTTTTACAAGCAACAAGAAAAGACAAACGGGAAGTAGCAATATAGATAAAACTACTATTGCCACCCATTTCAATACTTTATTTTTTCCAAAAAACCGCTCTGCCTTTGTTTTTTCAAAAATTTTACGATTCATCGTATATTGGGGTATTCGTTATGATTGAACATCCTTTGCTAAACAGGAATCATTCATAAAAACGATTGCAAAAATCAAGCCATTTTGGAAGACAGTACGAATCTTCTGATTATTAATGCATTACGCATAAGACACAATGCTTGATAAAGGTCTTCTATTAAACTTCATTTTTCTCTCGCTTGTACCACGATTTAACTGCGTTGAATCGTCTGGCGCTCGGAAAAAGACCAGGAAAACAAGTTTTCCGTCTTTTTCACTCGCTTGTACCACGATTTAACTGCGTTGAATCGACTGGCGCTCGGAAAAAGACCAGGAAAACAAGTTTTCCGTCTTTTTCACTCGCTTGTGCCACGATTTGAGTCAACATGCTATTATTTTTGCCGAGGAAATGAAAAAAAGATAGAAACTATAGAAACCACAGAAGCTATAGAAACAATAGAAACCATAGAAACCATAGGAAGGATAGAAAGAACAAAAGGATTTGTAATGGTAAAAATTTGGTACTCTCCCCAAAAAGCCTTACCTTTACAACGAATTTGATTGATAGGATGTAGGATGGAAGTGAAAGGTGTGAAATTCTAATGACAAGGGAACCATGTTGACAGAGAAAACAATGGAGCGCCTGCAGATACTCGCAGAATCGGCGAAATACGATGTGTCGTGTTCGTCGAGCGGCACCGTGCGCAGCGGCCGCAAGGGCATGGTGGGCAACACCGTGGGCGGCGTGGGCATCTGTCACTCGTTTGCCGATGACGGACGCTGCATCTCACTGTTGAAGGTAATGCTCACCAACTACTGCATCTACGACTGCGCCTATTGCATCAACCGCCGCTCCAACGACATTCGGCGAGCCACTCTCTCCGTGTCGGAACTGGAGGAAATCACGATGGAGTTCTACCGCCGCAACTACATCGAGGGACTGTTTCTCTCGAGTGGCGTGGTGCGCAATCCCGACTATACGATGGAACGCCTCGTAGCCATCGTCCGCGACCTGCGCACGAAACACCGCTTCAACGGCTACATCCACCTGAAAAGCATCCCCGGAGCATCACAAGAACTACTCGCTGAGGCTGGCCGCTGGGCTGACCGCATGAGCGTGAACATCGAGATACCGAAGGAGGAGTCACTCAAACTACTTGCCCCAGAGAAGGACCATCTGAGCGTGTTCCAACCCATGCAGATCATCCGACAGGGCATACTGGAGAACAAGGAGGAACGCCGCAAATACCGCCATGCACCTCGCTTCGTTCCCGCCGGGCAATCGACACAGATGATTGTAGGAGCCACCAGCGAAAGCGACCGCGACATTCTCCAGATGTCATCGTCACTCTACGGCCAGGCACAGATGCGGCGTGTCTATTATTCGGGATACGTCAGTGTCAACACCTACGACCCCCGCCTGCCCATTTTGAAACAGCCACCACTCGTCCGTGAGAACCGTCTGTACCAAGCCGATTGGCTGCTGCGATTCTATCACTTCACGGTGGACGAAATCGTGGACGACCGCCACACCCACCTCGACCTGGAAATAGACCCCAAACTGGCCTGGGCATTGCGCCACCCGGAGTTCTTCCCCGTCGATATTAACACCGCCAATTATGAGAAGTTGCTGCGCGTGCCCGGACTCGGCACGAAGTCGGCCATGCTTATTGTAAACGCACGCCGCTCGGGACGGCTTACCTCCTATCACCTGAAGAAGATGGGCGTGGTGATGAAGAAAGCCCAATATTTCATCACATGTGGCGAACTGACCTCGACGTACTCTCAACCCACCGTGGGCATCAACGAATTGCGTCCCGAACGCCTGCGTCCTTTGCTCGTGTCGAAGGCACAGCGGAAACGGGCGGCGGAGGAAATGCAATTGAAACTGGACTTTGCGGAATGACGGTGTATGTGTTTGACGGCACGATGGAAGGTCTGCTTTCGGCTGTGTTCGATGCCTTCCTTCTGAAAGAAGAACCTGAGCGGCTGCTGACGGGCGGCGATGTACTGCCCCTGTTCTGTGACCGTACTCACAAGGTGGCCACCGATACCGAAAAAGCACGCCGCGTGTGGACCGGCCTGGAAAAGCAACTGGCACGTGAGGCTATGCGGATGATTTCCACCTGCCAACTGTCGGAACTGCCTGAACTGTGGCAACCGCTGTTCATGGTTATCTGCAAGGTGTTCCGCTCGGGATGTGAGGTAATACGCAACTTCGCCGACCCTAATGTGCTAACCGTGACACAGATTGCGCACCGGGTGGTGCACGAAGCCCATCGTATGAAGCAGTTCGTGCGCTTCCAGAAGGCGAAGGACGGCACTTATCTTGCCGTCATCTCACCCGACCACAACGTGCTACCCCTCATCATCAACCATTTCCACGACCGTTTCAACGACCAGCCATGGCTCATCTATGACGCCCACCGGCATTACGGCTATCACTACGATGGCCAGTCACCTCCACTCCACATCACTTTCGAGGACGAGGCCTCCTTCCCCTTTTCTCTAACCGACGGCAAACTCTCCGACGAGGTTCTCAGCAGCGACGACCACTTGTTGCAAGACCTTTGGCGCACCTATTTCAAGGCCATCTGCATCCGTGAGCGCCTTAACCCACGCAAGCAACTCAACGACATGCCCCGCCGCTACTGGAAGTATCTAACGGAGAAACAATAGCGTCACAAATAGGATCATTATTTGAAACCTATAAGTTGGGCTAATGCGAAACTTCTGTAATATTATCTTTTAGTCAGCCTCAATACACCTACCGAGTTTTCGGGCATCACAAAGACGAATGTCCTATTCACGTTTCCGATAGTTTCGGTTTTGGGGGTGACAGCTTCATGGTAACTGAATGTATTGTCCACATCCGGGTGACTCGAATAGTAATTCTGGTCGCCCTGGTTTTTCACATCGAGGTCGTGGGAAGTGATATATTCAACCTCGGCCATATATGTGTCATCCGTATTGAGAGCTACGCTTATCGATTTGCCCTTCGCCTCGGCATTGACGAACTTCACAAAAATGTTTCCGGTATCGGTATCGATGGTTGGTGAGGTATAGACTTTTCCGTCGGCCTCATTACCATTCATCACGTCATGATGTCCCAAAGCCCTGTTTCCACCCAACGAGAAGAGATGCTGATAGTAGTAGTTGGTGGTTCGCCACAAGCCACGGTTGTCAAACCAGATGAGGTTGGAGTTCCACTTGTTGTAACCTTTCTTGCAAAAGAGCGGAGCGTATGCTGCCATGACCACCATGTCGGAGTTGCGCTCCAGGCTCAGCCAATAGGCAGCCTCTGCCAGTGTGGAACGATAGGCGTTGTTGGTGCTGTTGTTAGCAAACTCACCCACAAACACTCGGGTTGGCTTGCTGCGGTCGTAGGTCAGTCCCTGCCCCCCGCGTTTGGCACCGGGTGCATACCTGTCGCCCTGGCTGAAGAACCAGTCGTCACCCTTGTAATAGTGCTCATCCACATAAGTATCGGGATAAAGGGAATCTATCTCTGCATAATTGGCATCAAACTCCCGTCCAGCGTCACGTGCACCGGCTGTGGAGACGATGATGATGTCGGGATACCGGGCCTTGACAGCCCTGTACATGATGTCGAAACGCTCCCAAAACTCCTTTCCCCGGTTCTCGTTGCCAATGCCGAGATATTTCAGATTGAACGGCTCGGGATGCCCCATCTCCGCACGCACCTTACCCCATTTGGAGGTTGCCGGTCCGTTGCAGAACTCGATGAGGTCAAGAGCGTCTTGCACATAGATGTCGTGAAAACGCCTTCGGTCAGCCTCCGTCTCAAGCGGTGCGATATACTGATGTCCGGCAAACTGGCACGTCACACCGTTGTTGAGCACCGGCAATGGACTTGCGCCTAATGACTCTGCCATGAGGAAATACTCATAGAAACCGACATATTGTGAAGTCCAATACCCCCAGTGGTTGCGGAATCCTACACGTTCCTCTGGCCTGCCGATGGAGTTTTTCCAGAAGACCTGGCCGAAGTAGTTGGGTCCCTCCGATGCGCACCCCCCAGGGAACCTCATGAACTTGGGATGGAGGTTGGCCAACGCCTCCATCATATCCTTGCGAAACGGTCCCCACTTGCCGTCTTTCCACAGACGCGACGCCTCTGGCAACAGTGTGACGAAATCGAGGTAGAAAGTGCCTGCGGCATCCCCCATGATGACCAGTCGGCTATCCGACGACCGCAACGCCTTCAACTTACCGGAATATCTCTTCCAACCGTCAGGCAACTTGGATATCTTGATGACGTTGGAGTTGATGTTTCCGTCGATATCCTCAAGCCACACGCGCACCTTGCCCTTGTAGTTGTCACCTTGCAAATAGAGGCCGAGGTCATATTTCGTCTTTGCTTCTACGGGTAGTGAGGGGCGTTGTGTGTTATTGGAATAGATGGCTCCACGTTCACGTGATGTCGGGACGATGCCGTATCCATTGGCAGCAATGCCGTATCCATTGCCCGCCGCCTTGATGTCGAACCGCACACAATATTGCACATACCGCTGTTCATCATCATATTTGTCATTGGGGTCGTAATCGTATTTGCGCTCCAACGTCTTGACCAGAGGATGGTCACTCACGGCATGGGCCTGGCCGACAGCACCACCCTTGTTCACAACAGTCCACCCGAAGAATATGGTGTCGCTCTGTGAAAACTCATTCGCTGGTCCGTCGGGAACATTGTAAGCTTGGAAGGAATTGTTCTGAATCATCTGCGCACAGATTCCTCCATCGAGCGACTGGTTGATGTCCTCAAAGAAGATGCCGCTGAGGGTGGGGCTGATCTCTATGCCCAGATTTTTCACGTCGATTGTCAAGCTACGCTGTTCGGTCTGCGCCAAACATTGCATCAGTGCAAACAACAACATAAATGCTATTGCACATCCTTTTCTGGTCATATTATTCATAGGTTTCTTGTTAATGGTATTATTTGCAGGAAAAACGATGCAAAGATAGCATAAATCATTCATATTGGAAGAACCTATCCATCTTGTTCCTCCATTCTTTTCTTCACCTTCTCCCAAGCGTGTGTGCCAAACAAGAAGCAGTCTCTCATGCTGTCCATCATCGGAACGAAACGAGAGAAGGGAATCGTAAAACTCAGTTCATTCTTCCCCACCCACGGACGTACGGAAGGGTCGAAAAGTCCCATGAAACAACGATGGCCACATCGTTCGTTCTCCACCACCGTCATGGAAACCACTGTGCTACAGCCTGACCCGAAGAGCGACACGACAGCATCCGGTTCGTTGCCATCATAAAAAGCCCATCCACACAACCCCGACAGCATATCGGGTGTGGCAAAGAACAACACCCCTTCGAAGCCATCAAAAGACGAGGCTTTGTCTATTCTGACAAAGTTCAAGCAGGGTTTCTCAGCCCTATGCATCCCAAGCCCTCGTACATAATCGACCACCATCTCTGGTGTTTTCTTATATTTCTCCTTTAACGAAACGAAGCCGGGCACCCTTTCCGGCATATCAGAAAAACCGGTATACAATTTTCCACCTCCACATCCGATGACATCGACGGTGAGGCAAACAGGAGTACCCTCCCTTGCCGCTTGCAGTCCCTTGAAGAAACAACCGCCGATTTTTTCCGTTAGGGCAATAGGATGATCGCCATACCCAAACAACAAAGGCAACTGGGCCTTATGCCCGAACGCCTCCTGGTAATTGCTGATAAACTCCTGTATTTCCATAAGAAACTGTCATTCAAAGAAAATCATTCGATAACGGAAGCCCTCATTTCTATGTCGTCAATCGGCCTGTCATTACGTCTTGTGGCGGTGCCTTGAATCATCTCCACTACATCAAGCCCCTCCTCCACCTCTCCAAACACGGTATATTGCCCGTCGAGGTGCGGAGTGCCCCCAACTGTGGAATAAATCCTCACCTGCTCTTCGGAAAGGCCGACAGCGCCTACACTTTTCTCCGCTTCAGCAATCAACTTATCCTGCAACTCTTGAAGTCCGGCACGGTCACGGTCTTTTCGCATCCGGATGATTTCTACGCGATGCTTGGCGGCGAGGGCGTTGAACGCTTCCTGGACACGCTGCATCCGTAGTTGTTTGGAGAACTGACGCAGTTGGCCTTCACTATAGACCTGTCCCCAGACGATATAAAACTGAGAACCACTGCTTCTACGCTCGGGGTTCACCTGATCCCCCTGCCTGGCAGCAGCCAAAGCACCACGCTTATGGAACAAGGAATCCTTGATTTCAGCTTCAATGGTGTATCCAGGACCACCCGCACCCAGCATCTTGCCAGGTTGTGCACCCTTGGATTCAGGGTCGCCACCCTGTATCATGAAGTCCTTGATGACCCTGTGGAAAAGGGTTCCATCATAATACCCCTCCTTCACCAATTTCAGGAAATTGTCACGATGAAGCGGTGTCTCGTCATATAGGCGCACAACGATGTCGCCCAACATGGTCTGGATTTTAACTTTCATAATCTCTGCATTTGTTTTGCATGCAAAGATAATGAAAACCGAGAGCAATACAAAGAAAAAACGATGATTTTACTCTCATTGCCCTTTCGAATTCTTGTCAAATCTTATGACTATGGCAGCACGAGCACACAAATGACGCAAAGTAGGACGATGACACCGACCATCACCCATGTGCTTTTCTCCAACAATGTCGCGGTCTGTTGGACACCGAAATGATTCTTGAAATCATCAAACTGTGAAGACAAACCTCCACCCTTGGATTCCTGAATGAGCACAAGGCCTATGACCAGCAATGCGGAAACGATAATGAAAATTGCAAATAACGTAAACATCTTTTTGTATTTTTATTAAACAATACTCATACATCACATTTCGCAATTATCATGCCAAAATCAGAGTGATGGCAGTCGGTTGCCTGATTATTGACACCTACATTTTGAAAGAAACGTTTTATTTTCGTCTTTTTTCGTATCATTTGTCGCCACTGACATTCATGGTAAGACATTGGCACATGTCCTTGGCTTTTATCAATTTTCATACAATTATTTGTTTGGGAATTATCTTTTCCGTATATTTGCAAAGAAAAAATCTATTTAACAAAAAGTGAAAAGAACCATCATCTGGATAGGCGCTTTAGTAGTGGGTGCCGTAATGGGGTTGTTTGGAG
Source organism: Prevotella sp. (assembly GCA_017619375.1). GTDB lineage: Bacteria > Bacteroidota > Bacteroidia > Bacteroidales > Bacteroidaceae > Prevotella. Next base: position 32,971 of record JAFZSL010000029.1, on the reverse strand, counting down.
TCTCTTGGCTCGATCAACTGATGACCTTCGTGGCCACGGTATACACCCGGCTATTCCAACTATTGGCAGTGCCCACCATCGTGTTAGCCGTCATCACCACGTTGGCCTCCTTCGGTTCAAAAGGCTATGGCATAATCTTCGGGCGCACGCTGACCTACACGTTGCTCACCACCTTCGCTGCAGCGGCTGTGGGTGCCCTACTCTATCTTCTGATATCCCCGGGAAATTTGCCAACAGAAGCCATATCCTTGGGCGGCGAGACAGTCGAGGCGCCGGCATTGTCATATACCGAACACATCCTCAACGTCATCCCCAACAACATCGTCAAACCCTTCCTTGAGGGGAACGTCCTCTCGTTGCTCCTCCTGGCCTTCGCCATCGGAATCGGACTATCCAAACTGCCAGAGTCGGAGAACAAGGCCGTCATCGTCAAGGGGTTCCTCGGCCTTCAGGAACTGCTCCACCTGCTCATCCGTGGTTTGATATGGGCGCTGCCCCTTGGCATCGTCGCCTTCTCCGCCCAACTGTCGGCCCAGGTGTCAGCAGGCATGGTGGCCGACTCCATCGGCAAATATGTCTTGGTGGTATTGGGTGGCAACGTGATACAATTCTTCGTCATTCTCCCCCTCTTTTTGTTGGCAAGGGGTCATAATCCCATCCATGTCCTGGGAAGGATGATGCCCGCCGTGCTGATGGCGCTCTTCACCAAGAGCAGCGCCGCCACGCTCCCCGTCACCATGGAGACAGCGGAAAACCGTCTCGGCATACGGAAGAACGTTGCAAGATTCGTGCTTCCCATCTGCACCACCATCAACATGAACGGCTGCGCCGCCTTCATCCTCGTCACCTCACTCTTCGTGATGCAAAACGGAGGAACACCCATCACATTGGGTACCATTTTGCCATGGTTGTTCATCTCCGTCATCTCTGCCGTTGGCAACGCCGGCGTACCCATGGGCTGCTATTTCCTCACCCTCTCGTTGATGTCGGGTGTAGGTGCGCCCGTGGCCGTTTTGGGCATCATCCTGCCCATCTACACCATCATCGACATGATAGAGACCGCCGAGAATGTCTGGTCGGACTCTTGCGTGGCAACGATGGTGAACAAAGATTTTGAAGATTGATTTTGGGAACTTTGTAACGTGCTCGTCCTGAAAGAGCGTCCTCTTACTTTACCTCACCTTCTGGAGAAATGGTAGAATCATTAACTACCATGGTTATTGAATCATCATCTGCAGGTGGATAAGGACAAGTGATAAAAGGTTCCTCTGGTTTTTTATTACAAGCAGCTAATGCAACAGCTGCACACATCACGAACAAAGTCATCATTTTTTTCATAACATCATACTTTTTTTATATCAGTCCGAGGCCATGAGTCTATGAACCATATTACAATTACTCTGGTTTAGCCATCAATCGCAGTGCCTATAATTTGCTGATTTCCTCCAACAGGATGTCGATGCCCTCCACAGCCGTTTTCTTTATGTGGTGGAAACCTTGTGGAAGCCTGCCCTCCATTTCTCCTGGATCGATGAGGAACTTGTGTGCGTCTTGTTTGGCAAAGTTTACAAATAATGCTGCAGGATAGACAACCAATGACGTGCCGATGACCACGAATATGTCGGCATGCTCTATCAGAAGGACCCCTATCTCTGCTTCCTGGCCGAGAGATTCACCAAACCAAACTATATACGGCCGCATCTGTGAACCGTCGGCCGCCTTGTCGCCCAATCTTATTGGCACATCAAGTGGATACTCCTTGATACAGTCGGGGGCGAACCTATCGATGGAAGAGGTCACTTTTTTCAATTCGCCATGCAGATGTATGACACAGCTGCTTCCAGCCCTCTCATGCAAATCGTCCACGTTCTGCGTGACAATTGCAACATCATGATATTTCTCCAGTTCCGCCAGCATCTTGTGTGCATGGTTGGGCTGCACCTCCAACAGTTTTTTCCTTCGTGCATTGTAGAAGTCGAGCACAGCCTGCGGGTCTTCCTTGAAGCCTTCCACACTTGCCAGTTTCATAGCATCAAATTGCTTCCACATTCCATTAGAATCACGAAACGTGGGAATTCCACTCTCCCTGCTGATACCCGCGCCAGAGAGAACAACGATTTTTTTTCTTGTTGCCATTAGATTAAAGTGTTTTGTATGTGATGATATCATATTCTATCATATAGGTCTCTTGGTCATCACCAATGTTAATATAGCGAACAGACTTTATGACCTTGCAAATATAATAAAAAATAAAGATACATTTCTTGTATATACCCGAATCAACAAAAAAGTAAACAATTTAATCGGCTTAAACACATAATTTATCTTGCTTCACCATAAAAAAACGCAAAAATTTAGTTACCTTTGCACAACATTGGTAGTTTTTTTACCAAAAACCTTTGACGAAAAAACTTTGATAGTATAACCATGAACAAGTTTATCTTAAACAGACCCGATGACTCCAAGTCATTATCCCGTAGAAAGATTATTGTTACAACTTTCAAATGGCTCATCCTCTTAATGGCAATCGCCATAGTGCTTCGTGTAATATGCGTCGTCATCTACAGGTTGCAAGGGTTAAACCCGATGGAAATGACGAAGTTCATCGGTGACCCAACCAATTATTTGGACAATGCGTCATGGACAATCATTGCGAAACTGATGATTGTCGCTCCTGTCATGGAGGAAGTGATGTTCCGACTTGGCCTTTCCTTCAAACGTGCAACCGTGGCCCTGTGGGTGGGCCTATTGCCCTTGGTTTGTGTCTATTATATGCATCATTGCAGGGTGTGGTATATCCTTTTGGTAGTGGCAGGCATTGGTGCGATTCTGTCCTGGCTGGTTTATCATTTTACCACTGATGAGCAATGGAAGGTATGGAGAAAAAAATATGTCATTCCTGCCATGTGGATATCAGCCATTGGTTTTGGATTAATCCATTTGCGTGCTTTTTCTGTTTTGAACTTGCAAGTATTTCCATTCGCCATAGCAACCATCCTTGTTCCCATGGCCGGTGGCTGCGCCATCACCTACGCTCGAGTCAATCTTGGTTTCTGGTGGGGCGTGTTGTTTCACTGCATCATCAATATCCCCCCGGTATTGGTGATAGCATCAGCGATGTAAAACATTTTCAGTAGACATACAAACGAATTTGTTAATGATAAACTACACCGCACACTATTCGTCTCCCCTTGGCGACATCACGATGGCCTCAGACGGCAAGGCACTTGTGGGACTTTGGTTAGAAGGGCAGAAACACTTCGCCAACAAGTACGGCGCCGAGCATGAGGAACGCCCCGACCTACCGATATTCGCTGAAACCCGTCGCTGGCTTGACATCTATTTCAGCGGCAAAGTCCCCGACTTCATCCCATCCCTCGTGATGCTCGGCAGCGAATTCCGTAAACGAGTGTGGCAGAAGCTCTTGGAAATCCCTTATGGTCACACAACGACCTACGGCGACATAGCCCGACATCTTGGCTGCAAGTCAGCCCAGGCCATTGGCGGCGCCGTTGGTCACAACAACATCTCGCTCATCATCCCTTGTCACCGTGTCATCGGCAAAGGAGGTTTGTTGACGGGCTACGCCGGAGGTATTGACAAGAAAGCGTGGCTGTTGGAGATGGAAAAGCAAAGTTAACGCCGACACGACAGTTTTTACAAGCGGGGAACTTCTTTGTCGCAGATGAGATGCCGTGTCGCAACGAATGGGAGAGAAAAACACGAAAAAAACAACCGGCCGGATGAAAAACAACCGTATCTTTGCATCAAATACATGATAAAAATGCAAGGATATGAAAAAGACTTTCATCAACACATACCATCCAATTATCCCACACGTCAAAATCGAGAAGGCCAACAACGGCTATGAGGCAACTCTCTCCAACTACACCAAACCGTAGTTCAACAATATGGAGGACGTTGTATGAAAAAGAATATGCAAAGAGGCAATTGTCGTGGGAAACATTCGGACAATTCGGTTGATTCATCGATGAGCGAAGCAACAGAGCCGAGCGCGTGTTCGTTATTCACTGGATAGCCGCAAAGCCCACTTCCATATTGAAATAGCAACTACCTCAAAAAAAATGCAAAAAAGGAAGACATTTTTGTTTTTTATTACTAACTTTGCCCTGTCTGTATAAAAATACCTTACACTATCACTACAGGCCTAAATCCCAATATGGCAAAGGCAAAAGTAACTCTTTGATTCTAAAAAGATTACAAATTGCCAAAATTTTTAAACAATTCAAAATATTGGTCAAAAACAAGAAACAATTAAAAAATAAAGTAATGAAACGAAAAGTTGTTATCGGATTGGCGAGTGTGCTCAGCCTAATCTTTGGGTTGGCATCATGTGGAATTGACATGCCCAAAGAGACAGTATCTTCGTATGAGACGATGACTGTAGATACTACTGACATCGTGCTGCCCGTGAAGTTCAGTGCAAAAATGAAAGGACAGGCCGATGTGACCATTTCACCACAGGTGAGTGGACAGTTGATGAAAATCTGCGTGACCGAAGGTCAGCAAGTGGGCAGGGGGCAGACGCTCTTCATCATCGACTCCCGCAATGCACAGCATGAATTAGAGTCAGCCCAGGCCAACCTTCAAGCCGCCCAAGCCAACCTGCAGGCCGCCGAGGCTCAGGCCAACAGCGCCAAGTTGGAGTATGAGAGCAACAAGAACCTGTATGAAAAGAAGATTGTGAGCAGTTATATGCTTGAGAACTCCAAGAACAATTACAACCAAGCACTGGCTGCTGTCAGTCAAGCCAAGTCTTCCATCACACAGGCTCAGGCTGGTGTCAACCGTGCAAAGGTGAACCTTGGCTTCTGCACCATCACCTCTCCGGTGTCGGGTGTCATCGGTGAGATTCCTGTCTTTGCCGGCGACATGGTGTCGCCAGGCACCCATCTGACCATTGTCAGTGGCAACCGTCAGATGGAAGCCGAATTCTCAGTGCCCGAGTCTGTTTTGGAACAGAATTTTGCCTCTGGCAAACCTCAGAATATCGAATCTGCCTTGAAATTGTTTCCTGATGTGACATTCGTGATGAAGAACGGCACCCAATACCCATACGGCGGGCGCATCACCAGTGCCACTGGCATTGTGAACGCCGCAACGGGCACCATTGCCTGCAAGGCCACCTTCCCAAATCCCGAAGGTAAACTGTTCTCTGGTATACAGGGCACCGTTGTACTTCCCGCCAACAAGAGAGGCGTGATGGTGATTCCTCAGGCGGCAGTGTTGCGCCTGCAAGACAAATCGTTGGTCTACATGGTGAGGCCCGACAGTACTGCCACGGCTGTGACCGTGACGACCACAGACACCGGTAACGGCAAGGATGTGATTGTTACCTCAGGACTGAATGTGGGCGACCGCATCGTGACTGTCGGAGCTAACAATCTGGAAGAGGGGCAGAAGGTGCTCTTCCCCGAAGAAGTTAAAAGTGAATAGTGTTTTAACTTCCGCATTATGAAGAACAACATATTCATCAACAGATACGTGATGGCGTGTGCGATAGCGATAGTCATCACGCTGGTGGGCTTCATCTGCATGAGCACACTGCCTATCGAGCAATATCCCAACATCGCACCACCTACGGTTCGCGTCTCTACGTCGTACACCGGCGCCGACGCCAACACCATCATGAAGGCAGTGGTGCAGCCTTTGGAAGAGAACATCAACGGCGTGCCTGGCATGACCTATATCACCAGTTCGGCCTCTGCTTCGGGGGATGTTTCCATTCAAGTCTATTTCGAGCAGGGCACCGACCCCGACCTCGCCGCAGTGAACGTGCAGAACCGCGTCAGCCGTGCCACGGCACTGCTACCCTCGGAGGTGACAAAAGTGGGTGTGCAAGTGATGAAACAGCAGAGCAACATCCTTCACATCGGTGCACTGAAGAGCGTCGATGGCAAATATGATGCCGACTTCATCGCCAACTATATCGACATCAACGTGCGCCCCCGCCTGATGCGTATCACCGGTGTGGGTGATGTGATGGCGCTGGGCAATACTTACGCCCTGCGCATTTGGTTGAAGCCTGATGTAATGGCGCAATACGGTCTGGAGCCGAACGACGTGTTTACGGCCATCGGCGGACAAAGTTTTGTCGCCGCCACCGGTTCATTGGGAGAGCAGAGTGAGAATGCCTACCAGTACTCGATGGAATATAAGGGCACGCTGAAGACCGTAGAGGAGTTCAAAGACATCGTGCTGCGAACGAGCGACGGTGGTCACCTGTTGCACCTGGGCGACGTGGCCGAGGTGGAGATTGGTGCCGTAAGTTATAATTTCACGTCAAACATCGACGGCAAGCCTGGCACCATTTACATGGTTTTCCAGGCTCCTGGCGCCAACGCCACGGAAGTAAATGGCCGTATCAATAAACTATACGAGGAACTGAAACCGACGATGCCGGCAGGGCTGGAGTTCGAGATATTGGAAACCAGCGACGACTTCCTCTTTGCCGCCATCCACAACGTGGTGGAGACTCTTATCATCGCCATCATCCTTGTGATATTGGTGGTTTACTTCTTCTTGCAGAGTTTCAAGGCGACGGTCATCCCCTCGCTTTCCATCATCGTATCATTGTTGGGAACTTTCGCCATCGTATCGCTTGCTGGATTCTCGCTCAACATATTGACGCTATTCGCTTTGGTGCTCGCCATCGGAACGGTGGTAGATGACGCCATCGTGGTGGTCGAGGCGGTGATGGCGAAGATGGAGGGCGGCATCACAGATGCCAAACAAGCCACCCGTGAAGCCATGAGCGACGTGTCGGTGGCCGTCATCTCATGTACATTGGTCTTCATGGCTGTGTTCATTCCCGTTGCCTTCATGCCAGGTACATCGGGCTCGTTCTTCACGCAGTTCGGTGTGACCCTGGCCTCGGCCGTCGGTCTGTCGTGTGTGTCGGCCCTCACGCTCTGCCCCGCTTTGTGTGCCATTATGATGCGCTACTCGAAGGACGGGAAGGAGAAGAAGGATTTGAACTACTACGTCACCAAAGCCTATACCGCCAGTTATAATGCCATCCTCAAAAAGTACAAGAAGAGTGTAGGCAAGTTCATCAAGCGTCCGATTATCTCGGGCATCTTGCTGGTCATCACAGCCGTGCTTCTCATTTTCTTCATGCGCGGCCTGCCTTCGGGGCTCGTGCCGCAGGAAGACCAAGGCGTGTTCTTCGCTGAGGTGCGTGCACCAGAGGGCTGCACCTTGCATGAGACACAGGAGATTGTGAAAAAGGTGGAGGAAAAGGTGAAAAAGATTCCCGAACTCGATAGTTATGCTGTGGTCAGTGGTTACGGTATGATGGCAGGTCGTTCAGGAAGTTGCTATGCCACGCTCATCATCCGTCTGAAAAACTGGGACGACCGTCCAGGAATGAACCACAATATCATGCTTGTCTATGGTCGCTTCGCCTACGACTGCAAGGAAATAAAGAATGCAAAAGTCATTCCTTTCCAGATGCCGCAGGTGCCTGGCTATGGTAGCAACAGCAGTGTCAACCTTGTTTTGCAGGATATGAACGACCGTAACATGTCAGAGTTCAATGCTGATGCCACGAAATTCCTAGCCAAACTGAATGAACGCCCGGAAATCATGATGGCCATGTCCACCTATTCTGAGCGTTTCCCCAAATATCAGGTCGATGTGGATGCTCCCCAGTGCGACCGCGCCGGTGTTTCGCCGGCAGCGGTTCTCAGGACGTTGGGCGCCTACTGCGGTGGCTCGTATGTGGGCAACTTCAACCAGTTTGGAAAGGTCTATCGCATCATGGCCAATTCCGCACCGGAGTATCGTCTCGACCCGTCGTCGCTGAATAACATCTTCGTGAAGGTAAGTGGGGGCAAGATGGCACCCATCTCCGAATTCGTCACTCTGAAGGAAATTGTTGGTTCGGCTTCCGTCGACCACTTCAACCTTTTCCAGAGCATCACCTGTGGTGTGATGACCGCCAGCGGATATTCTGAGGGCGATGCCCACAAGGCCATTGCCGAGGTATTCAAGGAGACGATGCCCAATGGCTATGGCTACGAGTACGGTGGCATGTCGCGTGAGGTGGAGGAAGCATCAGGCTCCAACGCCACCGCCCTCATCTATGTCATCTGCGTCATCCTGATCTACCTCATCCTCGCTTCACTCTACAACTCATGGTTCACGCCGTGGGCCGTGCTGTTGAGCGTGCCGTTCGGACTAATGGGTTCGTTTGGTGCCATCTGGCTCGTCTCACTGGTCAAGTTGCCTGGTATGGAGAACAACATCTATCTGCAGACGGGTGTCATCATGTTGATCGGTCTGTTGGCAAAGACGGCAATTCTCATTACAGAGTTCGCTTCAGAGCGCCGTGCTCAAGGCATGACCATCCGTGATGCGGCCTTCGCCGCTTGCGAAGAGCGTTTGCGCCCCATCCTGATGACTGTCGTCACGATGATTGCGGGCATGATACCGCTTATCATCGCCGGAGGTGCGGGAGCCAACGGCAACCGCGTGCTCGCACTCGGTGTCACTGCCGGCATGGCTGTGGGTACACTCGCCCTGCTCTTTGTGGTCCCCGCCTTCTTCATCGTGTTCCAGAGACTGCACGAGAAGTTCCAAGGAGGTCAAGTGGAAGTTACCACGGCAGACGAAGTTGCAATTGCAGAAATAAAACCAGAAGAAACAAGATAAAAAAATACGTATATGAAAAAAACAATTTTTTTAAAATCAATCTTCCTGTTATGTACACTATTAGCAGGAGTGTTGAGCGCCCATGCAGAAGACTATGATTATGAATGGGCACCTATAAGCCTTTCTAATTTGCAGTCAGGCGATGTTGTGCTCCTTGTTGACAAGGGCAAGAATTTTGCTCTTCCAAATGATGACAGTTCTTTTAAAGGTGTTCCTGTCACAATCAGTGATGGTAATATTGCTGATGGAGACTTATCAAACATCCAATGGACATTGACTAAAAACAATGACGGTACAGTTACTTTTAAAAAAGGAAACGCCCCCCTCTCTGTTAAAAGTAACTTTGATCTTATTGTTGGTCAAGGTACGAGATCTGATTTTACTTACAATAATGGGTTGTTGGGTATAGACTACAGCGGAACAGCAGGAGTATATTGTATCAAATGGAAAGCGGATAAGGCTGTATTTGAATCTTTAAACAGTGGAAACACTGATGCCGATTTCACCTTCTACAAGAAAGTGGTCAAAAACTACGTGAAATGGAAGAAGGTGCCAAATGATCTCCTTCCTATGGAAGGCGAAGTGGTTGTCGTTGTTGATTTGAATACGGAGTCAGCCATGTCGAACGACAAGGCTGACAAAGATCCCGATGCCGTAGCCATGAAACTGAACGATGACAAGGACCGTATTTTAGGCGATGTTGCAGAGAAAGTTCAGTGGACTTTCAAAATCCCTTCCGACGGAAATACGACTGGCCCTATATTTCAGTTTATGACAACAGACGGCAATGACTATCTCTATGCCGACAGCAAGGGTTTGAAAGTGGGCGATGATTCAGACAAGGATAGGGATTTTACCATGAGTTCCATTGATGATGTTTGGTACCTTAAAATCACTACCGGCGAAAAAGACTATCTCGCTGGTGTAGAAGAAAGTATGTTCAGCAACAGCTGGAAACTAAAGGAACTTAAAGACGGTAAGCCCGATGACAAGGTGAAAAACACCCGCTTTGCGTTCTTCAAGAAGGTTGAGAATGAACAGAAAGTGGTTAATATTGAGTTAGCCGAATACTACAACTATGATTTGAATGAAAATTATGCCATGTCCATAATGGATTTCATGAAAAATGTCACAATCACAGGAGCAGAAAAATCGGAAATTCAATGGTCGAGCAGTAATGAGGCTGTAGCAACAATCAACGAACAAGGCATGTTGGAACTGAAAAAGCGTGGCACTACGGTAATCACCGCTTCCGTGGATGAGAACCTGTATCATGACAAGGCTTCTGCCAAATGTAAGGTGATGGTCGATAATAGTGGAACGGAAGATCTGGGCACTATCAATCTTCCTTTAACTGTTGCTGAAGCCAAGGATTTGGCAGAGACAGGAAAGGTTGAACATGACGGAACTGTATATCTTACTTGGGAAGAAGGTGTCAACTACTACATCAAGGGCAAGGTGAGCAAGGTGAACTCCGGTATGCTTGCCATGTTCGGCGACATGGATTTGGGCGATATGATGGGTGGCAGCGGCAGCGGCGGCATGGATTTTGACGATATGATGGATGACATGGACTTCGACATGGATTCCATGGGCGACATGGGCTTCGATATGTCTTCCATGGGCATCGACATGTCTTCCTTCTTTGGCTCCTCCGAAGGTGTGACCTATTATATCTCTGATGATGGCACGAAAGACAATCAGTTGAAGGTTGTCAACGGTCGTGGCGTAATGACAAGCAATAATGGCTGTGCTGTGGAATATGATGGAAACCCGAACTTGAGTCCAGGCGATTGCGTGGTAGTTTGCGGCCCACTGGTCTATAGCGAAGATACAAGCATGTTCTCCAGTCTGATGGGTGGAAGCAGTGATGAACCGAAAAAGTCGGGGAAGGTTGATGAGATGAATTATCTGGCTATTTATGACCCGACATTGCTTGTCGAGGACAAAGAGATATATGTCAACAAGACATTGGATGGCAGTGTGTCCAATAATCCATTGGATGGCAATGACCTTTATCATATAGATAATGAGTTTAATCTTATTTATAATAGTGAGCAAAAGATTACCAACGATATGCGGGTGGAGGCTCCCACATACAAGTCATCCGACGAGGAGATTGCCAAGTGGGACGAAGACACTAAGAAGATTATCGGTGTCCAGGAAGGAACAGCCAAAATCACTGTCAAGGTGAAAGTGATTTTGCAGGAAGCTGACGACAACGCAGATCCAAAAGTCGAGGAGAAGTCCTACACCATGAAGCGCAAGTTCAAGCTGACCGTGAAGACGAGAGACCTCGACCCGGCTGGTTATTACGATGGTGATTATGTACTGACAACGAACACCAGTGATTTGAAAGACGGTACCCGTCTGCTACTTCTCGGCACGAGAGTCAAGGACGACAAGGCAACCGACTACATCATGGGCGAAAACAACTCCATGATGGGTGGCGGCAAGAGCGGCAGCAAATATGAATTTGAAGAAGGAGACGATACAAAGGAAAAGATTCCGTGTGAAGATGTTCCTAAAGGCACACTGGAAGTTGTTCTCGAAAAGGCGGAGGATGGTTCTTCCTGGTATCTTAATGTAGGCGAAGACGAAAATGGCGAGAAGCTCTACCTCTATGCCTCCGATACCAAGGAAGAAACGCAAGACCCCGAAGAATCTCAAGGCTCTGGTTTCAACTTCGATGAGATGATGGAAATGTTCATGCCAAGTTCAGGTCTGAAGGTAGGCACCAAGGAGGCTGTGACCGCCGACAGTTGCAAAGCCACCATCGCCATAGAAAACGGCATTGCCACCATCGGTTATACAAAGACGGAAGGCAAGAAGAACACCATCGTACTCACCAGTTCATTCGACATGGGATCCATGATGAATATGTTCGGTGGAAATGAAGGTGGCGATGAAGGCGGTGATGAAGGTGGCACTGGCACAAGCACCTTCGACATGGGTTCCTTCGACATGTTCATGGCTTCGTTCAACACCAAGAAACCAGCCGATATTGATGGTGAGAAAGCCTTCATGCCATGCATCTATCGTTTCGTACCTGATGAAACATTCAACATCTCGATTGGTGAAACAGAGTGGAAGACCATCGTCACCTACAAAGATGTGGCGATTCCCGATAACGTTGATGCATACGTGATAGTCAGAGTAGTTCAAGGCCAAGGCGAGAATGTGAGCAAGGCCATTCTGAAAAACATAGAATACAGGAAACTAAAAGGCGGTGAGCCCTACCTGCTCCACAGCACCTCCCCTGCAGATAGCTACACCTTGACCTTGTTGACTGATGAGGAATCAGAAGAGCTATCGGACATGCTGACTTCTGAGCAATCTGAAGATTCGTATCAGAAGAACATGCTTTTGGTGAGCACCAGAAAGACCGCTGGCGAAAAAGGCAACACTTCGGTCTATGTGCTGGCCGACAAGAGCAAGGGTGTTGGCTTCTACAAGTGGACAGGTGGTGAGCTTGGCAAAGGTCGCGTCTATCTGCCTGTGGATGCCACCCAGGCAAGTGCCAATGAATTCTACTCGTTCTTCGAAAATGACAATCAGTCCGATGCCATCAAGGAAATTGACCGTTCTGAGTTGAATGACGCTCCATGTTACGACCTGCAAGGCCGCCGCGTGAAGACGTTGACGAAGGGCATTTATATTGTGAACGGACACAAGGTGATCATCAAGTAACTGTTCGGACAAGCTCGGCAGGACAAGCTTTCTTATTCTGCCGAGCCAAAGAGCATTCAACGAAGCTATTTGACAATTGTAAATTTGGAGAAAACAATGAAAAAAACATATTTGATTCCCGAAACGACATTACATGAACTCATTGGCAGTGAAGCCTTGATGCAAGATAGTTTTCTGCCCGTCTATAACAAAGACGACGATGATGATGTTGACGATTTAGATGACCTCCTGTCCAATCATGCCAACCGCCTTTGGGAGGAATGAGATTCAATTGAAGATTTAAGATTGGAAATTGGAGATTTAAGATTTAAGATTTAAGATTGGAGATTGATAATTCTATAATCATAACCAATGATGAAGAACGTTTCAAAAATAATGATGGCTGCAGCCACCGTGAGCATCTTGCTCACGGGCTGCGGTTTGTATAAAGAAGCGAAAGTTTTGCATGGCGAGTATGAGTCACAAGCAAAGGTTACAGCCAATGCATACGGCACAAGTGATGATTTAGAAGATTATCCTACCAACGGCTCTTTGGCAGACATCTCATGGCGTGACTTCTTCACCGATCCATTGCTGCAAAAGCTCATCGACCAAGTGCTGGCCAACAACACCGACTTGAATTCCGCCTGCATTGCCGTGGAAAAGAGCTTGGAGTCATTGAAAGCCGCCAAGATGGGCTACCTGCCATCGCTCTACTTCTCGCCGTCTGGTTCATTGTCAAGTTTCGACTTCGGTCCCGTCAGCAAAGCCTATAACATGCCGCTTCAAGTCAGTTGGGACGCCGACTTGTTTGGCTCCATCACCAACAAGAAGCGTGCTGCCAATGCCGTGATGCTGCAGGCCCAGATGCGAGAGGAATCCGTCCGATCCAATCTCGTCTCCGCCGTTGCCCAACAGTATTATATGTTGCAACTCCTCGACCGCCAGTTGGTAATCCTGACAGCCACCGACAGTCTTTGGAACGCCTCATTGGAGACAGAGAAGATATTATGGGAAAATGGAAAGGTATATTCCACCGCCGTCAACCAAATGGAGTCCTCTTACCTTAATGTGAAGACCCAGATTGTCGATATCCGTCGCAACATACGCAGTGTGGAGAACGCCCTCTGCCGTCTGCTGGCAGAAACGCCTCAACACATAGAACGCAGTCAATGGGGCAGTGCCGCCCTTACTGAAAGTTCCGACTCCACAACAGGACAAAGGATGTTTGACACGAAGTTCATCAAGATTGGTGTTCCTGCCGAGGTGCTTCAAAAGCGCCCCGACATCCGCATGGCCAATTTCGCCATGGAGGAAGCATTCTATAACACCAAGGCAGCCCGCGCGGCATTCTTCCCAAACGTCACATTACAAGGTGTTGTCGGATGGACCAATAGGGAAGGCACAGTGAATCCCGGCAAGATATTGCTCAACGCCGTGGCCCAACTCACACAGCCCATCTTTGCCCGCGGCACCATCAAGGCCAACCATAGGATTGCCCAACTCACGGAGGAAGACCTGCAACACAAGTACGTGCAGACTGTCATTGATGCCGGCAACCAAGTGAACGAAGCTTTGGCAGACTGTCAGGCAGCGCGTGAGAAACATGCCTACTACCATAGGCAAGTGGAGGTGCTGCGCGAAGCTTATATGGGAACCCACGAACTGATGGACAACGGCAAATCCAACTATCTGGAAGTGCTTACCGCTCAGGAAAGCCTGCTCAACGCCCAGCTCAGTGAAGCGATGAACATGTACAATGGTGCTCAGGCCGTCATCGCCTTATACATCGCCCTTGGAGGAGGCACCAAGTAAGCTCCATCTCACTTCATCGACTTAGGCGACGTCACTTTCTAATGATTAAAAATCTGGTGCATGGTTTCCATACGCCAGATTTTTCTATTGCAAACCCCGTTAGGTCTAAGTGTTCATTCGTTCTTTTTCCTAAAAGCCATGATGGCCAGCCAAGCCAATCCTATGGCAACCACCACGTCAAGAACGTTCCAAATGGTCCGTCCTAACGTAATCTTGAAAAAAGGCTGGAACAACAATGCCAATGCAGCAAAAGCAAATCCCAGTTTGTCCTTCTCGTCCTTGAAAAACTCGTAGGAAAAATAGGCGAAAGACACCATGGCTATAAACCTGACTAATTGATAAAAGCCATAAGGCATGTCTGCCAGGCATAGCATCAGCAATGCAGCAAGTGCAAGCTTTACAATTAACGAAATTCTTGATTCCATATTCGTTTCAATTTATCATGTTGTTTGTTTAGCATATTTATTTACAATTCACACTTTTTGTTTCACCTCAACAACTAAGGTCATCAATAATATCATCCGAGTCATAATAAAGGCAAAAGTCAATATGCATATACCCCAATTCATCCAATATCTCTTTGGAATACTTGGGAATTTCCTCCTCGGGATAAAAAAATCCCCCTTCTACCGAGATGGCCCCCACGGCTTCTTGAAACGGCTTGTCGAAAAAAAAGATGCAAGAAGAATCGACCGAAGGTACGCGGATGAAATCGCCATAATACGTTTTGTAATCCTTGTAGCCATCATACACTTTCGACACACAGCCAAAGCCATATTTCTTTTCCAAGTGATAAATGACTAATCCAAGGTCATCCATGTTCACCATCAATCTAAAATAAGGTGAATCCTTGTCTGTATTCAAGAAGAATAGTTCAAATGACAGTCCATTTAGAATAGGGTCGACCGTCGTTATCCCCAAGCAATAGTTGACAATGGAACATGTGGCACTCCGGAAGAGCACAGAAACAAAGATATTTTTGCCTTTGCAAAACTCCACAAGGTCGTGAAGGACCAGGAAATAGGGTTCAAAGCCTTTAAAGCGACACAATTCTTCATCCACCCTTGCCGCCACCAACGAATCAATGTCGCCGTACCTTCTCTTGGCCCCTTCCTCAACGAGGTGCCTGAGATAGGATTCAGCATCCTCGAATCCTGCAGGGAATTCCATTTTGGGCCAATGCATGTTAATCTGGTTTTCTTTCATTTTTCCTAAGGTTTGTGATAAATGGCCAATCATCTTTCCATAATCTGTGAAGCCAACTCATCAGCAGACTGTATCAGCGTGACGAGAGGACTGATTGCTTTCGCCTTGTTGAAATTACCCAAGATTTCCGAAGCTTGGAAAGGCAGATTCCAAGCACTCATATGCCAACGGATGGCCAGCATCTCGTCATCGGTCATTTCCAAACCATTTTTGAGCAATAAGATGACCGACTTCTCACCATGCCCGAACGGGTGGTCTCCATAATCCACACGATATGGTGGAATCTTGTTCCCCAAACCGAATACATTGGCCACTTTCTCGAATCGACGAGATAAAGGACGATAGATGTCAGCCTTGCAGACATCATGGAGCAGTGCGGCAATTACAACACTGTCGACATGAAGCCTGTCTTCCAAGTCGTCATTTCTCTTCACTATCGCCTCACGAATGTCCAAGGCCACATCACATACATTTAAAGAATGTTCCACAAGGCCACCCTCATGGTTGAGGTGAAAGCGGGTGCTCGCCGGTGCCGTAAAAAAGCCAAGGTCATCCAAAAACGTGATGATTTGCTCTACACCGTCCCGATTTGTCAAACGCAAACGTCGGCAAAACTCCTCTTTTTTATTGTCAACATGATTATTCATAAGACTTCATATATTGGGTTTTTCATAGTGCAAAGATAGAGGGTTTTCGCGAACGTCATGTTCGCAAAAAAAAAAAAAATGGTTAGACATAGCCTTCTGTTAAAGGGGAGTTAAAGGGGAGTATGTCAACTTGCCAGCCCGATAATATAGTTGTCATCACGTATTCTATAGATTTGTCGAAGACCCACGACCGATTGGGAGTAATAGAATAACAATTCAGACGGGCACAAGACCCGGCACTACAGTGCGCATGGAGGGTTTGAAACAAGGTTGTAGTCAACAAGACGGATTGTATGAGTTACCATTGTGTCATTCGAACTCCTCCCTCAACCGTTTTGGCAGTCCGGACAGCACCAACTTGTATGAGTCACGAATCCACTGCCTGACAAGGGTGTCATCCATCATTTCCAAATAGATGTCGTTCCAATGAGCCTTGTTCAGGTGATAGGCAGGACGCACTCCCTCATACCGCTCTCTCAGTTGTTGTCCCATTTGTGGCAGCAGTTTGACGGCGCAGACGGGTTCGGGTGATTCGAGCCATATATGCAAGAATATCTTCCCTCCTATACGGAAGGCCAACCAATCGGAGCCATACGGCATGTCCTCCGTGGTTCCTTTCAGTGTTAAGGCATATTCACGCACTTCCTCGATGTTCATTGAGTTATCTTTTTACGTTCTCCCACAAAATTAAGTATAAAAATCCATCCAAACAATAAAAACTACGTTTTTTTGATTTTTTTCAGCTAAAGGGGAACGATTTTCGGTTGCAAGTGCCCGCTCGGAGGGGAGATGGAGTTAAAGAGGAGTTAAAGGGGAGTTAAAGAGGAGTTAAAGGGGAGTTAAAGAGACATATGTCTGTTTGATTCAGGAGTACAAAGTCTGAGGAAGGAGGCACCACGAATCATCGGAGTGGTGGTGCCCCCCTGCGGGGATATGAGCACGGGCCTTTTGATCACGGCACTCAGTATGCTAACTTGTGGAGACGAGATTCTCTCCGTCTCCTTTATACGCTACATTGTTGCGGTTTTTCATGTCCGTATCAAGGAATATCTATCTTTGTGGGCAGCAATTTTCTCGAAGATCTGGTTTTGGAGGTATTTGGGAGTCAACACTAAAAGACCTCCAGCGTAAGAACTCAACTCACGAACCAACTCATAGTTCTTGTATTTGTCATCCGGCTCGCCATTCAACTCACAAACATAAGTGTACAAATCGATAAAACGCCCTCCCTCCAATTGTGGATACATGGCTCGTAAATCCTTTTCCTTTTGACCTATCAAATTGGTTTGGAATCTGGTGATGTGTTTTGTATTCACATAGTTGAAAGTGACATCATCGACCCAGATGATGATATGTTCCAATTTGGCATCCTTACGAAGCGTCACCCCAATGAGGTCGGTGAACCTATCATTGATGTCGCCATCGGCATAATCACGATAAGCAATTTTATCCATGATGCGAAAATCCTTGATACGGTCAATGGCAAAAGTAATGATAAAATCGTTGCCGTCGATGGCACCTATCAAGAACCATCTATTATTATATTCTTTCAATAAATATGGATGAAGGACATGTTCTTTGATTTTTCCATTAAATGGCTTGTAGGTCAGTTTGATGACCTGCCTATTCACAATGACATCGAAAAGTCGCGGAAGCCATTGGGTCCCCTTCAACTCCGCAGTTGACGAAAAGCTGAGAATCGGCGGTCTTCTATCGGCATCGAGACCGATCATGTATTTTTGTATCCACTCGAAATCCTTGA
Source organism: Prevotella sp. (assembly GCA_017619375.1). GTDB lineage: Bacteria > Bacteroidota > Bacteroidia > Bacteroidales > Bacteroidaceae > Prevotella. Next base: position 15,196 of record JAFZSL010000029.1, on the reverse strand, counting down.
GTCCGTCAAACATCCCCAAAGTTCTCAGCACTTCAGCAATAAGTTCATGTTCTTTCTCGGACATGTTCTCCGGGAACAAAGTGTAATCTTCCGTATAATACCGAAATCTTCCCATGAAATTGATGGGAGCCTTGTATCTCTCGGCCATTTCCTTCAAGTCTTTCTGAATGGCCCGCAACGTGACCTTCTCCATCCCCAGGTCTTCCAATTCCTTGTTGACCAATTGGTGGAGTTGCGAAGTGGTATGCGAACCTTTCTGCAAGAACTGGTCCAACATTTCGAATCTTTCCCTTTTAGGTATGTTCATAACTTTTCCTTCAACTGATAAATGATTTCGAAGTACCGCTGTAGAAGCACATGGTCTTCAAGAAGAACTCCGAAGGAAGTTCATCTCTTCTTCATCGTCATTTGTTTGTCTTCTGTCATCTTTTTGGCGAAGGAGTCCTCGCCGTATTCACGTATATAATGGATGCAGGCAGCCCTGTCGCTGTTGAACAAGAAGGCAAACAGTTTTCCGACAAAGTTGTTGTGAATCTTGCATTCCTTCACGTCTTTTTCACATTCAGCACAAGTATGGATGCCTTTTTCCTGACAGCACTTGCGTATCTTGCACCATGAAGCCTTCTCGTTCTCCTTGCATCCAGGGCATTTCCCGTTCAAGAATTTTCTGCATGCTCCACAATATAGGCCACAAGCGGCAATCATCAGTGGGTTGTTTTTTATTGTATCCATAGCGTTATTGTAATTCCAAATCTATTACTGTTTGTCTTTCGTGTCGCTGGTTCTAATCTCATTGTCAATCATTTATTCTATCGGAATCTGAATGATAGAAAGCCATTTCTCAGGATCTTCCTGGTTCCAGACACCGTCGATATAACAGGTGCGGTGCTGGCCGATGACTTTATAGCCTTGCTCTTCGATATAGCGGAAAGCTTCTGTGAAGGACTCGTAAAAGCGTTCATATGGTCCGTAGTGTTTCATACATAGCGCCTTGGGGACTGCTGGCAGACGCTTGAACTGGATGATGGCGCTGTCTTCACCCATTTCCTCCACCTGTTCGCAATACTCGAGGTCGATGTCTGTAGGGGTGTATTCCTTGTTATGCTCAATGGTGAAGCAGTAGCCCGGAGGTGGGCACTTGCAGCCGAGGCGTTGCATCTCAGGACCAATCATATTGACACACATGGGACCGATGGCGGCGAAATCAGGGATGACTTCACGATGACTTGCCACAATGATTTCTGGCAGAGACTGAATGCTGAATTTTTCCATTGTTTTCATTTCTTTGCGAGCGTTCCTCCAGTTGAGCAGTCGGTTGCGACGGGCAATCAGTTTTTTCAGTTGCGTTTCCGTTTCCTTGATTTTCTCAGTCAGTTGCCGGATGCTTGGAACATGTGAGTTGTCCTCGAACAAATCCTTTATTTCATCCAATGAGAAACCGAGTCGTTGCAGGTCGCGGATGGTTTGCAACTTCTGCATCTGGTCGATGCTATAGTAACGGTATCCAGTCCACTCGTCCACTTCGTCAGGTAACAGCAATCCCTTCTGTTCATAGTGACGCAAGGTTTTTACTGTAACCTGCATCAACCGTGAGAACTCTCCGATTTTCAATTTCGTTTTATAACTCATAATCGCGCGATGTTATTGCTAAGCGAGTGCAAAATTAATGCATGCCCTAAGGGACGAGTCAAGAGGAACGAGGTATTTTAACATGGATTTAACATTATCTTTTTCAACATTTCATAATTATGGTACTTGTTTCAATGGGCTATTCATGAAGGTCATCTATTTTTATGGTGACGGGAATGACATAGAACTTGCGTCCCGGCTTGAAATCCAGCATCCACTGGTCGAAGATGATGTGGTCGTCCAGGGCCTTGATGCGGAGCGTATGGTTGCCTTTCCTCACTTTCACCTGTGTAGCCTTCAACGCCTGGCCACGCAGCACGTTCTGCTTCCAACCTTCAGAACGGTATTTTTCCTTCAGCGAGATGACGACAGGCTCATGGTCGTCGAGAGTCACCTGATAGCGCAAGTCTCCCCTATCGTTGGGTTGCGTGGGTATCATTGCCGTGTACAGAACAGCATCTCCCTCCTGCTCCCTATTGAACTCATAAGTCACCTCTCCCCCCTTGGGAATGGCGACAGCGTTCATTGAATGCCCCAACATCTGGATGACCTTCACGCCCTCCGTCGCAGAATGATACCGACAGGCATTGCGGGCGACAGCATCCTCGGGAAACACCGGATGTGCAAGGTAGGAACCGTAACCCGGCTGATAGTCTGCGGGAGGTAGGTATGGCACGATAGGTGGATTGAACACATTCAGGTCGCGCGGCATCATGTTCATGAGTCCCTTCCACTTTCCACCGGCAAGACTGTCATTATAGAATGTCGTAAGCTGTTGGATTTCACGGTAAGCCTGTATGGCACGAGCCGAGGCCAGCATCATGTTATTGTAGCGCCCCTCGGCCGACTTGCCAGTCTGCCCCATGTACATTGAGCGTGCGTTCTGGGCCTCAAGCATTTTCACAGCCATGGCACGTGCTGCATAGACGGGATATTTGACAGCGGCGAAGAAGGCATCCTTCAATTCCGGCCGGACAAGAGCCTCTACTTCCTTTACGACCAAGCACACATGATCATAATCGCAAAGGTATTGCTTGAGTTCACAATCAAATTCCTTCATTGAGAATTCCGTATCGACGACCTGGGAGCGACCATTCGGATAAGCCTTTCGGTCGGCCAGTTCAACCTGGGTCCACCCCATGAACTCCGGCTTGCGAATGCCACAAAGGCGATAATAGCCCTGCATGGCAGGGAAGAGTCGTTTGCCAGCCTCTTCGCCAAACTGCGTGCATAGCCATCTTTCCAAATGTCGGTTCAACGTTGACGGACCGACTTGTTCAATATCCCACGCCATATCCATGACCAATTCCAGGTCATAGGCGGCCACCTTCACGTCATGCACGTTGACAATCCACACCTTGCGGCAGTTGTGGTCGTAGGCAGCCTTCATCTCATTGTATATGAGGCCGGGCTGTGTGGTGGTGAGCCAAAGATAATCGTGAGGGCGCCCCCAATAACTGAGGTGGTAATAGACACCGCCGCCTCCGCTTCGTTTTTGCTGTTCGGCATCCGATAGCCTGGTCATGTAACCATAATTGTCGTCACACCACATCAGCGTCACGTCATCGGGCACGCGGAGTCCGCTTTCCATGATTTCCAACACCTCCTTGTAAGGTATGAACACCTGGGGCACCCGCTCCACATGCTTGTCATAATGCTGACGGATGAGTTCCCGTTGGTCATCCACGACCTGCTGCAACCCCGCCAGTTTCTCTTCCTTAGTGTTCACGCCCTCCATCGAACCATCGTGTATGCCCCGCATGCCCAGGGTGAACAGTTCCTCACTGCCCTTTACCTGCCGCAGTCGCTCCGCCCAATAGTTCCGCACCTGTTCGCGGTTGGTGACGTAATTGTAGGGGCCCCGTTTCTTCACGTCCCACTCATCCACGTTGTTTCTCAGGAGCGGTTCGCAATGACTGGTTCCAATGACAATGCCGCACGAGTCGGCCATCTCCTTGTTTCCCTTGACAGTGAAGAATCCCGGCGTCCCCGGATGCATGGCCGGCCAGATGGTGTTGGCACGCAAACGCAACAATAGTTGGAAGATGGCCTTGTAGGTCTTGGGGCCCATGGTTCCAAAATCTTCCGTCGGCTCATAGTTTTTCCACGCCCAATTGCGCAGGCTCCAATCCTCATCATTGATGAATATGCCACGATAGGCCACACTTGGCGTATGTTCCATGATGAAACCACTGTCGATGGTCAATCGGTTTCGACGTTCAGGCACTACGTCTCCCCACCACACCCATGGAGAAACGCCAGCCATACGGCTCAATTCCAAGATGCCATAGGCAGTACCCCGCCCATTGTGTCCCTCCACCATGATTTGTCCATGCTTGTTGACACTCAAGCGGAACCCGTCATCGTTACCATTGCCTTGCACGATACGGATGGCAGCCTGTCGATCAGGCACCGCCCACATTCCTGTCACCTGCCGCATGTCATCACAAAACATCTGGATGGCCATATTCACCACAGGGTCTACATGTCCGACGACCTGATAGGTCACGGGATGTTGGCCGTCAAACCAAACGATGTCTGCCGCACGAAGTGACATGGTAGACAACAACAAAACAATGAACAGTATAAAAATTCGTTTCATATAGGTCGGGGTTTACTATCAAATCAAATGGCAAGGCCAAAATGATTGACATACTTTGATTTCTTCCATCTTCTGTTGCATGAATATTTATTATCCTTGAATGACAACGTTTCAATCTTCACTGTACTCTAATATATCGCCAGGCTGACAGCCCAGTTCGCGACAGATGGCTTCAAGCGTGGTGAACCTCACGGCCTTTGCCTTTCCCGTCTTCAGGATTGACAGGTTGGCCTGTGTCAGTCCCACACGTTCAGACAATTCTCCGAGCGATATCTTACGTTTGGCCATCATGACATCGAGGTTGACAATAATCTTTCCCATAGGCTTCTAAATGGTTAAATCCTGTTCCTCCTTCAATTTCAATCCTATAGCGAACACCTCAGCCACAATCAGGCAGAAAAGGCCGAAGATAATATCATCCATCGACTCATTGTAGATTTTGTCTGCGGGAACATGTGCCAGCAGGTCGTAGGTAGAGAATACCACTGTTGGAATCAATATGCCCCAACCCGTCCAGCGCAACAAAGGTATGTTCTCCCAGACAAACACTTTGTCGCGATTGACGTTAAGGATGAATCGTACAAGGGCTATGAACGAACGTATCAGTAGGAAGATGCAAGCGAGCGCCAACAGCGCCATCACAATGCTACTGAGAGAGTCAAGGCCATCCATTGCCCTCCCCTTTCTGCCTTCGTCCCACCCCTGCTGGAACGCCTGAGCGCTTTCGCTGAAGTTGAAGACAAGGCCGATGATGATGTTCGTAGCCATAAGCACAAGCATCAAGATGCAAAAAACATTCAATTTCTTTTTCATATTCTTTGATTTCTTTCAGTTGTTATTTCTGTTATATTGCTTCACCCTAATAGAAGACAATCTTGTGGTATTATCCATTCCCCCTCTTTCATTTGGTCACCTCATGCTCAACTTTCGTCTTCCAATCGTTCTTCAACATCCTGGGGATGAAAAAATATGCAATGATGATCCAATACACAGGTCCGGTGAAGACATTACGAGCCAAAGATGGCAGTTTCTCCATATAGTTGTTCTCAACGTGATGAAACACATAATCAAACACCTGTCCTGCCACGACGAAAAAGACGAAGCTCGACACTCCAAGCACATAAAACAGTCGTTTTGTCCATTTAGAGTTTTGCCTATTATTATAAATTAGGTATATGATCAAAAGGAAAATGCCTATGAAATAAGTGATGCTGATATTTCCTACCAGATAGCTTAGGTTTAAACAATAGTCGTAGCCTGTAGTGGCCGCTTGCATTTTTTTGATATCATTAGCAATTAAGAAAGCCATCACACTTGCCAATGCCACCAAAAGAATCATCGGTATTGGATTTTTCACTACCTTACGGTATAGAAAGGATGTTATCATATTCATTTTATCGTTTTGTTTTGTTTATTTATCGATTTTCGATATGCAAAAGTAGTATTATCCCAAATATCTGCCAAATGAAAACGATAAAATATTATCGAAAAACGATAAGTTTAACTTTTGTTAAGGAATTCAGGATGTTCTTAGACGCAAAAAGGTTACACTTCTATTTGGAAACATTATGATGGACTCAAAAAAGAAATATCTCCACACAAAAGCGGTCGTTTCCTTTTTTATTGCTAACTTTGCCGAATCTGAAGAAATCTTGATTGACTTAGATTTGCACCATTTGGAAAAATGAAGAATCCAACATGGTCAGTTATAGGGTCAACGTATAGCAGATTTTTTTACAAACAATTTTCAAGGAACAAAACGGATCAAGCATTATGGAAAGAGAAAAGAAGACGTGCAAGCTTGTCGTAATGTTGGGTGTGAGCATGAGTCTGACTGCCATCACGGGGTGCAAGACATCGAACACCTTGAGTGGAACTCTTCCCAATACGTCCATCCCTGTGGAACAAGTCGCAAGTCAGGCCTCTGCCTCCCCTGTTGCCATAGAGGCCGATGGCAACACAGCACACGAACAGGCCGACACCACCATCATCAATGCTGCCGTCGTCGACAAACCCGTTGATGGCATCTATGGAGAGAACTCCGACATCCCCGACTTCATAGACCCACCCACCTACCCCGGTGGCCAGGCAGCCTTGTCGCAGTTCCTCAGCGACAACATCAAATATCCCAAGGAAGCGGAGAAGAACAGCATCCAGGGGCGTGTGTTGGTAGGATTCATCGTCGATGTCGATGGAGCCATTTCCGAATCGCGTATAGAACACTCTTCCCATCCGCTGCTCGACCGTGAGGCGCTGCGTGTGATTCGCCAGATGCCCGCCTGGAATCCAGCCAAGGAAAAAGCTTCCGGCAAGCCCGTGAAAGTGAGATACCATCTGCCAGTGACCTTCAAGCTGTAATTTTCCCGTTCAAACTATGGATATGCCCTCATAAAGCAAGGAAAAGAGGAAAAGACAAATGGGCATATATCTATTTTATGGATACAAAGGAGCCAGAAAAACATCAATCACTTTGAAAATCAACCATTTAACATTTTTATCAAAAATAAAAAACTTTTAAACTTTGTAACATTTTATAAAAATAATGTAACAATCCCTTATAAGAAAATATAATATAATTTATTAACTTTGCAACGCCAATTAAATGCAAACCGAAATATTAAAATATTTAATTAACTAACTAACATAAACTTATGAATGAAAATCTGTCAAAATCGAAGATTCTAAAGCGACTGATTAGACAGACCATTCCCATGCTTCTGATGCTGTTCGCATTCAACTCTATGCTTTATGCCCAGAACGGTATTACGGTAAGGGGTACAGTCACGGACAACACCTTGGAGCCATTGATTGGTGCCACTGTGATAGTGAAAGGACAAGCATCCCTGGGAACGGTTACTGATATCGACGGGCATTTCCAATTGTCGGTGCCATCGGAGAATTCAGTGCTTGTGATTTCTTATGTCGGTATGACAACTAAGGAAGTGAAGGTTGGCAAACAGCGCGACATCAGTGTATCGCTCTCTGAAGACGCCACATTGGAAGAAGTGGTTGTGGTAGGTTACGGCCAACAGAAAAAAGCATCTGTGGTGGGTGCCATCACCCAGACCACAGGTGAAGTCCTTGAACGCGCTGCAGGTATCGGTAGTGTCGGTGCGGCCCTCACGGGTAACCTCCCCGGTATCGCCACGATTGCTTCTACAGGTCAGCCTGGTGAAGAGGACCCCCGAATTTACATTCGTGGTGCAGCAGCTTGGAACCAAGATGCCCAACCTCTTATCCTCGTCGATGGTGTGAAGCGTGAGATTCAGTCCGTTGACATCACATCTGTGGCAACCATCTCTGTGTTGAAAGATGCCTCTGCCACCGCCGTTTACGGTGTGGAAGGTGCCAACGGCGTCATCCTTATCACTACGAAGCGCGGGCAGGAAGGCAAGGCAAGGATTGATGTAGGCTTCAACGCCACCTTGAAGGCCGTCTCGAAACTCCCACGCAAGTATGACTCCTACGATGGCTACATGCTCCGCAACGAGGCTATCGAGCACGAGCTCGCCTTGGGCGGTGCAGGTTCATGGGCATACTATCGTCCTCAGACCTTCATCAACAATTTCCGCAACCAGGACTATACGGTAAGGCCGAACTATGATGTCGATGGCAACTACCTCGGCGACTATAGTCAGGCTGAACGTTATCCCAATGTTGACTGGCAGGAGGAAATGTTCAAAAATTACACCTTTTCTTATAACACCAACCTCAATCTTTCCGGTGGTACAAAGGCCGTCAAGTATTTTGTGGCCTTCGACTTCCAGAACGAAGGTGACATGACCAGGATTTGGGACAACCGTCAGGGGTATGAAGGTGGCTACTCATACAATCGTTTGAATGTCCGCTCGAACCTGGACTTCCAAATCACGAAGACCACCCAGTTCAAGGTCAACCTGGCAGGTTCCAATGCCCAGCAAAAGACCCCACGCTATTATTATGGTAACAGTGGCGAGTTCTTCCAGTCGCAACAATGGGCTGGTGCCTATCGCATGCCGCCAAACGTCTTCCCTGTCCAATTCTCGAATGGTGCCTGGGGTTACTCCAGATTGGCTGCATCCAACATGGCGAACTCTCCAATGAGTGTGGCAACATCAGGTTTTGAGCAGAACACCAACACACGCATATTCACCGACTTCTCTCTCGAACAGAATCTTGATTTCGTCACCAAGGGCCTTGTTGCTCGCGGTACGATTTCTTGGGACAACCAATTCAGAGAGAGCAACCGTGGTATTTCTGCTGCCGGTGGCGGCCATGTCAACAATACGGCATACATCCTACCCGAGGACGGCCAACTTCTTTTCGAGAATGAGATTTTCGCTTCAACAGGTTTCGACTTCTTTGAAAAGCGCGACTGGTGGCATGAGGCAGGTAATGTCTCTCAAACAAGTCGTGCAACGGAAATGTCACTCCAACTTTACTGGGGACGTCAGCTCGGCCAACATAACGTGACCTTGATGGGCAACTGGAAACGTCGTAACAATGCAGCAAACTCCGAACTTGAGTTCCGTCGTGAGGACTGGGTCTTCCGTACCACCTATGACTTCAAGAACAGATATTTCGCCGAATTCAACGGAGCCTACAATGGTTCGCAGAAGTTCTCTCCCGACAACCGCTTTGCATTCTTCTGCTCAGGAGCCGTCGGTTGGATGGTTACTGAAGAGAAATTCATGAAATGGCTTGTTGACAAGAGAATCGTCGAGATGTTCAAGATTCGTGGCTCCATTGGTGAAATCGGTGACGACAGCGCAGGTGACCGCTGGGCTTACCTCACCAGTTGGGAAGTATTGAATAACGGTAATGGCTTCAATATGAACCTTGATGGTTCTTCAAGCAATTTTGTCAGTTACAGGGAGGCCAGCATTGCCAACCCAGACCTCCGTTGGGCAACGGTGCAGAAGAAGAACATAGGTTTCGACTATGCCGTCCTCAATGGTATGTTTGCAGGTAGTTTCGATTGGTTCCGCGATGACCGTTATGACATCTTCATTTACGGATCCGACCGATCCGTACCTTCGTACTATGGTGCATACAAGACCCCGGACATCAACAAGGGTAAGATCAAGAACACTGGTTTTGAAATTGAGGTTCGCTTCAACAAGGTGTTGAGAAACGGTATGCGTTTTTGGGCAAACACCAACTACACATATGCGCACAACGTCATCAAGTTGAAGGACGACCCCGCCTTGATTCCCAATTACCGCAAGGCTCAAGGATATTCTCAAGGACAAGTCTGGTCATTCATAGACAACGGCTATATCAAGACCTACGACGAACTTTATAGTACGCCAGAGCGTCAGACGAGTGATGAACAAGTGCTCATCGGCGACCATTACATCGTTGACTTCAATGGCGATGGTGTCGTTGACGAGACCAACGACCAGGCCCCATTCGGCTATACCGGAACTCCAGAGCACACTTACAATGCCACAATCGGCTGGGAGTGGAAGGGTTTCAGCATGTTTGCACAGTTGTATGGCGTAACAGGCGTCACCCGTGACGTAACGCTCACTTCTTTCCCCGACCAACTTCTCACCGTATATGACACCGGCAAGTGGTGGAATCCTGTTGACGGTGATGGCGAAGTCGTTGTACCACGCTTCACCACCCAGGTTGCCTACAACAACGGTACGCAATTCCTCTTCGACGGTTCCTATTTCCGACTGAAGAATGTGGAAATCGCTTACACATGGACCAAGGGCTGGATCAAGAAACTTGGTTTCACCAGTTTGAAGATTTACTTGAATGGCAACAACCTCTTACTTATCACAAAGATGCCCGATGACCGTGAGAGCAATATGACCAGCAGCGGTTCGTACTTTAGTGGCGGACAGGGTGCTTACCCCACTGTCAGACGTTATAACATAGGATTCAAACTATACATTTAATTGCGTATAACATGAAATATCTACATAACATCAAAACCCTTTTGTGTGGTTCGCTGTTGCTTATAGCCGGTGCTTCCATTACTTCTTGCACCGACTGGCTCGACAAGGATCCAGAGTCCATCGTGGCAGAGGATGAGGCATTCAAGAACTACCGCAACTTCCAAGGGTATATCGAGGAAATCTACAACTTGATTCCGGACAAGGAGAGTTGCAACTATTGTACGGCCTGGAATTTTGGCGACGACGCCGTTCACAATCCAGAAGGCTATGCGCACATGGACCATCAGGTAGACCTTGGCAACTATCGCAACTGGTTGAGCAACACCCAATGCTGGCTTATGGGTGGTACTTACAACGGCAGGCAACAATCACTTTGGAACAACTCTTGGTACTGCATCCGCAAGTGCAACATGGGTATTGCGAACATCAAGTCCCTTGTCGGCACTGACGAAGAGCGTGACCTGTTGCTTGGACAGATGTATTTCTTCCGTGCTTGGTGGCATTTCGAACTGATGTGTTACTTCGGCGGCCTGCCCTACATAGACCAGGCTTATGAGGCCACAGAGATACCCGAACTTCCCCGCCTTTCCTTCCAGGAATGTGCAGAGCGCTGTGCTGCAGACTTTGAAATGGCGTACAACCTTCTTCCTTTGGATCCGACAGCCTGGGACGAGACATTGGCAGGTATGCAGACCTCAGGAAAGAACGATTTACGTGTCAATGGTTTCATGGCTCTCTGCTATCTTGGCAAGTGCTATCTTTGGGCAGGCTCCCCACTCATGAAGGAGTTTGAGAAAACCAAGACCGGTGGTGTTGCTCAGGTATTGAACGCCAGTTCCAACGGCAAGACATATGATTATGACGTCAACTACTGTAAGAAGGCTGCTGAGGCTTTAGGCAAGGCCCTTGACTTTGTCAAGAAAGGGCAAGTCTCTTACAAACTTGCAGAGTATAAGTATTCCGACCTCTATAATCACACGAAGGATGATAATTCAGAGACCAACTACTCCGACATCTTCTACACACATAGGCAAAGTTGGCTCTATCCCGGTTCCTCCGAGGCCATTTTCCGGGGTGCATATCCCGGTGTCAACAAAGCCAACTGGAACTGTGCCAAGATTTTCGGCCCCAAGGTTGCAGGCCTTGTGGCTCATGACAAGATCATCCACCACCCAACGGCCAACGTCATCGACCAATACGGCATGGCCAACGGGCAGCCCATCTATTTGGTGAAGAATGGTGAATATGTTGTGAACCCAGCCTCAGGTTGGGACCCGGAGCATCCCTACAAGGACCGCGACCCCCGCTTCTATCACGACATCATCTTCGACGGTTTCCACTATGTGCTCAGTACGGATGCCTTGAACTCCGACCAGAAGAAACTGGAGTATTGCGACCTTTACACCGGTGGTGCCATGCGCTCCGTGGCCGATGGCAGCAGCACAGGCTATTTCATTCAGAAACTGATTCCTCACCAATGCAACGAAGGCGACAAGTGGTATGACTATGACCATGCCTTCCAAAGTTATCTCCCCTACATGCGTCTTGCCGACATCTATCTGATGTATGCCGAGGCAATGGCTGCCATAGCAACCGATGCAAAGGGTCTTGACCGCAGGGATTATTGTCAACTGTCTGCCATCGATGCCATCAACGCACTCCGCGACCGCGTCAATACTGCCGATTATCCAATGGAGCGTGTGGTGGCTAACTGCCGTGACACCCGCGAGCACTTCATTGACGAGGTACGCCGCGAGCGTGCTGTGGAACTTTCCTTCGAAGGCTTCCGCTGGTGCGACCTTCAGCGTTGGCTTCTCTTGACAGAACCTCCTTACACGGTGAAATACTCTCACGAGTTCGAGCGTTTGGAAACAGCCGACTGGTTCAAGAGCCACGATCCCAAGGATGCACACATAGGCAATTTCCACAAGGAAGAGTTGATTACCCGTCGTTTTGAATCAAAGCACTACTGGTTCCCTCTTCCCGACAAGGATATTTATCTTTACGAAGGATTCCCCCAGAATCCAGGATGGTAGGAGATTGGATATAGAAGATTGAATATTGAATATTGAATATTGAATATTGAAGTATATGAAAAAGATAACAACAAACATATTTCTCTTTGCCATATTAGCTGTTTCGCCGCTGACTGTCAATGCCCAAAACACTGACGGTGCCGATGACGATGTCGTTTACAGCGCCGATTCCATCGCGAGAAAAGAGAAAGTCCATGTTGCCTTCCGCGACAAGGATCCCGACCATCTTCTCGGAGGTGTCTCATACATCAACATGGAAGAGCTGCAGAAGAAGGATTACACGATGAGCAGCCTTGAAGACCTGAATGCCCTTATAGGCGGCTGGAATGGCAACAACCTGTGGGGCATGGACAACGACCGTCTTGACAACAACGACAACTACAACCTTCCGTTGGTCATCATCGATGGTGTGAAGCGCCCTTCGAACAACGTGCTACCTTCAGAAATCGAGCAAATCACCTTCCTCAAGGGTGCACAGGCCGTAGTGATGTTTGGTGCCAAGGGTGCCAAGGGAGCCATCCTCATCACTACCAAGCGTGGCAAGGTTGACGGTCTTCAAATTGTAGCCAATGCCAACACGGGGTTCCATGTGGCCAAGGAATTCCCCGAGTATTTAGGCTCTGCAGAGTATATGACACTCTACAATGAAGCACGTGTCAACGACGGCGACAAGCCAAGGTATTCACAGATGGACATCTACAACCATGCTTCCGGCATCAATCCCTACCGTTATCCCAACGTCAACTATTATTCTGACGAGTATGTCCGCAAGATATACAACCGTTCGGAAGGCACGTTGGAAATCCAGGGTGGTGGCACTCGTGCCCACTTCTACACGAACATCAACTACTACCGTGCAGAAGACCTGCTTAACTTCGGTGTTGCAAAGAAGAACTACACCGACCGTTTCAGCGTTCGTGGCAATGTGGACCTTGTTGTCAACAAGCTCATCAAGGGTTTCGCCAACGCCAGCGCCACCTTCTACAATGCCAACAAGAACAAGGGTAGTTTCTGGGCTGAGGCAGGCGGATTTGATGCCAACGGGCAGCAGCGAGGCTATGGCCGTCCGAACTTCCCAGAGAACGCTGCCCCATTGATTCCTATTGACTATGTAGACCCCAATGCCTCGAAGGCCCTTGCCATCTTGGGCAAGTCGCTCAACCTTCTTGATGGAAAGTATTTCCCCGGTGGTACGAAAACCACTACGAGCAATGCCATTGCAGACTGCTATTTCGGTGGCAAGACACAAGATGTCAGTCGTCAATTCCAGTTTGATGCAGGCATCATCTATGACATGAACAAATTCTTAAAGGGATTGACCTTCAAGACCCTGTTCTCCATCGACTACGCGGCCAGTTACAGCCTTTCGTATGACAACAAGTATGCAGTGTTCATTCCTACATGGAGTAACTACAATTCACAGGATGCCATCGTTGGCCTCACCCAGCAGGGTGATGAAGTCGTGACAGGTAGAATGACCATGTCAAACTCATCATATCGTCAGACCATCAGTTGGAATGGCCATTTCGACTACGACCATGTGTTTGCAGACAAGCATCATGTGACTGGCATGTTGCTCGCCAATATGTTCACTACGACAAGAAGTGGCGAATACCATCGTTATGCAAATGCCAACCTCGGCCTCCAGCTCGGTTATGACTATATGGGTCGTTACTTTGCTGAAGCATCGGTGGCGGCAGTGCATTCCGCACGTCTTGCCGAGGGGCATCGCGAAGCCCTCTCACCTTCGTTCACGATTGGCTGGAACATCGCCAGGGAAATTTTCTTGGAGGATAGTTTTGTCGACGACCTGATGCTCAGTGCTTCATATAGCGACTTGAACGAGGATATGGACGTTTATCTGGGTGACAGATATTATTATCTTACCGAGCCTACGTGGACAACAGGCAATAGTGGATTCTCATGGGGTGACGGAACAAGTGTGAATCTCACCAATTCACAAGTTGGTAGCAACCCTGCCCTTGACTTCATTCATCGCAAAGAATTATCCGTCAGCCTTCGTGGCTCGTTCTTCAACAAGTTGATATCCACAGACCTCACCTTCTTCAATACGGACATGGATGGTTTTATTGTCCAAAACCTTTCCACATTCCCCTCACACTTGCAAGGTGGGCTCAACAATGGCACGTTCATGCCAGCCATCAACAACAACATCCAGAACCGCAAGGGTCTTGACTTCAGCGTAACTGTCCAGAAACAGTTGGGTCAGGTCCATGCTGCTCTTGGCGTTGTCGGCACCTATCTCACCACTGAGTACACCAAGTACGATGAACTCTTGGATGATTTGACGAGGCATCAAAACAGAGAGGGACGTCCTCTTGATGTCCTTTGGGGTTACAAGTGCCAGGGCTTCTATTCTGTAGATGACTTTGATGTTGCAGATGGCAAGTATACTTTGAAGAAAAGCCTCCCGCAGTCAAAGATTGGCGGTACGATCCAGCCGGGTGACTTGAAGTACGAAGATGTGAATGGCGACGGCATCATCGACGGCAAGGACCAGGTTGACCTGGGCAAGAATGGTGCATATGGTGCGCCCATCACTCTTGGTTTGAACCTCACCCTCAAGTATAAAAGATTTACGCTCTTCGTGTTAGGCAATGGCCAGTATGGTGCATACGGCATGAAGAACAATAGTTACTACTATATGAATGGAGACGCCAAGTACTCTGTGAATGCTCGTGGACGTTGGACGCCGGAGACGGCAAATATAGCCACCCATCCTCGTCTGACTACAACCACCCACACCCACAACGGTTCAGCATCCACCTTCTGGCGTTACAGCACAGACCGCTTCGACCTCCGCAAGGTGCAACTTACTTACGACTTCCCAACGGAAATGTTTGAAGGGAAGTGGGTGAATGCGCTCTCAATTTATGTGAACGGCAACGACCTCTTCACGTTCTCCAAGGAGCGCAAGATGATGGAGACCAACGTTGGCGGAGCGCCCTATACACGTTTTTATAATCTCGGTGTGAAAGTAACTCTTTAATTGAAGATTGAAAATTGAAAATTGAAAATTG
>JAFZSL010000028.1 GCA_017619375.1 Prevotella sp. | reverse complement strand
GTTGACAAAATCTTAGGTGGGGAGAGCACTCCAATCCTGTTGCCACTGACTTTCAGTGCCGACCAACAACCTTACGAGCATCCTGACGGACCGGCTTATGGCAGGAGAAAGACACAAGAAACCACCATTGCGACGCTGAAGGAGTTTTATGTCAATTATACCTATGACAAATATACAGGTTTCGGCATATACAGTGCACCTGAATTGAGGACATTTTGGGCTGTTGACGAAGGAACAGGGCAAGGAAGATGGTTGGTTGGTGATGAAGACACACCTGGCAACGGCTATTGGCCTTCAGGTGCCGACGCTTCTGTCGATGTGACTTTTTATGCGTATGCCAATGTGGACATCAACAACTTAAGTTCCGACCATAACGCGATGTTCTTCTGTGATGGTAATACAGGCCAAACCAATAACGGCAAGGTTGACAAGCCATACATTCATTTCATTATGGATGAGGACGGTCCGGAGACCAAGGATTTGTTGGTGGCCAAGAAGGCTGACAATTGGAACCATTGCAAAGGTCACATCTTCTTCCATTTCGAGCACGCTTGTGCTGCGGTGCAGTTCTTCTTGGTCAAGACCCCGAAACTGGCGAATGTGGATGTCATGGTGAAAAAAGCTATTCTATACAATGTCAAGAATGATGGCAATTATTTCTTCAATGAAGGATGGAAAGACGTGAAGCATTATGATGAGGATGAAAGGATGAAGTACACCCTGTGGGATGGAGTTGATGCTTTTCATCCTGTGCCTGATGCAACGGAAGATAAATCAGAGATGTGGCAACTGACCACAGCCAAACTAGCGGAGAGAGAGAGTGACTATTTCTTCTTCATTCCGCAAGATTTTCCTTCTTGGACAATAACATCACCTATTAACGAAACAACTACCGGTTCATACATTGAATTAGATTGCCAGATTACCCCCAAGGATGGCAGCAAAGGTTACGAAGGCAAGGCTTACATACCTTTCAGCACTAATACCCTCACCAACGGTTTCGAAAAGGGAAAAGCATATCCTGTCGTCATCAGGATGGGCACCAGCATGGTGAAAGCCAATGGGGAGAAAATCTTCAATACAGATGGTACAATCAAGTAGATGAATGAGACAATGAAAAGATACATACAGCCATTTGCCGAGATTATTCCTGTCGTAACTGCCGAGAACCTGCTTCTTGGAGGAAGCGATGACGTGGCTCCCCTCAACCCGGGTGGTACTGTTGTTGTGGGAGGCGACGATGATGATACGACCAATCCGGTCAACAGAAGTCTCTGGGACGAAGAGTAAGCGTATTTTGTTTCTTTTAACCACATAATCAACAACAATGAATTTTTTGAAACAACTTGTCATGATGTTTGCCATGATGCTGACTGTTGCCGGTCAGATGTTGGCACAAGATGATTGGGAAGCATACACAAAGGCTCAGCAATGGTATGCTGACCGAAGCAGAGGGGTGGTCCTCCGTTTCGAGGGACTCCGTTCCCATACCGGCATTCTTCCACAACAGTATTGCGTTATCCAGTATGCACAGGCGGCACCGTTGGGATATGCCCTGGTGGTCTCCACGATCGACGAGAGCGAGATGGTATTGTTTACTCCCGATGGCAACGGCATCAAGGCACAAAGGGTGAACAAAGATGTCCTACCCAAAGAGAATGTCTATTGGGAACACATCACCTATCTTGGACGATATTGTACCCATGCCACAGACATCACTCTCAAGGATAGGCCGTTGCCTGTGCGGTCACTCAGCAAGAGCAAGAACTCTTTCGAAGTGGTCATCGAGGGTGACGAGGATATTCCTGGCATCAAGGCTTACAACCAGATGATTTTCAAACCGCACAAGAACAATGTGAGGCTAGCCAACCAGAACATCATCAAGGAGACCGATGATGACGGCAACATCACCAAGAACCAAAAGGAGTATGAGTTCAAACTGACCTCACCCTCGGTGGTCAGCAAGATGTTCCGCGGATACGAAGACGTGGAGGCGTCCCCGTGGGTGGTGAAATCCAACTTCTTCAACAACCACACCTTGCTGCAATACAGCCGATGGAAGGATGGTGAACCGATAAAGAAAGCCAGCAAGGAGGTGAGCAAGGCCATCAGCGACTATTACGGAGGATGGCGCATCAAGGATACACGGTGGCTCGCCACCACGGAGTCGGGAGAGCGTTCCTTCTACGCGGTGCAGTTCGAAATCAAAGGTACCGAGGCAATGGCTGCCATGGTATGCTTGGATCTTGGCGAGGTGGCTTCCGTATGGGAGTTTTTCGGCAAGGTGGATCCTGATGCTGCCGACGGATATCAGTCGATATGGTTTGTCGATGACGAGGGTGACTTCATGGAGCATGCACCCGAAATCCACTGCATCGTGGAAACGGATGAGGGGATGGAACTATACGTGCGGCAATATGGCGGCGAGAGTGTGCAATACTCCATCCTGCGTGAAATGGGCAAGATTTGGATGACCATGCTCACCGACTTCTGGGTCTATGTCTGGGACTAGGGACACTAGGATTTTCTAGGAATACTAGGGATTCTAGAGATTCTAGGAATTCTAGGAAGATATGAAAAATGGAGATTGCTGTGCAATCTCCATTTTATCATTCGTATCTAATGGCTTCAATTGGGTCGAGTTTTGCTGCTTTCTTTGCAGGGTACCACCCGAAGAATACGCCAGTGAAGGTGCAGACGGCGAAACTCATGACAATGCTCCATGGTTGGATATAGACAGGCCAATGGGCGAGGGAATTGATGGCAGTGGATAGGCCGATTCCCAGTGCTACGCCGATGACACCTCCGGTGAGGCTGAGCATGATGGCCTCGATGAGGAATTGGTTTAGTATGTCGATGCCACGGGCGCCCACGCTCATGCGAAGACCGATTTCACGAGTGCGTTCCGTGACGCTCACATACATGATGTTCATGATGCCGATGCCGCCTACAATGAGCGATATGCCTGCAACGGCTCCCAAGAGTATGGTGAGCATGTTCATGGTGGAGTTCATCATGCTCGACAACTCCTCTTGTGAGCGAATGGTGAAGTCGTCCTCGTCGCCGAGTAGGCCCTCGGCGTCGTCTTTCAATTTGTGGTTGCGACGCAGGATGGTGCTGATTTCCTCGATGGCCTTGTCTGTCACACCTTCTGTGATGGCGGAACATTGGATGCCACTAAGGTAGGTCTGCGCCAATATGCGCTTCATCACCGACGTGTAGGGTGCCAGCACCATGTCATCCTGGTCCATGCCCATGGAGTTGTAGCCTTTCTTCTTCAGCACGCCCACCACGCGGAAGGGGATGGACTTGAAGCGGATGACTTTCCCAATGGGGTCGGCGCCTTCGCCGAAGAGGTTGTCCACCACCGTCTGCCCGAGTACGCACACCTTTGCGCTCGTCTTGATGTCCGCATCGGTGAACATCTCGCCGTCTGACACCGTGAGTTGGCGTATCTCCAAATAGTCTTGGTTGACACCATAGACCGACGATGGTGTGTTATTGTTGCCATAGATGAACTGTCCAGAACTCTGCACCATCGGACTGACGGCCTTCACATAGGTGCATTCTTCCTTGATGGACTCGAAATCGGCCATCTTCAGCGTTTCCATTGAAGAGGCGTCTTGTCGTACGCCGCCTCTCATGTCGGCACCCGGACTGATCATGATCATGTTGGAACCCATCTCGGAGATGTTCGACTGGATGCTCCGCTTCGTGCCTTGTCCTATGGCGAGCATGGTGATGACCGAGGCGATGCCGATGATGATACCCAGGGCGGTGAGAAACGACCGGGTCTTGTTGGCGGCGATGGCTCGAAGGGCTATCTTGAAAAGGTTGGTATAGTTCATGGATGAAGGGTTATTCGTCGGAGTTGGCCGGCAGGGCGGCCAGGCCTTCCTCCGCCGAGAGGATGTTGTGGTTCACCTCGTCGCTGATGACTTTCCCGTCGCGAAGCATGATGTTGCGGCTGGAATAGTTGGCGATGTCGGGGTTGTGGGTGACGAAGATGATGGTGCGCCCTTGGGCGTGAAGTTTCTGGAAGAGTACGAGGATTTCGAAACTGGTGCGTGTGTCGAGGTTGCCGGTGGCTTCGTCGGCGAGTATGACGGCAGGGTCGTTGACCAATGCTCGTGCGATGGCCACGCGTTGCATCTGTCCACCTGACATTTGGTTGGACTTGTGGTAGAGGCGGTCGCCCAATCCAACAGCCTGTAAGGCCTCGACGGCTTTCTGGTGACGTGCCTTGGAGCCCACTTCGCTGTTATACATCAAGGGCAGTTCCACATTCTCCACGCTGGTGGTCTTGGGCAGCAAGTTGTAACTTTGGAAGATGAATCCGATCTTGCGGTTGCGCAGTACGGCACGTTGCGATTTCGACATCTTGCGAACGGAGACACCGTCGAGGTAGTATTCGCCGCTGGTGGGAGTGTCGAGGCAGCCCAGTTGGTTGAGGAGGGTTGACTTGCCAGAGCCCGACTTTCCCATGATGGTGACAAACTCCCCCTCATAGATGGTGAACGACACGCCGCGCAGAGCGTGGACAGTCTCATCACCCACGATGAAGTCGCGTTTCACGTTTTGCAACTCGATGACTACTTTTCTGTTCTCCATGATGATGGTGGCTTAGAGGTATGGAGGCTTATTTCTTCTTGTTTCGTCCGGGAGGGCCGGGTGCGAAGGGGCTGCGCTCAGTTTCACCCATGTCGGGGCCTCCTTCCGTCATCACTTCCACTTCAGAGATGACCTCCATGCCTTTGCTCACTCCGCTCACGATTTCAGTGTTGGTGCCGTCGCTTTGTCCAAGTTTCACGGGGTGGGCTTTCAGCACATTTCCTTCCAACGTCCAAAGTTTGTTCTTGCCTTCGCAATCTACCATCTTACGTTGCTTGCCGATGGTTTCCGGGGTGGGTGTGAAACGTAGGGCTTTGCTGGGCACGCAGAGCACCCCGTAGCGCTCGAAGGTGTAGATGGTGACACTGGCGGTGAGTCCCGGCTTTAGTTTGAGTTGTGGGTTGGGGGCGCTGATGACCACTTCGTAGGTCACCACGTTGTTGGTCGTGGTTGCTTCTTGGCGCACTTGCGTCACAGTGCCTTGGAAAGTGTCGTCGGGGAAGGCATCGACGGTGAAGGTGACGCGCTCGCCGGCTTTCACTCCACCGATGTCGGCCTCGTCAACGTTGGCTACCACCTGCATGTTGGTCAGGTCTTTGGCTATCTTGAAGAGTTCAGGCGTGTTGAAACTGGCGGCAACAGTCTGTCCTTCTTCCACCGACTTCGAGAGCACGATGCCGTCGATGGGCGAAGTGATGGTGGCGTAGCCAAGGTTGGTTTGTGCGCGTCTGACGTTCTCTGAGGCTTGTGCCAACTGGTCTTGAGCCTGACGGAAGGAGAGTTGGGCGTTCTCGAAATCGTCGGCGCTCACCAGGCCTTTGTTGAAGAGGGTTTGGTAGCGTTTGTAGTTGGTCTCTTGATAGTTGAGTGTACTTTGTGCACTCGAGAGGTTGGCTTTGGCGGTGTTGAGTTCGCTGATGAGGTTTGTCTTGTCGAGTTCGGCAATCACCTGGCCTTTCTTCACCTCGCTGTTGTAATCAACGTAGAGTTTGTTGACGATGCCGGAGACCTGCGTACCCACGGTCACAGAGGTGACGGGTTCTATGGTACCTGTAGCGGTCACGCTGTTTTGCAGTGTCGCCTCCTCCACTTTCACCGTGTTGAAGTTGATGACCTCTTCCTTTTCTTTTCCAGAGAATTTCCAGAAGGCGATGGCGGCAATGGCTAACAGGAGGACAAATATCCAAATTTTGCTGATTTTCTTCTTCTTCATTTTTGTTGTTGGTTTTTGGGGGATGGATGGGGGTGTTGGGCACCGTATGTCATTTGTTTGTATTCAACGGTCTTTGATAGAATTTGAGCATGTAGAGGTTGAGGATGGTCAAGTATTTGCTTTCCAACTCGTTTTGCTGGGCTTGCACGAGATTGGTCTTGCCGGTCATCAGTTCAACGATGTTTTTCAGGCCGAGACGGAATTGTTCGCTAAGTAGTTCATAACTCGCCTCTTGGCTTGCTGTGGCTTCTCTCGCCGCTTTGAACTTGCTTTGGTTGGTGGTGGCGTCGATCCAGAAGGACTCTATTGTGTTGTAAAGCGTCTTCTGCTTGTCTTTCAGGTCGAGGATGCTGCTTTCGCGCTGCAAGCGGGCCTTGTTCATGGCCGTCTTTGTCTGACGGTTGTCGAGGATGGGTATGCTGAGGGTGGCGCCGGCGGTGAAATCGACGTTGGTCTTGAGTTGGTAGCCCCAATTGTCTTTGCTCATCGACGTGGTGTTGGTGGAGAAGCCGCCGGAGAGGCCGATGGTGGGACTCTTTCCGGCACGTGCGATATCCAGACTGATGTCGCTGCTTTCGATGGCCAGCAGCGCACTCTTGATTTCGGGGCGGTTGTCGAGGGCTTCCAGATAGACGGCGGTGAGGGATGGAATCTCCTCCAATGCCTGTTGGTCGGTAAAGGTGGGGATGGCGATGTCGAAGTCTGCGGCTTCCGTCAGTTCCAACTGTTGCTTGAGTTGGAATATGTAGTTTTTCACATTGCTTTCCGCCGCCACGATGTTGTACTCGTCCTGTGCGCGTTGAGCGGTGAGTTGTGCCAGGTCGGCGCGGCTCATCTTGCCCACCTCCACCATGACGATGCCGCGCTGCTCGTTCAATTTGCTTGTCTCCAGACTCTGCTTGCTCACGGCGATGGCTTCGGTGGCGTAGAGGATTTGCACATAAAGTTGTACGATGCGTTCCTCGATGCTGCGGGCGGTGATGACGGAATCCACTTGTGCCTGCTGGGCGGTCAACTGGTTGAGTTTGATGGTGTTCTTGTTGCGATTGCCGTTCCATACCGTCCAATTGGCATTCACGCCATAACTGCCGCTGTAGTAGACCTTGTCGACGCTCGATTGCACATAGCCGTTGGCCACGGTGCTCTTGCCAGAGGATATGAATGGCCGATATACGATGTTCTGACTGGTGGATGCATTCATGGAGGGGAGAAGTTCGGCTTGCGACTGCAGGATGTCTTCTTCTGCGGAGAGTCTCTGTATATGGCTCTTCTTCAATTGGATGTTGTTTTGCAATGCATAGTCGATACATTCTTGCAGTGTCCATTTCTTTACTGCGTCTTGGCCAAAAGAGGGTAGGGTGGCAAGCAACATCAGCCATACCCATGCTGTCAGTATTTTTTTCATAAAAAAGTGTTTTATGCGTTCTGAGTGGTGATAGATGGTCGGGAAAATGACTCTATCCATGCAAAATTACGTTATTTGCTGCATAAAATAAAACAAATTCTCGTTTTTTTTGCTTTTTTCCTATTAACTGTTAGTTTCGTTGACTCTAAACAGCAAATGAAGAACAATAGAGCATGCAGGTCGCCATTCCATCTTGATACTTGATTTTTTCTCAAAAGTTCCAAAAAAATATTGCATTTTTCTTTCAGTGTTAAAAAATGGCAAAGTTTTTGTATAGTTGAATTTAAATAGCGACATTTGCACGCTGAAACGACATTTAAACTATAATTAGGTGTTATTTTTTATGTAAAAAGAAAAGGATGAAAGAATTGACCATTCTATGTGCGGCGTTTCTGCTCTTCCCTTTTTGTGCATGGGCAGACGATGACGTTCCTTTGTCCGACACTCCTGTCGACTCTCAGTATGTATGGAACAAAAGCCTTGACGAGCTTGTTGTGACGGGCCAGGGGGGTGCTGTTTCCAAGCGGCGGCTCTCTTCCAACGTCACCAAACTTTCATCGGCAGACCTTGCCAATTTGCCCACGGGACGCATTGACCAAATGTTGCAGAATGCGCTACCCAATGTGCAAATCACACTCACCAACGGCCAGCCCGGCACTACTTCCATGTTCAAGTCGCGTGGACTCTCATCCGCATTCACCAACTCAACGCCCGTGATTTATGTCGATGGCGTGAGAGTGGACAATATGAATACTGGCACTTCGCTTTTCAACGTCTTGAACAACGCCTATGGTGACATCAACGGACAGACAGCCGCCTCAAGTGCCATAGGCGACATCCCCATGGAGAATATCGACCATATAGAATATGTGCCCGGTGGTGCAGCCACCACCCTATATGGCTCCGATGCCGCCAACGGTGTCATACAGATTTTCACCAAGAACCATGGCTCGGGTAGGTTCAACGCTTCCTTCACCACACAATTGGGTGTGGATGTGGCCAACTCCCAGTTCTACCATTTCGACCGCACCAAGGACCTGCTGCACCAGACAGGATTCCAGCAGAAATATGGGCTTGCTTTCTCCGGCGGCACGGAGCGCATGGGATATTCGCTGGGAGCCAGCATGATGCATAACAGTGGAACCATCATCCATAACGGTAATGAGCAGAAGAAATACGACCTGCGCTTTGGTTCCTCCATCCGCTTGAATTCCATGCTGAAGTATGTCAACTCTTTCGGATTCGTCGAGGAGGAATACAAGCGCAACCGCAATGGCAATCAGGGGTATTACACCGGACTATGGTTCGCAGAAGGTGCGGCAGCTGCCAATTTCACCTACACCGGGGAGGATGGCAACCAACACAATTTTCCTGCCGACATCGATGCTGCCACACCTTATGAGTATGCCATGATGAAGGCTTTCGTCTCAGAGGCGGAGGCGTTGCAGGACCACAAAGAGAATGTGAAACGCTTCCAAACTTCGCAGCAACTGGAATTCACCCCGTTGAAAGACCTCACCTTCCACGCCACCCTCGGCATGGACTACCGTTATAATACCGACAAGTTGGTGGAAACCAACAAATATCTAATCCACACCCAGATGAAGCCGGCAGGAACCACCGATGCGGGAAGCGTGGCCAATTATGACCGCAACTACTATGGCATCACGGGCGAACTGAATGGACAGTGGAAATACTTCCATGAGGACAACTTGTTCAGCAACATCCTCACGGGAGGATTCCAATACTTCAGCACAAACGACCATCAAAGCCTCTACAAAGGACAGAATGTCCGCGACGGGGCACGCATCATGTCGGGCGCGGGCACCATCTACGCCGACGAGTGGCATAGCTACCTGCATAGTTATGGTGGTTATATGCAAGACAACTTCGGGTGGCGAAACCGTTATTATCTCGACCTCGGACTACGTCTAGACTACAACACAGCGTTTGGCGACAATGTCGGACTGCAGGCTTATCCCAAGGTGGGTGTGTCCTACATCGTCTCCGACGAACCGTGGATGGAAAAACTCGTCTATGACGGTTGGGTGAACTCGCTCAAGTTGATGGCCAACTATGGCGTGGCGGGAAGTTATCCCCCGGCTTTCGAGTACCAACGCACCGTAGAGGTCAGCTCTTATCTTGACAAACAGGCCAATACATTCGGCAAGAACGGCAACCCCAATCTCGGACCGGAGAAGAAACACTCCTTTGAGGTGGGCGTGCAAGGCCTGTTCTTCCATAAGGTCCTCAACTTCGGCTTCACTTTCTACAGGGCACTCACCAAAGACGCTCTCTTCAATGTTCCCACATTGCCCTCGTCTGGACAAAACAGTTCTTACCTTGCCAACATCGGCAAGATAAGGAACCGTGGCATAGAGATGTATTTAGGAGCCACCATCGTCGAGAATGAGGAATGGGGACTTAGCATGCGCACCTCCCTCAACACCAACAGTAACAAGGTGATCTCCACGGCTGGCATCGCACCTTTCGCCATCGGAGGATTCTCCTCACGCACCATCGTCACCGTCGTGGAAGAGGGAAAGTCGGTGGGATTCCTCAGAGGCACCGCCACCACGCTCAATGATGACAACACCGTGAAAGAGACGCTATACAACCAAGACCTGGGACGAACCATCCCTACATTGTATGGCAACTTCTCCATCTCCGCCTGGTGGAGGAAACTCAACTTCACCCTCATGGGCGATTACCAGACCGGCGCCTATGTGCACTCTTTCGATAGGCAGTTCCGATTCGCAAAGGGCATCACCGACGAGGCCATACCTCAGGCGGCATTGCAAGGCACCACCCAGGCCAAGTCGTGGCTGAACTTCACCAATTTCTTCGTGGAAAAGGCCGACTTCCTTAAGATACGCAGCATCGGCTTCGACTACACGTTCAATTTCAAAGACAAGATAGTGAACGACCTCAGTCTGGCATTCAACATCTATAACCCGCTATCATGGACCAGCAGCAGCGTTGACCCCGAAGCCGTGCTCAGCGGCGCAAGAACGCAGGGAGCAGTGGCAACCGGTGGACTCAGCTATAGCAGCTATAGTCAGCCAAGGCAGTATGTGCTGACCGCAAAAGTGAGTCTTTGACACAAGTGCATCATTTTCAAAACAGACATCATGAAACTAAGATATGGACTACTGGTGGTGGCGGCTTTGCTGATGGGAAGCTGCGACCTTGTCACACCCGACAAAATCATCAACCCGAATGTGGATGAGGGAGCATTCTTGAATTCGGACAATCCCATGGAGACTTGGGTGAACGGTACGGAGAAGGAATTCGCAGTGCGAATGTCCGACTTCGTAGAACTGATGGAAATCCTCTCCGACAACTATTTCAACAACTATACGCGGTCGAGCAAGGTGTTTGACATCCCTCAACTCCTCTATACTGATGCCGATGTCACCAACCTGCAGCGGAATGTGGGTGCTTTGAGGGAGATGGCTGATTACGGATTGACGACGGTGGCCAAGGCCGATGGCAACACCACCGACGAGCAACGCTTCCACTTGCTATACATCAAGGCCTATTCATTCTTGCTGGCTGGCGACTTCTTCAGGGCGTTGCCCGTGAAGAGCGGTGGAGACGTGGTGGAATGGGATGGACACCTCAAGGCTGCAATGGAGGTGCTCGACCAAGCTCTTCCGCTGGCGCAGAATGACGAGCAAAAGGCTTTCATACACACCCTTTACGCAAGGGCTGCCCACCGAATCGGAAACCGTGAGATGGCTGTCACTCATGCCAGGCAGGCGTTGGCTTGCTCGGGCGACTTCTATCGTCAGGTGCGTTTCGACAGCAAGAACGGAGTGCTCAACCGCGCACAAGAGGCCATCTGGAGCGATTGGTTCCAACCCTTGCCGAGACTCGACTTCCTCGACCCCAAATACTTTCAGATGAGCAGCAGCGACCAATGTCCTATCACCATCGCCAAGGCAGAGGAGAACTACCTCATCCTTGCGGAGGCGGCATTGGCGGAAAACAACCTGGCGGAAGCCAAGGTACAACTCTCCGCATTGCTGCGACTGGTGAAGTCACGCCCCGTACAGGCGGACATCAACGACCAACTGGAGGGACGTTACAACGGAGGTCTCAAGGCTTTCCCCAACGACCCTGCCTATCGTGTGCAGGCGTCTCCTTCCGACTCCCTGCGCAGTGCCCTGATTATCGACAGGAGGCCACCTTTCCTCATTTCTATCCCTTACATTTCCGGTACCTCGGTGACACAAGCGATGGTCGACGGCCTCGACAACCATGACAGTGCACTCGAACTGCTCTACCTCATGCGGCAGGAAATATTCTTTGCTGAAGGCAGAAGACCGGCAGACCTTGGAATCAGACTGCCGCTCTGCGAGGTGGAGGCTGTCAGCCTGGGCAACGCCGATGCATACACAGAGGCGTTCATTCCCTCTTTCGTCCCCCAAAATGGAGGTTTGGATGATTTCACTGTCGACGACGAGGCAAAGACCGTCACCATCACCTATAATATGAACAAGGTGTTGGTACTGAATGCTCGTGCTGCGGAAGTAGTGCCTTTTGAATGAAAATGTGGAGGCCATGAAATACTTGAGCAGTAAGATATTGTTGGCTATTGCGGTGCTTCTGGCATGGGGCATGGGCATCACCGCTCAACCCCAAAAGAATGTTAACCCCAAGTATGTCATACTCATCACCATCGACGGGATGCGTGCCGAGATGGTGGATGACCCCTTGATGCCGTCGCCCTTCCTCAAGATGATGAGCAGGGACGGGTTGCGCATCGGAAGGGTGATTGGTGTCCCACCAGCTGCCACCTATCCCTCGCACACCACCTTGGTCACAGGAGAGGTGCCTGCCAGGCACAGCATCTTCTACAATCGGCCGTTTTTGTGGAACAAGGACACCGCACGCATCAGCTATTGGTATGCCGATAGCATCGCCGTGCCAACCATTTGGCAAAAGGCGCACGAGGCTGGCATGGCGACAGCTTCGCTCTTCTGGCCCGTTTCGACGGGGGCTCCCTACATCGACTACAACGTGCCGGAGTTTTGGTCGCTTGACTTTAGTTGCGACCAGATGGAGTACATCAAACCTTTCTGCACTCCCATCGGCATCCTAGATGAGTTGGAACGAAACGCCTGTGGAAAACTCGACACCATCACCTATCAGGCAGGGTCGATGCAGCGAGACGGACGAACTGCAGCCATGGCAAATTACTTGATGAATCATTACCAGCCCAGGCTGACGACCATACATCTCATCACCACCGACTACAGCCAACACGACCATGGCACCATGAGCCAGCAACTCTTGTTCGATGTGGGCAGCGCAGACCATGCCGTGGGAACAATACTTGAGAACCTGAGGCTTACACACCGCATGGACAGTACGGTGGTCATCGTATGTGGCGACCACGGCTTCTGTGATTACTCGCAGGTCATCAGTCCCAATGTATGGCTCACACGGGCTGGACTCCTTAGTGAAAAGCCCGGAGGGGAATGGAAAGCCTGTTTTCATGCCGGTGGAAACACCAGCTTCCTCTATCTACGCAAGGGCGATGACAAGAAAACCGTCAAACGCATCAGACGGTTCCTCGACCAACTCCCTGAAGCCGAGCGCCAACTTTTCCGCATAGTGGAAAAAGAGGAATTGGTGGCCAAGGGTGCCGACCCCGCTGTTGTGCTTGCCTTGGAGCCGATGGTGGGTGTCGCCGTCGCCAATGACCGCTTGGGTGAACCTGTAAGGCAACAAAAAGGGGGAACCCATGGCTTCATCAGCGGGCAGGATGCCACCACGCTCATCGCATATGGTGCCGGTATCTCTCCTGGCCGTCTGGATTCCATCCGCCAAACAGACATCGCTCCTTGGATACTCCGCATGCTTGGCATCACAAAATAACCTCAATTTGGTCGGGATAGTCGGCTACGTCGAACCATTCCGACCACTCCGATTATTCCGATTACTCCGGCCATTCGACCACTCCGAATCCTTCGAATCCCCCTCCCTTCCCAAATCTTTTAGGCGGTTTGTCAAATTTATAGGGTGACATCGCAAGTTTGTTCCTACATTTGCACAAAATACCTTTGGGATATGGAAAATGGCAAATGTTTCTTCGCGGTCGATCTTGGTGCCACCAGTGGCCGCACTATCATCGGAACCTTTACCGATGGCAGATTCTCGTTAGAAGAACTTACTCGCTTCGACAACAACCTCATACAAACCGGTGGACGATTCTACTGGGATATTTACGCACTTTATTTCGAAATCATCAAGGGACTGAAACTCGCCGCACAAAGCCACATTCCCGTCACTTCCATCGGCATTGACACATGGGGCGTCGACTTTGTCTTCGTGGGTGACGATGGCGCTATCCTGCGCAACCCACGTGCCTATCGCGACCCGCATACCTTCGGCATGATGGAGGATTATTTTGAAAAATGCATGGATAAGAAGAAGGTGTACGACATCACTGGTATACAGTTCATGAACTTCAACTCCCTCTTCCAATTCCATTCCATGAGGCGTAATGACGATTCCGCCTTGAAACAAGCCGCAAAAGTGCTCTTCGTGCCCGACGGCCTCAGTTACATGCTTACAGGAAAAATGGTCTGCGAGTACACCATTGCATCCACATCGCAGATGCTCGATCCGCAAACCAGGGAACTCGATGACAGCCTCCTGCAAAGTGTTGGACTGACGAGGGAGCATTTTGGCAAGATGGTCAACCCCGGAACCGTCATCGGGACGCTCACCGAGGAGGTGCAGGCCATCACGGGATTGGGCGCAGTGCCCGTCATCGCCGTCGCCGGACACGACACGGCAAGTGCCGTGGCAGCCGTGCCGGCACGTGATGAGCAGTTTGCCTACCTCAGCAGCGGGACTTGGAGCCTCATGGGCATTGAGGCCAAGGAGGCCATCATCAACGAGAAAAGCTATGCCTATAATTTCACCAACGAGGGCGGCATAGAAGGCACCACGCGATTCCTGAAGAACATCTGTGGCATGTGGCTTTATGAGCGGTGTCGGAAAGAGTGGACCGACGCGCCCAAGTCACATCCTGAGTTGCAGAAAAAGGCCATGGAGGTGAAACCGTTCCAAAGCATCATCAATCCCGATGACCCCTCATTTGCCAATCCTGCATCCATGGTACAGGCCATACAGGACTATAGCCGCAAAACTGGGCAACATGTGCCGGAGGGGTATGCTGAGGTGTGCCGGTGCATATTCGACAGCCTTGCGCTACGTTATCGACAGGTGTTTACATGGCTCAAGGAATTTGCCTCCTTCCCCATCAAGACACTTCATGTCATCGGAGGCGGGTCGCTCAACCCCTATCTCAACCAATTCACGGCAAACTCCACCGGAGTGGAGGTGCTTGCGGGACCGCAAGAGTGCACCGCCATCGGCAACATCATGCTACAGGCCAAGGCCTGTGGCGTCGTAGACGACATTTGGGAGATGCGTAGCATCATCGCCGATAGCATCTTGATGAAGCGCTTCACACCACAAGACCAGCAGCAATGGGGCGAGGCTTACCAGCACTATCTCGAAGTGACAAAACAGTTCATATAGCATCTGGCATTTCCTAAAGCTTCTTTGGACCTCCTAAAACCTCCTATTATCTCCTATAAAAACCTCAAACTACATAACAAAAAAACAAGCAAAATGAAAGCAGAACTCATTGAAAAAGCCTATGCCGTGGCTAAAGAACGCTACGCTGCCATAGGTGTGGACACCGACAAAGTCGTTGCCGAACTCGAGAAACAGCAAATCTCACTACATTGCTGGCAGACCGACGACGTGGTAGGCTTCGAGCGCAACGAAGCACTTTCCGGTGGCATACAGACTACTGGAAACTATCCCGGACGTGCGCGCAACATCGATGAGGTGAGACAGGACATCGAGTTTGTCAAGACCCTCCTCGCAGGCAATCACCGTCTCAACCTCCATGAAATCTATGGCGACTTCGGAGGAAAATTCGTCGACCGCGACCAAGTGGGTGTGGAACATTTCCTCAGTTGGATGGATTGGGCAAAGGAGAACAACATGAAGCTTGACTTCAATTCCACCTCTTTCTCACACCCCAAGAGTGGCAACCTTACACTCTCCAATCCCGACAAGGCCATACGCGACTTCTGGATTGAGCACACCAAACGTTGCCGCCGCATCGCCGATGCCATGGGAAAGGCTCAGGGCGACCCTTGCATCATGAACATCTGGGTGCACGACGGTTCGAAGGACGTCCCCGTACAAAGGAAGAAATATCGCGAAATCCTTGCTGCTTCCCTCGATGAGATCATGGAGGAGAATCTGCCTGACATGAAAGCTTGCTTCGAGGCCAAACTGTTTGGCATCGGATTGGAAAGCTATACGGTGGGCTCACACGACTTCTATACCGCATACTGCGCCACACGCAAGCAGATGTACACCCTCGACACTGGGCATTATGAGCAGACGGAGAACGTCTCCGACTTCGTCTCCACCTTGTTGATGTACGTGCCTGAACTGATGCTCCATGTCAGCAGACCCGTGCGCTGGGATTCCGACCATGTCACCATCATGAACGACCAGACTCTCGAACTCTTCAAGGAACTCGTTCGCAGCGAAGGGCTTCATCGCGCACATGTGGGACTCGACTATTTCGATGCTTCCATCAACCGTATAGGAGCCTACATCATCGGTACAAGGGCCACTCAAAAGTGCATCCTGCAGGCATTGCTCGAACCTGTTGCCAAACTCCGTGAATACGAGGACAATGGACAGTATTTCGAGCGACTCGCCCTCATGGAAGAGGCCAAGTCGATGCCCTTTGGTGCAGTATTCGATTATTTCAACCTCAAGAACGACGTACCTGTGGGAGAAGAGTTCATCGCTGCCATCCAGCGCTATGAGAATGAGGTAACTTCAAAGCGTTAACTTCATACAATTCGTGTCATGGCAAAAAAAGAAGGAAGCCTGAGAAGCACGATAGCCGTGTCTCTCACCAATTATCTTGACGCCGGGGCCATTGTGGCGGGGGCAAGTGGCCTCTCCCTTTGGCAAAATTACCTTGGCTTGACCGAGATGCATCTCGGATGGTTGAATTTCATTAGCGCCAATTGCCTGGGTGCCGCCATCGGTGCCATCATCGGAGGGTTCCTGGCTGATAAGTTTGGTAGGAAGTTCATATACACCTACAACCTGCTGGTTTACATGCTGGGCGTGGCGCTCATCATCTGTAGCGTCAACTTCCCCATGTTGCTCTGCGGTTTCCTTGTCACGGGAATCTCCGTCGGTATAGGCGTGCCGGCTTCTTGGACCTATATATCTGAAAGTTCAGAGGTGAACAATCGTGGACGTAACATCTGCATCTCTCAGATGTCGTGGGGATTTGGCCCAATGGTCATCTTGTTGTTGGGAATGCTCTTCGCTCCGGGTGGATACCTCTTCGGATGGGTGGAAAACGTGGCTCATGCAATAGGTGGCGATGCGCTCTCCACAAATGCAGTGAACGTGTTCAGTTCGCGCATTGTGTTCTTTTCGCTTTTCGTTGTAGCATTCATTGCATGGAACCTGCAACGCAAGCTCGATGAGAGTAGTGAGTGGAAGGCGGCCAAGGCAGCAGCCAAGGAAAGGGGAGAGGACACAGGATTGCTCCACGCCATCGGTGTGCTGTTTTCCAACAAGACTGCTGTCCGCACTGTCATCTTCCTGGCTACCATCTATCTCACTTGGAATCTGGTGGCATCCGTCATGGGATTCTTCCAACCGCACATCTACGAGACGGCTGGCGGGGTGAGTAACGAGCAAGCCAACTGGATGAATTGCATACAATGGGCTATCATCGTAAGTGTGACGTTTTTCGTTTCGAAAATCATCGACAAGACATCTCACAAGGGCATATACACATTCGGCCTGCTTGTGGCCATATTGGCGTGGGTGATCATCGTTACCGTGGGTGTCAACGGCACTGTGGGACTTTGGCTGTTTGCCGTCCTCTGGGGGATTCAAGGCGGTGCCTCACCGCAGATTTTCTATGCCCTCTGGGGGTCGGAACTCTTCCCCGCAAAGTTCCGTGCAGGCGCTCAGGGCTTGATGTTCTTCATCGTGCGTGGCTTGTCTGCTGTGTGGGGACTTGTGTTCGCTCGCATCTACGGTGAGCACGGTGAAGGTTTCACCGTTGCCGCATATTGCATGATTGCTTTGTTGGTCATCTCGCTGGTGGTGGGCTACATCTGCTGTCCCAACACACGTGGACGCAAGCTCGATGATATCGCTAAAGAGCGGTATGGGGAAGAGTATTGAAGATTGAAAATTGATAATTAGAGGATTGGGATAGGGTAGGGACTTATTCCCAATCCTCGATTTTTACTGTGTCTGGCGATTGAAAAGGTCAGAAAAACGCCAAGAATGTTCTGGTGGCAAATCCGTCAGAACATTCTTGGCGTTAGTTACTTGATTATCCTAATTTTCATTTATGCTTATTTCGGCAGGTTGAAAGCGATGCTCATTTCCTTCATCTGTTCTTGGCTCATGCCTTCCGGCTCGAAGCCCATGCTTTTGGCAATGAAATAGATTTTCGCACTCTTCACCAAAACGTCTATCTGGTCGAAGGCATCCATCACGTCGAGGCCTTGGGCGAACACGCCATGCTTTTCCCAAAGTACCACGTCGTAATCGTCAAGTTCTTTCAATGTGGCATCGGCAAGTTCCACACTACCCGGCAGGGTGTAGGGGATGATGCCCAAGCCTAATGGGCAGAAAGCTTTCGTTTCTGGAATCATGCTCCACAGCAGGTTGGAGAGAACGTCCTTCTCCAAAAACGCGCGGTTGTGGCTCATCGCCACAAGTTCGATGGGGTGGGTGTGCACGGTGGCGTTGTAATTGGAGCCTTTCTCTATCAAGTGGTTGTGTACAGTGAGGTGGGAGGGGAGTTCGCTTGTCGGTTGCACCAGGTTGTCGGCGATGATCACATAACTGGCGCAGTCGTCGAGGATTCGGATGACGCTGCCGTTGTCCATAGGCCAACGGGCAAGGTCGCGCATGCGCTTGCCTGTGCCCTTGCAATAGAAGTAACATCCTTTCAGCTGGGGAAGAGTGGTGCCGATGGCCTTTGCCTCGCTTAGGGCCGGAAGTTTTCTCACTTCGTCATCAACAAAGGAAGTGATGTTCACTGTGATGTTGCCGCCGTTGCGCTCGGCCCAGCCGTTTTGCCAAAGATAGCCAGCAACTTCTGCTATCTTCTCCACCTCTTTTTGCAAGGCGGGACGGCCTTCTAAAATACTTTTCATACTTGTAGGATTATGGGAGTGTTTAATTACGGTTTTTGTTGAACGCAAAGGTAAGGCTT
Organism: Prevotella sp.; assembly: GCA_017619375.1. Taxonomy (GTDB): domain Bacteria; phylum Bacteroidota; class Bacteroidia; order Bacteroidales; family Bacteroidaceae; genus Prevotella. The sequence continues at coordinate 2,814 of JAFZSL010000028.1, read as the reverse complement.
TTTCGACTCCCTTCACATTGCATTTTGACTTTTTTCCCAAGCATTTTGATTTGTTGAGACGGGATGTTCCCGTCTCGCAGGAAGAATGCTAAAACTTTCTTGAAGGATTGAACATTGACTCGCTGGGACCTTTACTTGTGTGTTAAGAGTTCTGTTCTCTGAACTCACTCGGTTTCTGCCCGGTTTTCATCCTGAATTTCGAGGAGAAATAATCTGGCGACTCGAAGTTCAGGCGATAGGCGATTTCCTTGATGCTCATTTTCGTGGTTGACAACAACTCTTTTGCACGTTGTAGCCTCAAATCTTGTTGATAAAGTGCGGGCGACATCCCGGTGTATTCCTTGAACAGCTTGCGGAAGTTGGAATAGCTCACGCCCATGTCCTCGGCCAACAGCTGGATTGTGAGGTCACTCTCCAATGCCTCGCGGATACGTAGTCGTGCACGACTGATCATCTCCACATGCGACTGGTTCTTGTTCAGCACGATGTTGCGTTCCAAGGCATACATCATGCCGATGAGATGGTTGACGATGCCGGCGAGCAACTGCTGTGAATAGGCGGCCTCCTCTTGGGCGGCTTTCAGGGCTCTCTTATAAAGTTCCACAATCTCGGCAGAGAAACCAATCCTGTAGATGGGCTTTTCCGGGCGAAGGAAACCGCCATGCACCCTGTCGTCCATATTGCGGCCTTTGAAGCCAATCCAGTAGCTTTTCCAATGGGAATGGGGCAGGGGGCCATAACTATGCCACACCCCGGGGAAGAGAAGGAAGATGTCGCCTGCCTTGATGCGTGTCTCTTCTGTTACGGCACTGCGAAGGAAACCTTCACCTTCGAGAAGGTAAAGCATCTGATATTCATTCAATTCCCGTCCTTTCTCCATGTCGAAAAAATAGCCATCTGCATGACCTTTGGTGGGATAGTGCTCGTTGACACCCACTTCGTCATATCCCACGGTGCTTACCGTCAGGCCCCACTGCGAATCACGTTCGTTGGCTACTAAGTACTTGCTGTTTTGCATAGTCGTGGCGTGTTTCTGATACTTGATGAATGGTTGTTGGCACTTCCAGAAGTCCTGACCATCCATGGGATGCCAACCTTTAAGAAAACCAGGTTTTCTTTGAAATCTAATATCATGGTTGTTTTCCCGTAGCAAAATTAGCAATTTTTTATGAAACCCAAAAATTTTCATCTTCAATTTTTAACCTCCATCCTTTTTACGTTCTGAAAACGTTAACGTCGAAAAATACCATTCTTAAAGAACAACCTGCCGCCAAAAGCATTACCTTTGCACCAACAAAACAAATTACAATAATCTATAACGCTAAAACTTATCTTATGGAACGCACTTTCGTCATTGGCGACAGAGAAAAAAACGAATGGTTGGCAGTATTCAACCCTGTTGATAGATTGATGTCTTTCTGCAATGAACTGGAGAAGGCAAAGGCTTTCGGAGATCCCGAAGAGGCTTTCGACCAACTCCGTCAGATGCAAAAAACAGGTTATTTCACCGACTTAGGCATCTATCTCGTCCAGGATGGCAAGGCATACATCGCTGGGGAAAGAGATAATTATCATCCCGTAGACTAAACTTTACCAAAACCCGTATGAACCTGCCGGCGTGAAGCGAATGCTTTGCGTCGGCGCTCATTTTACATCTTTCATTCGTCTCTTTTCAGCTCCCTTATTCGCTCGTAACCGCAAAAAATACGACGTTTGTTTGCCTTATATCATTTTTTTTTTGTAATTTCGCCACGTAATATGATTCATCGATTGAAAAATGAAAAAACTCTTATCGTTTATACTGGTTGCGATGGTTGTCTCTGTGTGGATGTCATGCAATGACGAAAAAAAGCAAATCAATGAATATTTGGAAAAAAACTATTCTGACAGGGAAGTCAAGGTGGTGGGGGATGTCGTTCCTGATTCCGTATTCTGCAGGCTGTCCATACTTGAAAGCACCAAACTTGAAGTGATGGGGTATAGAGCCCAACTCATGTTGCTTCTTGACCAAGACCCTGACTCGGCTTATAGATTGGCAAAAACCATAAAGGAAAAATACGCCAACGAAAACACCCTTGCTGACTTGGTCACATCCAAGGGAAACAATAATCGTGTAGCATACCAGGTGCAGTGTACAGAAGATGGCAAAAAGCGATACATTACATTTTATAAAAGCTTGAAGGACGAAACCATTCAATACAGTTCATTCGACGTTGAAGATATGGAGGATAGCCTTTATCTTTATTTCAACTTGCTGATGACAGGGGTTGACGAAATCGTCAAAGACAAAGATAAGCAAGGGGGCAAAGACGGAAAAGAGATGAAGGAAAAAGCACAGGAAGCCAAGGAAAAAGCACAGGAAGCCAAGGAAAAAGCACAGGAAGCAAATAAGGATGACGAGTGATGATTCCTTTACATGTGGTTTTGATTCCTAATGCTTATATTAAATAAGGTGGTGATACTTGAGTTTTTGTTGCCGATACGAGACTTTCCTCATGGCTTTTTTCCCACCTTGACACCCCAAAAGTAGCTTTTGGAGACTAAAAAGGCTTATTTAGCTTAATGAACGTTGAAAAGCCTTAAAATATGTGAATTTTTAGTTTGAAATTTGCTCGGTTTGGCAAATAGCCTTACCTTTGCATTCGCTGCGCTTGAAAAAGCAAAGCCAAGAGAGTTCTTTGAAAGGATTACATTGGAAAGACAGAGAAGTAGTACAAGAAGCATTCGCGCCTCCTTCCGCCCCGCCATTCGGGGTGTCTTTTGGGAGAGTCGCGAGGGTGGAAAGATACGAGCCGTTCAATTCATTTTGAAAGG
>JAFZSL010000027.1 GCA_017619375.1 Prevotella sp. | reverse complement strand
GGAGTCTGTTTGTTTCAGGAGGTAAAGGGGAGTTAAAAAGGAGTTAAAAAGGAGTTAAAGGGACATATGTCTGTTTGTCTCAGGAGTTAATGGGGAGTTGAAACCAACCCCGAAGGGGTGACAGAACACAGACGGGGGTGCCAACCCCCGGGATGCAAGCACGACGCACACCAACCCCGAAGGGGTGACAGATTACAGACGGGGGTGTAACCCCCGGGGATAGAACACAGACGGGGGTGTCAACCCCCGGGGGCAGTTTGTTTCAGGTGTTAAAGGGATACTTATGACAAGGAGCGCAAGCAAGGCTCGCGCTCCTTATCATATCATCTGTTATCAACTGACTGCAATGATGATTATTTGAATATCAACTGAGCGAAGTTGTAAAGACCATACTTCCAAACAACGAAGTTGTGCTGTCCGTCAGGATAGTTGATGAGTGTGCAAGGAATGCCTTTCTCATCGCAGAATGCCTTGAGTTGTGTACTATTGTTCATCAGTCCATCGGCACCACCGCACACCATCCACAGGAGTTTGTTCTCTTTCTTCACCTTTTCTACGTCGGGAATGAGTTGCGCAGCACGCTGTGTGTTTGGTGCGGAAGAGAAACCTCCCACATATGCAAACACGTCCATGTGTCCGAGTCCGAAATTGAGTGACTGTCCGCCACCCATGGAGAGGCCGGCGATGGCACGGTGATTCTTGTCGGCATACACGCTGTAGTTCTTCTCGATGTAGGGAATGAGGCTTCCTATGAGGTCCTTGTCGAACTCTCCGAACGCCCTGAACGACCCCATTCCTCCAGCACGCGAGTCGTCCTTTTGTGCACGTCCGTTAGGCATGACGACAATCATGTCGGCTACCTTTCCATCGGCATAGAGATTGTCCATGATGATGTTTGGCACGCCACCGTCTTTGTACCACTCGTTCTCGTCGCCACCGATACCATGAAGCAGGTAAAGCACGCTGTACTTCTTCTTTTTATCATACTTAGGTGGCAGGTAAACATTTGCCTTACGGGTAGTACCTACAGACTCTGACTGGTACTCGATGAGCTCCACGGTACCGTGAGGTATTCCTGCACGCTCTTGGTCGAATCCCTGTGGGGCTTCCTTGTACTCGTCGAATTTCACATTGTAGTTCTGTTGACCGCCAAACATTGGAATAGTTGGCTCTTGTGCATTGGCTGTCATCAAAGAGAGTGAGAGCAATGCTGCTAAATAGACTTTTTTCATTAGTTCAATTGATTAATTGAGAAAACAACGTTTCTGATTAGATGATGTTTGGTTGTTTTGGTTTAATAAGATGGAGGGAAAAGGTGCTTAAGGCACACCTCTCATCGCAGCCATCAATCACACAAAGCCGTTGAAACGGACACGTTTTTGCCATTTTTTCAAATTTATTTCCGACTGCGCAAAAACGCTGCGTAGCGATGTCATACCTTTGCATCGCGGTCCGGTAAACACCAGAGACGTATGGAAAAATGAGCTACGAGGCACCACCAAAATTTATCAAAGATGTATTACCATTAAAACGAAAAGACAAATGGAAGTCAAAATGATCAACAACCGTCCCGTGAAGATTTGGACGGACAACGTTGAGGAATCGGCCATGAGTCAGATTGAGAATCTGACCACCTTGCCCTTCCTCTTCCATCACCTTGCCATCATGCCCGACGTGCATGCAGGCATGGGAATGCCTATCGGTGGTGTGCTGGCATGCGTGGATGCCGTGATACCCAACGCCGTGGGCGTCGACATCGGATGTGGCATGTGTGCCGTGAAGACCAACTGGAAGGTGAGCGACATACCCGCCGAGGTGTTGCGCAAGCAAATCATGAGGGGCATCCGCAAGCGCATCCCGCTTGGAATGGAACACCACAAAGAGGCCCAGGATGAGAAATACCTGCCCGAAGGATACGACATCGACATCCTCGAGGTGGTGAAACGCCGTATCAACTCCATCACCAAGGAGGTGGGGACATTGGGTGGCGGCAACCACTTCATCGAACTGCAGAAAGACGAGGAGGACAACCTCTGGATCATGATTCACTCTGGTTCTCGCAACCTGGGCAAGCAGGTGGGCGATTACTACAACAAGATAGCCGCCACGCTCAACGCACAATGGCACTCCGTGGTGTCGCCCGACATCCGCCTGCCCTTCCTCGCACGTGAAAGCAAGGAGTTCGGCATGTACTGGAATGAGATGAAATTTTGCATCGATTTCGCCCTCTGCAACCGCCGTCTGATGATGGAACGTATCGAGGAGGTGCTTGCCGACGCACTGCCTGGCATCGAGTTCGAGCCGATGATCAACATCGCCCACAACTACGCTGCTTGGGAGAACCATTTCGGAAAGAACGTCATCGTTCACCGCAAGGGTGCCACCCTCGCCCGTGAGGGAGTCATCGGCATCATCCCCGGTTCGCAAGGCACGGCCTCCTACATCGTAGAGGGTCTGGGCAACCCCGACTCTTTCTGCTCCTGCTCGCATGGCGCCGGTCGTGTATTGTCACGCACGGCTGCCATCAAGACCCTCGACATGGCTGCCGAGGTGGCCCAACTCGAAGCCAAGGGCATCGTCCACGCCATCCGAAGCCAAAATGACATGCAGGAGGCATCGGGTGCCTACAAGGACATCGAAACGGTCATCGCCAACGAGGCCGACCTGGTAAAGGTGAAGACCCGACTGCTCCCCGTGGCTGTCATCAAAGGATAAACTACGATTTAATCCGAACTTCATAATCCGCTCCTCCATCATCCCTTCTGGCATGAATGGAGGAGCGTTTTCGTGATGACCGAAGGCCCTTCACACTCTCACCTTCTTTTTCATACTTTTCAAACAGACCCTTATCTTGAAAAAAATAAGGGAAAAAGTGAGGAATTTGAAAATAAAGATGTAACTTTAACCCCTCGAATGAATAATGTTCCTAAACATATACTATTTCCAGTATGAAAAATGTACCTGTAATCAAGATTGGAATCGTCGCCGTAAGCCGCGACTGTTTCCCTGAATCATTGGCAGTCAACCGCCGCAAGGCCGTGATAGCCAAGTATGTAGAGAAGTTCGGTGCTGCCGACATCTACGAGTGCCCCATCTGTATCGTCGAGAGCGAGATTCATGCTCAGCAGGCTCTTGAGGATGTGAAGAAGGCTGGATGCAACGCTCTCTGTGTCTACCTGGGCAATTTCGGCCCGGAGATCTCAGAGACCATGATAGCCGACTGGTTCCAAGGCCCGACCATGTTCTGCGCTGCCGCCGAGGAGACCCAGGAGGACTTGATCGACGGTCGTGGCGATGCCTACTGCGGCATGCTCAATGCCAGCCAGGCCCTCTCCCTGCGCAAGACCCGTGCCTACATTCCCGAAGAGCCTGTCGGCGACGCTGCCGAGTGTGCGGAGATGATTCACGAGTTCGTACCCATCGCACGCGCCATCGTTGGCCTGCAGAACCTGAAAATCATCAGCTTCGGTCCACGTCCCAACAACTTCCTCGCTTGCAACGCACCCATCCGTGCCCTTTACGACCTCGATGTTGAAATCGAGGAGAACTCAGAGCTTGACTTGCTCGAGGCATTCCAGAAGCATCAGGGCGATCCACGCATCGACGACGTGGTGAAGGACATGGCAGCAGAATTGGGCACAGGCAACAGGATACCATCCGTATTGCCGAAACTTGCCCAATATGAGCTGACACTGCTGGATTGGATCGAGGGCCACAAGGGCTCCCGCCAGTTCGTGGCGATGGCCAACAAATGCTGGCCGGCATTCCAGACGATGTTCGGCTTCGTTCCTTGCTATGTGAACAGCCGTCTGACAGGTCGTGGCATCCCCGTGGCCTGCGAGGTCGACATCTATGGCGCCTTGTCAGAGTTCATCGGCACATGCATCACCCAAGATGCAGTCACCTTGCTCGACATCAACAACTCCGTTCCCAAGGACATGTACGAGGAGAGCATCAAAGGCAAGAAGTTTGAGTGCGACAGCTATACCGACAAGGAGATTTTCATGGGCTTCCACTGTGGCAACACCGCTTCTTCCAAGGTGTGCAGCTGCCAGATGTGCTTCCAGCGCATCATGGCCCGCGCACTGCCGGTAGAGGTGACCAACGGTACGCTGGAGGGCGACCTGAAACCTGGCAAGGCCACCGTATACCGCCTGCAGTCTACCGCCGACACCAAACTTCGTGCATACATCGCACAAGGTGAGATCCTGCCGGTAGCCACCCGTTCGTTTGGCTCAATCGGAACCTTCGGCATCAAGAACATGAGCCGCTTCTACCGCCACGTACTCATCGAGAAGCACTATCCCCACCACGCTGCCGTGATGTTCGAACACGCAGGAAAATACCTGTGGGAAGTGCTGAAGTACATGGGCATCCCCGTCGAGGAAATCGACTACAACTTCCCCAAGGGCGACTATTACCCCACTGAGAACCCATTCGTCTAAAAACGGAAGGAAATCAGACTTGATGAGCATCTCCGCTCATCATCATTGACATGACGAAATCTCCGTGCAAGCACTACACTTGCACGGAGATTTGTTATAGTCTACGGACTTTCAGGACGATTAGGACTTGTCCTGTCCCTTGAGTCCTTTGAGTCCGTAGACCTTTCATTCTTGGAGGGCATTCTCCCAAACTCCTCTACTCCGCAGATAACTATCGCCCGATTAAAAATTTGTCATCCCGAATTTAAGAATTGGGGAATTTTTGCGGGCGGGCACAAGACCCGCCCATAGTCCCTTGAGTCCTTTGAGTCCGTAGACATTTCATTCTTGGAGGGCATTCTCCCAAACTCCTCTACTCCGCAGACCCTTGATTCTCGGTCCGCTTAGGATAAAAATGGCTACGGAGTTGTGGAGGAATGGAGGATGCACCGTTGGTGCATAAATTATAGTCTACGGACTTTCAGGACTATTAGGACTTATCTTCGAGTCCTTTGAGTCCTTTGAGTCCGTAGACATTTCATTCTTGGAGGGCATTCTCCCAAACTCCTCTACTCCGTAGACCCTTGATTCTCGGTCCGCTTAGGATAAAAATGGCTACGGAGTTGTGGAGGAATGGAGGATGCACCGTTGGTGCATAAATTATAGTCTACGGACTTTCAGGACTATTAGGACTTGT
>JAFZSL010000001.1 GCA_017619375.1 Prevotella sp. | reverse complement strand
TTGACCTCCGGCAGTTAATCCTTCCTTTCTACAACAAAGGAAAAGAAAAACTGTAATAACATCGATATTTTTCTCCTATTATTGAATGTTAAATATTTTAAGAGTTCTTTAGGACTCTTATTTCAAACAGCAAAGTTAAAGTAGGGGCGGGTCTTGTGCCCGCCCGAAAAATTCTTAAATTACTCCCTATGGTCGTGGGTCTTCGACAAATCTCTCAAATTCGGGATGACAACATCTATTGTGGGGTGTTATCGGGCGGGCACAAGACCCGCCCCTACGACTTCAAAGGAAATGTATGAGAAAGAAAAAGCTTGCTCAATTTGCTCGTTTTTACGGATTTTTCACTATATTTGCACATTGTAGCAAAACAGAAGAATATGAAAGATACTTCTAAAGAAACCTTTACCGTTAATGGTGTGACTTTTAACATGGTCAAAGTGGAAGGGGGAAGTTTTATCATGGGTACTCCAGATAAAAAGCACAGTGATTTGGTCAACTTCTTCTGCGGCCATGAATCCAACTACGTCAAACTTTTTCATTTTGACGGTATGGATGGTACATTGAAGGCTATGTATGATTTTGCGACAGGTTCGCTCTTCTTCATTTACCATGGTGCCGACGCCTTGATGCTCGATGACACCGTAGTCCAGGACGGTGCTTGTTATGAATGGCCGCAAAGCAAGGTGCTCAAAAGTGGAAATGGAAAGAAAATCTCTTACTCCTCCATCGCAAGTTTCTTTATTGAAAACATATCACCTGAAGAAGAAAGAGAAGAAGCCAGAGAAAATGAAAACTTTTCACATTTCGTCAGCCTCTCCTCATTCATGATTGGTGAAACCGAGGTGACACAGGATTTGTGGGAGGCGGTAATGGGGAGCAACCCTTCAAATTTCAAAGGAGGCAAACGCCCGGTGGAGAATGTGAGTTGGGCGAATTGCCAGACTTTCATTGAAAAACTCAATCAATTGACAGGCCGGAATTTCCGTCTACCTACCGAGGCGGAGTGGGAGTTCGCGGCAAAGGGTGGCATCTATGGGCATTATTACAAATATCCTGGTGGGAATGGTGTCAGGGAAGGTTATGAGGACAACATCGACGACCTGGGATGGTATGTGAAAAACAGTGAAAAGGAGACGCACGAAGTGGGAAAGAAACAGCCCAACGAACTTGGACTCTACGACATGGTCGGAAATGTGTGGGAATGGTGCAGCGACTATTTTTCAAGATACCCAAATAAAGAGGAATATATCGCTGGCGGGCTTGTCAATCCAAAGGGCCCGGCTTCCAGCAGGGAAAATTTAAAAGTGCTGAGGGGTGGTTGCTGGTATAATGATGCACTTCATTGCCGGACGACCGTACGCGTTGGCATCTGGTTGAATGACCACTGTGATGGCTTTGGCCTGAGATTGGCACTGCAAGATTGAAAATAGAAAAAGGGATTTACCATGAAAACGAAAAAATGGATAATGATGTGTATCACAACACTATTGGTGGGGTGTAATGCCGCTGACCAAGAACAACAGATTGACGAATTGTATGCGAAGATGTCTCAAGAAGAGCGTATCGCACAGTTGAGAAGTACCTATATGGACGAGTTCTTTGATGAGAATGGACAGTTGGACACCGTCAAATGCCGGCAGGTGATTCCATACGGCATCGGACATTTCTCACAATACGCCAGCCAGAAACCCACCGAACCTGACGTGCTGCGCGACCGAGTGGCTGCCATGCAGGAATGGCTGATGCATAACACCCCCAACGGCATACCTGCCCTCTTCCACGAAGAGGTGCTTTCCGGGGTGAACACGAGGGGGGCCACCATCTATCCACAACAGATAGGGCAGGCCTGTTCCTTCAACCCCGAGTTGGCTGAACTGAAAACACGGCAGACCAGCATCGCCATGCGCAAGATGGGCGGAGTGCTTTCACTATCGCCCATGGTCGATGTCTGCAGGGTGCCAAGTTTCAACCGCCTGGAAGAGTCGTATGGCGAAGATGCCTACCTCTCGGCCGTCATGGGTGTCGCCTTTGCCAAGGGACTCCAACAGGGTGACTTGAAGAAAGGCGTGGGAACTTGTTCGAAGCACTATCTCGGATATGGAGGTGGCGGCAATGCAGAGGAAAAGGAACTGATGGAGGAAATCCTGCTGCCCCATGAGGCGATGATACGTCTGGCTGGAAGCAAGGTCGTCATGCCGGGATACCATGCCGTGCATGGCACCAACTGCGTGGCCAACAGTGAGATATTGCAGGACATACTGAGAGACTATGTCGGCTTCGACGGCATGGTGGTCAGCGACTATACTGCCATAGACCAGTTGCCGGGGTTGGATTCTCCCGTGGAGAAGGCTGCTGCTGCCATCAATGGCGGCAACGACGTGGACTTCCCCAGAGGCGTCAATTACGAGTACTTGCAGGAAGCCATCGACAAAGGTCTGGTGAAACCAGAAACGCTGGAAAGAGCCGTGAAAAACGTGCTCAGGCAAAAAATGCGCGCCGGACTCTTCGACAAAGACCCGTATCTATATGCCAAGGAGAAAATCACCCTCGACACCCCCGAGGAAAGGAAGACGGCATACGATATCGCCACACAGTCGGTCGTGCTGTTGGAAAACAACGGCATCCTGCCATTGAAAGATGCCAAGAACATCCTTGTGACAGGTCCCAACGCCAACTCCATGTGGGCCATGTGCGGCGACTATTCTTTCCCCTCCATGACCTATTTCTGGAAAAAGGTGACTGAAGACCTCGACCATCCACATGTAGTGGGACTGCTCGAGGGTATGAAGTCGAGAAAGGCAGGTGATGTCAACATCATGTACTCTCGCGGATGTGACTGGACAGAGGAGATAGAGACCAAGTATGCCGTGGAAGGTGACGAGCGAGCATGGGAGTATGAAATCTTGCACCGCAAGGTGGACTCCGGTGAGAAGGCCGACAGCCGGGAAGCCCTCGCTTTAGCCCGGGAGTGTGACGTCATCGTGGCTGCCGTCGGTGAGAATGTGATGCTATGCGGAGAGAACAGGGACCGTCAGGGCCTTCGCCTGCCAGGGAAGCAGGAGCAATTTGTGGAACAATTGTTGGAGACGGGCAAACCCGTGGTGCTCGTCATCTTCGGAGGAAGGGCACAAGTGGTTGCCGGACTTGCTGAGCGTTGCGCCGCGGTCATTCAGGCGTGGTATCCAGGAGAAGAGGGTGGCAACGCCGTCGCCGACATTCTCTATGGGAAGGTCTCGCCTTCAGCAAAACTCTCCGTCAGTTATCCCAATACGGAGGTCGACGAGGCATTTTGCTACAACTATTCATCGAAACGCGACCCAAGGGTGCAATGGCCTTTCGGTTATGGACTGACCTACACCACCTTTGAATACAAGAACTTGAAAGTGAACGAGGAGGTGTCGACGGGTGAAACCTTTGTCAGCCTCTCCTTCGAGGTGAAGAACACAGGGGAGGTCGCAGCCGACGAGATAGTACAAGTATATCTCTCGCCTGCCGATGGTAACAAACAGATACGCCCCATACAACTCCAAGGCTTCGCCAGGGTGGCGTTGAAGCCAGGGCAGACCAGGAAGGTGAAAGTGAAGATGTATGTCGAGCAGTTCGGCTACTACACCAACCAAGGACAGCGCCAATGGAATGTCGCCCCCGGCACCTATCAGGTGGCCATAGGCGCATCATCGGAAGACATACGCCTGAAAAAGAATGTCGTCTTGAAGGGTGACCCCGTAACCAAGCCACTCAGAGACTTCTATTTCTCCGAATGCTTCGTGGAGTGAAAACGACCATCATCTCTTCCTAAAACCTCCTGTTTCCTCATAAAACCTTCTATAAACATGAAAAAAAGTGTCCTCATCGCCCTGGTGGCATTGGTGACCATGCAAGCCAGTGCCGGTGACATCCGCTCTGGAGAGATATGGCCTGATGACAGGGGTATCCACATCAATGCCCATGGTGGTGGCATCATCTGCCATGACCAAGTATATTATTGGTATGGAGAGCACAAGAGCGATTGGTCGAGTGCTGCATTTGTGGGCGTGACCTGTTATTCCTCCCGCAACCTGACAGATTGGAAATACGAGGGCGTGGCGCTGTCCGTCGTCGATGAGCAAGGACATGACATCGAAAGAGGATGCATATTGGAACGGCCAAAGGTGCTGTTCAACAAGAAGACGGGAAAATTCGTCATGTGGTTCCATCTGGAATTGAAAGGACGAGGCTATGAGGCTGCACGTTACGGGGTGGCTGTCAGCGACACGCCGACAGGGCCTTTCCGATTCCTCTATTCCAAACGTGCCAATGCCGGGAAGTGGCCCGTGGAGTTTGGCACGATGGAACAGGCGGTGGTGGACACTCTCGATGCCCGGAATTACAAGGAATGGTGGACCCCCTCGTGGAGGAGGGCGGTGAATCAAGGGCTACTCTTGAAACGTGATTTCACCGGTGGACAGATGTCAAGAGACATGGCGCTTTTCCTGGATGATGACGGTAAGGCATACCACATCTTCTCTTCCGAAGAGAACCTGACCATGCACATAGCAGAACTGACCGATGACTTCACCGCGCATACGGGAAAATATACGAGAGTGGCTCCTGGAGGACATAACGAGGCCCCTGCCATCTTCAAGCAGGATGGCACGTATTGGATGATTACCTCCGGATGCACGGGGTGGGACCCCAACGAGGCGCGCATGTTCTCGGCGCCTACCATCTGGGGACCTTGGACACAGCATCCCAATCCTTGCCGGGGGCCAAGGGCAGACAAGACATTCGGCGCCCAAAGCACCTTCGCCCTGCGACTGCCCGATGGCCGATGGATGTTCATGGCTGACATCTGGAGACCCCGGCATCCCAGCGACGCCAGATATGTGTGGCTGCCCATACAATGGGAAGAGGGCAAGCCCGTCGTGGAATGGAAGGACGTGTGGGGTCTGTAGTCAGAATGGCACGCTCACCTTTAAGGTGATGCTTCTTCCCATGTTGTAGATGCCCCTCCGGCCGGTGACAGCATTGTCACCGGCATATTTCAACCTACTCAGATGATTTTGGTACGCGCGGTTGGTGAGGTTGTCGCCAATCACGCAGATGGTGCATGCCGTGCGGTTGTGACGACGGATGTCTGTGCCCATGGAGAGGCTTACCAAGGTATAGGATGGCGTGGCGGTCTCCGTGTCGTCTGCAGCATAGTAGTGGCTTTGCTTGAGATGACACTCCAACCCCAATTTGACATAGGTGTTGTTCAACACACGTCCGTCGCGTATGAGGTCGTAACTCAATTCCGAGGTCCAGCGGGGAGCAGGAGTGAACGGCAGATATTTCCTGTCGGCCTGTTGGTGTGCTTGCACCGCACTGACATAAGAAAAACTGTTTTCCATATGCAACGGTTCGATGGGATGGATGTCTATGCTTGCCTCGCCGCCCCATAGACGGGCGTCGCCTTGCACGAACTGGTAGGTGGGGAGCCCGTCGGTCTCCATTCCGGAGAGGCGGTGCGCGAAGATGTAATTGTCGATGAGGTTGCCGAACAACGACACTTGCACGGACAACAGCGATGACGTGTAGTCCAATCCTGCGTCGGTCTGCCAACTGTATTCGGGGTCGAGTTCCTTGTTGCCCACCTCATACCGGAATGTCCCCTCGTGTTCGCCGTTGGAACCCAGTTCGCTGAGGTTGGGGGCGCGGAATCCCCTTGCCATGTTGAGGCGCAGCCGCGTGTTGTCGTTGATGTTGTATACGGCGCCGAGGCTTCCCGTCAGCGCATGGAAAGATCGGGAGAATTGCTCGAAGCGGTCTTCCAAGGCAAAGGAGTGGAGGTGGCGCTGGTCTGCACGCAATCCGCCGCTGACCACCCAGTTTCCCACATCGTGGCTGGTGGTGACGTATGCACCGATGTCGAAGAGCGCGTAGGCGGGAATGAGGAACTCCTCTCCCTTGTTGACAGAACGTTGGTACATGCCTCCGATGCCGGCGTTCACCTTCCATCGCCTCTCACCCTGCCAGGTGTGGCGGATGTCGTAGTTGACGGAGTGCAGAAGGAAGTCCAAACCGCTCTCATCGGGACTCTCCACCTCTTCATATTCCTGTCGACGGTTTTGCTGGTAGCCTAACAGCACTTTCAGGATGTTGTCTCCAATATAGATGGACTGGTCGAGGACGGCTTTGTAGTGATGCACCTGCTGGTAGGGGAAGCCGTGTCCGTAGGTGGTGAGGTCGTGGTGGGTGGCGATGCGTTCCGATGCTTCGCCATTGTCACAGACGGGGATGATGAATTGCCCGGTCTTCTCGTCGCGCTCGCCTTCGACCATGCCGGGAGTGAGATGGTAATAGCTTAGGTTGAGGTGACTGAATCCCCAACGCTTGTTGACCCCTACCATGCCGTTGGCGGCATTCTCCTTGAATTGAGAACCAAGCACCCGGCCGTCATAAGGGTTCTGGTAGGCATGGGCGAGTTTTCCCGAATAACGCGCGTTCCATACGAAGCCGTGTTGGTTGCCGCCTATGTAGAGGGAGTAGCCCAAAAGGCCGTTGTTCGTCTGGTATTCCATATTGGCCGTACCTTGAACCTTCCCTTCCGGGACTATGGGGCTGCTGTGGAATATCACGACTCCTGCCATCGCGTCGGAACCGTACATCAGCGAGGCGGGACCTTTCAAGATTTCTATGCTCCTTACGCTCTGTGGGTCAATCTCGATGCCATGTTCGTCGCCCCATTGCTGGCCCTCTTGACGGATGCCGTCGTTGACGGTGACGAGACGATTGTAGCCCAACCCACGGATGACGGGTTTGGAAATACCGCTGCCAGTGGTCACCTGGGCCATTCCGGGCTTGTGGGCGATGGCGTCGATGATGTTGGTGGAGGAGGTGGTCAGGAGGTCGCGTTGCGTGACTATCGACACGGGAGAGGGTGACTTCTTCAGCAGTGTGCTGCCGGCGATGCCGGTGACGACCACCTCGTTGATCATGGCGTTGCTTTCGCGCATGACGAAGTCGAGATGGGTGGTCTCGGAGAGGTTCACCTTTTGGATGATGGTCTGGTGACCTATGTAGCTGACTTGTATGGTGACGGTTCTTTGGGGGAGGTTGTCGAAATGGTATTGTCCTTCAAGGTCGGTCACTGTCGTCATGCTGAGTTCGGTGACCTGGATGGTGACGCCAATCAAGGGGGCTCCGTCGACGGCGTCGGTCACTCTGCCACCAAGGGTGGTGACGGGGGCTGCTGCTGCCGTGCACAGGCAAAGGCATCCCGACAGCAGCAGGATGATATATGTTTTGACCATAATAATGATGGCTTGTCTTGTTTGTATGAATGGTTTGTAAAAGATGGTTCTTCCGAACACTCAAAATAGTCCCAATAGTCTGAATACTCCGAATACTCAGATAATTCTGAATATTCCGAATACTCCGAATACTCCGAATACTCAAAATATTCAGATTACTCCGAATACTCCGAATGCTCAAATTCTTCCGATTAATTCAAACAAGTACAAGGTGGTGCGCGTAGGTGGATGCATCCCGCTACGCTGGCAGGAAGGTGTAAGGAAATACCTTGCCATCCTTGACAACGGACGACAAGGGGGCTGCCTAATGTCATCAGGCCTGCGGCTATGAATGGCAGGGTCAGAAATTGGCAGAGCACGCAATGGTCGATGCAGAAATCGGCTGAGGAGAGGTGGCTGTGGCGGGCATGGTGGATGCATTCGCTACATGCATCACTCACCTCCGAGCCTTCTGTGTGGATGTGAAGGACGGAGAACAGCAACATGGGCACGAATACTGCCAATAGTATTCGTGACATCCATCTGCGTTTTCTCTCCATTCTGTTCATCGAGTGCAAAGGTAGAAAAAAAACCAGTGAAAGCAAAGTTTGAGAAAAAAATTGTTTACTGCGAAGTAAAACTGCGCACATCACGCTTATCTTTGCACACGGAAATGAAAACAAGTCCAGCGCGCTTCAAACTTGCCTATGTTCAAGGAAAATGAAATGTCAAAATAAAGAGCTCAAAGTTTTTTAGCGATTTTAATTATTGATAGATGATGGAAAATAAGAAGAGAAAGAAGTACAACGAGGAAGATTCCCTCAAGTCATTCGACAAGATTGGAAAGGTTAACCTAACTTGCAAGACCTTGATGCTCAGAAATGACACCCATGTGGGCATCAAGGTGTGGGCAGCCATCGACTACCTCACCCATTACAAGGGTTGGACCCTTGAGATTAAAGAAAAGAAGTCCGCCTAAGTGGACTTCTTTTCTTTGTCCATGCCAATAAAAAACCGCAGGTTCCTTGTGGAGCCTGCGGCTATTTCTTTATCCTATGCTTTATGGGAATGTCGATTATTTGCCAACAGCACCTTTGATAGCGTCAGCAGCTTTGTCAGCGCCTTCGGCAACTTTCTCAGCAGCCTTGTCCTTTACCTCAGCAGCTTTGTCTTCAACTTTCTGAGCGGCGTCGCCAGCAGCTTCTTTCACGTCTTCTACAGCACCCTCGACCTTGTCTTTAGCGCCTTCAACGACGTCCTTTGCTCCTTCAGCAGCATTTTCAACTGCGTCTTTTGCATCTTCAACCACGTCGGGAACGGTGATCTCAGGAAGCTTGCTCACTTCGTCAACCAGGTTGGCAACAATACCAGTACCAACGAAAGCCTTGATCTTGTCGGCATTCTCTTTCAGAAGACCCTGGATGGCAGCAAGATATTCCTTAGCCTTGGCGGGGTCGGTCTTGGTCAGTTCCTCGATCTTGGTCTTGGCCTCGGTGAGGAAGTTGGAGATCTTGGCGGTGTCGGCAGCCTCGATGAAACTCTTCAGAGAGTCAGCGGGAACGAGCTCAACAGTCTCTACTTCTTCGCCTTCTCCTGGAGTGGGCTGAGGAGCGGGATCATTTTTGCAGCTTGTGAAAGTGACGGCAACAGCTGCCATTGCGATAAACAAAAACTTTTTCATTTCTTTCTTTCTTTAATTTAGTAAAACATTTAGTAAAAATTTCACGCCGCAAAAGTAGATATTATCTTCCAAAGATGTTACAATGGTTAGCATTATTTAACATAAAAATATGACGTCCAAGTCTTCAGGCACGTATATGTTTCCATCAAATACCTTTGCCGCTTCTTCTGAATAGGTTTGCTTGCGTGTTGCAAGTGTCTTGTCCTCAGTGTGATACATCACCAAATTGCGCACGTTTAATTCCTTGGCCAACCGCCCTGCATCGAGTGCCGTACTATGATGCTTTTCATAAGGTTTGAACCTCTCGCGGTCGTCATACAGGCAAAATGCCTCGCTCAGAAGCCAGTCGGCTCCTGCCACATGGTCGCGGCAAAGGGCGTTGAAGGGTTCGTCGCCAAGGCAGGCCACACGTGTGCCGTCAGGAAGCAAGGCGGTGAAGCCAAACTGCTTCTCCTTGGTGGAATGGATGTCGAATGCAACAAGTTGCATGCCGGCAGCTTCGAAACTTTCACCGTCGGTCACCTCCACCAGCAAAATCCTATTGCCAAGCATTGATGAGAATTTCTTGGGGAGCATCATCTCGCACATCGTGCGCAGCACATGGAGCACCCGTTCGTGACCGAACACTTGCAACACCCCGTCGTATCTGTCTTGGGAGATCAGGCTGGTCACCTTGCGCACGACCCATACTGCTCCCATCACATGGTCGGTGTGTGCATGCGTCAGATAAAGGTGATGGATGGTGGAGAATTCCACCCCGGCGGCCATCATCTGCTTCAAGATGCCGTTGCCGCCTCCGGCATCCACCATCAGTCGGTTGTCGCCGCTTTGCAAGATGAAACAGGTGTTGAAGCATCGGGTCACCATGGCGTTGCCCGTGCCTAAGATAATCAGTCGATTGTCCATAAAATATATTATAATGTAATATCAGGTCAATTTGAAAACGTGTGCAAAAGGTGCGTGCACTTTCACCTTATCCAAAAATCCCGCCAGCAACTTGCTGGCGGGAAAATGGTCGTCTATGAGTCGTAGCAGATGCCACGTTCACTCGTCATGCTTATTCTGTCCAGTCTTCCTGGGTCTTGCGCACGTAGGTCTTGTAACGGATCTGTGCCATGCGCTGGGCTTCGGCGAAGAGTTCCTCTGCCTCATCGGGATAAGCTTTCTTTACAGACAGGTAGCGCACCTCGCCCAAGAGGAAGTCGTGGAACTTGCTCCAGTCAGGCTCTTTCGAGTCGAGGGAGAACGGGTTCTTCTGCTCCTCGATGAGGGCTGGGTTGAAGCGCCAGAGGTGCCAGTAGCCACACTCCACAGCGCGCTTCTCCTCGGCCTGGCTCTTGCCCATGCCGCCCTTGGCCTTCAGACCGTGGTTGATACATGGAGCATAGGCGATGATGATTGAAGGACCATGCCAAGCCTCGGCTTCGCGGATGGCCTTGAGGCACTGTGCGTGGTCGGCGCCCATGGCGATCTGTGCAACATACACATAACCATAGGTCGTGGCGATCATGCCAAGGTCCTTCTTGCGGATGCGCTTGCCTTGAGCGGCAAACTGTGCGATGGCGCCAAGAGGAGTGGCCTTGGAGGCCTGGCCGCCTGTGTTGGAGTAAACCTCGGTGTCGAGCACCAGGATGTTCACATCCTCACCGGAAGCGATGACGTGGTCGAGACCGCCGTAGCCGATGTCGTAGGAGGCACCGTCGCCGCCGATGATCCACTGTGAGCGCTTCACCAGGTAGTGGTCGAGGGTCTTCAACTCCTTGCAGGTCTCGCAGCCACATTCAGCAGCCTTTTCAATGTAGGGCTTCATAAGAGCAGCCAAACGCTTCGTCTCGTCGGCGTCCTCGCGCTTCTCTATCCATTCCTGGACAAGAGCCTTGAACTCCTCGGGGCACTCGTCGAAAGCGGTGACCTCGACAAGCAACTTCGTCAGACGCTCCTTCATCTTCTTCACACCGAGGGCCATGCCGAGACCGAACTCGCAGAAGTCCTCGAAGAGGGAGTTGTTGAACACCGGGCCTTGACCCTTCTCGTTCTTGGTATAAGGAGTGGAGGGGATGGAGGCGGAGTAGATGGAAGAGCAACCGGTGGCATTGGCAATCATCTCACGGTCGCCAAAGAGTTGGGAGATGAGTTTCACGTAAGGTGTTTCACCGCAACCGGCACAAGCACCGGAGAACTCGAAGAGCGGCTGTGCGAACTGTGAGTTCTTCACGTTGCTCTTGATGTCAACCAAGTCTTGCTTCGACTTCACATTCTTCACGCAGTATTCCCAGTTGACAGCCTCTTGCTTCATGGCCTCTGCGTCGGGATTGAACGGAGCCATGGTCAGGGCCTTGCCCAACTTCGGGTTGCCCGGGCAGATGTCGGCACAGTTGCCGCAGCCCAGACAGTCGAGGACGGACACCTGGATGGCGAAATGCATGCCCTTCATGTTCTTCGGGGCCTTCATCTCGATGGTCTTGCCTGCATAGCCTGCCAATTCTTCGTCGGTGAGGACGAACGGACGGATGGCGGCGTGAGGACAGATGTATGCACATTGGTTGCACTGGATACAGTTGTCGAGGTTCCATACAGGCACGAAAGCCTCCACGCCACGCTTCTCATAAGCAGCGGTGCCCACTTCCCAAGAACCGTCGGTGGTGTCGAACTTCGTGAATGCGCTCACAGGGAGCAGGTCGCCTGCCTGGGCGTTGATGGGGCGTACCACCTCTTTGACGAAGGCGGGAGCATCGTCCTCAACGACGGCGTCGTCGGGAAGGTTGGCCCATGCGGGGTCGATGACGAATTCCTTGTACTCGCCACCACGGTCGACAGCGGCATAGTTCTTGTCGATGATGTCCTGGCCTTTCGAGCCATAAGACTTCACGATGAACTTCTTCATCTGCTCCACGGCGAGCTCCTCGGGAATCACCTGGGTGATGCGGAAGAACGCAGACTGTAGGATGGTGTTCGTGCGGTTGCCAAGACCGATTTCCTGGGCGATCTTCGTGGCGTTGATGGTGTAGACGGTGATATTGTTCTCTGCGAAGTAGCGCTTCACCTTGTTGGGCATGAAACGTGCCAACTCTTCACCCTCGAAGATGGTGTTGAGTAGGAAGGTGCCGTTCTTCTGCAAACCGCGAGTCACGTCATACATGTGGAGGTAGGCCTGCACGTGGCAAGCCACGAAGTTGGGCGTGGTCACCAGGTAGGTGGAGCGGATGGGTTCGTCGCCGAAACGCAGGTGAGAGCAAGTGAAGCCACCCGACTTCTTCGAGTCATAGGAGAAGTAGGCTTGGCAATACTTGTCGGTGTTGTCGCCGATGATTTTCACAGAGTTCTTGTTGGCACCAACAGTACCATCGGCTCCAAGGCCGTAGAACTTGGCTTGGTACATGCTCTTGCCGCCCAAGGCGATTTCGGGAACAACGGGGAGGGAGGTGAAGGTCACGTCGTCGACGATGCCGATGGTGAAGTGGTTCTTCGGCTCTGGCATGGCCAGGTTGTTGAAGACGGAGATGATTTGTGCCGGAGTGGTGTCGTGAGAACCAAGGCCGTAGCGGCCGCCGACGATGAGAGGACGATCCTCCACATCATAGTAAGCCGACTTCACATCCATGTAGAGAGGCTCGCCTTCTGCGCCTGGCTCCTTGGTGCGGTCGAGAACGGCGATGCGCTTCACCGACTTGGGCACGGAGGCCAACAGGTGCTTGATGGAGAAAGGACGATAGAGGTGCACGCTCAGCATGCCCACCTTCTCACCATTGGCGTTGAGGTGGTCGATGGCCTCGCGGGCGGCGTCGGTGGCAGAACCCATCAGGATGACCATGCGGTCGGCATCTTCTGCTCCGTAGTAGGAGAACAGGTGATATTCGCGGCCCGTGATCTTGCTGATCTTCTGCAAGTATTCCTCCACCACCTCGGGGACGGCGTCGTAATACTGGTTGCAAGCCTCGCGATGGGTGAAGAATGTCTCGGGGTTCTCAGCGGTACCACGGGTGACAGGACGCTCCGGTGTGAGGGCGCGGTCGCGGAAACGCTTGACGTCGGCCTCGTCGACCAAGGGCAGGATGTCCTCGTTGTCAAGACGCTCGATCTTGTGATACTCGTGAGAGGTGCGGAAACCATCGAAGAAGTTGATGAAAGGCACGCAGGTTTTAAGAGAAGCAAGGTGTGCCACTGCTGTGAGGTCCATGACCTCCTGGACAGAACCTTCGCAAAGCATGGCGAAGCCGGTCTGGCGGCAAGCCATGACATCCTGGTGGTCGCCGAAGATGCAAAGAGAGTGGGAAGCAAGCGTACGTGCCGACACGTCGAACACGCAGGGGAGCAACTCACCAGCAATCTTGTACATGTTGGGAATCATCAGGAGCAAGCCTTGTGAGGCGGTGAAAGTGGTGGTCAAGGCACCGGCTTGGAGAGAGCCATGCACGGCGCCGGCAGCACCGGCTTCCGACTGCATTTCCTGCACATAGACGGTTTGTCCCCAAAGGTTCTTGCGGCCACGAGCGGCCCACTCGTCCACGTGCTCTGCCATGGGCGATGATGGCGTGATGGGATAGATGGCGGCCACTTCGCTGAACATGTAGCTGATGTGTGCGGCAGCCTCGTTGCCATCACAGGTGATGAATTTTTTTTCCTTTGCCATAATAAAAGATTAAAATGAAATGATATTGGTCTTATTGTTTTCTCAGTAGAGGAAGCCAAGGAGCCACAAAGGGGGTTGGTTGTCCTTCCCCACCTCGGTATTGTAGCGGAAGCATACCGTGCCGGGTTGTGGTTGCCTGGAGGGATTGCGGAGAGCGTCGTAGACGAGGCAACGCAGGTGCCCGTCCACCAGGTAGGTGTTGTCGTGGCTCGCCTGGTTCACCTTGTGGTCCTTCCACAGGGAGTTGACGAAGAACGTCTCCATCACGTCTTGCTGCTCCACCTTGCTTGGATAGATGGCATACATCAGGTTGGGGTTGTGGAGCATCACTTTCGAGGGTTTCTTGGGGAATGACAGCCCCAGAGGGTAGATCATGTTGATAAGGCGCGCGTCGGCCAGGTATTTGATGTAGTTCATCACCGTGGCGCGGCTGGTATCGATGTCGATGGCCAATTGACTCACGTTGGGCGCCTTGGGGCCGTCAACGGCCATCTCGTAGAACAAACGCTTGATGCGGGTGAGGTATTTCAACTCTATCTGCTTGATGAGAAGGATGTCTACCTCTGTCATCATGTTCATCGTCTTGAGCAGGTTCTCGGAGTAATTGCGACGCTCTTGGAAAAAAGGATAGAAACCATGGTGAAGGTAGTCTTGGAAATATTCCTGGGGGCGTGCCTTGGGAAGCACCTGCTTGATGATATGCTCGTGGTCGGAAAGAATCTCGTCGAGCGTGTAAGGACGAAAGTCGTTGCCTGTCTGCAAATTGAGAAATTCACGGAAAGAGAAGCCACGGAGATTGTAACTCTTGACGATGCCGTTGAGCTCGGGATTCTCCTCCTTTAAACGCATCACACTTGAACCGGTGAATACGATGTGTAGTCCGGGGTAGTTGTCGTAGCATTTGCGAAGGCCCTCGCTCCAATTGGGCTGCTTGAAAACTTGGTCGACCAAAAGCACCTTGCCGCCATGACGATAGAACTCACCAGCAAACTCCTCGATGCCATGCTCCTGGAAGTAGAAGTTGTTCATGTTCACATAAAGGCATTGCTTGTCACGGGTGCTGTAGTGCTCTTTGGCATATTGAAGCAGGAAGGTCGTCTTGCCCACGCCACGAGTGCCCTTGATGCCTATGAGACGGTCGTTCCAATCTATCTCGTCCATAAGGCCGCGACGGACTGGGGCGTTCGTGTGCTCCACAAGGTAGGTGTGAGTGCGGAAAAAGGCTTCCATGCTGATTTGTTTCTGACTTCTCTTGATGCTGTGACGCTCCTTGTTGGCTTTCTTGAACAACAAGTAAAGATATCCCAATTGCTAAGTTTTGGCAAAGGTAACATTTTTTTGTAAAATTGCAAAGTATAGATTACAAAATATGCATGTTTTTTGCGTTTTTTTAGGGTTGAGGGAGATTTCACCCCATGCGTCATTTGACAGTTGATGATGGAGCGTTCGGTGTTGGAGGAAAAAAGACCCAAAGCCTTTGTCATTTGCTTTTTTTGTCGTATCTTTACCCCATCATTCAGCCATCCGCTGTTTGGGAACGACCTTTCAAGACATCATGTCCTGTAAGGCTCTCCACCCCTGAAAGGATGATGTAAATATGGTGGTGACACATGTATATAATCCTGAGCACGACCTCGCCATGGCATACGGAGGAGAGGGGTTCACCCCTCCTGCGGCGGGAAGAGGAATGCGGGCAGGACTGGGTTTCTTGCCGGCCTTCTGGGCTTGTGACGGCGATTTCATCATCGTCGACGACGTGGCGGCCATGGAAAGGGCGGCCGCACCATTCGGGGAATTCCTCCCCAAAGTGTCTTTCGTCTCCTGGGACCAACTATCTGGATTTGCCGGGAGGCATGAAGGCCTTGTTGTCAAGCCGTGGGGGTGGGACATGGCCTTGCGCCACCAACTGCTACGTGCCGGAATCCCTTCCGGATTTCTTCCAAAGAAGGAGGAAGTGGAAAGGGTCAGGATGCTTTCCCACCGAAGAACCACCATCCCTTTGCTACGCCGGCTGGTGGATGCGCTGCCCGACACGCTGGGCTGCCGCCAAGAAGCCCATGGCCTGGAAGATGTGCGGAAATGGCTGTCGCAAGAAGGTGCTACCGTGTGCAAGTCGCCTTGGAGCAGCAGCGGAAGGGGCGTGCGGTTCGTCGAGAAAAACCTTGATGCCAATCTCGAGGGGTTCCTGCGTAATGTGTTGACGCATCAAGGCAGTGTCATCCTTGAGCCTTGCTACCATCGCTTGATGGATTTCGCAATGGAATTCATGGTCGAGCGTGAGAAAGTCAGATACGAGGGACTCTCTCTGTTCGACACGCGTCATGGGGCTTATGTGGGAAACATGTTGGCTACAGAGGAAGAGAAATGGAAGACGCTGGGGAGTGCGGTGCCTGAAGAGGTCGTGCTTCCTATCATCCCCGCGTTGGAGGAGGGCCTTGCAGAGACATTTGCTGGTTATCAAGGACCTTTGGGCGTGGACATGATGGTGGTGGAGGCGGACGGAAGACGGAAGGTGCATCCATGTGTCGAGGTCAACGTGCGGCGCACGATGGGATGGGCGGCACTCGCCATCGCACAACGCACAAGGGGACGGTATGACACCTTGCACGTGGAGTGTCGGGACGGCGGCTATTACTTGTGTCTGGAATAAAAGAGACAAACATACTAAAAACCAATTGTCATGAAGCAAATTATTGAAATCATCGCCTTGCTGATGTTGCCTCTCGCCATGCAGGCACAAGGCGATTATCGTTCAAAGGCATGGTCGCCGGACAACGGCGACGGTACCTACACCAACCCGGTCATCAACGCCGATTACAGCGACCCCGACGTGTGTGTCGTGGGAGATGACTATTATCTCACAGCCAGTTCGTTCCAATGCATACCGGGACTTCCCATATTGCACTCTCGTGATTTGGTCAACTGGGAAATCATAGGCTATGCCGTCAAGGAACTCAAGCCCCGGGAAGTATTCGACAAACCCAGCCATGGCAACGGCATATGGGCGCCAAGCATCCGTTACCATGACGGTGAGTTCTATATCTATTGGGGAGACCCTGATTATGGGGCATTCATGGTGAAAACCAAGGACCCGGCAGGAGAATGGAGCGAACCCCTTTGCGTCATACCCGG
Organism: Prevotella sp.; assembly: GCA_017619375.1. Taxonomy (GTDB): domain Bacteria; phylum Bacteroidota; class Bacteroidia; order Bacteroidales; family Bacteroidaceae; genus Prevotella. The sequence goes on along the minus strand of JAFZSL010000001.1, from coordinate 3,493 downwards.
GAAAGGCATCATCGACACCTGCCCCCTTTGGGACGATGACGGGAGATGCTATCTCGTGAACGGATGGGCCAACAGCCGGGCACGATTCGCTTCCGTCCTCACCGTGAGGGAATTGTCGGCTGACGGTACGCGTGCCATCTCACAACCTGTCATCGTCTTCGACGGCAACGGGACAGAGAACCGTACATGCGAGGGACCTAAGTTTTATAAACGTGAAGGATGGTATTGGATCATGTGCCCGGCAGGTGGCGTGCCCACTGGATTCCAACTCGCCATGAGGGCCAAATCGCCTTACGGTCCTTATGAGTACAAGGTGGTGCTGGCACAAGGAAAGACCAATGTGAACGGACCGCATCAGGGAGGATGGGTGCACACTGGCATGGGGGAGGATTGGTTCCTGCATTTCCAAGACAAGGAGTGTTATGGAAGGGTCGTGCATCTCCAACCTGTCACATGGAAGGACAACTGGCCCGTCATGGGAGTGGACAAGGATGGCGACTATTGTGGTGAACCTGTGACCACTTTCCGCAAACCGAAGACACGCGCTCCTTGGAAAATGGTCAACCCCGTGGAGAACGATGAGTTCAACCTGCCTTCCATGGGCTTGCAATGGCAGTGGCAGGCCAACTACGACCATACTTTCGGCATGCCAACCGCTCTCGGCACCTTCCGCATCTTTAATTTCAAACATGACAAGGATGCTTTCAACATGTGGGACGTGCCCAACATGCTCTTGCAGAAAACACCGGCCGACCATTTCACCGCCACGGCGAAGATTCGCGTCACTTGCAAGGCTGAGAACCAGGCGGGGGGTGTCATCATGCAGGGGTTGGACTATTCTGCCCTCATGGCCAAGAGGGTGGGGAAGGAGTTTGTCCTGCAACGGGTGACTTGCAAGTCGGCCGACAAGGGCAAACCTGAGACCGTTGTCGACATCGGCACTTTCAAACCCACAGAGGAAGACCAAGTGGATTACAAACCAGCCATCCATCTTGACATCTATCTGAGGATGAAGGTGGACAATGGCATCTGCAAGTTCTCTTATAGCCTTGACGGGAAAAGGTTCAAGGATGCTGGAGAGGATTTCAAAATGCGTGAAGGCAAGTGGATTGGTGCCAAAATGGGCTTTGTCAGCGTGGAGCCTGATGGCAACACAGACAGGGGATGGGTGGAAGCCGACTGGTTCAGAGTGGACAAGTGAGCTACCCTGCCTCTTCTTCATATATGCAAGCGCGAAGGCCAAGGAAAGAAACCTTGGCCTTCGCGCTTGTATGGAGTGTGATGAATTATTCTCTTATCTATAATGTCTCTCAGGCACTTGGGTATAAACTATAATGATGCCTACGATTACTGCTATGGCTGCCAATACCAAGAGCCACCAAACAATCTTGCTTAAGATCTTGCGACGACGGATGGAAGACAAACCATGTTTTTTGAAACGGTCGGAGTCGTCCATATGCTTCTTTTTCTTGCCATGGTGACTGCTGTGATGATGATGGTGGTGATGCTCGTGAGATGAGGAGCCGCTGAGGGAAGAAGAGCTGTTGGAACTACTTCTATGGTCGTCTGATGTACTCATTGTCTTGGTCTTGTTTGGTTTGGTTTTCCATACATGTCATTCCCTACGTTTCTTGTTCATAAGTGACCGTTATTTCCTTGATTGAATGACGTGCTAAATGGAATTTTTATAATTTTTTTGCAAAATTACAAATCTTCCACATATTTTATGTTTTTCGAGTGGTAATTTTTGTTAAAACTACATCCGACAGCGCTTTTGCGGTAAAAGACAGCGTTTTCTGGGGTTATTATGAGAGATGTGTGATTGCTCAGAAGTTCTGATTATGCCGTTGACTCCGGGCATCCGGCATCTTTTTCTTCCTTCCCCTCCAAGTGGAAAAAACAAGGGCGATGAAAGCCATTTTCTCTCATCGCCCTTGTTGAAAATGCCATCAAGAGGGAATCACATGCCGCAGGCGATGGTCAGACCTGCCATGACAATGCTCACCATGGACATCAGTTTGATAAGGATGTTGAGGCTCGGGCCGGAGGTGTCCTTGAACGGGTCGCCTACGGTGTCGCCTACGATGGTTGCCTTGTGGCAGGCGGAACCCTTGCCGCCGAAATTGCCCTCTTCCACCATCTTCTTGGCGTTGTCCCAAGCACCACCGGCATTGGCCATGAACACGGCAAGCGTGAAACCGGCAGTAAGACCACCCACCAGAAGGCCCATCACACCGGCAACGCCGAGGAGGATGCCCACGACGATGGGGATGGCAATGGCCAACAGTGAGGGGAATATCATCTCATGCTGGGCACTGCGGGTGGAAATCTCCACGCAGCGGCTGTAGTCGGGAGTGGCTTTTCCTTCGAGAATGCCCTTGATTTCCTTGAATTGGCGACGTACCTCTTCCACCATGGATTGTGCAGCGCGTCCCACGGCACCCATGGTGAGACCGCAGAACAGGAAGGCTGCCATGCCGCCGATGAAAGCACCGACCAATACCTTCGGGTTCATCAGGTTGACCTGGAAATAATCCATGAACTTGGCCATGTCGGCCTTGGATGGGTCGATGGCTCCATAAGTCTCGGAGACAAATTCGCCTGCTTCGTTCAAGGTGCGCTCCATGGCTATCTTCACCTCTTCAACATAGGAGGCCAGCAAGGCCAGGGCGGTGAGGGCTGCAGAACCAATGGCGAAACCCTTGCCTGTGGCGGCTGTGGTGTTGCCAAGGGCATCGAGGGCGTCGGTGCGCTTGCGCACCTCTGGTTCCAATTCGCTCATCTCGGCATTGCCACCGGCATTGTCGGCGATGGGACCATATGCATCGGTGGCCAATGTGATGCCCAGTGTGGAGAGCATGCCCACAGCGGCGATGCCGATGCCGTAAAGACCTTCTGACATGCTGGCGGAATCCATACTCAGGCTGAAACCGTTGGCGCAGAGATAACTCAAGAGGATGGCCACAGAGATGGTCACCACAGGAATCATCGTGGAAATCATGCCCGTGCCGATGCCTTTGATAATCACCGTGGCGGAACCGGTCTGGGAAGACTCGGCGATGCGCTGTGTCGGCTTGTAACTATGGGAGGTGTAGTATTCCGTACCTTGACCGATGATCACACCAGCCACCAAGCCGGTGATGACGGAGAAGGAGACACCAAGCCAGTTCTTTATACCTAAAAGATAGAGGATGGCAAAGGAGGCGCAGGCGATGAGGATGGCGGAGACGTTGGTGCCGATGCCCAAGGAGTGGAGAAGGTCCTTCATCGTGGCTCCCTCTTTCGTGCGTACCAGGAAGATGCCAATGAGCGAGAGGAAGATGCCCACGGCAGCAATGATCATCGGTGCAATCACCGCCTTGATCTGCATTTCAGGATTGATGGCGAAGGCGGTGGCGCCAAGGGCGGCGGTGGAGAGGATGCTGCCGCAATAGCTCTCGTAAAGGTCGGCGCCCATGCCGGCCACGTCGCCCACGTTGTCGCCCACGTTGTC
>JAFZSL010000026.1 GCA_017619375.1 Prevotella sp. | reverse complement strand
TATAGACTATGTGGAGATGATGGTATAATAGGAAGCTTTGACCTCTCCCATTTCGACCTTTCCAGTGTTACCGACATGAGTTATATGTTCGCTGAATTGGGAAATATGGAAAACGGTCTCGACATTTCCGCACTCGACTTCAGAACATCCATCAACACCACGAAACTGTTGGAGGATGCCAAGATAGAAAAACTGACTGTATCCGCCACCGCCAACAACTTGGCATCGGATGCCTTCACGGGAATGGGGAATGCCAAATACCCACGCACCCTTGAGTGCACTACCAACTTCACGCTTGAAGGAGCCACGCAATACGACGGATATGTCAAATGGAAGGGCGGATACTTCAATGTAAATGGATTAGAGCCATACGCCGAACTCTCCTCGGACAACACCACGCTGACGTTCTATTACGACAATCAGAGAAACTCGCGCACCGGCACGACCTACGACATGAACACGGGGGTTGACTATCCGGGATGGTATGAAAACCGTTCCGCCATCACCAACGTGGTGTTCGACACCTCTTTCACCGGTGCACGCCCCACCTGTTGCGACTATTGGTTCGAAGATATGAGCAACCTTTCCTCCATCTCGGGCTTGAATTATCTCAACACCTCCAGCGTAACTTCTATGGAATGGATGTTCGGTGGATGCTCCAAACTCACCAGCCTCAACGTGAGTGGGTTCAACACGGAGAATGTTCAGAATATGACGGGTATGTTCGGTGGCTGCTCCAAACTCACCAGCCTCGACGTGAGCAGGTTCAAAACGGAGAAAGTCTTAGGTATGGGTTCCATGTTCAGTAGCTGTACCAGCCTTTCCAGCCTTGATGTGAGCCGTTTCAATACCGGTCAAGTCGTAAATACGTCATGTATGTTTTTCGGATGCGAGAACATCACCACCATTGATGTGAGCGATTGGGATGTCAGCCATGTTGAGACGATGATGAATATGTTCGATGGATGTAAGAAACTGTCGAGTCTTGATTTATCATCATTCGTCTTTTCCCCAGGTCCTGAACCAGATGTTTCATCCAACGAGTATTATAAATGGATGTTGGCCGACTGCACTGGCTTGCAGACCCTCATCGTACCTGCCTCGGCGGGGAACCTGCCTGCCGGTGCCTGTGAAGGCGTGGGAACTCAATCCGCCCCCTGCACGCTCATCTATCCCTCCGGCTTCACACCCGAGAAAGACGAGATTGGCAACGGCTGGTACAGGTGGAAAGGCGGCTATTTCAAGGATGGGCCAAAGCCTTACGCCGTGCTATCCTGGGACAAGACCACGCTGACGTTCTACTGCGACACGGAAAGCACCTCGCGCATCGGCTCGATCTACGACATGAATACGGGGAACAACGTTCCGAGATGGTATAACTCTCGCACCAATGTTACAACAGTGGTGTTCGACCCCTCCTTCGCCAACGCCCGCCCCTCCAGCTGCTTTAGCTGGTTCGCCATGCCCCATCTCAACAGTATCACGGGATTGGAATATCTCAACACCTCGGCGGTGACCGATATGGAACAGATGTTCACGGGATGCCCCTTGGAGAGCATCGACGTGAGCCATTTCAACACGGCAAACGTGACAACCATGGATGGAATGTTCTATGGGTGTGCCAATCTCAAGAGCATCGACGTGAGTGGGTTCAACACCAACAAGATGAATGACCCAGATACAGGCATCATTTCCATGTTCACCTCTTGCACAAGTCTCACCAGTCTCGACCTGAGCAGTTTCACCTTCTACACTGTTGCCAACACGGCATCCATGCTCTCTAACTGCACAAGTCTGCAAAAGCTCACCATCCCCGCCACGGCAAAAGAACTGAATGCCAACGCCTGCTCCGGCGTAGGCATGCAGGATGCCCCCTGCACCCTCGTCTATCCCAATGGCTTCACACCGGAGAAGACAGCCACCGGCGACGGCTGGTACAAGTGGAAGTCAGGCTATTTCAAGGATGCTGGCCCAGAACCTTACGCCGTGCTTGATGGCTCGACGCTGACGTTCTATTACGACTCGAATAAAGATAGCCATACGACAACCTATGACCTGAATACAGGAAATAATGAGCCTGAATGGTACGTCAATGCCTCTTCAGTGACGAGTGTCGTGTTTGACTCCTCCTTTGCCGATGCCCGACCCACAAGTTGCCATTGTTGGTTCTCGGGTATGAACAATCTCACTACCATCACGGACATCGGGAATCTCAATACGGATGAGGTGACCACCATGTACGGCATGTTCAATGGCTGTACCGGCCTGACGACCCTCGACGTCAGCGGGTTCAACACGTCGAAAGTGACCAGCATGCAAATGATGTTCGCTTCCTGCTCCGGTCTGACGAGCCTCGACGTGAGCGGGTTCGACACGTCGAAAGTGACCTCCATGGCTTCCATGTTCGATTTTTGCTCCGGCCTGACGAGCCTTGACGTGAGTGGGTTCGACACGTCGAACGTGATCTTTTTGGGCGCCATGTTCTTTTACTGCTCCAGCCTGACGAGTCTCGACGTGAGCGGGTTCAACACCGCCAACGTGACCAATATGGGTAGTATGTTTCATAGTTGCTCCGGCCTGACGAGCCTCGATGTCAGCGGATTCGTCACATCGAAAGTGACCGTCATGAGTTGTATGTTCTATGGCTGCTCCGGCCTGACGAGCCTTGACATCAGCGGGTTCAACACCGAGAAAGTGAACAGCATGTCAGGCATGTTCATGGACTGCTCTGGCTTGACGAGCCTCGACCTGAGCAACTTCACTCTCAACAACACTGCTTCAGGCACCTACAACTACATGCTGCAGCACTGCAGCGGCCTGCAGACGCTCACCATCCCTGCCAACGCCGACCGGCTCGGTAACGACGCCTGTCAAGGTGTGGGCACGGCGAGTGCCCCCTGCGTGCTTATCTATCCCAATAGTTTCACGCCTCCATCTTCCACAGGCAACTACTTCCTCTGGAAGGGCGGCTACTTCAAGAAAGATCTAAAAGCCTATGCGGTGCTTGATGGCTCGACGCTGACGTTCTACTTCGACGATCAGAGATCCTCGCGCACAGGAACCACCTATGACCTGAACACGGAGAACAACACCCCGGGATGGTACGACTATCGCACTTCTGTCACGACAGTAGTGTTCGACCCCTCCTTCGCCGACGCCCGTCCCAGCAGTTGCTTTAGTTGGTTCGTTATGTTCAATCTCAACAGTATCACTGGACTGGAATATCTCAACACCTCGGCGGTGACCAATATGATGCAGATGTTCATGGGATGCCCGTTGGAGAGCATCGACGTGAGCCATTTCAACACGGCAAACGTGACAGCCATGGGAGGAATGTTCTATCAGTGTTCCAATCTCAAGAGCATCGACCTGAGCAGTTTCAACACCAACAGGGTAGACGACCCATATGGAGGATTCAATTTAATGTTCTCCAATTGTACAAGTCTCACCAATCTTGACCTGAGCAACTTTACCTTCGCCTCAGTTGCCAGTACCGATTACATGCTCTATGGATGCTCCGGACTACAAAAGCTCGCCATCCCCGCGACGGCAACAGAACTGAGTGCCGACGCCTGCTCCGGTGTGGGCACGCGGTCCGCACCCTGCTCCCTCGTCTATCCCGATGGCTTCACACCGGAGAAGACAGCCACCGGCGACGGCTGGTACAGGTGGAAAGGCGGCTACTTCAAGGATGCCGTGGTAGAGCCTTACGCCGTGCTCTCCACAGACAACACCACGCTGACGTTCTGCTACGACAAGCAGAAAGGCTTGCGCCCAGGCACCTCCTACGACCTGAACGACGGTGAATCAACCCCGGGATGGTACATCTATGCCTCGCACGTGACCAACGTAGATTTCAATTTTGCATTCCAGAATGCTCGCCCCACCTCTTGTTACATGTGGTTCAGCAACATGACGAATCTGACCACAATCGAGCACCTGGATTATCTCAACACCTCCGAGGTGACCGATATGAGGTATATGTTCCAGCGCTGCCTGAAACTGACAAGTCTTGACATAAGCACCTTCGACACCGAGAAGGTCACCAACATGGCATACATGTTCGACGAATGCACAAGCCTTGAAACATTGACGGGCCTTTCCTCGTTCCACACGTCGAATGTAACCTCCATGTATGCCATGTTCCAAAACTGCAGCAGCCTCACTGAACTGAAAGGGGTGAACGGCTTCAATATGAACAATGTTATTACCAATGAATACATGTTCAAAGGCTGCAGCAGTCTCACCCGATTGATACTTGGTTATTTCCAAATCCCCTCTTTGAACTCAAAGATGCTGTCAGGATGCACGTCGCTGCAAGCCCTCTCCATCAATCCGACGAGAGAAGAAAGGTTGTCCACTGACGCCTTCGAGGGCGTGGGAACCGCTACAAATCCCTGTGTCCTGCTCACTGAAGCCCACATCACGCCGGACGAGACGTTTGATGGTTACTTCAAATGGGGGGGCGGCTTCTTCAAGGACGCTGAGAAAGAGCCTTACGCCATATTCCATGGCACCACGTTGACGTTCGTCTACGACAAATGGAGGCCCATAATCGAAGATGAGACATTCGGGATGGAATCGTTAGGCTGGCCGACATGGCTCACAAGGGCCGGAGACATCGTAAATGTGGTGTTCATGTCCTCTTTCGCAGAGGTTCGCCCCACATCCACCGCTAGGTGGTTCAGCTATATGACCCAGGCCACCGGCATCGTCAATTTGTGTTACCTCAACACAAGTGATGTGACCAACATGGTTGACATGTTCCAAAACTGCTCCAGCCTGACCAGCCTCGACGTGAGCAGTTTCAACACCGCCAACGTGACCAACATGGAGGGCATGTTCAATGGTTGCTCCGGCTTGACGAGCATCAATGTGAGCGGACTCAACACGGCCAATGTGACCACGATGGAAAGGATGTTCTATGGTTGCTCCAGCTTGACAAGCCTCGACGTGAGCGGATTCAACACGGCCAATGTGAAAACAATGCAGAATATGTTCTATAAATGCTCCAGCCTGACAAGCCTTGACTTGAGCAACTTCAACACCGAAAAAGTGACCAACATGTCTGGGATGTTCCAAAACTGCTCCAGCCTGACGAGCATAGACGTGAGTGGATTCAACACTCAGCGAGTTGGGTATATGGGTACCATGTTCAACAACTGCACCAGCCTGACGAGCCTCGACTTGAGCAGTTTCACCATACCATTGAACGGCTATTGGTCAACGATGATGAAGAACTGCACCTCCCTGCAGACACTCACCGTCCCTGCCACGGCGGGCAACCTGCCTGCCGGCGCCTGCGAAGGCGTGGGAACTCAATCCGCCCCCTGCACGCTCATTTATCCCTCCAGCTTCACACCTGAGAAGGACGAGATTGGCAACGGCTGGTACAAGTGGAAGAGCGGCTATTTCAAGGACAGGGCATTCCCGTTGGGTGACGTGAACCACGACGGCGAGGTGACCATCCTCGACGTGACGCTCCTCGTGGACCACCTGCTGTCCAAGAATCCCTCGCCCTTCTACACAGAGAACGCCGACGTGAACAGCGACCAAGATATCACCATCACCGATGTGACGGCCCTTGTGAACATCCTGTTGCACCAGAGCGCGTCCCATGCTCCCGCCACGGCACGCGAGGCTACCTTTGACCGCCTCTGGCTCACCACCGACGGCAACCACTGCCTCCTCCATCTCGACACGCCGGAGCGTTACACCGCCATGCACCTCACCCTCCGTCTTCCGGAGGGAGGGGCTCTGGGCAACATGAGGCTCTCCTCCTCGCGTTCCGCCGGCCACCACGTGGAGACACGCGCCTTGGGCGACGGCCTCTACAACGTCGTCCTCTGCGCCAGCGACAACGCGGAGTTGCGTTCCGATGTCACCGAGTTGCTCCACTTCGACCTCGCCGGCTGCCAGCCCCAGGACGTGGAGGTGGTTGCCGTGCAGTCCACCAACCGCCTTTATGAGACCATCATGTCCGGCGGCATGACGACAGGCATCGAAGTCGTCGAGGTTTCCGATGATTCCGACGGCGACGGCTACAACACCGTGGGCGTCCGCGTGGGCAAGAACGCGCGTGGCGTGGTCATTAGAAATGGAAGAAAGAAGGTTGAAAATTGACCTACGGTCGAAGTTGCTCACGCTCGGCAGACTTCAAGCAAGCTTGGTCTGCTCTCGCTTAAACGCAACTTTGAAGATTGAAGATTGAAGATTGAAAATTGACCCGCCCCTATGACTTCGTGGAATGACTTGCATTATTGGTGCAACAAACCGTGCGGCTGTAGGGGCGGGTCTTGTGCCCGCCCGAATATGATGCTGAAAGCGTCACCATCCGGGAGTGCTACGCACATCCCGGCTACTGAGAGATGAACTCTTCAGGTTCCTGCGCCATGGCTATTGATAGGTGAACCCTTCTGGTTCCCGTGCACCATGGTAACTGATTCTGAGCCAATCAAAGAGCCCAACCCAGCCTCTCCCTCGAGGGTAGGAGATATGCACACTGCACGTTGTACGGAATATGCGCTCAGCACGTTACGCACTGTAGGGGCGGGGCTTGTACCCACCCGAAATAATTCTCTAATTACTCCCTATCGGTCGTGGGTCTTCGACAAATTCCGAAAAATTCGGGATGACAATATGATTGTCGGGCAGGATCACCTTACCTTGAAACTTCGGTCTCCCACCTTCACAAGATAAACGGAGTGAGGGGATGGAAGAGGGATGCGCATGTAGCCGACATCGCAGACAAATTTCTGAACAAGTATGCCTCGCAGGTCATAGATGGCGACTGGCGTTCCCCTTTCTACATCCTGCAAAGTGAGGATATCCCCTTCCCTACTCCATTGCAAAGGTCTTACAGGTGTTTCGTCGATGCCGTCGTATTGGTCAAAGAATGCCTTGATAATGATTTCCTTGCATGATGGCACATTGAAGGTGAGCGTAGGACCTTCAATGTATTTTGACGATGCCCCCCCGTTCGTGCCCACTGTGACCATCATCCATTGGGTGACTTTCTTGTCGGCCAGCGGTGCGGCTTGGATGGTCATGGCCCGATCGGTGAAAAACTTGCCTTTGAAGGTGCCCTCCGACAGCGGGATACCGTTGATGCTGAATGAAAACGCTTGGAGGTCCTCCTCGTCACAATCGAGGTTGACTTGTATGGGGACGGGAGTACCCAATCCATAATGATTAGCCATGTGGTTGTAGAAGTGGTTGGGGCGTTCTGCCAACCAATCCCGTGCGGCATTGAGTTCCGAAGTATAATTGGGCCACCACTGGTTGATGAGTTTGCGATGATGGGGATATTCCGTCTTGATGAGTTCATACATGGGGTCCCATATGGCTGTTGTGCCATGATAGTTCATAAAGTCGCCCATGTAGATGGCGGCGCGGTCGATGAACTCACGCTCAAAGTCCTTGTCCTCCATCATCCTCCTGAAAAGCCGGGTGTATTCATATTTGTTGGCCCAACTTCTGTCAGGGTCGTAATCGGGATTGTAGAGCCATTCTATCGTATTGTAGGACGGACTTCCGCCATAGAGCCCCAATCCGAAGTCGGTGTCCTTGGCTACAAAGCGCCATATGCCACCTTCCGTCCTTGGCTTCCACATCACGATGTTATTGCCTGGAAAGTCTTGGTTGTTGTAAAAAAGGTTCATCACCATCAAGTTGATGAATTCCTCCCAGTCAATCCATTTTGCATATTCCTCCAACGTATGCCCATGCTCAGCATAAAAATCCTGGAACTGTTTGAAATTTTCCTTGGTGCCCTCTTTCAAATCCCACCAATTCTCAATCATGTCAATGTCTTCCAATTCATCGTAATTGCTGAAAATGTTGTCTGCGGTGCTCCTCTCCCTGATGTTGAGCATGCCTTTGTAAACGCCATTGACATAGAAGATGGCTGGACTCCATGCCTGCCAGTCAAGGTCGGTGTGTGCAGCCATCGTACGCTGTATGATGGCATCGCGCATATAAAGATAGTCGAAATCGTTGCCGGCATTGCGGAGGATGATGGACTTGAAATTGTCCAATCCCGGCTTTTGGTCTGGAAAGAATTCGTTTTTTAGCCTTTTCTTGCCAAACCTCTTGTGGGCATACACCACAAGCGATTTCAGTTGACACCCTCTCGACGCCCCACCCTGCACACGCGTCTCGCAAAGTTGATTGAGGAGGCTTTCAGTTTCAGTGCCTTCGAAGTATTCAAAATTGATGGGCCGACGCCAATCGAACTCGTAGTTTTTGCTCCCGTTTTTGTAGGTTCCTTCCACATAAATGCCTAATTTGTTGTCATAAAAAAACTTGTCGTCTGTAACGATGGAGATTACAGGCAAGGTGATGTTTCTTTTGTGATAGATATATGAATGGGTGGTGGACCGAGGAGACAACCATCCGTCACAAAAGAGTTTTGCCCTAATGGTGCGTGTGGAGTTGATGCTGATGGGGCCTTGGTAAACAGGACTTGATGCCGTGGGTTCCGTGCCATCATAGGTGAGTCGGATGACCGTTTCTTCGGGAGAGCCTTCCGGCAATGACAGTTTCAATGTGATGACCTTGTTGCTCGCGAACACCCTTCCTTTTTCACTGAAGACAGGTTCTCCGAGGATGTTCTCGCAGATTTTTCCACAATTGGGGGCATTGGGAGTCGCCAATTCCTGATACCCCCATTCCGGTACCGCATCTGTCTTCCTTCCATAGGAAATATTAGGCGCTGGTTGTTTTCTCAGTCCTGTCACCTGGTCCACAATTTTCCCATTCTTGAAAAGAAAGACGACTCCATCATTACCCGACTCCAATTTGAAATCGGTATGCAACATGTCGGCTTCCTTGTCGCAATAGATGAGGACATGCTTGTGGGCTAAAACCTGTTGGTTAGGCAGTCTCCATGACTTGGCGGGCTCCTCTGTGACACCGATGCTGTAGTTACCAAGATTGACCGTGATAGAACTGGTGTTGTAGAGTTCCACCCATGAGTCGGGAAACTCGTTCAAATCATCCATGACGCAGTCGACGTTCGATTGCATCAGTTCGTTGATGATAAGTTGGCCCTTCACCGTGGCTCCCATTGTCAACACGGCAACGAGTGTCAGTAAAAATCTTCGCATGGGGTGATAAGGGGGTGTAAATATTTCGTTATGTGAAGTTCTATTCGATTACGGAAAGGACGCTGAAAGCGGTCATGCCTCACCCTTGGCTTCGTATCCACGGGTCGGACCTACGGTAGCCATAAACCGAGTTATTCAACCAGACATTTGTCCAACTCTTCAGAGATGGCTTTCTTGTCCAAATGCTGCCCGATGAAGACAATTTTTTGCATGCGGTCTCCATATCGGCTGTCCCAATCACGTCTAAGCCCAGGTTCGTTGTCAAGCAATTGCTGCAATTCGTTGGCAGGCATGGTGGCATACCATTGACCGGCATTCTTGATGCTTATCTGTTTTCCCGCTTGCTCAAAAAGATAACATATCTCCTGCTCGTCATCAAAATAACAGATGCCCTTGGCGCGAATGACATTCTTTGGCCATTTGCGTGCCACAAACTCATCGAACAACCCCAAGTCCATCGGTTGGCGACGGTAATACACGTAAGTGCCTATGCCATATTCCTCTGCTTCTCCCTCGTCATGATGATGGTGGTGGTGGTGATGATGTTCATCCTTGCCTTCGTGGTGATGATGGTCATGGCCTTCCTCATCTTCGTGGTGATGGTGCTCATCCTCGTCATCATGATGTTCGTCCTCATCCTCGTCCTCCTCGTGGTGTTTCTCTAATTCAGCTATCCACGTAGCCGATGATGCCACCTCGTTGAAGTCGAACAAATGAGTATCGAGGATGGTGTCCAAATCAACATCTCCATAGTCACATTCGATGATTTGCGCTTTGGGTTGCAAGGAACGTATGACCTGGTGTAATCTTGACAATTCGTTTCGCTCTACTTCCGAAGCCTTGTTGAGCAACACGATGTTACAGAATTCTATTTGTTGGATGACAAGGTTTTCTATGTCCTCTTCGTCGATATTGGATTTCAACAGGTCGACGCCGCCACCAAAATCGCTCTTCATCCTCAGAGCATCAACAACAGTGACGATGCAATCGAGTCTTGCCAGACCGTCCTTCACATATTCCACTCCCATCGTGGGAATGGAACAGATGGTTTGAGCGATGGGAGCCGGTTCACAGATTCCACTGGCTTCGATGACGATATAGTCGAATTTCTTAAGTCTTGTTATGTCGCGTAATTGCTCAACGAGGTCCATCTTCAGTGTGCAGCAGATGCAACCGTTTTGCAGTGCAACGAGGCTTTCGTCTTTCTTTCCAACAATGCCACCTTTTTCTATGAGGTCGGCGTCTATGTTGATTTCCCCGATGTCATTGACAATCACTGCAAATTTGATTCCTTTCTTATTGGTAAGGATTCTGTTCACCAACGTCGTTTTCCCGCTTCCAAGATATCCGGTGAGCAGGAGCACAGGTATTTCTTTTATTTTCATTATGGTATAATTCTAAATTGCATATTTCTGATTAAAGCTGCAAAATTAGTAAAAAAAACGATATTTTAAGTCTGTTGTGATAAAAAAGGGTACTAATCCCGCCAAAATTGGCTCAAACAAGATCTAATAGGCCCATTTAACAAAAATATCAAGGCATACATCCAGATTTCTCAAGTAGACAAAACAAATCACAGTTGTATGACATATTTGAGCTATCTTTGCACCTCTAATAACATTTTTAAGTAGGAGTGAAAATTACTGTCTTTAAGATGAAGCCCAACAAGGGCCGCAGCCAGCCTTTGACAGGTGCCATTTGTATGCAAAAAAAGAGAAACGAAAAGGTTGGGAGCGTTAAAAAAAGTCTAAATGCTTTGTATTTTCATCAAATTGTTCTAACTTTGTAAAACCTAAAATAATGGGAAGAAAACCTTACCAAGGTTGTATGCTATTCACCTAAACCAACAAACCCCAATAGACAATGAGGAAGAAAACGAGATGGAAGGCAAATGTCATCTTAGGGATGTTCCTTTTCCTTGCCACAACGATGATGGCCGTTCCTGTCAAAAGAGGGATATGGCGAGACCTCACCTTGACGAATGGCAAGGAGGTCAAGGCCCAACTGGTGGGCGACGAGTGGTTTCATTACTATGCCGACGCCGATGGCAATGCCTATGTGGAAAAAGGCCAGGGCAAGTATAAGAAAGTCAGCAAGGGCAAACTGGAGAGGATGCGCAAGAAGAGTCAGAAAAGAAGAAACACCATGATGGGGAGATGACTATGCGAAACCTTGTATTTTTAGCCATTTTGCTCCTTTCACTGAACACAAGTGCCCAAAAGAGCGAACCCTTCTGGCTGGGCGCCGACATCAGTGGCACGACAGCCATGGAGGCACGCGGCCAAAGGCTTTACAACACGAAAGGAGAAATCAGGGAAAACACCGCCTTGATGTCAGAATATGGGATGAATGCCGTCAGACTGCGTGTATGGGTGAATCCTCGCGATGGTTTTTGCAACAAGGAGGATGTGTTGGAAATGGCCAAACGTGCACGATACCATGGAATGGCACTAATGCTTGACTTCCATTACAGTGACTGGTGGGCAGACCCGGGCAAGCAACATATCCCTGCATCTTGGCAATATATGAAATATGACGAGATGAAATTTGCCTTGGCAGCTCACACCCGCGATGTACTCCAATTACTAAAAGACCATCATATCGATGTGAAATGGGTGCAGGTGGGCAATGAGACCACCCATGGCTTTTTGTGGCCTATGGGAAAGGCGGAGGAAAACATGGAGCAATACGCCGGACTGACACAGGCCGGATGCCAAGCAGTGAAAGCGGTTTATCCCGACGCCAAGGTCATCATCCATTTAGACGGAGGATGCGACCCCAAGCGTTTTGATTTCATATTTGATGGATTGCGTAAACATGGCGTCCGTTGGGACATCATCGGTTTAAGCGTCTATCCTTATTGGGACCAGGAAGCGGGGTTGGAGAAAGACAGCGAAGGCACCATCCGCGATTTCGCGCTCAACATCAAGCGGATGTATGAGAAATACGGAACCGAATCGATGGTTGTGGAAACAGGCGTTGAGGTGAAAAAGCCAATAGAAGGCAAAGCCACCATGAAAGCCATCATCGATGCCGCACGAAACAACTGCGATGGTCATTGCCTCGGCGTCTTCTACTGGGCGCCGGAATTGGAAGGACCCTATCCACTTGGGGCGTTCGATAATCATCGGCCCACAGTGATCATGGATGCCTTCAAGGAAGCAGCAGTTCAATTCAAGCATTAACCAACCTCTGAAAATATTTGGAATCATGAAACATGCAACATTCCCTTCCCTTTTGTTGATGGCATTGTTGACAGTATTGTTCGCATCTTGTGCCAGTACGCAAAACTCCGGCTTGTCCAAGGCGGAAATGAAAAGACAAAGAGCAGAAAACGTGAGGCAAGCACTCTATGACCGCCAGTTCACGATCAATGTCACCAGTGCACACCCCACCTCTTTTCCACCGGTCAATCTCACTACTCCGTATTCATTGGAGGTGCGCGGTGACAGCGTCATTTCCTATCTGCCCTATTATGGAAGAGCCTATTCCGTACCCTATGGTGGCGGCAAGGCTCTCAACTTCTCCGGCAAGATGAACGGATATGACATTTCCCGGTCGAAGAAAGAATACAATATCAAGATGGCGATTGAAAATGAGGAAGACAAGTATCTCTATTATATCGACGTCTTCGACAACGGCCATGCATCCATACTCGTATCTTGCCAAAACCGTACCGACATCCTCTTCTACGGGGAAATGGAGTGAAGGCCCATCGATTTCTCATCATAAAAAAGCAAAACAAGAAGCATGAAGAAAACAGCATTATTATTGTTGGCCACATTCACCATGGCAACCGCATGGGCTCAAAAGTCATTCGAATTGACGCTGACCAATGAGAGCAAGACAGCCGCCAACCGCCACCCCATATGCCTCCAATTGAAAGACTACGACCTCGACACGAAGTCTGCATTGGTCACCAGCGGAGGTCGTGAAATACCATGCCAGCTTGATGATTTGGACGGCAATGGAACATACGACGAACTTTTTTTCATGACCGACCTTGACAAACGAGAAAGCAAGACCTTCCAAGTGGTGCTTTATGATACAGGTTCGCCCAAACAGTATGATGCACAGGTGTATGTGGACATGATGCTGACCAACAATAAAATCAAGGAGTCCAACAAGCAGAATCTCTACATCCAAAGCCTTACTGTCGACCGTGGCGTCAATCCTTATTCAATGCTACATCATCATGGAGCGGCATTTGAAAACGAACTGGTGGCCTATCGCATTTATTTCGACCATCGTCAAACGGTGGACATCTACGGCAAGTATCGCAAGGGATTGGAGTTGAAGCAGACGCAGTTCTATCCCGATAAGGAGCAAGCCGCCAATGGTTATGGAGACGATGTGCTCTGGGTGGGAAACACCTTGGGCCTTGGCACGCTTCGCGGATGGGATGGAAACGCCCCCTTGATGATCAACGACGTGGAGCATCGAGGACAGCGTCTTGTCGCACGTGGCCCTTTGCGCACCATCGTAGAGGTGAAAGACGAGGCATGGCGGATGCTTCCCGACAAGGAACCTGTCGACATGGTCACATATTACTCCCTATTTGCCGGACGCAGAGACTGTCGCGTGGACGTGAAGTTCAGTCGCAAAGTAAACGACCTGAGGTTCGCCTCCGGACTTATCAATGTGAAGAATTCCAAAGAATACAGTGACAAGCATGGCCTTCGCGGTTGTTGGGGAACAGACTGGCCCGTATCCGAAAAGGACTCTGCCGGCCACAAGCGCGAGACTGTGGGCCTTGGCATCTGCCTGCCCTACGACGTGGTGGAAAGAGAGTTGCCGGCCGATAAAGACAACTATCCGTATGTGTTGTCCCTCGACAGCGACCAACTCACTTATTACATCTCCTTCTGCAGTGACAACGAGTCGTTTGGGATGCACAGTGCCAAGGACTGGTTTGCCTATCTGGAAGAATGGAAAAAGGAGTTAGAGGTGAAAGTTTCGATGAAATGTCGTTAAAGCATAAATAAATTTGGCCTTTCGCTTTATTTTTCGTACCTTTGCAGTCTATCAAGACATCATCATCCGAAGAATAGTTATCATTAATGGACAATATGGATTTCACAGCTAAACAAATTGCAGACATGACAGATGGCAGACTGGAGGGCAACCCCGATGCCATAGTCAACAGTTTTTGCAAGATAGAAGAAGGCAAGGAGGGAGCCATTTCTTTTCTCTCCAACCCCAAATACACACATTTCCTTTATGAGACAAAGGCGAGTGTCGTCATTGTCAACGAGGACCTTGCATTGGAACAGCCTGTCTCAGCAACGCTTATTCGCGTGCCCAATGCTTATGAGACCGTGGCAAAGCTGCTTCAATTGTATGAGTCGATGAAGGCAAAAAAGACTGGTATCGACCCTTTGGCTTTCATCTCACCTACGGCAAAGATTGGCAAGGACTGCTACATCGGAGCCTTCGCATATGTTGGAGACGGGGTCGTCATGGGTGATGGCTGCCAGGTCTACCCCAATGTCTTTTTGGGCGATGGAGTGCAGATGGGAAGCAACTGCCTGGTGTATCCCAACGTGGTGATCTATCACGGATGCAAAATCGGGAATAATGTCACCCTTCATGCGGGCTGCGTGATTGGAGCCGATGGCTTTGGTTTCGCTCCAGGTCCCAATGGGTACGACAAGATTCCGCAGATCGGCATCGTGACCATCGAAGACAACGTGGAGATTGGCGCCAACACCTGTGTCGACAGGTCGACGATGGGCAGCACATATGTGCGAAAGGGAGTGAAGCTCGACAATTTGGTGCAGATAGCCCACAACACCGACATAGGCGCCAACACGGTGATGTCGGCACAAGTCGGCATCGCTGGCAGCACCAAGGTGGGACAATGGTGCATGTTTGGCGGCCAGGCCGGTTTGGCTGGGCATATCACGGTAGGCGACAAGGTGAACATTGGTGCCCAGGCTGGTGTCATAAGCAACCTTGACAGCAACTTGACTTTGATAGGGTCTCCCACTCAAGAACCTCGGGCTTTTTTCCGTGAAGTAGCACTCACAAGGCGGCTTCCCGAAATGTACCAACAGCTGAAGAGCCTGCAAAAAGAAATTTCTGAACTCAAGAAAAAATTGGAAACAAATGAATAAGCAAAAGACCCTCAAAGGCAGTTTCTCCCTTTTTGGAAAAGGTTTGCATACCGGACTCAACTTGACCATCACATTCAATCCCGCTCCTGAGAACAGCGGAATCAGAATCCAACGCATCGACCTTGAAGGCCAACCTATTGTGGAAGCGAAAGCGGAATTGGTTTGTGACACAAGACGAGGCACGGTGCTTTGCCAGAACGATGTCAAAGTATCCACCGTTGAGCACGCCCTTGCTGCCCTTTACGCTCTTGGCATCGACAACTGCCTGATTCAAGTCAACGGACCAGAATTCCCCATCCTCGATGGTAGCGCAGCCATTTATGTCGAACATATCAACAAGGTTGGGGTTGAGGAGCAGAACGCCCCCAAGGATTACTACATCATACGTCATAAGATTGAAGTAAGGGATGAGGAAAGCGGCTCGTGCATTACCATCTTGCCCGATGATGACTTCAGCATCACCGTGATGTGCTCCTTCGAGTCCAAGTTCATCAACAGCCAATTCGCCACGCTCGACAACATCAGCCTCTTCTCCGAGGAAGTGGCTCCCGCACGCACGTTTGTCTTCGTGCGTGACATCGAACCACTCCTTAATGCCAACTTGATCAAAGGCGGCGACATGGACAATGCCATCGTCATCTACGAGAAACAGATACCACAAGATAGGCTCGACCAGTTGGCCGACTTGCTCAAGGTGCCACATATGGATGCCACGAAAATGGGATACATTCAACCTCGCCCCTTGCAATGGGAGAACGAATGCACGCGCCACAAATTGCTTGACATCGTCGGCGACATGGCACTCATCGGAAAACCCATCAAAGGGCGAATCATCGCCACGCGTCCGGGACATACCATCAACAACAAATTCGCACGTCTCATGCGCAAGGAAATCCGCAAGCATGAGATACAAGCTCCGATCTACGACCCCAATGAGACCCCTGTGATGGACAACAACCGCATTCGAGAACTGTTGCCCCATCGATACCCCATGCAATTGGTGGACAAGGTGATTGAACTGGGGCCCAACTACATTGTCGGTGTGAAGAACGTCACATCCAACGAGCCTTTCTTCCAAGGGCATTTCCCTCAGGAACCAGTCATGCCAGGCGTGTTGATGGTTGAAGCAATGGCCCAATGCGGCGGTCTGCTCGTCCTCAACACATTGGAGGAGTCTGAACATTGGTCCACTTATTTCATGAAAATCGACGATGTCAAATTCCGTCAAAAGATTGTTCCTGGCGACACCTTGCTCTTCAGGGTGGAACTGCTTCAACCTTTAAGACATGGCATCAGTTCGATGAAAGGTTATATGTTTGTGGGTGACCATGTCGTGGCCGAGGCCACTTTCACCGCGCAAATCGTGAAGAACAAGTAAGCTCCATTCACTGTATTTTTTACCCCAAGAATATCTGAATATGAACCAAATCAGCCCCATGGCCTATGTGCATCCCGAAGCCCAGATGGGCGACAACAATGTCATAGGACCATTCTGTTATATCGACCGCAACACGGTCTTAGGCGACAATAATGTGTTGCAGAATAGTGTGACCATCAACTATGGTGCGCGAATTGGCAACAACAATGAGTTTTTCGCCGGTGGAAGCATTTCCGCCAAGCCTCAGGATTTGAAATTCAGAGGCGAGGACACCATCTGCGAGATAGGCAACAACAACAGTTTTCGTGAGAATGTAAACATTTCCAGAGGGACAGCCTCAAAAGGCACCACGCAGATAGGCAACAACTGTCTGTTGATGGAAAACGTCCACATCGCCCACGACTGTTTCCTTGGCAACAATCTCATCATTGGAAACTCTACGAAATTAGCCGGCGAGGTGGTGATCGACGACAACGCCATCATCAGCGCCGCCGTCCTCATCCACCAATTCTGCCGTGTAGGTGGATATGTGATGATTCAAGGCGGTAGTCGTTCAAGCATGGACATCCCTCCCTATGTCATTGCCGGCAAGGAGCCCATTAGGTACAGTGGCATCAACATCATTGGCTTGCGACGTCGAGGTTTCAGTGCAGAGACGATAGACCTGATACACAACACATACCGGCTGCTTTATTCAAAAGCGGTGCGGGCAGAAGGCATCGAGGCCGTTAGAAATGAAATGCCGCAGACAGACGAAGTGAAATACATCCTTCGTTTTGTCGAAGAGTCACAGCGCGGAATCATCAGATAGGTCTTGCGTGTATGGAAACGCTGTTCGTGGTGTCGGGTCCCACCGCTGTCGGCAAAACGGAACTCACCCTTCGTATTGCTGAGTTGTTGGGGATTCCCGTGGTCAATGCCGACTCACGGCAGCTCTACAGGGAGATTCCCATTGGTACCGCCGCCCCCACGGCAGAACAACAGAAGCGTGTGAGGCATTATTTCGTGGGCACACTTGGCCTGACGGACTATTATAGTGCCTCAAAATATGAGAGCGACGTACTCGGACTCCTCATGCATCCAGGTGAATTGTCGTCCATGCCATATGCATTGATGTCGGGTGGCAGCATGATGTATATCGATGCGGTATGTGATGGCATTGACGACATCCCCACTGTCGACGATGAAACTCGTTCCTTGTTGAAACATCGCCTTGAGGAAGAAGGACTTGAAAGGCTTCTTGAAGAATTGAGGTTGCTTGACCCGGAGTATTATTCCATCGTTGACAGAAAGAATACACGGCGAGTCGTGCATGCTCTGGAAATCTGTTACATGACAGGGCGCACCTACACCTCATTCCGAACCAACAAGCGCAGGGAGCGCCCTTTCAACATCGTGAAAATAGGTCTCAATAGGAATCGTGAAGAACTATATATGCGCATCAATCAACGTGTAGAGAAGATGGTGGAAGGTGGATTGGTGGAAGAGGCACGCAGAGTACATCCTTTGAAAGGTGTCAATGCGCTTGACACGGTCGGCTATCGTGAAATGTTTGACTATCTTGAAGGAAGATGCAGTCTGGAGGAGGCCGTCACACGCATCCAAGGAAATACCAGACGCTATTGCCGGAAACAACTTACATGGTTGAAACGTGACGAACGCATTCGTTGGTTCCACCCTGACGACGAAAAAGAAGTGCTCTCCTTCGTTGCAGAACAGGCGGGGCTCTGCCTCCACTCCATTTAATTCAATGCCGTATGAGATTTCTCTCTTGGCCTTTCAAGTTGATGAAAAAGGTGCTCAGATGGTATGTGCACCTTTTCAAAGGTCGTCGATGGTATGTGAAAATCCTGTCGGCCATGGTTTCATTTATCGTGTTCACATTGGTCTATTTCGGCATGGTGGACATCAATTTCCTTGGGCTGTTTGGCAAATCCCCAGGTTTCTACGAAATACTCCATCCACCTACAAGTGTGGCCTCCGAGGTGTTCAGCAACGATGGAAAATTGATAGGCAAATTCTTCAACGAGAATAGGAGTCCCGTCGAATACGAAGATGTGAATCCCATCTTCTGGGATGCTCTCGTAGACACGGAGGACGAACGGTTTTACAGCCATCGAGGCATCGATTTTGCCGGGGTGCTTGGGGCTATCAAGGATGCGTTGGTCAGACGAGACGCCCGTGGTGCTTCCACCATCACGCAACAGTTGGCCAAGAACATGTTCCGCATGCGTTCCCAGACTTCTACAGGCTTGCTTGGCGACCTCCCCGGCTTGCGCATGCTGATTGTGAAGAGCAAGGAATGGATATTGGCTACCAAGATAGAGTTGGTGTATGACAAGCGGGAAATCCTGACGATGTATGCCAACACGGTGGATTTTGGCAGTAATTGTTACGGCATCAAGACTGCCAGCAAGACTTATTTCAACACTACTCCCTCCGAACTGACCACAGACCAGGCTGCCGTGCTGGTGGGTATTCTCAAAGCCACTTCCTTCTACAATCCGCTCATCAATCCCGACAACAGCCATCAACGTCGCAATGTCGTGTTGTCTCTGATGGTGAAGAACAAGCATCTCTCACAAAGTGAATACGAACGTATGGCACAAGTGCGTACTCCGCTTAATTTCCATTCCGATGCCGGTACGCAAGGACAGAACGCTTACTTCAAGGACGCAGTGGAAGCCAGCCTTGCCAAATGGTGTCATGACACGGGATACGACCTTTACACTTCTGGATTGAAAATATACACCACTCTTGACACAGACTTGCAAGCATATGCCGAAAAGGCGGTATTGAGCCAGATGCGTACATTGCAAGCCAGTTTCAACAAAGACTGGGCAGGCCAGGAACCATGGAGGGATGACGATGGCAAAGTCATTCCGAATTTCGTGCAGAAACTGGCAAAGAAAGGCCCTGAGTACGCACGTTTGAAACAGGCGTATGACGGTAATGTCGACTCTATCGACCACTATATGAACCTCCCCCACAAGGTGACGCTGTTTGACTATAACAAAGGTACTTATGAGGCTGAAATGAGCACACTCGACTCCTTGCGCACGATGTTGCGTTTCCTTCATGCAGGCATGGTCGTGATGGAGCCACAAACCGGACATGTCGTTGCATGGGTGGGCGACGTGGACTACAACACATGGCAATACGACAAGGTCTCAGCCATGAGGCAGCCGGGGTCTACCTTCAAGCTATTTGTTTACACAGAAGCCATGAACCAAGGATTGGCACCATGCGACAAACGACGTGACGAAGCTGTCACTGTTCCCATTTACGATTCAGAGACACATTCCGAATCCGTATGGACGCCCACCAATTCAAGCAAACGTTTCTCTGGAGATTCCTTGTTGCTGAAAAGGGCGTTTGCCACCAGCATCAATTCCATCGCTGTCAGGCTGGGGGTGGAGATGGGTGTTAAAAACGTCATCAAGACCGCTCATGAGATGGGTGTCAAGAGTGAACTTGACCCGCATCCCTCCACACTCCTTGGAGCATCGGATGTCAACCTTCTTGAAATGGTCAATGCCTACTGCACCATTGCCAATGACGGGATGCGCCATGAAGCCATCTTGGTCACACGCATCCTTGATAGCGAAGACAACCTCGTTTACGAAGGTCCTGTAGACAGTCCGCGTGCCATTCCCTACAAGAGTGCATTCATGATGCAGCAAATGCTAATGTACGGTGTCGAAGCGGGCACGTCCAGAGGCTTGCGGCAATATGTGGGCAGATGGGCAGGCACCGATTTAGGTGGAAAGACCGGCACATCTAACAATGTTGCCGACGGGTGGTTCATTGCCGTCACCCCAAAATTGGTTTGTGGAGCATGGGTGGGTGGAGAATACCGGCAAATCCATTTCCGTAGTGGAAGACTGGGGCAAGGCGCATACACCGCATTGCCCATATGCGGCAAATTCCTTGAATCAGTGTTCATCGACCCCATGTATTCCAAATACCATGGCCGATTCGAGGTACCTGCTGGCGAGGACATCAATATCGACCTGTTTACGTGTGAGCCCAAACTTCCCATGGCTCCCAAGCCTGTTGCCGATGAGCCTTTGGCCGATGAAGAAGAAATGGACGAAATGAACGAAGAAAAAGAACCAGGAGACAAAGAGAACGAAGGCAATACCCGGGAAACGGAAATATATGTTCCGGAGAAAGAAGAAGAATTCTTGTTCCAAAACTAAAAGCAGCTTGGAGAATATCATCAACATAGACAACGACAATCCGGAATTTGGCAAGGCACTTCAAATTGTCCAATACACCAATCAAAGCCTCTTTCTTACAGGCAAAGCCGGTACGGGGAAGTCCACTTTCCTCAGGCATGTCTGTGCAACAACGAAAAAGAAGCATGTGGTGCTGGCTCCCACAGGCATTGCCGCCATCAACGTGGGTGGAAGCACATTGCATAGTTTCTTCAAGATCCCTTTCCATCCCTTGCTGCCCAACGACAATCGTTTCTCAGAGCGCAATATTCGAGAAACATTGAAATACACAGGAACAAAGCGTAAAATCATACGTGACGTGGAACTCGTCATCATCGACGAAATCAGCATGGTGAGGGCAGACATCATCGATTTCATCGACAAGGTGCTGCGCATATACACCAGGAACCATTACACCCCCTTCGGTGGAAAGCAGATGCTTTTCGTAGGAGACATCTTCCAACTTGAACCCGTCGTCCGTGATGAGGACAGGCAATTGCTTCGCCCTTTCTACCCCTCCCAGTTCTTTTTTGACGCACATGTATTCAGGGAATTCCAACTGGTAAGCATCGAACTTACCAAGGTGTACAGGCAGAACGACCCTACTTTCATCACATTGCTCGACCGGATACGAACCAACAGCATCACACAAGGTGAACTGTCACAATTGAATTGCCGTGTTGGACAACCGGCCAGCCATGAGGGTGAATTGTCCATCACACTATCCACACGTCGTGACACTGTGGATTTCATCAATGAGCAACAACTTGAAAAATTGCCAGGAGATGTGACATGCCTGCATGGGGAACTCACGGGCGACTTTCCATCCAGCAACCTTCCCACCTTGATGGAATTGTATGTGAAGGTCGGGGCACAAGTCATTTTCCTCAAGAATGACTTTGAGCATCGATGGGTGAATGGTACATTAGGCACCATCACGGCCATAGACACCGACGACGAGGACGAGGAAATCCTCACAGTCCTATGCGACAACGGCGAGGAGTACGAGGTCACCCGTGACTATTGGAGCAACATGCGCTACACCTATAACGAGAAGGAAGAGAAAATAGAAGAAGAGGAAATAGGCCGTTTCATACAATTCCCTCTCCGTCTGGCATGGGCCATCACAGTGCATAAAAGCCAAGGAATGACATTCGACCATGTGAATATCGACTTGTCGGGAGGTGCTTTCGCCGGCGGGCAGACCTATGTGGCTTTGTCTCGATGCCGGTCCTTGGATGGCATCTGCTTGGCGGAACCTATTAGGATGAGCGACATCTTCGTTCGTTCCGAAGTGGTGCGCTTTTCACGAAATTACAACAACGAACGCCTTGTCAATGCCGCCTTGGAATCATCACAGGCAGACAAGGAATACCATGACGCAGTCGTCGCCCTTGACCGGGGAGACGCAGAAGGTTTCATGACCAACTTTTTCAAGGCCATACATCATAGGTATGACATAGAGAAGCCACGGGAGCAACGTTTCATCCGACGCAAACTCAACCAACTGCTATCCTTGCGAAAGGAGAACGAAAGACTCTTGGAAGAACGTGCACGCCAACAAGCCTTTTTGAAGAAGTTGGCCGTGGAGTACACCTACATGGGCAAATGTTGCGAAAAAGAAGGCATGCCCGAGGCAGCCATCTCCAACTATAAAAAGGCGTTGGAACTCTCCCCCGACTCACAAGAGCCTTTACGGCGACTCAAGAGATTGGAGAAAGGAAAAAAAACATCTATATAACAAGACAAAAAATGGAAATCAAGACATCTACATTCACTCAGAGTAGTGCAACTTTGGACCAATGTCCGCGTGACAACAAGCCAGAATATGCCTTCATCGGACGTTCCAATGTGGGAAAGTCGAGCCTTATCAACATGCTGTGCAACCATAAGGGATTGGCCAAGACATCCTCCACACCTGGCAAGACACTGCTCATCAACCACTTCTTCATCAACAAAGAATGGTATCTCGTAGATCTGCCCGGATATGGCTTCGCCAAGCGGTCGAAGAGCATGAGACAGAAAATCCAGAACATGATCTCATCATACATCCTCATGCGCGAACAACTCGCCAATGTCTTCGTACTCGTAGACATCAGGCTTGAACCTCAAAAAATAGACCTTGATTTCATCGACTGGTTGGGAAACAGCAGCATACCTTTCTCCATCGTGTTTACGAAAGCAGACAAACTATCCCTCCAGAAATCAAATGAGAATGTGAACAAATATCTTGAAGTCTTGAAGGAGACATGGGAGGAATTCCCACCTTATTTCGTCACCAGCAGTGAGAACAAGAGAGGTCGAGAAGAAATCCTTGCTTACATCGACAGCATCACCAAGGAAATCACATCCACCACACCTTGACCCCAGCCATGAATCCCTATCTTGATGTACAGAACCTCACGAAGACATTCGGGGCAACTACTCTCTTTGAGAACATCTCCTTCTCCATCGCTGAAGGGCAACGTGTAGGACTCGTTGCCAAGAACGGAGTAGGAAAGTCCACCCTCCTTTCCATCCTTACCGGCAAGGAGGGGTTTGATGATGGTGAAATCATCTATCGCAAAGACTTGAAAGTAGGATTCCTGGAGCAATCGCCACAATTCGACCCAGAGGAGTCTGTGCTCGATGCCTGTTTCAACCATCATGGAGATGAAGAAAAGGTGCTTCGTGCCAAACAAGTACTTACCCAACTGAAGATCAGCGACCTCTCCCAACCAATGGGGCAGTTGAGTGGCGGACAGCAGAAACGAGTGGCCCTGGCCAACGTCTTGCTCACCGACCCAGACTTTCTCATCCTCGATGAACCGACCAACCATCTCGACCTGGACATGATAGAATGGTTGGAAAGTTATCTTTCCAGGGGCAGGAGGACGTTGCTGATGGTGACCCACGACAGGTTCTTTCTCGATCGGGTTTGCGATTTGATCATCGAACTGGATGACCAATCGCTCTATACCTATCGTGGCAATTATGCCTACTATCTGGAAAAGCGACAGCATCGTCTGGAGGTGGCCCGCGCCGAAATCACTCGCGC
Source organism: Prevotella sp. (assembly GCA_017619375.1). GTDB lineage: Bacteria > Bacteroidota > Bacteroidia > Bacteroidales > Bacteroidaceae > Prevotella. Next base: position 125,496 of record JAFZSL010000026.1, on the reverse strand, counting down.
CAACAACCTTTATCGTCGTGAATTGGAATGGATGCGTCGGCAACCACAAGCAAGGGGGCACAAGGCCAAATATCGCGAGGAGGCATTCTATGAACTGGAACGGAAGGCCAAGCAACGCATTGAAGAGCGCCAAATGCGTCTGAAATCCAACAATGTGTATATAGGAAGCAAGATTTTCGAGTGCCAGTATGTGTCGAAGGCTTGGGGAGACAAGGTGATGCTCAAAGACTTCTATTATAATTTCGCACGCTTTGAGAAGATGGGCATCGTGGGAAACAACGGGACAGGAAAGTCCACTTTCCTCAAACTGCTCTTGGGACATGAACCCGTTGATTCCGGACGCTTCGACATCGGTGAAACTGTTCGTTTCGGATATTTCTCACAAGAGGGATTGCAGTTTGACGAGCAGCAAAAAGTGCTTGACGTCGTGCGTGACATCGCCGATTACATCGACCTTGGCGGTGGCAGGCATTTCACAGCTTCCCAATTCCTGCAACATTTCCAATTCACACCAGAACAACAATACAATTATGTCTACAAACTCAGCGGTGGGGAGCGAAGGAAGTTGTATCTTTGCACGGTTTTGATGCAAAACCCCAATTTCCTGGTGCTTGACGAACCCACCAACGATTTGGACATCCAAACGCTCCAGATATTGGAAGAATATCTGGCCGACTTTCCCGGGTGTGTAATCGTGGTGAGCCACGACCGTTATTTCATGGACAAAGTAGTAGACCACCTGTTGGTGTTCAAGGGCGATGGGGTAATCAAGGATTTCCCGGGCAACTATTCACAATATCGAGAATGGTGCAGCCTTAGTGAAAAAGAGGATTCTTCTGAAGCGAAAGTGGAAAAACGTGTGAAACGAGATTACCATAACGCCGAAAAGCGGAAGATGAGCTACAAGGAGAAGATGGAATACGCTCGATTGGAAGGTGAAATCGCATTGTTGGAGGAGGAGAAACGCAACATAGAGGCCATGCTTTGCGGCGGCACCAACGATGTGGAAACCATCACAAGGATGAGCAAGCGTCTCCCCATCCTCAACGATGAACTTGATGAGAAGAGCATGAGGTGGTTGGAGTTGAGCGAGCTGGAATGACTTACTTCATTGCTTCCAGCACCTGGTTCGCAATGGCTTGCATGCCTTTCTTCGAGGGGTGACCATTGATTTTATGGATGTCGTGAAGTGCGATGCACGTCACGTCATAGTGCTGGCAGATGACCTTGCATGACTCTGTGATGTCTTCACGCAACTCAGAATTGAGAATGAAATATACCTTCACATTGGGATACCGGCACGTGACATGGTGCAACATATAGGCCATTGCAGGTCTGAAGGTATAGAAATCCCCTTTTTTCCAATTCGCATATTTGTATTCGCCCACGGGCTCTCCTGCCCAACTATCATTTGTGGCTCCAAAGATGAGGATGATGTCAGGATTGCCAATGTTGTCCATTCTTGTGAGGAAAGAGCGGTCCGCATAGTCGTTCCCATCATATCCGAGATATCCCACGGTGCTTCCACTGTATGAATTGTTGACGCAGAGGCGGTAGCCCCCTTGCTTGGCTACTTGCCACCACCATGTTTGTGTCACATCGTCAACATCGGTCCGGTCGCCGCTCTCTTCGTAATACCACATCTCATTGGTGGAAGGTGTTACATAGCCCTCGAAAGTGGAATAAGAGTCACCCAATACCGAGATGGAGGGTCTTTGTGCACATGCGCTTGTTGCAAAGAGTGCGAGGAGTGCGATGATGAATGAATGTTTCATGATTGTGAGTGTTATTGTTTGGAGATGATTTTCAGAAAGGAGTCTCTGGTGGTGGAGGCGGACCTAACGGGTCAGGCAGGCTGTTCATTCTCGACCCTATGATTTCCCCTCCTGCTGTAGGTGGGATGTATGCGTCTTCCGGATTGTCGAAACGGGTGTATTGCCCTCTGAAATGCAACAACACGTCACCGACAGCACCTTTCCTGTGTTTGGCTATGATGATTTGCGCCATCCCCCTGAGGTCGTTGCCATTCTCGTCGTGGTAGATGTGATAATACTCCGGACGATGGACGAACAACACCATGTCGGCATCTTGTTCAATGGCACCTGATTCTCTCAAGTCGCTGAGCTGGGGTCTCTTCCCCCCGTCGCTGTCACGTTGTTCGACAGACCTGTTAAGCTGTGACAATGCGATGATTGGAATGTCGAGTTCCTTGGCAAGGGATTTCAGCGAACGGCTGATGGTGGAAACTTCTTCTTGACGGCTACCGAAGCGCATCCCGCTGGCGTTCATCAGTTGAAGATAATCAATCATGATGATTTTCACGTTCTTCTCCCTGGCGAGCCTTCTCGCTTTCGTCCTCAACTCGAAGATAGAGAGTCCCGGGGTGTCGTCGAGGTAAAGCGGCACACCCTCCAGTTTCCTGATGTTCTTGTCGAGTCGTCTCCACTCTGCATCATCCAATTGGCCATTCATGACCTTTTTGCTGTCTATTTCGCAAGTGTTGGAAATCAGTCGATTGACCAATTGCAAATTGCTCATTTCCAAGGAGAAGAATGCGGTAGGAATCTTGTTGTCCACTGCAATGTTCTTGGCAATGGAAAGTGCGAAGGATGTTTTTCCCATGGCAGGCCTTCCTGCAAGGATAATCAAGTCGCTTTTCTGCCATCCAGAAGTCATGTCGTCAAGTTTGGCATATCCACTGGTGATACCCGTCAACCCTCCTGTGTTGGCTGCCGCCCTCTGCATGATGTCAAGGGCGTTTTTCACGATGGGGTCAATTTGGACGTAGTCCTGACGCATGTTGGTTTGTGAGAGTTGGAAAAGTTTGCCCTCCGCCTCTTGCATCACCAATTCGATGTCATTGCTTTCATCGAAAGCAGCGGTTTCTATGAGGCTGGCATAGGAAATGAGTTCACGGGCAAGGTATTTCTGTGCCAGGATTCTGGCGTGATATTCCACATGTGCCGAAGAAGCCACATGTGCAGTGAGGTCGTAGATATACATTTGGCCTCCCGCTTCTTCCAATGTCCCATCTCTTTTGAGTTGTTCTGTGACTGTGATGAGGTCTACAGGATGCTCGTTGACACTGAGTGTTTGGATAGCGGCAAACACCTTCTGGTTGCGTGGCTCGTAGAATGTTTCAGGCTTGAGGATTTCGCTGACAACTGTAAAAGCGTCCTTATCCACCATCAGCGCTCCAAGGACAAGTCTTTCCGTTTCTGCAGATTGTGGTGGCAAGTGGCCAAGTCCAGGGTCAAAAGCCGTCGTCTTGTTGGCAACTTGCTTTCGGCCGCCATTATTGTTGTTATTAGGCATGATTGTATGTTTTGAATGATAAGGGATGGCAAAGATACGAAAAAACAGTCGGAGAGCAAAACAGAACCAGCCTTTTTTCTATTCGAATATGAAGAAACTTTTCGACGAAAGGCAATGTCAAGAGAATGTCAAACGAGAGTATGGAATCCTTCAACCATTGCAACGATGAATCATGTGTTGAAATTTGCAAACAATAAAAAAGGGGGCGTATCAAGACGCCCCCCATAAAATAAATAAGGTATGGATAACATCAATCTTCTTCAGCAAGTTCAGCCTCATGCTGCTTGATGAGTTCTTGCTGGATGTCGTTGGGCACCAATTCGTAGCTGGAGAACGAGGTCGTGAAAGAAGCACGTCCGCCAGTAATTGAACTCAACGCGATGCTGTAGTTGGCCAACTCCTTGAGAGGTATCTTGGCATTCAACTTCTGGTATCCAGCCTCGCTGTCCATTCCCATGATGATGGCGCGACGTCCTTGCAGGTCGCCCATCACGTCGCCCATATAGTCGGCAGGCACGAGCACTTCGAGGTCGTAGATGGGTTCCAACACCTTTGGTCCTGCATCTTTGAAAGCCTTGGAGAAAGCGTTTCTTGCTGCAAGCATGAAGGAAAGTTCGTTGGAGTCCACAGAGTGCATCTTGCCATCGTAAACAATGACGCGCACGTCGCGAGCATAACTTCCTGTAAGAGGTCCTTGTTCCATGCGTTCCATGATGCCTTTGAGGATTGCAGGCATGAAACGGAGGTCGATGGCACCACCCACCACGGAATTGAGGAAGACGAGTTTTCCACCCCATTCGAGGTCGATTTCCTCACGGCTCTTGATGTTCATCTTGAACTCCTGTCCTCCAAATTTGTAGACCACCGGGTCGGGCATGCCTTCGGTATAAGGCTCAACAATGAGGTGTACCTCACCGAATTGTCCGGCACCACCTGATTGCTTCTTATGGCGATAATCAGCACGGTTCACCTTGGTGATGGTCTCACGATAAGGAATTTTCGGCTCTTCGTAAATGACAGCGATTTTCTCGTTGTTCTCCAATCTCCACTTGAGTGTGCGGAGGTGGAATTCACCTTGTCCATGAATGAGGATTTGCTTGAGTTCCTTGCTTTGCTCCACCACCCATGTGGGATCTTCCTGCCTCATCTTAAGAACAGCAGCCATCAATTTCTCAGTATCGCTCTCGTTGGCAGCCTTGATGGCGCGAGAATACTTGGAGTTGGGGTATTTGATGAAATCGAAGCGGGAATCCACATCCTTGGCGTTGAGGGTGTTTCCTGTCTTCACATCCTTGAGTTTCACGGTGCATCCAAGGTCTCCTGCCTTCAACTCATCTACGGGGAAACGGTTGGACCCGGCGCAAGCGAAAATCTGTCCCATGCGCTCCTTGGAACCACGATCGGCATTGTTGAGGTCGTCACCTTGTTTCACAGTTCCGCTCATCACCTTGAAATAACTCACCTCTCCAATATGGGGTTCCATACCTGTCTTGAAGAAGAAAAGTCTCTCAGGACCATTGCTGTCGATGTCGATTTCGTTTCCATTGGTATCAGCCACTTTTGGCATGTCGGTGGGCACAGGCACCACGTTGCCCAGGAATTCCATCAACCTGCGAACGCCCATGTCTTTGCTGGAGCAAACACAGAAAACGGGGAACATGCTGCGTGCGATGAGGCCTTTGCGAATACCTTCACGGATTTCATCCTCGGAAAGGCTCTCCTCTTCGAAGAATTTCTCCATAAGGGTTTCGTCATTCTCGGCGGCTGCTTCAATCAGAGCAGCATGCAACTCTTCAGCCTTGTCCATTTCCTCTGCAGGAATGTCCTCGATGATTGGCGCTCCGCCTTCGGGCTTCCATGAGTATTTCTTCATCAACAATACGTCGATGACTGAGTTGAAGTTAGGACCAGTGGCTATGGGATATTGCACTTCGACACATTTGCTACCAAAAGTCTCGCGCATGTTGTTCATCACAGTTTCAAAATCGCAATGCTCGCGATCGAGTTGGTTGATCAGGAAAATCACGGGTTTGCCGATTTTCTCTGTCACCCTGAAACTGTTCATCGTTCCCACTTCGGGACCATACTGGCCGTTGACGACGATGACGGCTTGGTCGGTGACGTTGAGAGCGGTGATGGCACCACCCACGAAGTCATCGGAACCAGGACAGTCGATGAAGTTCAACTTCTTGTTATTCCATTCCAATTGGAAAACGGTGGGGAACACGGAGTATCCATATTCCTGCTCCACAGGGAAATAGTCACTTACGGTGTTCTTGGCCTCTACGGTACCACGACGTTTGATAATGCCTGCTTCATAAAGCATGGCCTCGGCAAGAGTAGTCTTGCCGCTACCCGCACTGCCAATGAGTGCGATGTTTCTGATTTCGTTTGTCTGATAGACTTTCATAAATGTTATTGGTAGATATTAAGTGAAAATATTCTCATTTTCAAATTTGAGGTGTAAAAGTACTCATTTTTTAAAGAACAGCCAAAATATTTCCCCTAAAACTGCATTTCTTTAAAAACATTTATGGATTATCCAATAAAAAAGGTGGATGCGTTGGCTTGTATTTTGTGTTTTTTCTTGTCAATATATCAATAAAATCTTACCTTTGCATGGTGGCAGGCCTATATGTACATATTCCATTTTGCTTGCGACGTTGCTCGTACTGTGGTTTCTATTCCACGACAGCCTTGGAGTGTCGCAATTCATACGTGGATGCCTTGTGTGGCGAGATGCGTATGCGTGGGGGTGATTCCTTGGGGACGATTTACCTGGGTGGAGGCACTCCATCCCTGTTGGAGCCATCAATGCTGCAACAGTTGTTCACCACCATACGAGAGGTGTATGACATCGACCCTGAAGCGGAAGTGACCATGGAGTGCAATCCCGACGATGTGACAGTTGAGTATGCCCGTGTGTTGAAGGATATGGGTGTCAACAGAGTAAGCATGGGCATCCAGACCTTCTCGGACGACCTTCTTCGCTTTCTCAACCGTCGGCATGACAGCCAGCAGGCAATCAGCGCTTTTGACTCCTTGCGCCGTGCAGGATTCTCCAATATCAGTGTCGACTTGATGTTTGGCTTGCCTGGTGAGACACTTGATGATTGGCGTAGCGACATCGAATCCGCCCTTGCTCTCGGAATGGAACATCTTTCCGCCTACAGCCTGATGTACGAAGAAGGCACCCCGCTCTATCGTTTGTTACAGGAAGGAATGGTGGCCGAGGTGGATGAAGAGAACTACCTCTCCATGTACGAGATGTTGGTGGAGGCCATGTCAAAAGCCGGTTATGAGCATTATGAGATTAGCAATTTCGCTTTGCCGGGTTTCCGGTCTCGCCACAACAGCAGCTATTGGGACGGCACACCATACTTAGGAATCGGTGCGGCTGCACATTCATACGATGGCCATGTCAGGCAAGCCAACGTGGCGGACATGAGGCGGTATGTGAATGCCATCGCCCAAGGCACCCTACTTGCAGAAAAAGAGGATTTGACCTTGAACGAGCGTTACAACGATATGATAACTACCGCATTGCGAACAAGAGAGGGAATCTCATTGTCGGTTGTAGAAAGGAAGTTTGGCATGTCTTTTTTGAATGACATGTTGGAAAACGCCCGCCCCCACATCGAAGCACGACGATTGGTGGTGGACCATGGATTTCTTCATTTCACCATGAAAGGTATTGCCTTGAGCGACATGGTGATGAGCGATTTGGTTCGAGTATGACTTAAAACTAATTACTTTTCAAGATATAGTATGGACGAGAAAAACGAAGTGTTTGAGAATTGGTGGCAAGCCAACAAGCAGAAGGTGCTTGACGAAGACAGGGAATACCATGAAGTAGTGGAATCCTATAAGATGAAATCAGGTGCCGACTGGTTGCTGTTTGGCATCCCCGTGGTGACAGGAATCATTTGTGTTCAGAACCTTCCCATTCAACACGAGATTTTGCGTTGGGTTGCCAGTATCGCCATAACCATTGTCGTTTTCGCCATCTGTGTTTTTGTCAAGTCCCTCTCCCACCCTCATCGCCCCATCAGCGACATCGAGGCAGACGTGAAAAAGCGTTGCATGGAGAAATTCCTGCGAACAGGGAAACTTGGGAATCAGGAGGAATGACAATCCTCCTTGTTACAAATTGAATTTATAACCCACAGTGAAGGTGAAAAACTTGTTTTTCTCCGTAGGCCATGAATCATCCTTGTACAGTCTTGCAAGGCCAAAATGGTAACGAGCGTCAAGCACCACATTGAGGTATTCATAAGAAAGGCCAATGGGAATGGAGATATCCATGGAACGCCTGACGGACTTCTGGTCCATCTCTATTTTCTCTGTCTTCCCATACTCCTTCGCTCCATCGGGATGATGGGTAATAGGTGTTACATTACAAGAAAAATTGGATTTGACGAGAAAACCCAACTGCACACCAGCCTTCAATGCCAGTCCTTCTGCCACATACTGGTTAACAGTAAGTGGACATTGGATATAGTCCAACTTGTCACGCATTTTACTCAGACCTTCCGATATGTCGTTGGGGTCGCCCGTCACCAAATCAGGGAAACGGCAACCTTGTTGCACATAAGCGACTCCCAAGGAAACACTTGTTGTTGGCAACATTTGGTATTCCGCCTCCACCCCGCCAATAAACCGTGCGTTGTATTTTCCCTCCATTGACAACACCTTCACATCATCAACGACAACCTTGTCACCAGACACATTGGCGATGCTAACTCCGATTTTAGGAATCAAAGAAAACGTGCCTACCCGTTCCTGACCTTTCACTGACGACGTGAAAACCATGGCTATGACAGCCATCACAAACAATTTCTTCATACTATCTGTTTTTCAAAAAAACGTTTTGCTTCCTCATATTATTGCCAAGTGATGCAAAAAAAGTTCCAGCGTTCAATTATCACTTTACTTACACCATCATTTTCCTTGATTTATAACAAATAATTATCCAACCAAGGAAAAAAACGAGAAAAAATTTGGAGGTTGAGAAAAAAAGCATTACCTTTGCACCCGCAATTAGAAAACATCGCGGAGTGGAGCAGTTGGTAGCTCGCCAGGCTCATAACCTGGAGGTCGCATGTTCGAGTCCTGCCTCCGCAACCAACAACCTGTTTGCTTGTCAAACAGGTTTTTTTATTTCGTATGTTCAAGCCAAGGATGTGGCTCCCCATCCCGGTCTGACGGTGGACTTCACTTGTCGACAGAGGGCCGCAAACCGTCACTCCCCCACTTCCACCACCAAGCCTTCTTGCGCGAGAATGACATGGGGAAAGATTGCCTCCGCCTCGTTCTTCAACAATTCCTCATTGTCATAACGAGCACTATAATGCCCGAGCATCAACTTCTTTGCATTGGCATCCCTTGCCGTCTTTGCCGCATCCGCCGCCGTGCTATGGTAATATGCGGCAGCCAGGTGTTTGTATTGGCTGTCATAGGTGCTCTCATGGTATAGCAAGTCCACATTTTTAATCAATTGGTGCAAGGTGGGAATGTATCGTGTATCAGAGCAATAGGCGTAAGACCTTGGAGGGGCGGCGGGAATCAACAAGCGTGCGGCAGGCACGACCTCCCCTGTTTCGGTAATGAAATCCCGCCCCTCCTTGATGGTGTCGATATGCGAGAAAGGCACATTGTATAAAAGCATCATTTCACGATTGATGTGCGGAGGAGTTGGTTTCTCTTTGAACAGATAACCACAGCAAGGCACCCTGTGGTCCAGCGGTATGGTGGAGACAGTGACATCTTGGTCTTCATATACAATTTGCGTGGCAGTGGTGTCTACTGGGTGGAAACAGACGCTGAACGACAGTCTGGAACAGAAGAAATCCATCATCTGTTGAAACAATGGTTCAAAAGACCCGTCGGCATATATATGCAAGGAAGCCGTGCGTCCAGTCAGCCCGAAAGAGCTGATGAGCCCTGTCAACCCCAGACAATGATCGCCGTGAAGATGCGAAATGAAAATGTGCGATATTTGAGTGAATCTGCAATGTGCTTTCCTCAACTGCAACTGTGTGCCTTCCGCGCAATCTACGAGAAACAATTTCCCCCTCATCTCCACCACTTGGGAGGAGGGATGATGTTTCGTGGTTGGCGTGGCACTGCCACACCCCAGAATATGGACTTTAAAAGGACGCATGGGTGTTGCCTATGTTTCACTTGCGCTTGTACCCGAAGATGCCCTTTGAATTTTCCAAAATAAGGGAGTCGGAACCCAGTTCGCAGACATCAAATGTGTCTTTGGAAAGAATGAGCTTTCCGTTGAAGATATGCCATGAGGTGTAAGGATTGGTTTCTGCCTCCACGCGTGACTCCACCACACCACCGTCTTTGATTTCAAAGTCGCGGTCGAGACTGGTCCATCTTCCCATAAGCGATGTGAGATTGATGATGTTGGAAGCCAGGTTCTCTTCTTCTCCGATTTTACCGACGATGGCAACCCGGTCACCAGTAAAGACCCCGCCTTTCACCACTTGGTCGACAACTTTTCCATCGTCGTTGTAGACGTCCGCACAGACATATTGCACGGTGTCCCCATTGCTGTTCTGGATGGAAACGGTGTTTGATGTGGCATCCACACAAATGCCGTATGTGGTACTGTCTCCCTCTGCTGTATTCAGCTTCTCGGTGTTCACTGTAGGCATGTTGCCCGTGTTAGGTTTGTCCTTGCATGCCACGATGGCGACAGCAACGAACGACAATGCCAGAATGGTTCTAAAATGTCTCATATTACTTGTTTTGTTATTGTTTTTCCAATGCTTTCGCTTCTTCCCAAAGGCGGTCCATCTCATTGAGCGTCATCTCTGTGAGAGGTTTTCCCATACGTATGGAGTGCTGCTCCACATAATTGAAGCGACGTATGAATTTCTGGTTGGTGTGCTCGAGGGCGTTGTCAGGATTGAGGTGATACAATCTCGCGGCATTGATGACACTGAAGATGAAGTCACCCAGCTCTTCGGTGGAACGTTCTTTGTCCCCCCGCTCGAGTTCGGCTTCCAATTCGTCCATCTCCTCCCTTACTTTTTTCCATACATCCTTTTTTTCCTCCCAGTCAAATCCTACGTTGCGTGCCTTGTCCTGTATGCGATATGCCTTGATGAGGGATGGCAGTGCGGCCGGCACGCCAGAAAGCACGGTTTTGTTGCCGTCTTTTTCCTTCAGCTTGATTTGCTCCCAATTTTCCAAGACCTTTTCCGCTGTTTCTGCTTTCACTTGTCCATATACATGGGGGTGACGGAAAATGAGTTTGTCGGCTTGTTTGTTGCAAACGTCAGCCACATCGAAGATACCTTTCTCCTGGCCGATGAGGGAATAGAAGCATACATGCATCAACACGTCACCCAATTCCTTGCAAATGTTGGTGTCGTCATCACGCATGAGGGCGTCGCATAGTTCGAAAGTCTCTTCGATGGTGTTGGGCCTTAGACTCTCATTGGTCTGTTTCCTATCCCATGGGCATTCCACCCTGAGCCGATCGAGCACATCGAGAAGCCTTCCAAAAGCTTCCATTTTCTCTTCTCTGGTATGTGCCATTTTTGTTTTCTCTTATTGAAATTGTTAAGTTAGTGCAAAGGTAATCAAAGGAGTTCAGATGACAAAGAATAATGGGAAGAGAAAACTGTAAATTGACGAAAAAAGCTTATTCTTGTTTTTTTTAAGTCGTTTTCTTCGTCAAAGGGGAAAATAATGTTTAATTTTGCAGTTTGAATCAGAAAATCATCAATAGAAGTTATGGAATTAGCAAGCAAGTACACCCCACAGGACGTGGAGTCGAAATGGTATCAGTATTGGTTGGACAACAAACTATTCAGTTCGAAACCCGATCATCGTGAACCTTACACGATTGTCATTCCCCCACCCAATGTCACGGGTGTCCTCCACATGGGGCATATGCTGAACAATACAATCCAAGACATCTTGGTGCGACGTGCCCGCATGAAGGGCAAGAACGCTTGTTGGGTGCCCGGCACCGACCATGCATCAATTGCCACGGAGGCCAAGGTGGTGAACCGTTTGGCTGAGCAAGGCATCAAGAAACGCGACCTTTCCCGTGAGGAGTTCTTGAAACACGCATGGGACTGGACTCATGAGCATGGCGGCATCATCCTCAAACAACTTCGCCGTTTGGGAGCCAGTTGCGACTGGGACCGCACCGCATTCACCATGGACGAGGTGCGTAGCGAGAGTGTCATCAAAGTCTTTGTCGACCTTTATAACAAAGGCTACATCTATCGTGGACTTCGAATGATCAATTGGGATCCCAAGGCTCTTACGGCCCTTTCCACCGAGGAGGTTGAATACAAGGAAGAGCAGAGTCATCTGTATCATCTGAAATATTATGTGGCCGGCAATCCCGTGATAGAGAACGAGCAAGCTCTCCGGGAAGCGGGCAACATCATCCACAAGGACGAGAAGGGATATTATGCCGTCGTGGCCACCACACGCCCGGAGACCATCATGGGCGACACCGCCATGTGCATCAACCCGAAAGACCCCAAGAACCAATGGCTCAAGGGTCGCCAGGTGATAGTCCCCCTTGTGAATCGTGTCATCCCTGTGATAGAGGACCGTTATGTGGAAATCGAATTCGGCACAGGATGCCTGAAGGTCACTCCCGCCCATGACCCCAACGACTACACCCTTGGGAAAACGCACAATTTGGAGACCATAGACATATTCAACCCAGATGGCACCATATCGGAAGAATCGCCCATCTATGTGGGCATGGACCGTTTCGACTGTCGCAAGCAAATCGTGGTCGACCTGAAGTCTGCCGGTCTCATGGAGCGTGTTGAAGACTACACCAACAAGGTGGGCTATTCCCAGCGCAATCCCGACACCGCCATTGAGCCGCGTCTCTCTTTGCAATGGTTCCTCAGCATGAAACACTTGGCAGAAATCGCCTTGAAACCCGTGGTGGATGGCGAGATGGAATTCTTCCCTGCCAAATACAAGAACACCTACAAGAATTGGTTGGAGAACATCCAAGACTGGTGCATCTCCCGACAGTTGTGGTGGGGACATCGCATCCCGGCATACTATTATGATGACAATGACAATTTCGTAGTGGCTGAGAATGCGAAGAAAGCTTTGGAACTTGCCCGTGAGAAAAGTGGCAATGCAGACTTGCAATTGAGCGACCTGCGTCAGGACGAGGATGCACTTGACACATGGTTCTCCTCTTGGCTGTGGCCCATCTCCCTTTTTGATGGAATCAACAACCCTGGCAATGAGGAAATCAACTACTACTACCCCACCAGCGACCTTGTGACCGCTCCCGACATCATCTTCTTCTGGGTGGCTCGCATGATCATGGCAGGCGAAGAGTATATGGGCAAATACCCCTTCAAGAATGTCTATTTCACCGGCGTCGTTCGCGACCAACTGGGGCGCAAGATGTCGAAGAGTCTCGGCAACTCGCCCGACCCGCTGATGCTTATCGACAAGTATGGTGCCGATGGCGTGCGCATGGGCATGATGCTTTGTGCTCCTGCCGGCAATGACATCCTCTTCGACGAGACTTTGTGTGAACAAGGACGTAATTTCAACAACAAGATCTGGAATGCCTTCCGCTTGGTGAAAGGACTCGCCGTAGCCGACATCGAGCAGCCTGAAGAGTGCCGCATCGCCACAGAGTGGTTTGAAGCCAGGCTTCGTCAGACATCTGCCGAGCTTGACGACATGTTTGACAAATACCGCATTTCCGAGGCCTTGATGGCTGTCTATCGCCTGTTCTGGGATGAATTCTCAAGCTGGTACCTTGAAATGGTGAAGCCTGCATACGGCTCGCCGATGGATCGCACAACGATGGAGAAGACGCTCGGCTACTTTGACACCTTGCTGAAGATGCTTCATCCCTTCATGCCTTTCATCACCGAGGAATTATGGCAGCATCTCTACGACCGTCCCGAAGGTGCCAGCATCATGGTGGAACAGTTGGATTTGCCGGCACCCACGGAAAAGGATGCCGACATCGTAGCCAATATCGAGCGTGTGAAGCAAGTAGTTGCCAGTGTGCGTATGGTGCGTAATTCAAGGAACATTCCTCCGAAGGAGGGACTCGACCTCCAAGTGGTGAAGACCGATGCCTACCACGCCTATGAGTGTATCATCACCAAGATGGCCTACCTGCGCTCGTTCACCATTGTCGAGACCAAGCCAGCCGATGCCTCTCAGTTCATGGTTGGCACCGACGAGTTCGCCGTTCCCCTTGGCAATCTTGTCAACGTTTCCGAGGAAATCGCCAAACAGGAAAAAGACCTGAAGCACTTGGAAGGATTCCTCGCCGGCGTGGAGAAAAAGTTATCCAACGAGCGGTTTGTGGCCAATGCTCCGGAGGCCGTGGTCGCCTTGGAACGCAAGAAGCGTAGCGACTCCATCGAAAAGATCGCATCGCTGAAGGCATCGTTGGAAGAGCTACGCAAAAAGCTTTGATTTTCTTGCATAAGACCAATCAACAGCCACCACTCATTTATCATCACGAATTATAGAATTAAAGAATTGTCACACGCAAAATATTGGTCGAGTGACCATTCTCTAATTCTCTAATTCGTGATTGACAACACGACATCAGAACACTTGTTCTACTATTCCAGAAGGACACAGCATTACTTGGCAACCTTATTTATTCACCATCCCTAACAACCCATAAACGATATGAGAAAAACCTTGTTGATTGCGGCAATGGCCTTGACCATGACCGTCCAAGCACAAAACTTGCAGAAAGGGACCTACGGTTACCTCTACTGCCATATGAGCGACCGTGGAGAATACACGGCCTACGCCTTGAGTCGTGACGGCTACCACTATGAGGATTTGAACAACGGTGACGCCATCTTCGACCCGGAGGTGCATGCACGTATCGAAGGCGGCACCCGCGATGCCTTCATCACGAGGACACACGACGGCAAGGGGTACTTGATGGTAACAACCGACATGTGTGTGCGCAAGTCACACATATGGGACAACTACGGCATCGACCTGCTCCGCAGCAAAGACCTTGTGACGTGGGAATCGGTGACCTTCGACTTCCGCAAGGGAGCTTCCATTTTCTGCGACCCGGAATCCCCCGACCCTTACAAGGACTACAGCACCATCAATCGTGTGTGGGCTCCGCAGATTTTCTGGGATCCTGATTTCGTATGGAGCGACGGCAAGAAAGGTGGTTATCTGATTTACTATTCCCTCTTGAATCGTGCCGAGGAGAAATACGACCGGATGTACTACTCCCATGCCGATGAAAGTTTCACCCGCCTCACAAAACCGCGCCTACTTTTCGACTGGGGGTATGCCACCATAGATGCCGACATCAACTACCTGAAATCCGACGGCAAATACCACATGCTCATCAAGAAGGAAGGAGGAAAACCCGGTATTTACACCGCCACCTCCGACCATCTCACCGGGCCATGGAGCGAACCTGTAGAGAACGACTATGTGAGTTTCGAAGGCAAAAAGAACTGCGAGGGCTCATCGGCCTTCCAGTTGATTGGTGATGACACATGGCGCGTAGCCTATATCGAGTATTCGTCCAATCCGAAGCATTACCGCATCTGCAAGGCCGACCAATACCTGCGCAATTTCAACTCTCCCGTAGACATCGAGGGAGTGACGGGTCCACAGCATGGCTCCTTCATGCGCCTCACAAAGAAAGAATACAAGCGACTGTTGAAAGCGTTCCCCAACAAATAGTGGAATCCAAGTACAAATGAAAGGCAGGTTTTTGAATGATGTCAAAAACCTGCCTTTTGTTGATGGTTGCTCTTTCAATATGCTTGT
This sequence comes from Prevotella sp., assembly GCA_017619375.1. GTDB lineage: Bacteria > Bacteroidota > Bacteroidia > Bacteroidales > Bacteroidaceae > Prevotella. The sequence goes on along the minus strand of JAFZSL010000026.1, from coordinate 110,379 downwards.
TGGATAGAGCCTACAATTCTACGGGCGTATAGGCAAGACCGAACACGTCGGCAACCGCCTTGAAAGTGACCTTCCCTTCCACGATGTTGAGGCCTTGGAAAAGAGCCTTGTCATCCTTGCATGCCTGCCGCCATCCCTTGTCAGCCAAAGCCAGGACGTATTTCAAAGTGGCATTGGTGAGGGCGATGGTCGACGTATTAGGCACCGCGCCGGGAATGTTGGCAACGGCATAATGCAGGATGCCGTCCACCTCATATACAGGGTCGGAATGGGTGGTGGGATGTGACGTCTCAAAGCATCCACCTTGATCGATAGCCACGTCGACCATCACCGTTCCCGGTTCCATCATCTTCAGCATGTCGCGAGTGATGAGGCGTGGTGCCTTGTCACCCGGAATGAGCACGGAACCCACCACGATGTCCACATCAGGCAATTCACGCTCGATGTTGTGCCGATTGGAGTAAACAGGTACGACATTCCGAGGCATCACATTGGCCAAATGGCGCAAAAGCGGAAGAGAGATGTCTGTGATGACGACCTGCGCCCCCATGCCGGCAGCCACCCTTGCGGCAGCCTGTCCCACGACTCCTCCCCCTAATACGAGCACCTTGGCAGGTTTTACACCGGGAACACCGCAGATGAGCTTTCCCTTGCCTCCCTTGGTCTTTTGCAAGTAGTAGGCGCCATTGATGGTGGCCATGCGTCCTGCAACCTCGCTCATGGGGATGAGCAACGGCAGAGAACGGTCGGGCAACTGCACAGTTTCGTAAGCCACACATACACCGCCCGCCTCTATCATCGCATCAGTCAGCGGTCGGTCGCATGCGAAATGGAAATAGGTGAACAGCACTTGTCCTTTCTTTACCAGCTTGTATTCCGGCTCGATGGGTTCTTTCACCTTTACAATCATATCTGATACGGCATAGGTTTCCTCAATGGAGGGGAGTATGGTGGCGCCCACCTTTACATACTTCTCGTCGGCGAATCCACTCCCCTCGCCTGCCGTATGTTGCACAAAGACTTCATGTCCGTGCCTTACCAACTCAGCCACGCCGGCCGGTGTCATACCAACACGGTTCTCATTGTTCTTGATTTCTTTTGGAATACCAATTTTCATAGTCTTACAGATTTTTAGTTGAATAACTTGGATGATGTTGCAAAGATATGAAAAAAAATGAATGGCTGTACTTTTTCATGTATTTTTTTTCCAATTACTCATAATCATCCACAACGGCGTTGATAAAGTCCATCATGGGTTTGGCTGCGGTAAAGATTTCCACCATTCCATTCAAACTGTCCTCGCCGTCGAAGAAATGTTCATCCACATTGTGCCAGCAACAATAGTCTTTCATGCGGAGGTATTCGATGTGGGAGAAGTCGCGTGGGAATCCTGCCGGACAAGTCTTCAGGTGTTCCAGGCCAAAACCTCCACCGTTGCCCGGAGAGAAAAGCTGGGCGAATCGTGGATTCTCCACCCTTTTCAACCATTCCTCCAAATTGGCCATGATTTCGTTCCGGCAAGCGGTTAATATGTTCATCGGCAGATAATAGGTGCCGCAGGCAAGCATGCAATTGTCTGGTTCCAGATGTATGTAATATCCACCATGGAAGGCTTTCTTTCCATGAGCGGCGATGTATGCGCCCAGGTGTCTTTTATAAGGAGATTTGTCGGGCGAGAATCGAGTGTCACGATAGAACCGATAAGTGGTGTCCTTGACGGTGAGATGTGCGATGGACGGGTCGAACTCTGTTATGCGTGCAATGGCTTTTGCCACGTAAGCCTCGAATTCCTCTTTTGCGGCGAGGTATTCGTCATGATGTTCTTGGAACCAGGTGCGGTTGTTGTTGGAGGTGATGCCGCGAAGGAAGGAAAGGATGAGTTGGGTGTTCATGGTGTCGGTTTTCTTTGGCTCTTCAAGCCAGTTTTTTAGTTTTCAATATTTTTTGGACAGACGGTGTCGAAGGGGCATTTGGCACATTTTGGTTTCCTGCTGGTGCATACATACCTTCCGTGGAGCAACAGCCAATGATGTGCGTTGGGGATGTCGGTTTCTGGAATGTTTTTCATCAATTGTTTTTCCACTTTGAAGGGTGTGTTGTCGCTTTTCCCCACCAATCCCATTCGTCTGCTGACACGAAACACGTGGGTGTCCACTGCCATGGTAGCTTTTCCAAAAGCCACAGCTTGGACAACATTTGCCGTCTTCCTCCCCACACCAGGAAGCTTTGTAAGTTGGTCGGGATCGGAAGGCACGACGCCATTGAATTCTTCCATCAACAAACGCGCCATGGCAGCCAAATGTCGTGATTTGGCATTGGGATATGAGACGCTGCTTACATAATTGTATATTTCATCTTCCCCTGCCACCGCCATCGACATGGCATCGGGAAAACGCAGGAACAAGGCCGGTGTCACTTCGTTAACCCTTTTGTCTGTGCATTGAGCACTTAGAATAGTGGCCACAAGCAGTTGGAAAGGCGAATCGAAATGCAGTTCCGTACCTACTTCAGGCATTTGCCGACGGAAATAATCGAGGATGAATGCGTAACGTTGTTTCCTGTTCATACGTCGTGGAAAATAAAAAGGTGCCGCAAAAAGTTCGGCACCTTGTTTAAAAATGATGACTTCTATTTTTCTTTTTCTTCGGTCTTGGCACTGCTCTTCTCGCTGGGCTTGCTCTTATATGCCTTATTGAGGCCAGCGATCACTTCAGCTGTGACGTCAAGAGCCTTGTCGGCATAAAGGATATTGTCACCAGACTTGGCGAGAATCATGGAGAATTTCTTGTCCTTGTTGTATTGTTCAAGATAATGCTGTAAACTGTCATGGAGAGCCTTGTTGAACTTATCAGTTTCCTCTTGGAAAGACTGAGTTAGTTTCATGCGAGTGGCCTCCAAATTTTCATTCTGACGCTGGAGTGCAGCTTGCTGATTCTTGGCCTCTTGCTCTGAGGTGAAGCCATTGTTTTGCAATTTGTTCTGGAAACTCTGAGCAGCTGCGGCCAGATTCTTCTCTTGTCCTGCAAGTTCGTTTTGGATGTTGTTGCTACGCTTCTCAAGGATTTTTGAGTATTCCTTGCAGAACTCATACTGGCTCATGATGGAGTCCACCTCGATGTATGCAATCCTCAAAGAGCCAGGTGCGGAAGTTTGTGCAGCCACCTTTTCTGGTTTGTCATCCATCTTGTTTGAATCATTACAGGAACTCAAGGCCAAAGCTGCCACAGAGGCAATGGCCATGGTGCGGAAAAGATTTTTCTTGTTCATTACTAATTATTATGTATTTTGGTTTGTTCTTGACTTTTCACTGACGGCTTGTCTCTTCTCCCGTTGCTCGCGGTCTTGGTCGATGACACAATGAATCCCCCTTTCGCGCATGGCTTCACTGTCGTGAATATGTTGGGATGTGAACGAGCCGTTTTTCTTGAAAATCACCTTCACAGACAGCAACAACATCGCGATAGCAATTATTAACACGCTTGAGATGAGAATTTCCGTCATTTATTATTATCTTTGCGGTCTATAAGGGCATATGTTGCGTCTTATGTTGCAGGTAACCGCTAAAACGCTGCAAAGTTAATATAAACATCGCTAATTTCAAAAAATAAAGCACAAGTTTTAACAATTTATACCCTAATGTAATTAAAAAGAAGAAAAGAGATGGAGAATACAGAACTGACCCCACGGCGTGTTTTCGAGCAATTTGCCAAAATCAACTCGATCCCCCGCCCTTCCAAGCATGAGGAGAAAATGATAGCCTACCTGTTGGACTTCGGCAAGCAACGTGGTCTTGAAACCAAAGTCGACGAGACAGGCAACGTGCTTATCAGCAAGCCCGCCACTCCAGGTTATGAGAATCGCCCAACCGTAGTGTTGCAAAGCCATATGGACATGGTATGTGACAAATTGGTGGATGTGGACATCAATTTCGAGACCGACCCGATAGAGACCTATGTGGATGGTGAGTGGTTGAGAGCCAAAGGAACCACATTGGGTGCTGACGATGGCATAGGTGTAGCCATGGAATTGGCGCTGCTCGACAGCGACGACATTGCCCATGGTCCCATAGAATGTCTCTTCACCGTGGATGAGGAAACTGGTCTGACCGGCGCCTTCGGCTTACAAGCAGGTTTCATGACAGGCGACATGCTCATCAACCTCGACTCCGAAGATGAAGGGCAGATTTTCGTATCGTGCGCCGGTGGCATCACCACCCATGCCCGTTTCACTTATGCCAGGGAAAACGCTCCAACCGACCAATTCTTCTTGAAAGCTACGCTGAAGGGATTATGTGGCGGCCATTCGGGCGATGACATCAACAAGAAGCGGGCCAACGCCATCAAGATTCTTGCACGCTTCCTTTACACCATCAACGAGCAATACGGTGTTCGTCTGGCCTGCTTCAATTCCGGCAAGATGCACAATGCCATCCCTCGCGATGGCGCCGTTGTGTTCAGTGTGCCTTCCGATAAGAAAGAAGAGGTGAAAGCCGCATGGAACATTTTTGCTTCGGACGTGGAAGAGGAATACCATGTGACCGACACCGCCATGGAATTTGCCATGGAGAGCACAGAGGCCCAGCCGGTGCTGCCTGCCGACGTCTCCACACGCATCATCCGCTCCCTGCAAGCCCTCGACAACGGCGTGCTGTCCATGTGTCAGGATGAAGAAATATCATGGTTGGTGGAGACCAGCAGCAATGTGGCCAGTGTGCAAAGCAGCGACGAGTCGATGACCATCGTCGCCAGTCAACGCTCCAACGTGATGAGCAACCTTCGCAACATGGCCAACACCGTGAAGGCGTTGTTCCAATTGGCAGGTGCCGAGGTGGAACAAAGTGACGGATATCCGGCTTGGAAGATGAATCCCAATAGCAAATTGACCAAATTCGTGGTAGACACCTACAGAAAATTGTTTGGCAAGGACCCGAAGGTCTTGGGTATCCATGCAGGTTTGGAGTGTGGTCTTTTCTCCGAGCGTTATCCCAATATGGACATGGTATCGTTCGGTCCCACCCTTCGTGGTGTCCACTCCCCCGACGAACGTTTGCTCATTCCCACAGTGCAGATGGTATGGGATCATTTGCTGGAAATCCTGAAATCCATAGAATAATTGATTAATGGTGAGACCTGCCTCCCAGAGAGGCAGGTTTTTTCATAACAAAGGACGGCTTCAAAATCCGCCTAAAACAAAGGCCCCGACCAATAGTATCACTACTGTAGCCGGGGCATACCTTTCAAAAAACTACCTATTGAACAAATATGTTATAAAGAATCAACCATTAACGTTGGACGCCATGGCATCTTCTGTGGTTCCACCTTATTATAAATATAGGATGAATGTCGTATTTTCATCATCACCACGATAGCAATGCTCTTAGATTTAATGGCGTCACAATTATTTTGTTGCAAATATAACAAAAAAAATGAAAAACCAATAGTATTTTGCAAAAATCTTTTTATTTTTTCGATTTTTTATACTTATTGAAGGGAAAAAGCCAGCCTGTTGAAATTGAAGAAATAGGATTTGCGAAAACCAGCTCTTTGGCACGGTATTTGCAGATAAAAGGCTGAAATGACAAAAATCATCAACAACATATAAAACAATAACGACATGCAAAAAGGCAACATTGGAGTGACGACGGAGAACATATTTCCCGTCATCAAAAAATTCCTTTATTCAGACCATGAGATTTTCCTCCGTGAGATGGTGTCCAACGCCGTAGACGCCACACAAAAGTTGAAGACCTTGGCCGAGCGAGGCGATTTCAAAGGAGATTTGGGCGACCTCACCATACAAGTAAACATTGACGCCGCCAAAGGCACGTTGACCTTCAGCGACCGTGGCATAGGTATGACAGCCGAGGAGATAGACAAATACATTAACCAGATCGCCTTCTCAGGCGTAAATGATTTCCTTGACAAGTACAAGGACAACGCCAACGCCATCATCGGTCATTTCGGACTTGGTTTCTACAGCGCGTTCATGGTGAGCGACAAGGTGGAGATCGTGACGAAAAGCTACAAGGATGATGCAGTCGCTGTGAAATGGAGCTGCGACGGAAGTCCGGAATATGAAATCACTGAAACAGAGAAGGAAGAGCGCGGCAGTGACATCATCCTCCATTTGGCAGAAGATTGCAAAGAATTCCTTGAGAAAGAGAAAATCCAAGGCTTGCTTGACAAGTATTGCAAGTTCATGCCCGTGCCCATCGCCTTCGGCAAGAAGACTGAATGGAAGGATGGCAAACAAGTGGATACCGATGAAGCCAACATCATCAATGACTCCGAGCCAATGTGGTCAAAATCCCCCAGTTCGCTTTCCGATGAAGACTACAAGACATTCTACCGCAAGCTCTATCCCATGCAGGACGAGCCTCTCTTCTGGATTCATTTGAACGTTGATTTCCCCTTCAACCTCACAGGAATCCTCTATTTCCCAAGAGTGAAATCAAACATCGACCTGCAGCGCAACAAGATTCAGCTTTATTGCAACCAGGTCTTTGTGACCGACCAGGTTGAAGGCATCGTTCCTGAATTCCTCACCTTGTTGCATGGTGTAATCGACTCGCCCGACATCCCCCTCAACGTCAGCCGTTCATATCTTCAGAGCGACGCCAACGTGAAGAAGATATCCACCTACATCACCAAGAAGGTTGCCGACCGCCTCAACAGCATTTTCAAGGATGACCGCAAGGACTATGAGTCGAAATGGGATGACTTGAAGATATTCATCAATTATGGAATGCTTTCACAAGAAGACTTCTATGACCGCGCCAAGGACTTTGCCCTGCTGAAGGACACCGAAGGCAAGTATTTCACTTATGAGGAATACGCCACACTTATCAAGGAGAACCAGACCGACAAGAACGACACATTGGTGTATCTCTATGCCAACAATGTGGAAGACCAATACAGCTACATCGAGGCAGCCAAGGCAAAAGGCTACAGCGTTCTGCTCATGGATGGAGACTTGGACACGCCAATGGTTTCCATGCTGGAACAGAAATTGGAAAAGAGTCGTTTCACCCGTGTGGATGGCGACGTCATCGACAGGCTCATTGTCAAAGAGGACAAAAAGGAGAGTGAATTGAGCGACGAGGACACTGACATTCTGTCACAAGCCTTCCGTTCACAACTCCCTGCCATGGAGAAGACCAACATCTATGTCGAGGTGCAAGCCCTTGGAGCAGACACCCAACCGGTGGTCATCACACAGAGCGAATATATGAGAAGGATGAAGGACATCAGCCGTTATCAGAGCGGCATGGCTTTCTACGGGGAAATGCCCGACACCTACAGCATGGTGCTCAACAGCGACCACCCGCTTGTCAAACGTGTCCTTGATGAAGAAAATGCCGGTTGTGCAGAAGCGCTCAAACCTGTGAAAGCTGAGATCAAAGGTTTGGAGGCACGTCTTGCCATCTTGCACCAAGAACAAGAGAAGAAAAAACCAGAAGAGGTGACCCAAGAAGAGAAGGACGACGTGGCTGACACGGAGAAGAAAGTGCGTGAAGAGAACGAGAAAAAGAAGCAAATCGTCTCCGACCACGCCAAAGGCAACGATGTCATCCATCAATTGATCGACCTTGCCTTGCTGCAGAACGGCATGCTGAAAGGTGCCGCACTCGCAGCTTTCCTCAAAAGGTCGGTCGACATGATCAAATAGGTTAGCCCCAATTTCATTTCAGGCAGGAATGTCGTTTTCCCAAAAAGGAAAGGCCTTCCTGCCTTTTTTATTCTCCAAACAAGGAAATACGCTTTTTTTTTGTACTTTTGCAATATGATTCATCAACCACGTTCTTAATATCATATTCACCCCCATGGCAAAAGATAAAATCGCATATGTGTGCTCCAACTGCGGACAAGAGTCAGCCAAATGGATTGGCAAATGCCCCGCTTGCGGTCAATGGAACACTTTCAAGGAAATACGTATCGCCAACGAGACAGGCAGCCAAGCTGCACGAGCCGCCGCCTCATCGCTGCGGTCACAGCTTGGTGGCAAGACGCGCCCTACCCCATTGAAAGACATCTCCGCCCAGGAATCGCCTCGTCTGGACATGCATGACGGCGAGTTGAACAGAGTCTTGGGAGGTGGTCTTGTCCCCGGCTCCATCGTCCTGCTTGGTGGCGAGCCTGGCATTGGCAAGAGCACGCTCACCTTGCAAACCATCCTCAACATGCCAGAACGGCAAATCCTCTACGTGAGTGGAGAGGAAAGTTCCTATCAATTAAAGATGCGAGCCGACCGCATCGGGAAGGGAGATAGCGAACATGTGATGATTTTGTGCGAGACCTCCCTGGAGAACATCTTCGCGCAAATCAAGGACTCACACCCCGACCTTGTCATCATCGACTCCATCCAAACCATCTCCACCGAGGAGGTGGACAGTTCACCCGGCAGTCTCTCCCAAGTGCGTGAATGCGCCTCCGCCTTGCTCCGTTTTTCCAAGTCGAGCGGCATACCCGTCATCATGATTGGGCACATCACAAAGGAAGGCACTTTGGCCGGTCCCAAGATTTTGGAACACATCGTCGATACTGTGATTCAGTTCGAGGGTGACCAGCATTACATGTACCGCATCCTACGCTCCATCAAAAATCGATTCGGCAGCACCAGCGAACTTGGCATTTACGAGATGCAGCAGCACGGACTCAGGGCGGTTTCCAACCCCTCCGAGCTATTGCTCAACCAAGATCATGAAGGGTTGTCGGGCGTGGCCATCACGGCCGCCATTGAGGGCGTGCGCCCCTTCTTGCTTGAAACCCAGGCCTTGGTGTCCACTGCGGCATACGGCACCCCGCAACGGTCGGCGACCGGTTTCGAGCACCGTCGCCTCAACATGCTGCTCGCTGTATTGGAAAAACGCGTGGGATTCAAACTGATGCAGAAAGATGTCTTTGTCAACATCGCAGGAGGCCTTCGTGTAACCGACATGGCCATGGACTTGAGCATCATCTCCGCCGTCCTGTCGAGCAATGTGGACACTGCCATAGAACCTGGATGGTGCATGGCCGGCGAGGTGGGACTCAGTGGTGAGGTACGTCCTGTCAGCCGCATCGAGCAACGAGTGGCTGAGGCAGAAAAACTGGGATTCACCGACATCATCATCCCCAAATACAACTATGGCAGCATGGACACACGACGCTTCAACATCAAAATCCACCCTGTAAAGAAGGTGGAAGAAGCGTTGCGCGAACTCTTTGGCTGAGCTTCTTGCATTTTCAAGCACTTTGTCGTCTGAGCAAGAAAATCACTAAAAAGTGGTTTAATTCCTTGTATTTTTGTCCCCAAAGAATTTGGTGTTACTTTTTTTTGTATTTTTGCAGTTAACAAGGCAACTAATCATAACCAATCATCAAACTATATGAAACCTTTCACTTTAAGAACTTTATTGTTGGCACTATTCGTGCTGACGGGCTTGTGCGTTTCTGCACAATCCACTATGTTGTACCAGAAAGAAGCCGGTACATGGACTTCCGCCGACATCGAAGACTGGCCTGGCGACTATGCTACGGTGAGTGTGAATGCTGAGGGCAACCTCTATTTTACAGCCTCGAACACCAGTTATGAGAACAAGAAGAGCATTTCCTTCTCCGAGAATTCCATCATCACTCTCAACATGACATGGAATGTGGGGCAGTCAACCGGCCGTGCCGGAGGTTACAACTACCTCAAGATCGGTGGCGTGGAATTTCGCTCCTACGGACAAGACCAATATGGCGCCATCCTTTTTGACGGTATCCAGACCAGCACATTCGGCAAGAAAGAGGATGTGCGCGGTGGGGAATGGTCGATACTCCTTACCATCGACCAAGCCTCTGGCGAATGCGAATATTCCATCAATATGTCGACCAGCGGTGAGGTGACCGGCAAAGGTGTCACTCAAGTCACTCCCGACGGAGTTTCCATAGGCTTTTTCAAACCCGGACGTGTGAATGAAATCAATCAAACCATCAAGGGCATCAGCGTGAGCGAAGTGAAACAAACAGTGCAGACCGCTTCTTACACTGTCAACTTCCAAACTACCGACGGCATCCTTCTGGCCAGCGAAACCCGTTCCGGCGTGGTGGGCAACGGCATCGTACTGAGTTCGACCGACCGTTCCGACAGATGGAAGGATGATGTGAAATACCTGTATCTGAGCGATGATGCCGATGGTCAGGTCATCAATGCCAATGGCAACACCGTGGTGACCGTTCTTTTCAGGGAAGCTTATCAAGATGCCTACATCGTGACTGCCGTTGATGGCGATGGCAACGAGTTACAACAGTTAAGCCGTGGCGTGTTGTTCGAAGGCGAGAAAGCCAATATCTATTATAGGAAAGGCATCAAAGTGAATGATGTATGGTATCTGACCGAACAAAAGACCAGTGGTGCCTACTATGGTGTGACCGTCGAAGGAGGTGATGATGTCACAGTAACCTATGCCCCCACCGAATTGGATGACTTTATCGAAATAGAGGACCTCACCCCGTCTCGTTCATGGGCCACCACCGGCTCCGTCCCAGACCGCTACTCCAATGGTCTCGCACCACGCTTGCAGAAAGAAAGTTATGTTGTAACAGCACCGCTGCCAGCAGGCATCTACACTGTCACACTCAGAGGTCGCAACCAAAGTTCTTCACAGACAGCCACATTGCCACTACACATTGTGGATGCAAACGGCAACCTCGCCGCCTCTCCCTCCGCCACCTTCGCAGAGTGGTCTGGTGGCCAGCAGGCAGAGATGACCGTTGAGGACGTTGTGGTGCCTGAGGGTTATGCCCTTGCACTTTACAACGCCACGGAGTGGAACTCCAACCTTGAGATGGACTACCTCACCTTGAAGCGCACCGGCGATCCCGAAGTGGCAGAATACACCGTGAAGTTCGTCGATGAGAGCGGCAAGGATTTGAAAGACCCGGAGGTGCGCAATAGTGCCGTGGGTGTGGAGATTTTCCTTGCCTCCACCGACAAGAACCCCATCACCATCAGCAGATTGGTGGATGACAGCGGCGACGAGCCTGTCTTTGAGGATGTCACCTATATTTATGTCAGCGATGACAGCGAAGGCAAGGTCGTTGCCGATGGTGTCGTGGTGACCATCAAGTTCCGTGAAGCTCAAGACGTGCCCTTCACCTTGACCGCCATCGACAGCGAAGGCAACGAGTTGGGTGTCGTGGCAGAAGGCGCCATCAAGGAAACACTCTCACAAGTGGTCTATTACACCAAGGCCGTGGAGAAGGACGGAAAGTGGTATGCCATCGAACAAAATGCCACCGACCCCTATTACGGCATCACCATTGCATCCGGCGAAAATCCAACTTTGACTTATCTGGAGGCCGACTACGACTATTTCAGCGAAATAGAAGACTTGACACCTTCACACTCATGGGCCGCTAATGGGTTGTTCCCCGGCCGTTATGCCAACGGTCAGGCTCGTCGTCTGTACAAGGACAGCTATGTAAAGACCGAGGCACTGCCAGCCGGCCAATACACCGTTACCGTTCGTGCCCGTAACGGAAGCCGCAACGATGCCACTGTCAGTGTCGGCGTTGTTGGCAATACCCTTCCATCCGTCATAGGAGAACTCGAGGTTTGGGGCAACTCCGCCCAAACTGAGAAGACGATAGAAGGAGTGAACGTTCCTGAAGGCTTCAGCGTAGCCATTATCAACACTGACACCGAGAACAACAACAACCTTGAACTTGACTACATCTATCTCAAGCGAACAGGCGATTACAAAGTTCTCCTTGGCGATGTCAATGGCGACGGCCAAATCACCATCACCGATGCAGCGTTGATTGTAGATTTCTGTCTGACGAATGTAGAACCTGCCACATTCATCAAGGCCAATGCAGACACGACAGGAGACGGTGCCATCACCATTTCCGATGTTGCTGTCGTGGTGGATATCGCATTGGGTGCACATTGATTTCTCAACACCATTCAAATACAAGGCCTGGGCTGTCGTCCAGGCCTTGCTTTTGTGAGAGCACGAATCTTTTCTTTCATTCCAAATAGGTATTCAAATCATTATTTCGTCTTCATACTACCTATTTCAAGGTAATTTGGGAAACTTGGTATGGAAAACTGACGAAAGGCGATAACTTTTTATTAATTTTGTCGTTCGAACCAAAAGACAGTCCTGCAAGGCTGTCGCATTTATAAAACAGGAATGAAACTATCAGACTTGAAGACGGGCGAGAAAGGCGTCATCGTGAAGGTGCTCGGCCATGGCGGTTTCCGCAAGCGCATCGTAGAGATGGGATTCATCAAGGGCACCTTGGTGGAAGTGTTGCTCAACGCACCCTTGAAGGACCCGGTGAAATACAAACTAATGGGCTACGAGGTGTCGTTACGCCATGATGAAGCGGCCATGGTGGAAGTGGTCAGCGAAGCCGATGCCGCCAGGATGATGACAATGGAAGGTGAAATGCAAATTCAGAAAGATGCCTCTACCGAAGATGATGACGGTTTTGCCGAGCGCCAGATGCACCAGGCCGCCAAAAGACAGCGCCGCCGCATCAACGTGGCGTTGGTAGGCAATCCCAACTGCGGCAAGACCTCCTTGTTCAATTTCGTTTCTGGTGCCCATGAGCGTGTGGGCAATTATTCGGGTGTGACGGTGGATGCCAAGGAAGGCTATGCCAAGTTTGAAGGATATGAGTTCAACATCGTCGATCTGCCCGGTACATACTCCCTTTCAGCATACAGTCCGGAGGAGCTGTATGTCAGAAAGCAGATTGTAGAAAAAACTCCCGACGTGGTCATCAACGTGATAGATGCCAGCAATCTGGAGCGCAATCTATACCTAACCACACAACTAATAGACATGAACCTGCGCATGGTGTGCGCACTCAACATGTTTGACGAGACAGAGCGTCGTGGCGACACCATCGACCACAACCAACTCGGCCAACTTTTCGGTGTTCCAATGATCCCTACCGTATTCAAGACCGGAAGAGGAGTCGACTTGCTCTTCCACATCATCATCAACATCTACGAGGGGACCGATTTCGTGGACAAGGACGGAAACATCCACCCCGAAGTGGCTGCAGAGATTGCAGAATGGCACAAGGATTATGAGAACCACCATGGCGGCAACCACACCGATGACTACGCTCATGGCTTGCGCCCCAACCGTCGTCAATACCGCCATATCCACATCAACCACGGTGCATATGTGGAGAAAGGGATAGAACAGGTCAAAGCCATGCTCACGCCATTGGAACAACTGCGCACCACCTACTCCACCCGTTATCTGGCCATCAAACTATTGGAAATGGACAAACAGACGGAACGAGTCATCCGTGCTTTGCCTACGGGAAAAAACATTCTTGCCATACGTGACATTGCGGCGGCGCAAATCAAGGAAGACACGAAAGAAGATAGTGAAACCGCCATCATGGATGCAAAATACGGTTTCATCCACGGCGCCTTGCGAGAGGCTCGTTATCGACAGGGTGACAAGGAAGACACCTATCATTTGACCCATTTGCTTGATAAGTTCATCACACACAAGTACCTGGGCTTTCCCATCTTCATCTTGATGCTCTATGTGATGTTCCAAACCACCTTCTCACTTGGACAATATCCCATGGACTGGATAGGTGCCGCTTTCTCCTGGCTTGGCGACTGGGTGAGCGCCACGCTTCCCGACGGCCCGGTGAAGGACATGTTGGCGGATGGTGTGATAGGAGGCGTGGGAGCCGTCATCGTCTTCCTGCCTCAAATTCTCATCCTCTACGCATTCATCTCATTCATGGAAGACTCCGGCTATATGGCACGCGCCGCCTTCATCATGGACAAGGTGATGCACCGCATGGGCCTACACGGCAAGTCGTTCATCCCCCTTATCATGGGCTTTGGCTGCAATGTGCCAGCAGTGATGGCCACACGCACCATAGAAAGTCGCAAGTCACGTCTTCTCACCATGCTCGTCCTTCCTTTCATGAGTTGTTCGGCACGCCTACCCATCTACATCATGGTGGTTGGCGCCTTCTTCACTGCAAAATACCAGTCTGCTGTGATGATTTCACTTTATGTCATTGGCATTTTCGCAGCAGTGGTGGTGAGTCGTCTGTTCAGTCGTTTCGTTGTTCGTGGAGAAGACACTCCTTTTGTGATGGAACTCCCCCCATATCGCATACCGACAGGCAAGGCCATGCTGAGGCACACCTGGGAGAAAGGGAAGCAATATCTCAAGAAGATGGGAGGTATCATTCTCGTAGCAAGCATAGTGGTATGGGCGTTGGGATATTTCCCACATGACGCGTCTTTATCAAAGCAAGAGCAACAAGAACAGAGCCTTATCGGTCATATGGGCAAGGCCATCGAACCAATTTTCCGCCCTCAAGGCTTTACATGGAAGCTTGATGTGGGATTGGTTGCCGGCGTTGGTGCCAAAGAGATTGTGGCCTCTACGATGGGTGTGCTCTACACTGGCGAAGAAGACGCGTCCGATGACTTAAACGACACAAATACCGACTCCGCCACCCACCGTTCCGTTTTACACGACAGCATGGTGGCAGAAGGCATCACTCCACTCACTGCCTATTGTTTCTTGCTGTTCGTCCTACTCTATTTCCCATGCATTGCCACATTGGTAGCCATCAAAAATGAGACTGGTAGTTGGAAATGGGCGTTTTTCACAGCGACCTACACCACGGCAATCGCTTGGCTGGTATCGGCATGCGTGTATCAGGTGTTCTCCTGACTTAGTTAAAACTATATACGAAGGATTCTGGGCAATCGGAGCAATCGGAGCAATCAAAATAATCCAGATCACTCCGATTGCTCCATTTATCATTTCCCCTTGAGAACCATGATGAGATAGTCAGAAACAAGTTGGGTGGCCCTGTAAATATTCTGTGAGAAGCCATGGTCATAGGCTTCTAACAGTTGCAATTGGCTTCCAGACCATATCTGATGGTATCGTTCTCCATAGGTGTAAGGCACCACTCGGTCTCCTGTGCCATGTACGATGAGTGCCGGCCCATGGTATCTGGATGCTGTCTCATAGATAGGCAGCGAAAAAGCGGTTTTGATGTACTCTCGTCCCAATCTTAGCCCACCATATAGTTCCACATATTCCGGAGGGTCGAGCGGGTCGTAAGTCTTGCCCATGGTGTTCCCCCTTATGGCATCATCACGCAAGACAGCAGCCGGAGCCATCAGCACCACTGCTTGGAAGTCGCCCTCCTCTCCTTTCCCTGCCACCATGCTGGCAACCACGCCACCTTGCGAGTGCCCTACTATGGCTATGCCATCCACGTAACGCAGGTCACGTACATACTCATACACCTTGATGGCATCCTCTATCTCGTTGGGTACGGTCATCTCCACGAAATCACCTTCGCTCTCACCATGTCCGTTGAAGTCGAACCGTATGCTTGCGATGCCATGATGCATGAGCGAGTCGGCAATCAGTTCGAACATTGGACCGTCTTTCCTTCCACTGAATCCATGGCAAAGCATCACCATGGGACAGGTCTGCCCTTGTGCCAATTCGGGTTTCTGGATGATGGCTTGCAGCTTGCCTTTCGCGCCATCAATGGAGACTCGCTGAGTCTCTCCTTTCAGTATGACCGGGGCTTCCTTGGCCATCAGTTCCGTGAGAGCCACCTCCATCTTGTCGGATAGCACGGTGCTTAGCTTTACGCATCCATCCTTGTCGACCAATATCATGGATGGAATCCATTTCACGCCATATGCTTGCGCCACACCACTCTCCCTCATGCGTTTGAGTTCGCTCAGTTGGGGATAATGGATGTTGTATTTCTCGATGGCAGCTTTCCATGCGTCAGGGTCGTCATCAAACGAGATGCCAAGGAATTGTACACCCTTTGGGGAGAATATCTCAACCATCCTTTGGACATTCGGCATATCTTTCCTACAGTCAGGGCACCAGGATGCCCAGAAATCAATGACAGTGTATTTTCCTTTGATGACCTTGCTGATTTTCTGCCATTTGCCATTGCTGTCACGCAACTTGAAATCGGGGATGACGGCACCTGGCTTGATCAAATCGGCGGCGTATTTGGCATCCGCGTCCGTAGGGGTTGTTTGCGCTCTCATGCAAACAGGCGTCAGCATGAGGAGGAATAGTAGGATTCTTTTCATCGTTTGGTTATTTTTATGGTGTAACATCCATGGGAAACAATTCAATCCCTTAACAATTATATCAAATCGATAAGTATTTGCAAATATAGATAAAAAAAAGGGAATTATAAGCTTTTCCAACAAAGAAAATCCCTCTTCTTTAGAGGAAAACCAGTCGAAACGGGTGGAATCACAAATCAAAAGTGTGATTTTCTAACACTTTCAAATTCCTCACCATTCTTGAATTGCAATATTGCCGTCACTCCCCATCCTATGTTACCATCCCATCTTCCTCATGCTATCAGCTCGCCCCCAAAGACATTGTTTTGTAACGATATGAACAAGATGAAAAATTTTGTTGGTTCGTGGAAATGTTGTACCTTTGCAAACCGATTACCACCAGTTACGACTCTCAGATGACCCAGAAAATCAGAATCAAGGATATTGCCGCCCGCGCCGGTGTATCAGTAGGTACGGTAGACCGAGTTCTACACAATCGTCCCAATGTCTCTCCTCCCGCCCGTGAAAAGGTGGAAAAAGCGCTGAAGGAGATGAACTACCAACCCAATATGTACGCTAGTGCTTTGGCTTACAACCGTTCCTATTCTTTCTATTTCATCATGCCCAAGCACGCCTCCGAAGCCTATTGGGAAGAGATAGAAGAGGGAGCCAACCGCGCCTGTGAGGCTCGTCGTGACTTCCATATCGACGTGCAGATGCTCTATTACAAGCGTTTTGAAGACGACACTTTCATAGAGGCATATGAGCAATGCCTTGCAAAGCATCCCGATGGTGTCATCATCGTGCCTTCCAGTCTGGATATCACAAGGCAGTTCACCAACCAATTGCATGAGTTGAACATCCCGTTTGTAATGCTGGACTCCTACATGCCTGATTTGAAACCTTTGTCATTCTACGGCCAGGATTCTTTCTGCAGTGGATATTTCGCTGCCAAGATGTTGATGCTCATCGCATCAGGCAGCAGTGAGATCATGATCATGAAGCAGATGAAGGACGGGAAGGTAGCAAGCAAACAGCAAGACAACCGTGAAGTAGGCTTCAGGCATTACATGCACGATCATTTCCCCAACGTGAAAATAGAAGTGGTCAATTTACCCTTGGAGGAAGAGAAAACCACTTATGACGACATCCTTGAAGACTATTTCACCAGCCATCCGAAGACCCATCACTGCATAACGTTCTGCTCTAAGGCACATATCGTAGGTGAATTCCTGCTTCGCACGAACCGGCGCGATATCCAGATCATGGGCTACGACATGGTTCAAAAAAACGCAAACTGTCTACGTGAAGGCAGCATTTCCTTTCTGATTGCACAACATGCCTACATGCAGGGATACTACTGCGTGGAAGCACTTTTCATGGCCATTGTGCTGAAAAAGAAAGTCGCCCCTGTCAACTATATGCCCATCGAAATACTGATCAAGGAAAACGTGGACTTCTACCAAAGGACAATGATTTGAGGAGTCCGCCCCAAGCCCATCGTGACTACATCAACAAACGAAAAATGAATATGAACCAATCTACTTTTATCAAAATCAATCCTGCCGACTCCGTGGTAGTGTGCTTGAAAGCCTTTGCACAAGGAGAAGTCATCAAAGTGGACGGCAAAGACATCACCATCGCCCAAGACACGCCAATGGGGCACAAGATCATTATCGAAGACACGCCAGCCGGAACCGACATCATCAAGTATGGCTACCCCATCGGCCATGCCGTGAAAGACCTCAAGTCGGGTGAATGGGTGAACGAGAACAACTTGAAGACCAATCTCTCCGGTACACTTGCCTATGATTACAAGCCTGTGAACGAGCGCTTGAACATCGCCAAGGAACATCGCACCTTCAATGGTTATTTGCGGGCCAACGGCGAGGTTGGCATCCGCAACGAGATATGGATAGTACCCACTGTAGGATGCGTGAACGGCATCGCAGAGCGTCTGGCCTCCCTTCTTCAGCAAGAAACCGGATGTCAAGGCGTGGACGCCATACACTCATGGCATCATAACTATGGCTGTTCGCAGTTGAGCGACGACCATGAGAGCACACGCAAGATATTGCGCGATATCGTTTTGCATCCCAATGCCGGCGGCGTGCTTGTGCTTGGATTGGGCTGTGAAAACAACCAACCCGAACAATTTATGGAAATGCTCGGTGACTATGACAAGAGCCGCATCCGCCTGCTGGTGACGCAGAAAGTGGAAGGCGATGAGATAGAAGCCGGCATGACCATCCTTCGTGAATTGCATGCCCTTGCCAGCAAGGATCGTCGTGAGCCATGCGACCTCAGTCACTTGCGCGTGGGATTGAAATGCGGTGGTAGTGATGGTTTCAGTGGCATTACCGCCAATCCGCTTGTCGGAGAGTTCAGCGACTACCTTGTAGCCCAAGGAGGCACCACCATCCTTACCGAAGTGCCGGAAATGTTTGGAGCCGAGACCATATTGATGAACCGTTGCGAAACACCCGAACTGTTTGAACAGACCGTCTCTCTTGTCAACAACTTCAAGGAGTATTTTCTCAGCCACGGAGAACCAGTTGGCGAGAACCCCTCTCCCGGCAACAAGGCCGGCGGCATCTCCACATTGGAGGACAAAGCCCTCGGTTGCACACAGAAATGCGGGCGTGCACCCGTGAGTGGTGTTCTTGAATATGGCGACCGTATCAAGGCCAACGGTCTCAACCTTCTCTCCGCCCCTGGCAACGACTTGGTGGCTTCCACCGCCCTCGCCTCTGCCGGTTGTCAGATTGTGCTATTCACCACGGGACGTGGCACTCCGTTTGGAACGTTCATCCCCACGATGAAGGTTTCCACCAACAGTGTGCTTTTCAATCGCAAGCCCAACTGGATTGACTTCAATGCCGGTAAGTTGGTGGAAGGCACGTCGATGGAAGACTTGTTAAAAGAATTCATCAACAAGATCATCACCGTAGCCAATGGTGAACCCACCCGCAACGAGATGAACGGCTATCGTGAGATTTCCATCTTCAAAAACGGAGTAACCCTTTAGTTTCACTCGCAAGAACCATAACGAGAAGAGATTGTCAATGAGCAACAAGAGAGGACTATACGCTCTCAGTCCGCTGATAGTGTTTGTCATCGTCTACCTGGTTTTATCCATAGCTGCCGGTGATTTCTACAAGATTCCCCTCACGGTGGCGTTCATGATGGCAAGTGTCTACGCAATCGCCATCAGCGGAGGTGTGCCCATAGCCAAGCGCGTAGATCATTACAGCCGTGGAGCCAGTTCGGGCAACTTGATGCTCATGCTTTGGATTTTCGTGTTGGCTGGCGCTTTCGCCAATTCTGCCAAACAAATGGGATGCGTCGATGCCACTGTGAATCTCACCCTGTCCTTGTTGCCCGCCGACATGTTGTTGGCCGGTCTGTTTGTGGCAGCGTGCATCATTTCCTTGTCTATCGGCACAAGCGTCGGCACCATAGTTGCCCTCACCCCTATCGCCACCGGCCTGGCAAGCTCCACTGGAACGGAAGCCTCCATAATGGTGGCTGTCGTAGTGGGTGGCGCCTTCTTCGGCGACAACCTTTCTTTCATTTCCGACACCACCATCGTCGCCACACAGACGCAACATTGTCGGCTAAGCGACAAGTTCCGTGTCAATCTCTATCTGGCCATTCCCGCAGCATTGATCACACTTGTCGCATACATATTACTTGGTTCGGGTATTCATTCCCCGTCAAATTTGCCTGCTTACGATACTGTTAAATTCATGCCCTACCTCGTGGTGCTCGTTGTTGCGATGTTTGGTATGAACGTAATGGCGGTGCTTACTATCGGTCTGTTGCTAACAGGCGTTATTGGCATGATTTACGGCGACTACGACCTTACAGGATGGCTTTCCGCAATGGGTACGGGAATCAACAACATGGGTGAACTCATCATCATCACGATGATGGCAGGTGGCCTTCTGGAAATCATCCGCATCAACGGAGGCATTGACTACATCATAGAGAAGCTCACATCGCATGTCAGCGGCAAGCGAGGTGCAGAACTGTCCATAGCGGCATTGGTGAGCATTGTCAACATGTGCACAGCAAACAACACCGTAGCCATCCTCACCGTTGGGGAGATTTCCAAAAACATCGGAGACAGGTTTGGTTTGGATAATCGAAAATGCGCCAGCATCCTTGATACTTTTTCTTGTTGCATCCAGGGATTGCTTCCCTATGGTGCACAAGTGCTTATGGCTGCAGGACTGAGCAAGCTCAATCCTTTGGAAATCATCCCAACACTCTATTACCCCATGGTTCTCGGCGTCGTGGCACTGCTGGCCATCCTGTTGAGATACCCAAGAAAATTCTCATAACCTTCCATCCCCATGGCATACCAATACGACATACAAACCAGTAATTTCCTCAACTTGTTGCGCAGTGGTGCGTTCAACGAGTCGAAACCTATAGGCATCATGTCTGAGTACAAATGGACACGATTGGTTTCCCTTGCATGGTGGCATCAACTCACTCCAATCCTGGCAAAAGGAGTGGAGCATTACTATTATGACGACCAGCTCAATATTCCCGAGAGCCAGATAGGAAAAATCAAGGAGCAACTATCCTCGTTTCCCGTTATGGGCTTTTCCGACATGTATGTTTTCGACCTCCTTCATATGAAGAACAAGCTGCTTGAGGAACGCTTGCAACAAATCATAAGAAAAGAGTATGGAGACCCAGAGAAATCATATGAGACGATGCAACTGATGGCCATTATCATCACCAATGTTGAAAAAATGCTCACTTGCAAGAGTTTCCTGCGAGGAATCATCGACCTTGGCAGATACCTCCGCATCGATGGGGACAAGGTGGATTTCGTGAAATTGGAAAAATGGCTTTCACAGACAAAGATGACTCGAATGGCAGAACTGCAAGGCAACCTGCTCATCGAAGGTTTCGGCTTTAGCAAAGATGAATTGCCCTTTGTCTCCAAAGTGTACGCAAAGGCGCACCAATGGGTGGTCCGTTCCTTGATGCTCAACGAACATTCACGACATCCCGGTCAATCCGGAGCCACTCCAGGTAATGGATTCGCGCTCAGCAGTCCTTTTACAGCTTTCCATACCATCCGACACACCTTGGCATACAGACATATGGCCTGCCGTGAGGCTCGTTCCGCCATTTTCCAAGGAATCAAGCGCGGCTTGATGGAAATTGACGAGTGAATGGTTTTGCCTTCCCTAAAAGTAAAAAAAACAAAAAAAACGCACACTTAGTGAAAATAAGTGGTTTGTATCTGTTAGAATCATCTTTTTTTTGTATCTTTGCAATCAGATATAATTGATTGAAATGGACAGACTCTTTTTAACAATGGTCGGCTTGCTAACGACCCTTTTCACCTATGCCCAAACTTATGGAATCCAATGTGAAGACACGTGCAACCATATACATGGTCTCGACATGAGCCATTACCAGAAAGACATCTGGTGGGAAACACTTGGCGACAACAGCCATATGGCTTATGTCTATTTCAAGGCTACAGAAGGGAAGGAAACACAAGACAACACCTACAAGAGAAACATCGACCTGGCCCATACCCATGGGCTGAAAGTAGGGTCATACCATTTCTACCATGCAAACGTACCACAAGATCTCCAGTTACGCAATTTCATGAGTCAGTGCAGGCCGGGCGACCAAGACCTCATCCCCATGATTGACATCGAGACCAAGCCCAAATCTATGGGTACCAAGCAGTTTTGCGACTCTTTGATGAAATTCCTCTTGTTGATAGAAGAGGCATACCACCAAAAGCCTCTTCTTTATACTGGACGGAATTTCTACAACAACTATTTGTGCGGCAAAGTGGACGACTATCCGCTCATGGTGGCAATGTACTCCGACGAAGAGCCTCACCTTGCAGACGACCGCGATTACATCATTTGGCAATATACGGGAAAAGGACGTATCAATGGTGTTAACGGTTATGTGGACAAAAGCCGTCTCATGGGAAAGCACAGCTTGCGAGAACTTCGTTTCAAGCGATGGTAGCACAATCATAACAGCAACAGCTTAGCGTCAAACCAAAAAGCAAAAGCAACTATGGCAATTATCAAATGTCCCGAATGTGGACACCAAATCAACGAAACAGCGACAGTCTGTCCCTCATGTGGGGAGAAAATTGCCGGTAATATAGTGAAATGCTATTATTGTGGTGAAGTCTATTTCAAAGACGACGGCATCTGCCCCCGTTGCTACCACTCTTTGCCACAAGACGTGCATGAGACAGATGAAAACCCTTCATCTGAAGACTCTTCCTTTGAGAACAATGATGAATTGTTGGAGAATCGCCCTGACTCTTCAACCAATCTTGGCGAAGACCGGCATGAGACAGAAAAAGTGGAAGTGGATTTGAATCCAGAGGAAGAGACTGGAGACGAAGCTGTAGCAGACGATGTAAACGTGCTTTTGGAAGAAGATGATGAGCACACCCCCGAAGACACAAATCGCAAAGATGATGTCGATCCGGAATCCATCAACGACAGCGACGAGGTGGAAGAAGAATCGTTTATCGACACCGATGATGAGAATTTGGAAAAACCTGTGCATGAAGACGAAGGAAAGGCCAAAGAGGACAAGAACAAGCACAAATACATTCCTGTTGTGGTGTCTTTGGCCATCGCAGCCCTCATTGCCGCCGTATCCTTGTATTTTTACAATGCCAGCAAGCTTGATAATGAGACGCGTGCTTACGACGTTGCCATAGGAAGCAACGACGTGAGAGAGATGCAGAATTTCCTTCGCAATTTTCCAGATGCCACTACCATACACAAGCAAGTCATACAAGAGAAGATAGATTATATCAACAAGCATAAGGACGACCTGTCTTTTGTTTTGGCTACAAGAAACAAGGAAAGAATCCAGCAATTCCTAAACGACTTTCCCGATACGCCAAAGAAACAAACACTTCTTTCAATAGTCGACTCCATCGATTGGGAAGATGCGCTCAAATCAAACACCAAAGAAGCCTATGAGCATTATCTTCAAACACATGCCACGGGCCTGTTTGCCAAGGAGGCCAAAGATAAGATTACAGTCAAAATAGTGGCTGCCAATGCTGAAGATGAAGCCAAAGCCAAGTCGCTTTTCCGTGAGTTCTTCCTCAGCGTGAATGGGAAAGAACCCACACGCCTTCAGGCAACCTTGAGTCCCCAACTGACTTCCTTCATGGGAACGAACGCCCCCAGTAGCGGAGATGTCGTTGCGTGGATGAATCGACAACACAAGGATGATGTATCCAGTGTGATATGGAAACTGAACCACGATTACAAAATCACAAAGCGCGAGCAAAACAATATCAAGGAGTCATCTGTTGACTTTACTGCAAAGCAAACAATCATATTCAAGGACGGAAGGAGCAGTTCTGAACATTACAAGGTGACCGCAACCGTGACCGAAAACAACAAGATTTCTTCAATGTCGATGACGAAATATGTTCCGAAACCTGGCGAGCAAACCACTTCGTCATCTTCCTCTGGAGGCTCTTCAAATACCACATCGAAACCTTCTGGCACGGACACCAACAAGCCTGCCAGCAGCACGAGCAAGCCTGCAAACAGCAGCACGAGCAAGCCTGCCAACAGCAGCACGAGCAAGCCCGCCAACAACAGCACAAGCAAGCCTGCCAACAACAGCACGAGCAAGCCTGCCAACAGCAGCACGAGCAAGCCTGCCAACAGCAGCACGAGCAAGCCTGCCAACAACAACACGAGTAAGCCTGCCAACAACAGCACGAGCAAGCCCGCCAACAACACAAGCAAGCCTGCCAACAACAACACGAGCAAGCCAGCCAACAGCACGAGCAAGCCTGCCACCAGCAACACGAGCAAGCCAGCCAACAACACAAGCAAGCCCGCCACCGGAAACAAAAAACCTTAATCCACTCAATAATCCAAGACAAATCACAGATTCTGAATGCAACCCTATTTGTCAATTGCCAAGTAGGAATAATTGTCATGTCTATATGAGAGGATGAATGGAATATGCTACAGTTTTGTGTTTTTTCGTTGTATTATTTCATAAATGTGTCATTTTTTCCATAACAAGGAAAACATGTTTGGAGGGAAATGACTATATTTGCATGTTGGCATGGCAAAAGATGCATATTGCATCAAAATCCAAGACAATGCCAATCCCAGCATATGATTATCGACTACAAGAAAATCGAGGAACAAGCCCTTGAAGGTTTCAAGGGAGGCAATGGTTTGCTCCATACGCGCAACCATGTGGATGAGAAGAACAAAATCATGAAGAGTCGTTTGTCGCCAGGAGCAAATATTGGTTACCACTCACATGAAGGGAATTCGGAAATCATCTTCTGCATCAGTGGTCATGGCCATTTCAAGTATGACGATACGGAGGAGTCATTTGCCACGGGCGATGTGCATTACTGCCCCATGGGGCATTCCCATGCAATGTACAACGATGGTGATGAAGATTTGGTGTATTTTGCCATTGTGGCCGAGCATCATTAGGTCTTTCAAATCCCTTTTCGCATAGGCGACGCATCAGTTGTCCATGATAGGCAGGCCATTGCTTTTCATGAGTTGGTCAACAGACGTGTGTGGGTGCTTTGCCATATAGGCACCCACCTTTTCTATATAAATGGATTTGAACATATGCTTTCCCATCACCTTGTTGACCAACCATTGTGCCTTTCCCATATGAATATCCATTTCATTTTGGCTGGTTTCATGTGGCAGGGGGGGAGGATACAGACTCAAAAGATAGAAACAGATGAAATCGGGCACGATGTATTCCCTTTTCATCATTTTCCTTTGCTCACTGTCATAATATTTGGCATACAAAGGGTATTTCTCACCAAGGTATTTATCCAAGCAAATTCCCACGGACTCGTCTCCTACCACGATACTTTGGTCAAGTGCGCAAATCTGAGTATATATCAAAGGCACTTTGAAATTGGGTATCCATGATTTCAAAGTGTGGAAAGCATCGGTTAGCTGGCGGTTGAGGTCATCAACATTTGCATACTGCAGTTCGGCTTCCGTGATGATAGCTTGTAACGTGGAATCTTGATAGAAAGCAAGCAACTTGTTGTTGATTTCCGGGTCGTCCACTTTCCCAATATGAAGTATTTTCTCTATCAGTGTCCTTGTTTCATTAGGATAGTCTGTGCTCATTTGTTGAAGAGCAGAAAAGTCTCCCGTGGTAAGGAAAAGACTTTCCATCCTATCATATCTGTGTATTTTCACTATCAACGTATCGCTTTCAACTTCGTCAAAAGGCTTGAGCTTATATTTGCAGCCAACCAACACACCCATACCAATGAGTATGCAAATGGTCGCCATGATATGATGCAGTCGTTTTGACATATTGATGATGCTTGCAGATACCAATAAAGTGAACTATTGTTTATTGGTACAAAAGTACTAAAAAATATTTCAAAAAAACAAGCGTTTTGCTAAAAATATTAAAATTCCGGCCTAAAAACAGCACAAAATGGATAATTATGTTAAATAACCGAGTGCATATTCTCTTCGAATTAGATTTTTATGAAGAGCCGTTTCGCCCTTTATCTAAAACAAGGTTTGGTGAAATGAGAATAAACGATTAACTTTGCATGTGATAAGCAAAATATCAGACCAATGTTAAGGAAAACTCTCTTCTTGCTGACTTTCTGTGTGTCGGCTATGGTTGCATGGGGCCAAGTGCCCAAGTACGAAGTCAGGGCTGTATGGCTCACCACATTAAAGAGCCTGGATTGGCCAACCGTGAAAGCCACCACCCCAGAATCCATAGAACGACAGAAACAACAGTTGCGCAACATACTCGACCAACTTGGTCGTACTCACGTGAACACCATCCTGCTGCAAACCAGGATACGCGCTACAACATTATACCCATCTCAATACGAGCCATGGGACGGCTGTTTGACTGGAAAAGGTGGCCGTTCTCCCGGGTACGATCCTCTGCAGTTCGCCATTGAGGAATGCCACAAGCGCGGCATGGAGTTGCATGCATGGGTGGTGACCATTCCCGTAGGAAAATGGAATGATATCGGTTGCAAGCAGTTGCGCGAGCGTTATCCCAAGATGCTGATGAAATTGGGAGACGAAGGTTATATGAATCCGGAAAACGGCCAGACAGGCCCATATATAGCCAACATCTGTCGTGAGATAGTGGACAACTATGATATTGATGGTATCCATCTTGACTACATACGGTATCCTGAAAACATGAAGATGCGTGTTAGCCGCGACCAGGGACGTGGGTACATCACCAACATAGTTCGCGACATCCATAAGAGTATCAAGAGTGTGAAACCATGGGTGAAGTTGAGTTGTTCGCCCATTGGCAAGTTTTGTGACCTCACTCGCCACTCTAGTCGCGGATGGAATGCATACGACAAGGTGTGTCAAGATGCTCAGGGGTGGCTTCGTGACGGGTTGATGGACCAGTTGTACCCCATGATGTATTTCAAGGACGACCAATTCTATCCTTTTGCTGTCGACTGGGCAGCCAACACCTATGGTCGTACGGTGGCGCCAGGATTGGGCATTTGGATGTTGTCTCGCAGCGAAGGCAGCAACTGGGCCCTCTCGGACATCACTCGTGAATTGAACGTGTTGCGCGACCTGGGCATGGGGCACACCTATTTTAGAAGTCGTTTCTTCACAGACAACACCAAGGGTATCTATTCCTACGTGGAACGATACCTGGACACCTACCCTTCTCTCACTCCTCCCATGACATGGGAGTCAAATGTAAAACCTGCTCGGCCCGAGGGCCTTGAATTATCGTGGGAAGGCAGCCGTCTTCGACTTCATTGGAAAGATGTCGCCACACAAGGAAGATCAGACATCCTTTATAATGTATATGCGAGCACGGTGACTCCAGTTGATATCAACGATGTTAGAAATCTTGTCGCCAAGCGTCTTCCCTCCCCTCGTCTCACCATCGATAATGAAGACGGTCGCCATTATTTTGCCATAACAGCACTTGACCGGTATGGCAATGAAAGTGATGCTTTGCAGAGCCTACAGCCTTCCAAACCGACAATAGAATGGCTTCCCAATGACGGCAAGCAATTGCATCTGCCCGACATAGACCCAACCATCGATTTCACCTATGTCAGCGTGGTGAGTCTGGCTGGCACAACAATGATCATACGCCCTGTTTCGGGCGAAACCTTGAACATCAGGCGTTTGCCCGAAGGAGTTTATTCGCTTCATGCTGTGGACAAGAAGAAGAACTCCCGCCGCATAGGACAATTTATCGTGAAAAGGCACTGAGTGGCCCGTTACCATGGATATCGAAAGAAAGCCGCCCCCCTACCGAGTTCGGTCATAGGGAGCGGCTCTTTTATGAATGTAATTGCCTAATTCTTAAAAAGGCAGGTCGTCGGATGATTCATCGCTGTTTGCAAAAGAGTCTGCGGGTTGCTGTGGAGTAGCGGTTGCGGGTTGCTGTGGAGCCACTCCTGCTGCAGCGTTGAAAGGATTATCAAAAGGAGGAGGAGTGGTTTCCGTTGGAGCTTGTTGAGTGGCAGGCCTGACATCGAACGCCCTAATACTGTTGAACCACCTTCCATTATACTCACGAGCATCGATGTCGAAAGAAACCTTGACATCTTGCCCTACTTGGATGTTGAATCTTTGAAGTCTTTCCTCGCCAAAGACAGAGAACACCATTTTCCTGGAAAACTGTCCGTCGAGAGTCTCAAGAACAAACTCCTGAACTTTCCATTCTCCTCTTGCAGATGTACCAGTCTTCGGCTCGAGTGCAAAAATAATTTTACCTTCTATTTCCATAATGTGTTGCTTATTATTAATGAATAACTTTGTCGTTTCCCCTGGAATAAACCTGTGAGACGGCGAAGTTGTGTCATGGCCGTTCGTTCATGTTACGATTCGCCCCCACTTGTCAAATTCGTTTGCGAAAGTACAAAATTTACAGGATAAATCGAAACTTTTGCCTTATTTTTTTGTTTTGTATGAGGTTTTTTGTAATTTTGTGGTCAATAATGAGGATGCCATATTCAAGAACACCCTTGAACAAAAACGGCAAAACAAAGCATATTCACAATTTAAAACATATTCGTAATGAAGTTTACCTTATCCAGTACCACACTGAGCAGCAAACTAAGTATTCTCTCAAAAGTGATCATGAGCAAGAATGCCATGCCCATATTGGAGGGTTTCCTTTTTGAAGTATCAGAAGGGCAGTTGGTTATTACAGCCTCCGACAATGAGAACGTGATGAAGTCCACATGCCAGTTGTCTGAAAGCGACGGCAATGGTCGTTTCGTAGTAAGCAGTCGAACCATTCTCGATGCAGTAAAAGAATTGCCAGACCAGCCATTGACTTTCGAGGTAGACACCTTGGAATATACCGTAAAGGTGTATTACCAAAACGGCACATACAACTTCACTGTCCAAAATGCTGATGAATATCCTCAAACCCAAGCTCTTCCGATGGATGTCACCACCATTAGTTTTGAGGCAGGTGCCCTTCAAGCAAACATCACTCGTACGATTTTCGCCACGACCACCCAGGAAGAGTTGCGGCCTGTGATGAATGGCATCTATTTCGACATCACACCTGACTTTACAGCCATCGTTGCCAGCGACGGAAGCAAGTTGGTAAGAAATCGTTGCCTTTCCGTGAAGAATGAAAGTCCGGCATCTTTCATCCTTCCCAAGAAGCCGGCATCCTTATTGAAAAGTGTTCTCACCAAGGATGGAGGCGATGTGGTCATCAAGTTCAATGACAGGAATGCCGTAATCAGTTTTGCCGACGGTGTACTTATCTGCCGTCTTATCGAGGGGCGTTATCCCAATTACAATTCTGTCATTCCCAAAGATAATCCCAACCACCTTCGCATTGATCGCCGTGTACTAATCAGTGCTTTGCGCCGCGTGCTTCCATTTGCCAGTGAAAGCAGCTTGTTGGTGAAATTCAAGGTCATACAAGGCCAAATTGTTGTTTCATCTGAAGACATTGACTTCTCCACCAGCGCGAAGGAAGCATTGGTCTGCGAGTATGATGGTGTACCCATGGCTATCGGTTTCAAGGGTCCGGCCTTGCTTGACATTCTCAACAACTTGGAAAGCGACGAGGTAATCATCGAGTTGGCCGACCCCAGTCGCGCCGGTGTCATCGTGCCAGCCCAACAACCCGACCAAGAAGAGGTTTTGATGCTCATCATGCCGATGTTGCTGAACGACTAAACCATAGGCATTCCCATATGAGACCCAACTTGAAAAAGCCCCTGATTGTCTTCGATTTGGAGACAACGGGGCTTGACCTTGTTAAATCACGTATCATTCAAATTGCATATGTCAAGGTCATGCTTGACGGCTCCGAAGAGACATGTGACTATTTGGTCAATCCAGAGATTCCCATCCCTTATGAAGCTAGTGCCATCACTGGCATCACCAATGAAATGGTAGCCGATGCGCCAACATTCAAGGCACTGGCTCCCAAGTTGGAAAAGGAATTTTCAGGATGTGATTTTGCCGGTTTCAACTCCAACCATTTCGACATCCCCCTACTTGCAGAAGAATTCCTTCGTGCCGGAATCGATTTTGACTTTTCCAAATGTCGTTTGATAGACATGCAAACCATTTTCCACAAGATGGAGCCACGAAACCTGGCAGCCGCCTTCAAATTCTATTGTGGAAAGGAGATGACTGCCGAGAATGTGATGTGTGACGGACAAGCTCATCAAGCAAAATTCGACACTGTTGCCACATATCGCGTACTTCAAGGGCAACTTGAGATGTATGCTCCCGAACGGCAGGAAAATCCGGATAGGCAATTGGCAAACGACATGGATGTGCTGGCCGCATACTCACGGACAAATGACAATGTGGACTTTGCCGGACGTATTGTATGGAAGCCTGTTCTCGATGCAAAAGGAAAGCCGGTTGTAGATGAAAACGGCAACGCAAAGAAACAAGAGGTATTCAATTTCGGCAAGTATAAAGGTCGCCCTGTGGCCGAAGTGTTGCAAAAGGACACAGGATACTATGGCTGGATGATCAACGGTGATTTCACCTACAATACAAAACAAGTGCTTACACGCATCCGCTTAAGGAATTTGGAACAACGATAATCTTTACAAAAGAAAGCAAATGAAAGCTTCGGAACAGACCATTCAAAAGATAGAGCGTGCCATTCGCAAGATCGGTCAGAAATTCCCATCAACAGACGAGCCGACCATCCTCACCGACATCCACCTACGGGTTTCACAAGAGAGTGGAGAGATGTTGGCATGCGACGATGATGACAACGAAATCACACGCTGCGTGATAGACGAATGGATTGACAACAAGGAAGATGGCTTTTATGAAAATGTCACGGCCATCCTGCGCCAGACGTTGAAAAAATTAGGCAAGGTGATTGACAACTATGGATTGCTTCAACCCTTCAGCTTGGTTTTGGAGGATGACGACCACGAGAACATTGCAGAACTTTATATTTCCGATGGTGACACCATCATAATCAGTGGTGAACTGATGAAGGATTTGGACAAGGATTTGGACAAGTTCTTTGAAGGGCTGATGAAGGACTTATGATTTTTTAGTAATCAAGACTCCATGGTTGCCAAGGCACCATGGAGTCCGTGATAAGATGACATAATGATATTTAGACACAAAAGCGAAAACTAACAACAAGATGAGACTGGTAGCAACATTGATTGGAAGTATGTTGACGAGTGTGATATCCATATTTGGCCAATCATCCAATCAAGATACCGGGAGCGTATACAGTTTTGAAAGCCTATCTCAAATTGAAGGCAGCGGAGTGGTAAAAGAAGGCGGCTCGTATGTGCTTAATGGCATTGTCACCATCGAGGAAAACGACACTTTCAAGATAGACCCAGGGGTTGTCGTAGAGTTTGACGATGATGCCGAGTTGGTTATCAAAGGTTTTGCCGACCTCTGTTCCAAAGATGCTCCGACAACGCTTCGGCGCCATGGGGATTCCAACAATTGCGTTGGCATCCAAGTGGCAAGCAATCAGAAGACAGAAGTATTCAACCTTCATTTTGAACATGTCGGCTTGCGTGGTGCCACCCCTGCAGGCATGCGAGTGAGCAACTGTGTGTTCAGCAATCATAATGGCGTTGTTTCCAGCGCCCTTTTCCTTGGAGGCGACGGTGCATCCTTCACCATCGAGGGATGTGTCTTTGATCATTGCCTAAAGGCTGCAGTCGGAGGTGCAGCCAATTTCTCATGCCCTGTGGTCATCGACGGCTGTACATTCACCCAGAATTCCCAAGCCAATGGCAATGTCCCACAATTAAACCTCACATCAGCAAGCGAGGTGACAATCAGAAATTGCAAAGTGATAGGTGATTCCACCCTCAACATGGTGGGAGGCATCGCCATCGCCAACTGGTTTGGCACGTCAGGACACAAGGCGACCATCTCCAATTGTGACATCCACGACAACAGATACGGCATCACCACGATGGGGATGATGGATGTCACCATAACAGACAACCAGATCATAAACAACCATTTTGAAACCAACCCCAACAACGGCGGTAGTGGCATCAGTCTCTACGACCCCTATCTCAAACAGACGGCAATGATCAGTGGCAACCATATCGAGAAAAGCCTCTGGGGTGTCACTGTGATTGGATGCGGAAAAGTGAACATGGGAAATATCGATGTACCTGCCGACTTCCCCGATTACAACCCAGGTGACAATGTCTTCGTGGACAATGGCAACAACGGCGTTCCTTATGACCTATACAACAATTCGGCCAACACGGTCTATGCTCAGGGAAATTATTGGAGCGTGGCCACCCAGGATGAAGCCAGCATTGAGGAAGTGATTTTCCATCAAGCAGACAACCCTGCACTTGGTTTGGTGATATTCATGCCTGCCGGCACCACTGCACACATGGAGACCACAAACGCAGAGCGGCGTTCTTCAATCAATGGCATTTTCCGACTGGATGGTACACGGATGAAAGCCAACGACACCAACCTATTGCCCAAAGGCATCTATGTTGTCAACGGAAAGAAAATGGTCTTCTGATAAAGATGAATGGGAAAGAAAGGTTATTGACGTTTTTTGTGGCGTGGTTTCTATGTTTGTCCTTGTCCGCCCAGAAAAACACAAGCAACATATCTCGCTTGCAAGACGGTGACTTGCTCTTTCAGGTGAATGCCGAGGGGAATGCCATCACCACGGTTTCAAAAGGTTTTTCCGCTCAAGCTATCGACCATGTGGGCATTTTCCATCGCCATGAAGGGGTTCCCATGGTGCTTGAAGCCAATTATGACGGTGTCGTGGAGACTCCTTTTGAGGAATACTGTAGCCAATGTCCCAAAGTGTTGGTGGGCAGGGTTCGTGGCAAGTTAGACATAAGCAAAAGCCTTTCCAACGCCCATTCTCTCTTGGGGAGGCCGTATGACTTCACATTCATGCCTGACAATACAGAAATCTATTGCAGCGAACTTGTACAGCTGTCTTTTGTATACAAGGATGGGGCAAGGGTATTCTCCCCCATCCCCATGTCATTCCATGACCAGGAAGGCAATATCATCCCCTATTGGTCGGATTTCTATTCCCGTCGTCTGATGCAAGTGCCCGAGGGAGTGGCAGGCAGCCATCCAGGTGATTTGTCTGCAAGCCGCAAGGTTCGCATCAAGTATGAATGGAGTGGATTTGCAAAGTAGAGTTGTCATTATGTGCCGTTCGTTATGAAAAACTACAAAAAAAGTGTCTCCAACCATATGTAATTGGCAAGAAATGATTAACTTTGCAGAGAAAAAGCGACAGTATCCATTTTATTAATATCAACAACAATTATGAAGATTGACCAATTCAATTTTGCCGGCAAGAAGGCAATCGTACGTGTTGATTTCAACGTACCCCTTGATGAAAATGGTAAGATAACCGACGACACCCGCATTCGCGGCGCTCTCCCTACGCTGAAGAAGATTCTCGCCGATGGTGGTGCACTCATCATCATGTCTCATATGGGCAAACCCAAAGGCAAGGTGAATCCCAAGTTCTCTCTCGGCCAGATTGTCGACGCTGTGTCTGCCGCCATCGGAGTGGAAGTGAAATTCGCTTCCGACTGTGCCAAGGCCCAAGACGCCGCCGCAGCCTTGAAACCAGGCGAAGTCCTGCTGCTTGAAAACCTGCGCTTCTATCCCGAAGAGGAAGGCAAGCCTGTTGGCATCGACAAGGAAGACCCCGCTTACGAAGATGCCAAGAAGGCCATGAAAGCAAGCCAGAAAGAGTTTGCCAAGACTCTTGCCAGCTATGCCGACTGCTATGTGATGGATGCTTTCGGTACAGCTCATCGCAAGCATGCTTCCACCGCCGTCATCGATGAATATTTCGACAAGAACAACAAGATGCTCGGCTACCTTATGGAGAAGGAAGTGACTGCTGTCGACAATGTGCTTGGCAACATCAAGCGTCCGTTCACTGCCATCATGGGAGGTTCCAAGGTATCCACCAAAATCGGCATCATTGAGAATTTGTTGGGCAAGGTGGACAACCTCATCCTCTGCGGAGGCATGACCTACACGTTTGCAAAGGCTTTGGGAGGCCAAATCGGCAATTCCATTTGCGAGGACGACAAACTCGATGTCGCTCTTGACGTCATCAAGAAGGCGAAGGAGAATGGTGTGAACCTCGTTCTCGGAACAGACTGCATAGCAGCAGATGCCTTTGACAACAACGCCAACACACAAGTTTGCCCATCCAACGCCATTCCTGAGGGTTGGGAAGGCCTTGACGCTGGTCCCGAGACCCGCAAGGCTTTCGCCGAAGCCATCAAGCCAGCCAAGACGATTCTCTGGAACGGTCCTGCCGGCGTGTTTGAATTCGACAACTTCATCGGTGGTTCGAAAGCCATCGCTGACGCCATCGCAGAGGCAACCGCCAATGGTGCCTTCTCACTCATCGGTGGTGGTGACTCCGTGGCCTGCATCAACAAGTTTGGCATGGCCGACCAAGTCAGTTACATCTCCACTGGTGGTGGCGCCCTTTTGGAAGCCATTGAAGGCAAGGTGCTCCCCGGCGTGGCAGCCATCGAAGCATAATTTTACGTTAACCCGTCACCTCCCCCTCCTTTGCAGGGGGAGGTTTTTTAATGTTAAACACCGCCCCATGTCACTATTTCCACACAAAACAAGACACCATAGGCATCCTTTCGCCTTACGTTCTTTCACATGGCTAACCTTCTTTCTTTTCTTTGCCGGCACTTCATTTGCTCAAACTGATTATACATCCTCCATCGTGAATCATAATTTCGACGGTCAATGCTTGGCGGGATGGCAACAAATGGGCATGTGGCTCCAGACGAACTCTGAATTCCCCGGCAAAAGTAATTCCGTTTATGTAGAACGTTGGGTGGGCAACCCTGCCAATCTCCCCGACACCTACATCAAGCAAACCCTCTCAGGACTGCCCAAAGGTCGCTACACACTCACCGTGGCGGCACTGCACGTCAAGCAGGGCGGTAGTGCCAATGCAACGGGAGCCGTGATTTTCGCCGACTGGCAGCAGACCCCTGTCACAAACTCCGGCGACTATACGCTGACATTCGACTTGCTCACGGACGACGTGACCATTGGTTTCAAATGCGAGAAATCTACCGCCAACTGGATGGCCTGCGACAATTTCCGCCTTACACTTGTCAGCAATGACGTTTCATACCAACGTCTCGGCCTCAGCAACTTGGTGAACCAAGCCTCCACATTGGCAAGCCAAGCCATGGATGATGATGTGAAAAACACATTGAACAATTCCATCAGCACTGCAAGAAATTTTATCTCCAATGGCAGTGCCACCAATATCCAAGCCGCAGCCACCGCTTTGAAAAATGCCATGCTGGCCGCTGAACGGAGCATTTTCGCCACCAAGACCTCCACGACAGGAGCGGTGCCATCCGTGACGACACAGCACAGATACGCTCGTGGTTCCAAGATGATTTTCGGACGCATCAACGTGTCCTCGTCTACATCGATTCTCGAACAGGGCCTATGCTATAGCACTACGAACCCCATGCCCACTGTTGCCGATGAAAGGACGACACGCTATGTAAGCAACGGCGGCGATATCTATTGTATCGACAACACCACACCAGGCACCCTATATTACGTACGTGCCTATGCCGTGACCACCGGCTACAAGGTGGGATACGGCGATGTCATTCGTGTCTACACATTGCCCAAAGGCAACATCACGTGGGACTATGGCTATGAAGGAGACGAAGGGCAAAACCAGCGCATCTCACAAGCCGTGGAAGGAGGCATGACCTATTGGAACGACCTCACCAGCATACAGGGCTTCCACCTCTCCGCTCATTATGCCTGGGGAGTAGGCGCCGGTGGAGGAACTGCAGAATGTTCTTATGGCGGCTGGATGAGCATCAGCCAGAGCGAAGCCTACCAATCCACCGGCACCGTCATGCACGAGGCTGGACATGGCATCGGCGTGGGCACCACCGACACCTATTATGGCGACATCCGTTCCAATGGCAACACTGGCATTTGGTTTGGCAAGCGCGCCACCCGATTCCTGCAATTCTGGGACAACAGCGACGGCGTGCGCCTGACAGGCGACGCCACACACTTGTGGTCTACGAATGCGGCTCAGGGATTGTCGTATACCATCAACGGCGCACACGAGGATGGGCACAGCGATATCCAATACTACGGCAACGCCCTGCTTATGCAAGCCATCGTTGAAGATGGTTTGTACCCCGTCTACAACCAGCTGCAAGGACTCGCCTACACCTTTGAGCATGATGATGACGCTGTCTATTATCTCCGCAACAGCGATGAAGGATACGGTCTCAAATCATCCTATCTCGTAGACAACGGTGGAACGTTGCAATTGAAGCAACTCTCCTACGAAGAGGCGAAGACAGCTTCCAACAACGCCCAATGGACCATCTCTTTCGACCCTTCCAAGCAACTTTACCGACTCAGGAACAAGAACAGCGGACGTTACATCCAATACAACTCCGCGAACACCGTCAACGGCTTCAGAGCCAATACCGCTGGCGAGGTGGACCTCCGCCTACAACTCTCTTTCGTCGATGTGACGTTGGGTGAAGGCAGCAATTCGCTTACACTCGACTGCTATCACATCATGCGTGGAAAAGCAGAATCCGCCCCCCAGACGATGTGTGCCAAAACAACCACATCCACTGGTTCCACCGCTTACAGCAACACTCGCTCCGCCACCAACCAACGCTGGGTCATCCTAACGGAAGAAGACATTGACAAGGTGGAACAGGCCATCAAGGCGGGAGAGCTCAACTCTCTCAATGAACTAATAGCCCGCATCCGCACACTGGCCACCCAGGCGCACACAGAAGACGTGGAGGGAGCCAATGCATTGTTGGAAAACACGCTTGCCAGCATAGAAATACGTGAAGAAAGCGCTGATGCAGCCACCATCGTTGCTTTGACAGACGAAGCTAAAGCCGCCTTGATGCAGTTCTTGAAAGACACCACCCCACAAGGCAATCCTTATGACATCACCTTCCTCATCGGCAACGCCGGGATGGACAACGCCAGCCAATGGAGCGGTTCCACTCCCACCATAGACTTCTCCTGCGGAGAGTTCTACCAGAAGACTTTCGATGTCTACCAGATCATCAATGGCGCCCCCTCCGGACGATACGTATTCAAGTTGCAAGCTTTCCAACGGCCTGGCACTCCTTCTGAAACTTACAACGACTATGTGAACGGTACAGGGAACCTACCCGTCACCAGCCAGGCATACCTGGGTTCCACCTCAAAGCCCACCTGCCATATCGGACAATATGCTCAAACTTCGAAAGTGGGCATTGGCAACGAGAGCGAGGTAGGCAATCCCGTCAGATACATCCCCAACAACATGCAGGCTGCGGCGGCGTATTTCGCCAAGGGTTTTTATGAGAACATCGTGGAAACCACTTTGGCAAGCAACAACCAGTCACTGCGGTTCGGCATACGTGGTACAACATTTGTTTCAAGCGACTGGACCATCTTCGACAATTTCCGCCTCTACTATTATGGTGGAGGAACAGAGACCCAAGACCCTGCGGCCGATGCAGAGGGTTATGACATCACCACGGCAATGGCGCCATATCTTTGCACCGGCAGTTTGGAAGAATGGACCAACGATGGCATGGTGACCAACTACAACGCTGGTGCCGCACCTTATTCCAACACGTCTGACGGGGCGCGTGTCGACTTCCCCTTCATCGAGCGCTGGGTAAGCTCCAACAATGGTGGAACAATCCCCAACAGCAGCCTCTCTCAAGTCATCACCGAACTACCCAACGGCAAATACTATATCCGAGCCTCGCTGATTGCCGTCAACCAGTCCACACCCTCAAGTGATGTCACCGGCGTGACCTTCTGGGCGGGAGACAAGGAAATTTCCGTAGCCACGGGAAACAATATCCCCGAACGCTATTCCTTACAGGTGGAAGTGACAGACGGGACCCTTGAATATGGCCTGCGAGCCATCGGAACCAACGCCAACTGGGTTGCCATAGACAACATATCGTTGACATTCTGTGGAACGAAAGATGAATACCTCGCCAAGGCCACGGTATGCAATCCTGTCCGTGTGCCCTTGGCCAACTCCACATTTGACCAATGGAATCTCGATGGATGGCTGCTGAGCGGCCAATGGCAAACAATGAATGCCACATATGACCATTTCTGCCCGCCGTTCGCTGAGTGGTGGGAGAACAGCACTGCCATGTCCGATCGTTCCATGACCCAAACCCTATCACTCAAGAAGGGCTACTATTCCTTGATGGCAGCCGTCGAAGCCGTCAGGCAAGACCAGCCCAACTTAGAGGTGAGCGGTGTCACCTTGCGTATCGACGACACGTCTGTGTCCTGCCACACCGCAGATGGAAAGCCAGAGCTCTTCTTCGTCAAAAAGATGTTGGAAGAGGGCGACCACACGATTGGCTTGTATGTGGAATCATCCAATGCCAACTGGGTGGCTACTGACAATTTCATCTTGCGTTATCATGGGCCATACGCACTGTTGCAAGGAGACATCAACCATGATGGAGAAGTGACCATTACCGATGTGACACTTTTGGTGAACAACATACTCAACAACTCCAAAGAAACAATCGACCTTTGCATCGCGGACATGAATGGAGATGAGGAAATCACAATCACCGATGTGACATTGCTGGTCAACACCATTCTCAAAGTCACCCAGTGACCTTGACTTTCACAATAAATCCGGGGATGCCATTCAAGGCATCCCCGGATTTATTGTGTAGCAATCGGAGACATTATTTCTTGAAAAGTCTCTTGTAAAGGCCCTCGAAGCCTGCACAGTGGCGAGCTTCGTCCTTCGCCATTTCGTGAACGGTGTCGTGAGTGGCGTCCATGTTGGCTTTCTTTGCATTGCGTGCAATGCGGAATTTGTCCTCACAAGCGCCACGCTCGGCGGCGATGCGTGCCTCCAGGTTGCTCTTTGTGTCACCCAGCACGTCGCCCAACAATTCGGCAAACTTAGCGGCATGTTCTGCCTCCTCAAAAGCGTATCTCTTGAAAGCCTCAGCGACTTCGGGATAACCTTCCCTGTCTGCCTGACGGCTCATGGCAAGATACATGCCCACCTCGCCACATTCTCCGTTGAAATGGTTGAGCAAGTCTTTAATCATCTCTTCATCTGCGCCTTCCTTGCGGGCGGCACCCAGTTCGTGTACAGTGGCGAAGGGTTGTTCCTCGCCTTCAATCACTTCATTGAACTTGGCAGCAGGAGCTTTGCAAATGGGGCATCTCTCAGGTGGTTCCGGTCCTTCATGGATGTATCCACAAACGGTACAAATAAATTTTTTCTTCATAATTCTTGATGGGTTAGTGTTAAAAAAAGGAGTAAAAAAATGTAGCATGTTGCGTAATTCTCCGCATAAGCCCATGCGGAAGAATCAAATATTTTCGCAAATATAGACAACTATTTTGAATTGGACAAATTTTTTCTTTGAATAAATTCAGGAAAAACGCTTTTTGTGATTTTCATGATTACGGCCATTAGAAAAGCATGACCATCCCTGGCATCATCGTTTTGACAATTTTGCATTTTCAGAGACGGAGAATTTGATTTTCTTGTTCTTGGGAATGACAGGTTTCCCCCATTCTCCGTTAAGGATTCTGATGGTGGTTTTCTTTCCCACCGGTGCCTCATCTACGGCTTTTTGAAGATCCATATAATTACCGTGTCCGTCCTTGGCTACAATGAAATCATAGTGTCGGACATGTTTTTTGAGTGCAGGAACTTGCTTGGCTATCTCATCTACCAACAGACCAGCAACAACATGCGCACCATAAACATTATAATGGGTGTTGTCCTCACGTCCCTTGGGAATCGACGGATTTTCTCCTGGCTTGAACCACATATGTAGTTTTTTCGACCCCTCGACACCCAAGCCTTGCTCCAGTTCGTGCGTGATGGCGTTGGCATCAATGAAAGGAACTTGAAGGGCTTCCGCCACATTCCTGGGAGCGATGCGATAGTCGCCATGGGTGTCCACCAACACGTCACCCTCTGATTTTTTCTCACCTATATACTCCGTATCGCGGAGTTTCTCATCATCATCGTTTTGTGGAACCTGATTTTGAAAATTCCTTCTCACCACGGCGTTGCACAAGATGGGTATGCCGCCTTTATCCCTGGTCTCCACGACGAATTTGGTGAGATTGGCATCAAATGTCGTCCCTGGGTCGGTATGCCTATCCTCTTTGGGTTTCTCGTCATTATGACCG
Source organism: Prevotella sp. (assembly GCA_017619375.1). Classification (GTDB taxonomy): domain Bacteria; phylum Bacteroidota; class Bacteroidia; order Bacteroidales; family Bacteroidaceae; genus Prevotella. Next base: position 70,531 of record JAFZSL010000026.1, on the reverse strand, counting down.
AATTGTATGATGACATAGTCACCGGGGGTGATTTTTTGGAGCACCTTTTCCCATCTTCCCTCGTCGATGAAACTCTTGGACGAACGTCCGTTTACGGCATGGTTGTCAACAACGATGTCATCCGTGAAAAAACCTTGCAAGGCCATCCCCCACCCTCTTTCCGGCTGTTCATTGTCAATGGGTTTGTTGGCCATAGTGGAGTCACCTATCATAAAAATGGTGGTCTTTTCCTTGCGAGCGGCAGCGAAGACTATAGCCAATCCGGCTATGAGGAGGAATAGTAGAGATTGTTTTCTCATTTTGGAAGTGTAGGCAGGTTATGAACTGGCGCGGCAAGATGCCACGCCAGTCTTCAACATTGTCTTAAGGCTTTATGATTTGTAGCATTTCCTCCGTGGAAACCGTTTTCTGCTCTCCTGTTTCCATGTTCTTGACGGTGACTTTCTGCTGTTGCATCTCATCCTCTCCCGTCATGACGACGAAACGCATGCCCTTGGCGTTGGCATAGGTCATTTGCTTCTTCATCTTCGCCTTGTCGGGATAGATTTCACAACTGATGCCGGCAGCCCTGCATTTCCCTGCGATGGGGATGCAATAAGCAGTTTCCTTTTCACCGAAGTTGATGAAGAGCACCTCGGTGGCTTTCACCGCCTCCTTGGGATACAAGTCAAGCGTGTTGAGCACGTCATATATGCGGTCGGCGCCGAAGGAGATGCCCACTCCGCTGAGTCCCGGCATTCCGAAGATGCCAGTGAGGTTGTCGTAACGTCCTCCTCCGGTGATGCTTCCCATCTGCACGTCGAGTGCCTTGACCTCGAAGATGGCGCCTGTGTAGTAGTTGAGCCCTCTGGCCAGTGTGAGATCGAGTTCCACCTGGTTGTGGATTTCGTCAAGTTGGAGCAGATTGAAAATGGTGCGCACCTCCTCCACTCCTTTCATTCCTGTCTCAGAGTCTGCCAGCAGCGTGGCGATGGTGTCGAGTTTCTCTTCGTTGGAGCCTGACATGGCTATGATGGGTTGTATCTTTTCGATGGATTCTTCCTTGATGCCACGATCCACGAGTTCGGCATTCACTCCCTTTATACCTATCTTATCCAGTTTGTCGATGGCAGTGGTGATGTCAACAATCTTGTCGGCTTCTCCTATGATTTCTGCTATACCGGTGAGAATCTTGCGGTTGTTGACCTTGATGGCCACTCTCACCCCAAAATTGGTGAACACCTTGTCCATGATTTGGATGAGCTCCACTTCATTTAGGAGCGAATCACTGCCAACGATGTCGGCGTCGCACTGGTAGAATTCGCGGTACCGTCCTTTAGCTGGCCTGTCGGCCCGCCACACGGGTTGTATCTGGTATCTTTTGAAAGGCAGTTGGAGTTGGTCGCGATGCATCACCACGAATCTGGCGAAAGGCACGGTGAGGTCGTATCTGAGTCCTTTTTCGCAAAACTTTGCAGCGAGGTGAGGCAGATTGCGCTCTTTCCATTCATCGTCTGTGACGTTTCCGATGAAATCACCGGAATTGAGCACCTTATAGATGAGTTTGTCTCCTTCTTCACCATATTTGCCAAGAAGCGTATGCAATGTTTCCAAGGCAGGAGTCTCTATTTGCTGGAAACCGTACAAGGCATACACCTCACGTATGGTGTTGAAGATGTAGTTGCGCTTGGCCATCTCGTTTGGTGTGAAGTCGCGTGTCCCTTTGGGGATGGATGGTTTTTGTGCCATGATGCTGTAAGTGATTGTTATTTTCTTATGATGGTTTGTTCTCTGTCAGGACCTATGGAGATGATCTTGATGGGTGTGTCGAGATGTTCTTCCAAGAATTTCACATAGGCATTGAAATTATCAGGGAATTGACTTTCTGATGTCATTCTCGTCATGTCTGTTTTCCACCCGGGCAGTTCCACATATACGGGCTCTAAATTCATCTCAATGTCATAGGGGAAATCCTCGGTCTTTACACCGTCCTTTTTATAAGCCACGCAGGCCTTGATGGTATCGAAACCATCCAGCACGTCGCTTTTCATCATGATGAGTTGAGTGACGCCGTTGACCATGATGGCGTATCTGAGTGCAACGAGGTCTATCCATCCGCATCTGCGTTCACGTCCCGTCACCGCTCCATACTCATGTCCCAGCTGCCGGATGGTATCGCCTGTGGAATCGAAGAGTTCGGTAGGGAAAGGTCCCGCTCCCACTCGTGTGCAATAGGCCTTCATGATGCCATAGACATCCCCGATTTTATTGGGGCCTATGCCCAGTCCGGTACAAGCACCAGCGCAGATGGTGTTGGAAGAGGTGACGAATGGGTAGCTACCGAAGTCAACATCGAGCATGGTGCCTTGTGCACCTTCGCACAAGATGCTCCTGCCTTCCTTGAGGAGTTTGTTGATGAAATGTTCGCTGTCCACGATGTGGAACTGCTTGAGATATTTTATGCCTTCCATCCATTTTTCCTCCACGTCCTTGATGTCATAGTCTTCGAATCCGAGGTTGCGGAGCATCTGTTCATGCCGTGCTTTGTGTTCGGCGTATTTTTTCTCAAAGTTGTCGAAGATGTCGCCGACTCTCAGTCCATTTCTTGATACTTTGTCGGTATAAGTGGGACCAATGCCTTTTCCTGTCGTTCCCACCTTGCTCTTGCCTTTGGCGGCCTCAAGTGCTGCGTCAAGCACACGGTGTGTAGGCATGATGAGGTGTGCCTTTTTGGAAACGTAGAGTCTGTCTTTCAAGTTGTGACCGCTTTTTTCGAGGTCTTTGGCCTCGTCCATGAAGAGGTCAGGGGCAAGCACCACCCCGTTTCCTATGATGTTGACCTTTCCACCTTGGAAGATTCCCGACGGTATGCTTCTAAGCACGTATTTCTGTCCTTCGAATTCGAGCGTGTGTCCTGCATTTGGCCCTCCTTGGAACCTTGCCACCACGTCGTAATTCGGTGTGAGCACGTCAACTACCTTTCCTTTACCTTCATCGCCCCATTGGAGTCCAAGGAGCACATCTACTTTTCCTTTGTTCATTTTTAGGATTATTATTTGGTTTTGTTTGATTTCTTCTTGTTCTTTGCCCTGTTGATCTTGGTTTGGCATGAGCTGCACACCCCGTAGATGTAAAGAGAGTAGCCCATTGGATGGAATCTCTTCATCTTTATGTTCTGGATGGCATCATAAGCCAATGCAGCCGGCACTTCCTTGACCTTTTCACAAATGGTGCATATTTGGTGACAATGGTTGTCATTGTGAAAACTGGCCTCATAGCGTGTTTCTTGTTGGAAATTGTGTCTGACCAAGAGTCTTAATTTGATGAAGAGATGTATGGCATTGTAGAGGGTTGCACGACTCACCCTGAAGAAGTCCTGCTCCATCTTGGTGCTAAGTTCCTCCAATGTGAAATGCCCGTTCATACTGTATATGGCATCGAGTATGGCAAACCTTTCCGGGGTCTTCCTGCAATTGTTCTCTTCCAAATAGTTGGTGAGAATGAGCCTTACTCTCTGCAAAATAATGTCATCCATCAATGTGTGGGTGTGGGTGTTGCTTGCGGTTTGCAAAATTACGCAAAAAGCAGGTGAAAAGCAAAAAAATAGATGAAAAATTGAAAAATGTGAATTGAAAAGCAAGATGGAGGAAGGGAAATGAAGTTGTATCACACATGTAGCTTTGGGCCTATGAAAAATGAATTGTCAATGACGATGCGTCACTATTTGAAAAAACGTCCCTATCCTTTTGGATTTCATACTCTTTTCACTACCTTTGCAAGGTCAATCCCAGTGTTGCAAACCTGCATCTTATTTTATATAATAATAATCATAGCTTCAGTTCGTTCGTAAAGTAGAAACTCTCACCCCAACAACCATACACTCCCCATGAAAAAGTTATTCATATTCATCCTTCTTCTCGTGCCGCTTCATATGGCTGCACAATGGCAAGGCACCGACTCCGATGCCACGTCCTCTCAACAACAGAAGAAAAACAACACTTACAAGGAACCGTTTGTGACCTTTGGACTCCACCACACAGGTGATTTCTATAAAAGAGCCGCCGGTGTGGGGTTAGGTCTGATAATGAACTTCGGTCGCCATAAAGATGTGATGAGCTTCACCGCAGGTGTGGAGTTCATAGAATATCTTGCAGGCGACCCACGACCCGACGGGGAGAACAACGGCCTTGGCGTAGTGTCAGCAGGAGGGCAAGTGGTCATCCCTGTCACGGCGAGACTACATCTTTTTCCTACAAGCAAGCAGACTAAATTCTACATCGCCTGCGGTGCAGAGTATGGCTTCAAGGCTCATGAGGGCGGTGTGCTCAAGCATCTCTATCCCGAAGAAAAAGCCTTGCACTCCAGCACCTTCGCCGTCATGCCCATGATAGGATGGAAATGCCGTGTGGCAGACTTCGGCTTATATTACAAGCACTATGTCAATAGGCCTTTCTACGATTCCATCGACGGCAAGCGCAACCTGGGCGACGATAAAGCACGAATAGGTTATTTTCTCACCTGCTACTTCTGACGGATTTGTCGTCCTCTTTCCACTGGTTGAGGAGTTTCCTTCTATACGGCACTTTCATCTGATGACCACCCCAAGTGGACATCAGGTGTTTATACACCCTTGAAAAGTTTTCTTAGTGTGAAATAAACCTCTTCTTGCATGCGGAAGAAATCCCAGAAAGGCCTTAGGGGCATATAGCCGGGTTTCAGACGAAGGGCGAGAGGCAACCTCCTTGTCTCAATGGTTCTCCATATCCTTTTCATCTCTTTCAATCCATTATGGCGGTCTTCTGGAGATAGAGACTTGCGGTTATGGAAATAAAACATATAGGTAGCGATGAGATTGATCCATCTCTCACGTTCATAGACATCGAGCAGCCTCTCTTCCACGCCAGCATCCTCCATCTGTCTTCGCATGCTCTCGTTGGCCTTCAAGTAATCGAAACGTCGTGCGCTAACCTGATGGGTGACCGAGTCGGGATGTTGACGGTAATGATACACTCCCTTGCATTGTCTCACCTCCCGGGCGTGCAGATAGTGAATCCTTGTCGTGTTGTCATCGCTGTAAGCATGCGAACTGTCATCGAAAGGAAAACGTTTGTGGATGTCCGTTCTCACCATGTATAATCCATGGACGGCCCACGTCAGGCTGGCCTCGAATGCCTCTTGACCGGTAAGTGTGGTGAATGACGGCATGGGATAATGACGTACGGTCCCATCCGGGAAGAATTGTTCCACTTGGAACAACACGCAGTCGGTCGCCGGATATGAATCAAGAACTGTTGCCGCACTTTCCAAGGCTTCGACACCAAACCAATCATCGCTATCGAGCATGCATACATAATCTCCGTCGGCCATCTGCAGTGCGATGTTGCGCGCCTTGGCCTGACCCACGTTCCGTTGCAGATGTTTCACCACCACGCGGTCGTCACTTGCAGCGAAGCGGTCGAGTATATCGGGGGTGGAATCTGTGGAGGCATCGTCCACGCAAATCACCTGGATGTCCTTCCATGTTTGCGAGAGAAGGGAGTCGAGACATTGCTGAAGAAAGCCTTGACTGTTATATGCAGCAACGAGGACACTAATCCTGCTCATGGGAGAATCGCTTTTTAACTTTGGATACGAGCGACTGCCACAAGGAGGTCTTCTGCCGCAAGATAAGGATGGAGGTAACCAGGCTGGCACACCCCAGGAGCATGCCAAGCCCCCAATACCACCAGGGGTTTTGGATGAAGGTGACCAAATAGGCGAGAATGCCGAATGGCAATTGCATCATGGCGTATGCCCTGACACTGCACGACATCCGATACCCATACTTGTAACGAGCGTAGAACAAAATGATGATGAAGTCGACAATACCTACAACAGTGATAGCGATGCCACAACCAAGCAATCCCCATTTGATGAAAGCCAATGCCACTCCTGCCATCAGCAGGACATCGTAGATGGCTTCCAGAAGGAGATACGACTTCGAGTCTCCCTTTGCAAGAGGCAAATATGAAATAGGTAGTTTGATGGCTCTGAAATACATGGCGAACACGGTCACCTGCATCATGTTAATCACAGGCGTAAACTTTCCTGAATACAACAAGGGGATGAGGATGGGCAACATGATGGTGAAGAACACAAGCATGGGGGAGACCAAGAGGAAAGACACCTCGATCTGCCTGTTGACAACCGTGCTGCTCGTGGTGGAAAGGCTGTGACAAGCAGAGAGTCTGGGGAAGAAGTCGGTTTCCATGGCAGAAAACACCATGCCGGCATAAACCATGGTCATCATATACCCCGCACTGTACAATCCAACCGTGTCGAGTGAGGAAGTGTAGCTCAGAAACGAGCGAATGACAAATTCTGCACCGCTCCCAAGGATTCCGGCCACGACAAAGGCGATGCCAAGCCTCACCATGCTCATCCCTTCGTTCAGGCTTTCCCTATTCTTGGTGTATGAGAAAGGGAAAACACGATAGGAGTACCAGATGGTAAGCACCATTTGGGTGAATGCCATTAGAGCGAGCGAGGGGACAATGGCTTTCTGTCCAAAGAAATAGTAGAGAGGCACGGAAGTCACCAACGCCGCTAATACATTGTAAAACGAAATGGAAGCAAGGTTTTTCAATCTCCTCACCCCTTTGAGAATGGCCATCTCTCCACCTGTGACAGCCATTATCATCACGATAGGTGAAAGGAAGACAAAGTGCAAAGTGTGGTCTCCCCATCCAAACGTCCATTTGCTGAGCAAGTGGCTGAGAACGATGCAAAGGAGCATGCCGGCAAAACCTGTGATGATACACCATGAACGCACCATCCTCACCATGCGTTCCAGCTTCGTCTTGTCTTTGTTGTCGTAAGCTTCTGATATGTTTTTCACGGCACTCATGGAGATACCGAGGTTGGTGGAATTGGCGAGAAGGTTGATGGTGGAGTTGAAAAGGGAAATCAATCCCATGCCGGCAGGACCCAGAATCGTTGCAACAAGCTTGTTGCGAACTATGCCCACCAGGATGTTCACCCCTTGCACACCACCAAACAGGCCCGTATATTTGAGGATATGCGAATAACTGTCGGTCTTCTTCGTCTTTTTCATGTGTGTTCACTTATCTTAACGTTAAAATAAAGATTTTATTATATAAATACGTTAAAAGAGCGAAAGACACAGATGCATGAACGGGACAGTTGAATAAAAATCATTGTTATTGAATTGGCTTTTTACACAGAAGCGCAAAGTCACCCAGTCTCGAAAGGGTAAAAAACCTTCACTTCTTTTACATTTCGCTCTACTTTTCGTAACTTTGCGCAGGAAATAGGATTATATATGCTATCTTTGCAATATGAAATTAAGCGTCATAGTACCGGTATATCGTGTGGAAGACACACTCTCCCGTTGTGTGGATAGTGTGTTGGGCCAATCCTTCTCCGACTATGAATTGATCTTGGTGGATGATGGTTCTCCTGATGGTTCAGGTGCCATTTGCGACGATTATGCCTCGCATCATCCACATATCCGAGTCATCCACAAGGCCAACGGGGGACTATCGTCTGCCCGCAATGCCGGCATCGATGTGGCGCAAGGCGAATACATCACCTTCATCGACAGCGACGACTTCATCGGCGAGAACACCCTTTCGATTCTTATGTCACGTTTGGAAGCCCATCCCGACCATGACATTCTGGAATATCCCGTCTATTGGCATTTTGGAGGCAAAGATGCAATCATGCTCAAGTTTGGGGTGAACACTTATGACAACATGCGCGATTACTGGCTTCGCGGCAGGGCATACAGCCATTCCTACGCATGCAACAAGGTGTTTGTCAGAAGTTTGTTCGACCATGTCAGATTTGTCGAAGGGCGCAAATTCGAGGATGTGCACACACTCCCCTTGTTACTCGAACACGCCCGAAGAATTTGCACAACCGAGGAAGGCATATACTATTACACCAGTAATCCCAATGGAATCACCAACAATCCCGGCGCAGACGGCTTGCGCGACCTCTTGGAGGCACATGTCAACCAACTCCATCGACTCGGACTCACCAACCATCTCACAGAATACTACGCACATGTCCTCAACGTTCAGTTAGACGCCTACTCCGCCACCTGCGACGCCCCCATCCTCCCCACCCCTCCCTTGACCTCGTCTTCCATTCGGGGATTGGGCATGGGTGTAAAGTCACGAGCGAAATTACGAATGCTTCAATTAATTGGAATCAAGAACCTATGCAAACTACACCGTCTCATCCATCCGTCGAGAAGCCGCCTTTGATCAGCTTCATCGTCACCTTTTACAATCTGCCCCCTTCCTTGCTCAATGAGTGTTTGGATAGCATACTTTCATTGTCACTCAACAAGGAAGAGCGGGAAATCCTGCTCATCGACGACGGGTCGGAAGAGAGTCCTTTGGAGGCCATCTCTGACAAGTTGGAGGACATCATCTATATTCGTCAAAACAACCGCGGGCTCAGTGCCGCCCGCAACTTGGGTATCGAAGCCTGCAAGGGCAAGTACATCCAATTTGTAGATGGCGATGACAAGTTGAACACCACCATTTACGAACATTGCTTGGACATCGTGCGTACCAAAGACCCCGACATTGTGACGTTTTATCTTTCCAACAAGGAAGAACATGTTGTGCCGCATGAGGTGGAAGGCCCGATGGAAGGAGCTGAATATATGCGTCGTAACAACCTTCGAGCGTCGGCTTGCGGTTATATCTTTCGCAAACTCACACTCGTCAACCTGCGTTTCACCTCCGGCATCCTTCACGAGGATGAGGAGTTCACCCCCCAATTATTCCTTCGAGCGGAGAAACTGTATTCCACAAAAGCCAAAGCCTATTTTTACCGCGACCGTGGTGATTCCATCACACACGAGGACAACAAGAAATGGGTGCTTCAAAGACTGGCCGACACCCGAGGTGTGCTGTACCGCCTCTCGGAACGAGCCGACACTCTCCCCACAGCCGAACGTGAGGCTTTACAAAGACGTATCGACCAACTGACAATGGACTATCTCTACCTTGTAATCAAGTTGACACACAACGGTCATTTGTTGGAAAAGAGTGTGGAAGAGTTGACCCAGAAAGGTCTTTTCCCCCTATCAGACAAGGACTACACACAGAAATACAAATGGTTCCGTCGCATCAGCAGCACACGCCAGGGGCGTCGCCTTTTATGCATGCTGTTGAGATGAATTGAGATGAATCTTCATTAATAATACCGACCATGCGAATCCTCTTATTGGGTGAATACAGCAATGTGCATGCCACGCTGGCACGCGGACTTCGGGCATTGGGCCATGAGGTCACAGTGGCCTCCAATGGCGATTTCTGGAAGGATTATCCTCGAGACGTTGACCTCGCACGCAAACCAGGCAAGTGGGGAGGCATTACATTGTTGGCACGCATCCATCGCATCCTCCCTCATCTTCGTGACTACGACATCGTGCAACTCATCAACCCTGTTTTCGTAGAACTGAAAGCCGAACGATTGTTTTCCATCTATCAGCAACTGCGTCGGAACAACAGATGCATTGTTCTCGGCGGATTCGGCATGGATTGGTATTGGGTGCATACTTGCGTGAATGAGAAACCCTTGCGCTATAGTGATTTCAACATAGGTCAACAGCTTCGCACCAACGTCGAGGCTTTGAGCGAACGTGCCGACTGGTTGGATACGGCAAAAGGACGCCTCAACCAAGTCATAGCTCAAGACTGCGATGGAATAGTCACCGGCCTCTATGAGTACTGGGCCTGCTATCACCCCGTTTTTCCTCAAAAGACAGTCTTCATCCCCTTCCCCATTGAGGTACAAAGGGATACCCAAATAGACACCAGCGAGAAGTTAAGGGTGTTCATTGGAATCAATCAGTCACGGAATGCATACAAGGGAACAGACGTGATGCTTTCTGCCGCAGAGGAGGTGCAGCGTCGTCATCCAGACAAGATGGAGTTGCGTGTGGCACGGTCTGTTCCGTTCGAGCAATACCAAAGGATGATGGATGGTTCCGATGCCATCCTGGACCAACTCTATAGCTACACCCCCTCCATGAACCCGCTTTTGGCCATGTCAAAAGGCATCATATGCATTGGTGGCGGCGAGCCTGAGAATTATGAAATCTTGGGGGAGCGGGAGTTGCGTCCAATCGTCAACGTCGGACCAGACCGAGCCAGCGTGGTTACCGCCTTGGAGCATCTTGTCAAACACCCAGAAGAAGTGCTTAAACTTCGTCGTGAGAGCATCTTATATGTGCATCGGCATCATGAATCCATATCCGTTGCCAAGAAATATGAGGAATTCTATAAACAACTAATACGTTGATTGAAGTTTTCATTTTTTTCTCATCCTAACTGTTGCCGTGCTTTCCTTTGACACGGCAAAAAGACGAAAGAAGGGGAAAGACGCAAGTCCTTCCCCTTCTTGTACGGTTGAATAAGCGATTAAGCCTCTGCAGGTGCTGTAGCCTCGGAATCTGCGGGTGCAGCTTCAGCCTCAGCATTGGCGGCAGCGATGGCGGCCTTCTTCTCAGCCACTTTCTTTGCCACATTCTCATTATAAGCCTTCTCAGCCTTCAGCTCTTTCTCGTAAGCTTCCTTCTTGGCCTTGGCAGCCTCGCTCCTTACCTTGTCGTCGCCTTTCACTTTAGCGTCTTTCCAAGAATCGAAACGCTTCTGAGCCTCTGCCTCGTCGAATGCGCCCTTCTTCACACCTACCCTGAGGTGTTTCATCATGTACACGCCTTCGTGGCGAAGGATGCTGCGCACTGTGTCTGTGGGCTGTGCGCCCACCTCAACCCAATAAAGTGCACGGTCGAAATTCAAATCCACTGTAGCGGGATTGGTGTTAGGGTTGTAAGTACCAATCTTCTCAGTAAACCTACCATCACGTGGTGCTCTCGCGTCGGCGATGACGATTCTGTAAAAGGCGTAACCTTTGCGACCGCCGCGCTGCAATCTGATTTTTGTTGCCATTGATAAAATGTTTAGTTGGTTTGAATAATGCTATTAACTCGTAAAAGCGGCTGCAAAGGTACAAAAAACCAATGACAATTCCCTTCTTCTTTCTTTTCCAATTTTGACAATTAACAAAGATTAACTGCACGGATAGAGTGAAATGGTTCTTTTGTTTTTGAAAAAAAGGGAAAAAGCACTACCTTAGCATCATTCTTTTCAAAAGCAAGTTAAATATTCGACGAAATGAATGGATTTCTGAAAAAGATACAATTTGTTTTGGTCGGGCTCATATGCTCCTATAATAGTTGGGCAGTGAAAGCCTACCCTTCCCCCATAGAAGTACGTCAAGCCGACGGCACCACCCTCACCGTCATCCTTCATGGCGATGAGGACTTCCATTTCTACACCACACTTGATGGTATTCTTTTGGTGCAACGTGAAGATGGTTATTACATAGGGGCAATCGATGACCAAGGTGAATTGAGCGACACTCAGTTGCTGGCTCATAATGCAGGTGAGCGCAGTGCAGAGGAAATACATTTGGCATCTTTACAGAATCGGGATGCCTTTTACGCAAAAAGCGAGACCTGTTGTAGTTCTCTCAGAGCCAAGCGTGAACCGATAGACGACAGTTCCAACCAACACCTTTTCCCACGCATGGGCGCTCCGCGTGTCGTTGTCATTCTTGCTGAGTTTAACGACTCCGACCATCATTTCACAATCGAGAATCCCAAACGTTCATTCAACGATTTTTTCAATGCCACTACCCCCTTGAAGGATCATGGCCGTGGAGAGAACCACAATTTCGTCAGTGTCCACCAATACTTCAAACAAGCCAGTTTCGGGCAACTCGCCCCCGAATTCGATGTCTATGGCCCAGTGAAACTTCCTAACGATATGTCCATATACGGCTGCGACCATGGTGGCGAGGGCAAAGGTGAACGGATGGACCTGCTGTTGAGGGATGCCTGCATGCTGATGACCGATAGCATCGATTTCTCACAATACGACAGCAACAAAGACAATCAAGTCGACTTGGTTATTATTATTCATGCCGGATACTCTCAAGCCATGGCAGGAAACTCCAGCGACTGCATCTGGCCCAAATGGGGTGTCACCTCTGGAGGTGTTTATGATGGCAAGCACGTGCAAAATTATGTCGTCTGCGCAGAGTTGAATGGCTATCCCGGTTGTTGGTCTTCAGCACCATATGAACGCATTAACGGTATCGGCATAGTCTGCCATGAGATGTGTCACGCCATGGGGCTTCCCGATTTTTATCCAAAGATTAATGCAGTGAGAGGCGACAACCAAAGTATGGAAGATTGGAGCCTGATGGACAACGGCACATATTTGAACAATGGCTACACACCATGTGCTCTCAACGCATGGGAGCGTGAAGCGATGGGCTGGATGGAAATCAGTACTCTTGATATTGGTGGCAAGATAGAAATCAAACCAATAGATGAGGGTGGAGCTGCTTATCGTATCACAAACCCAGATGAACCGCACGAGTATTTCGTGTTGGAAAACATCCAAAACATAAGTTTGAACACCTATCAAAAAGGGCATGGCTTGGTAGTCACCCACGTGGAATACGATGCCACTGCTTTCTCCGTCCAAAACGGCAACACTGTCAACAATATCAAAGGCCATCCTCGTATGACCGTGGTTCCCGCCGATGGTTTGTTGTTCAGTCATTATAACATCGGCAAGACCATCAACGGCAAGGAAATCAGGTACGCAGACTTTTACGAGGAGATGGCAGGGGATCCCTTCCCTGGCACAAAGGGCATGACAGAATTGAACGACACGATGAATATCGTAAACTATAAGTATTACAACGGTGAGGGCAAAACCAACAAAGCTTTGGCAAACATTTACGAAAGTAGCGATGGCGTGGTAACTTTCGATTTCATCAGCAATTTCATGGAATATTTGGAAGACACCATCCTTTTAGGGGATGTAAACCAGGATGGAGAAGTGACCGTGACGGACGTGATGATGCTTGTGAATCACATCTTAGGAGAGACAGTTGGAGGCTTTCATGTCGAAAACGCCAACGTGAACGGTGACAACGAGCTGAACATCTCTGACGTAATGGGCATTGTGGACATTGTGCTCCACCTTGTTCCTGATAATGACTCCACCCACCCATAACCCACCAATCTCATCATAGCCATTCTATCTATCAGCGGGTATGCCCATTGACCAAAACATCCTGGCAGTTTGCCAGGATGTTTTAGTTTAGAACAAAGGAGCATTGTCAAAGATTCCCGGAGGGCCATACATTGTCTCCGGTTCATCAGATGTAGGTTGAATTTCTTTTTCGCAAACTTCACCATAAACGTTCAGCGACAAAACCTTTGTCTCAGGCTTTAAATAAATCTTTTTCATCATAGCTGTAAAAGTTAAAATGTTAATTAGTTATGCGATATTATATAAGGCTTTGCTTAGAACAAAGGAACATCGTTAAAGATTCCCGGAGGACCATACATTGTCTCCGGTTCTTCCTGTGCGGATTCTGCCTGAAGTTCTGTTTCACAAACTTCACCATAAACGGCCAATGACAAAATCTTTGAATTTGGCTTTAAATACTTCTTTTTCTCCATAGCTATAAACAAAGTTGTCAAATAACAATGCAAAAATACAGTATTTCTCTCTTTCAACCAAATTATTCCAACTAAAATTAAGCTGACAAAGCAATTTTTCCATAAGTAATTCAACAAAATACCTGGTTACCAGGCATTTGTTTAGAACAAAGGAGCATTGTCAAAAATTCCCGGAGGACCATACATTCCCTCCATCACTTCAGAAGAAGAATTTGTCTGAATTTCTTTTTCGCAAACATCACCATAAACAGCCAACGATAAAACCTTTGTCTCCGGCTTTAAATAGATCTTTTTCATCATAGTTGTAAAAATATGGAATTGTTAATTTACCTTACAAATATAATTCTTTTTTATCGTCTTGCAAGAGCACGACATGCATAATTACGAAACATTAACGATTTTGTTTAAAAAACTTTAATTCGTCTTATCAATTCTACTTAATTGGAAAAAAAGAATATAAATTTGTAACTACAAACTTGGGGGACACTCACATTGAACTGGGAAGGACCTATGAATAGTAGCACAATTGTAGCATAATTATATATGGAAACAAAACTACCTCAACCGCAATTACCGAAAATAATGCAGTTGCTTCAAGCAAGCCAACGCAACAAAAAGCGGATTCAGAGACACAAATTGCAACAACTATTTTGGGAGTGTACGCTTCGTTGCAATCTTAATTGCATACACTGTGGCAGCGACTGCCGTGCAATTGCCGAACAACAGGATATGCCATTCGCCGATTTCCGGACTGTCCTCGAAGATGTACGCACCGTAATGAATCCTGCTGAAATTCTTGTCGTGACGACTGGTGGTGAACCTCTTGTCAGGAAAGATATCGTTGAATGTGGCAAGGCCATTCGTGAATTAGGATTTCATTGGGGAATGGTGAGCAATGGCATGTTGCTTGACGAGTCAATGTGTAATAAGCTTTTGGATGCCGGGTTAGAGACCATCGGCATCAGTCTTGACGGTTTTGAGGAGGCTCATAATTGGATTCGCGGCAAAAAGAATAGTTTTTCCACAGCAGAGAGGGCCATCAAGTGTCTTGTAGGGAAAAAAATAGTATGGGATGTCATTACGTGTGTCAATAAAAAGAACATCGGCTATCTGGATGAATTCAAACGCTATCTCATAGACTTGGGCGTGAAAAAATGGCGTATCTTCACTATTGTTCCCATGGGGCGTGCTGCAGAGCATCCTGAGTTGCAGCTCAGCGAAGAACAGTTCCGCGAAGTGATGGAATTCATCGCTGCGGTTCGCAAGGAGAATTCGATACGTTTGAGTTTTAGTTGCGAAGGTTTCCTTGGTGATTATGAGCTGAAGGTGCGCAACCATCCTTTCTTTTGCCAAGCCGGCGTCAACGTGGCCACCATCCTTTCTGATGGTTCCATCTCTGGTTGCTTGAGCATTCGCAGTCAATATTATCAAGGGAATATCTACAGAGATAGGTTCACCGATGCATGGGAAAACAAATTCCAATGTTATCGAGATCGAGAATGGATGCACACAGGACCATGTGCTGACTGTGACGTGTGGGAATTATGCCAGGGTAATGGCATGCACTTACGCGATGATGAAGGGAAACTGATGCTTTGCAAATATAAATGACTGAGTCCTTTAGATAAAGTCTGTAAGAATGCCCTGAACCAATTGTATCCCTGCTCCTCGCGAAAAGGTGCAGGGATGGTTTGTAAATTATTGTGCTCCAAAGGATTTTCACGACTTTCAAATCGTCATTACCAAGTCAATACATCCTGGGCGGACGGTAATGGATTTCGTATATCTTGTCGAAATACTGATCCCAGTTAGACTGTCCCTCCCCTATCTTGAATCCATAGAACCTGGTGCCGGTCTTCTGGTATTCCTTGAAACGGCGCATCAGGTCTTCCGTGGTCCTGGGTATAAGGAAATCGGTGATCCACAACACGTCGGCGTTCATATATCGGTCGTTGCCATTGTCCAAGAGGGCGAATGCCATATTGAGCATCTTTTGTGCGTCAGTGCCCCCGCCGATGAACGGGAAATAGCCTTTCTCAAAATTCTCGTTGTCCTCGACTCTGATGCCCATCCGTTCCAAAGCTTTTTGCTTGCGGCGCGAACGCAATTCGATGGGACGGACGCCGACGGAGAAATCAATGAGAAAACAATCTCGTTTCAATTGCTCAGCGGTCTGTTCCAGTTTCGACAACAGCGATGCCTCAATCTTTTGCGGTACTCCATACATGCTCGCCGAGGAATCGACGCAGACAATCATCGGTCCACGGCGCGACGCTTTTTCCGAGCGAAGCCGTCTTGCCGGCTTGGTGACTTCCAACTTGTAACGGAACACCTGCAGACGACTGGTGACCCATTTCCTCAGGAATAGGCTTTCCAATTCGGAGTCTGTGTATTGGGCGAGTTCGGCTGGCATCAGCGCGTTGAGGTCACGTCCAACAGTCACCCCCTCGATGTCGCTTCCTGAAGAGTGGTCAAGCTTGTGCCTGAAACCTGTCTGTACGGTCAAGCTGGCTTTTCCGTCTTCATCCGGCAGCCGTCCCATCTTGCGCACCACCTCGCCGATTTGCGGATATTTGTTCTGTATCTGCACGATATGAAGCTTTTTCTCAAACTCCGACTCTATCCACTGGCCATTCATCATATTCCAAGCCTGCAACGCCTCCGCCTCACTTGCTCCCTTGCTGCGAATCTGGTCGCCCAATTTCATGAAAATCCTGTTGAAGCCACCGTTTTCCTTGGCCTTGACTTTTCTTGCCACCTCCTTACGGGCACGTTCGTCGATGGCTGCCATCCACTCATGTTGGAGTTTTTCCCAGTTCTCCGGTTTCATCCATCCATCGTTCTGGAATTGCTCTTTCATATAGTCGAGATCGAATCCATCGTCATGGTGCTTTTCGTCGATGGCAGTGAGAAGCGACTGCCAATGTGACTCTTTTTTCTGTATCGACCATTCAGTCATCTTCTCCACCTCCTTCCGCTCGGTGGAAAAACGCTGGTTGGCATAATTCTCCGCATGAAGGCATTCTGCGACAAAACGTCCCACTGTCTCATAGAATATCTGTCCCGTCAACTTGCTCGACAACACAGCCGCTTGTACGACAGGGTCGTTCATCAGCTTGCTCAGATATCCGAGGATGGGATCATTGTACAACATCCAGGAGCATTCGACAGCCACCTCCTTTTCCACATCCAAGACATCTCCTATCTCAACGAATCTCCTGATGTAATAGAGATAGTCGTTAAGAGTCAATCGCTTCCGGTGGACCTTCTCCATAAGAACCTCATCAGAATCCTTGTCGCTATAGGTGATCATGGCTTGACGGGTGGATTATTCTTCTTCCAGTTTCAACACGTCATAACGCATCCTTGCCAATTCCTGATAAATAGTCTTGGCAAAGTCCTCCAAGGTTTTCTTGTCTGTCGGAGAGGCGAGCATGTTTTCCTTGACCTCTTCCACACGTTTGCTGATGCGGTCGGCCAAGGACTCTATTTCCAAAAAGTAATTACGGTCGGTGATTTCACCCATCGGATCGGCCAACTGTTGTTTCTCACCCGGTGCCAATGTCTCAATCTTGAAATAGACCCCGTCGATGTAGATGCCGTCCTGATCGCGTGTGAGGGATACCGTCCTCGATTTTTGCGGCGTGTCGGCACCGTCGTAGCTACGGATGATAGAGCGTCGTGGATTCTTTGGGTCCCTGTAGATGACTCCCGATTGTCCCGCATTCCCCTTGGAATGGCTACGCATTTGCTGGTAGTCTGACAAGAAGATGTAGGTGTTGCCCGTGTCATGGTCGAGGAGATGGTAATAGAAGGAGTCGAAGATTTTCTTGTCGCCATCGCTCCTTTGTATCTGTTTGCGTGCCTTCTGGGTGGCACGATGCTGTCGGTATACGCGGATATCCGCCTCCAAGTCCTTTTTCAATTGGGCGAACTGCGTAGAAAACTCACTCAGCAAAGTTCCTATGACGATATCCTTGACGCCCTCCGCCTCTTCAGGTTCCTGCCACAAGCAATGATAGACAGGCAGAATGTCGGCAAGTTCCACCTCTGCCCTGTCGTGCATGAAGGCCGACGTCTTCAGCAACCGGACGATGTTTTTCCACCGCCTGTCGCTGACATAGACTTTGTGGCGCTCATCGCTATTGCCAACCACCACATTGCCCAAAGCCCGGCGGATGGCATTGATGATTTTCAGCACCCGGTCTGGCACGGTCACTTGATTGATTTGCATCGTCCAAGACAAGTATTCCTCATTGCTGATTCGCAACGACTCAGGCACCATGATGTCCTTCTCCGAATCCTCGTCCAACAGCATGGCGTTGAAATTGGCCTCATTTTTGATGTTCGTGCATTCCATCCGGATAGCGAAGCGGTCCCAAAGTGCTTCAAGTCCTTCACCATGTGCTGGCAGTTCGTTGCTGGCCGAGACCAATAGTTTCAAAGGGATATGTATTTCTGCATCGCCATTGCGGAACCGTTTTTCGTTGATGACGGTCAGCAACGTGTTCTGTATGGCAGGTCCCGCCTTCCATATCTCGTCGAGGAAAACCACGTCGGCTGTCGGCAGGTATCCATCTGTATTTCGCTCATACTTGTCCTGGGTCTTCAGCTTGCTGATGCTCACCGGTCCGAATATCTCGTCGGGCGTGCTGAACCGCGACATCAGATATTCAAACGACCGACCATCCTTGAATGCCGATTTCAGCCTGCGTGCCACCATCGACTTGGCCACACCCGGAGGTCCGAGCAAGATGATACTCTCACCGGCCAGAGCCGCCAACAGCGCCATCGCCAGTTCCGTTTCTTTTTCGTATATTCCCTTGTTAATAGCCCCAAGGAGAGCCTGTATTCTTTTTCGCATGAGATGATTCGACTTAAGTTGACTTTATGAAGTACATTGCCTCATTTTTTCACACTGCTCCGGTCGAGTTCGCCGTTATATGCCGGCATTCACCCTTTCGGCGAAGTTCTGCCAGTCACGGGCCTAACCGACCATAACATCCTCGGCCAAGACTCCTTTCGCCATAGCCAGTATCAACCCAATGAACGGCAAAACGAGCCACCGGTCGATGCTTCAGCTTGATTATTTGATCTTGCATGAAACTCATCTTAATTTTTGTATTGAAAACACACCTTGCGCCCAAAAGGTTTAGGCATATCAATCGGAATCTTTTTCATTTACAAATATACCTCTTTTTCCCAAAACATCCAAACTATTTACAAATCTTTTTGAACATGTTGGCTTCCGAAAGGACCGCGACTCCTTCCCGAGCATCATTTCTATTCTCTATTTTCTTTTTCTCCCTACTGAAGATTGTCAGGGCTTTCACCGAAATACAAAAATCTAAAAAACACACTGATTTTCTTGGCGTTGTTCTTGGTATTGATTATTTTTGTGCCAAATTACGAAAAGTATTTGGAAAAAAGCGAATAAAAAGCTACAATAATCCTAACAACAAACTAAATGAAAAAAATCTTCTTGAAATCTATGATGCTCATCTGGGGCACCCTGATGGTTGCTGTTTCCAGCCTGGCACAGAATGTGATTTATGAGAGAGGTGGCAGCGGCACAGCGTGGAGCGCTGACGACCTCAGCGACTGGACTGCCAGTTATTGCTCCCCCACCATCGATGGTGGACTGAATGTAAGCTCCACCAATGGCGGATGGACTTTGACCAAAGCCATCACAGTGACAAAGGACACCGAAGTAACACTGACCGCCACCCTGAAAACAGGAGGGGCTACGGGACGTAGCGGCAGTTATGACTACATCAAAATGGGTGGCGTATCCATTATCTTCAACGAACAAGACAAAGTCGCACAGGCCCTTGTTGATGAGACGGCCACTGATTTCGCCATCACCTATACCAGGGCTGCCGATTACAACGTAACCATTAAAATAAACCAGGACATGCATACTGTGAGTGCCATGATAGGCACCCAGACCATCAACTCCACCTCTACCACAGCCATTACCAACGTGGAGTTCGGTCATTACAAGGCAGGGCGTGAGAACTATGCTATCAACCCCGTGCTTAAAGCCATCCAAATCAGCGAAGACGTCCCAAGCGACACTTATTATGATTACACAGTGAATGCAGTGGATGGCAACAGCAATGTGCTGAAGGAGCTGGAAAGCGGAACGGTGAAGAGCGACGAGAACACTTTCACAGTATATTTCCCACAAAACGTGCTTGTAGGCACCACCCTCTATGAAGCTGTCAAAGCCACCAATCCTGGATGGTATAATTCATCCTTGACCATCGACCAAGACGACTATGTATATAACATCCCCTACACCACCGCCACCGTGGAAAACGTAGTGTTCTACACCGAGGCAGAAGATGTGCCGGGAACCTCAAAAGCAAACAACACCGCCCGTGCTTCTTCCGGTGCCATGGGCCACACCGGTGGCTCCTACGTCAATGCCACCACCCTGGAGCCGGGAAAATACCAAATTTTCATGCGTGGCCTTAATGGCAACAGCTCGGCACGTGCCGTGAATTTCAAGGTTGGCGACAACGTGGTGTTCACTACTTCCATCACTACAGGTACAAATTTCCTGGCCAACTCTGAGCCATTCTCTGTGACATCCAACTCCACGTTGTCCTTCTCCAGCGAAGGGTCGTCGGCAAGTGGTGTGGACTGGTTCTATGTGAAATACATGGGCGAACTTGACAACGGCGAATATACCGTGAAGTTCATGCTTGAGAATAGTACAACAGAATTGAAAGACTCCCAAGTTCGCTACGGAGCCATCGGCACGCGACCCATCATCACAGATGAGGACAAGGCCATGTTCACCATCAATGAAGTGACCTACCAATATGTGAGCGACAACGCCGCCGACCAGACGATAAAGGAAGATGGCTCCACAGTTGTGACCATCATCTACAAAGAAGCCATCCCTCTTGCCTATCAAGTGGTGGCCGTTGACGGCAACGACACACCTTTGGCGGTTGTGGCCGAAGGCGAGCTTTACGAGGGTGAGACAACAACTGCTTACTACACCAAGGCAGTGGAAAAAGACGGACAATGGTACATGATTGCCCAAAATGCGACAGACCCGTATTATGGCGTTACGGTCGGTGGTGGTCAGACCATAAACAAGACTTACAGCGCAAGCGACATCACCTGGTTCAGCGAAATTGAAGACCTCACGCCATCCCGCTCCTGGGCGGCCAACGGGGCCTATCCCAGCCGGTATTCCGACGGCGCAGCCAGGCGCCTTTACAAGAACTCTTATGTGAAGATAGGCAATTTTGACTCCGGTATCTATTCTGTCACTCTTCGTGCCCGCAACCAAAGTAGTTCTCAAACCGCCTCACTTCCGCTCTTCCTTGTAGATGCCAACGGCGACTTAGGAGAAGAGGCCATAGGCACTTTTGGAGAATGGGGCAAAGCCGGGCAAGCCGAATTCACCATTGAAAACATCGTCATTCCTGCAGGTTTTGGATTAGCATTGAACAACAATACGGAGTATAACTCCAACCTTGAGTTGGACTACATCTACCTCACTCGCACGGGCGACCTTCCCTCTGTAGAGGTGACCATCAGCAAGTATGGTTATTCCACCTTGTATTATAGTGACCGCAATCTTGTTGTTCCCGATGGGCTGACGGCCTACGCAGTGACCGTTGATGAAAGGAAAGCCACCCTGAACGATGTGGGCGGCGTGATTTCCGCTGGAACAGCCGTGGTTCTTGAAGGAACCGCCAATGAGACCTATACTCTTGCCTCGACGAATGAGCCAGGCTTGGCAATTGAGAACGTCCTGAAAGGCAGTGACGAAACCATGAAAGTCGGCGAGCCTGGTTACAAATATTACATGCTCGCCGTAAAAGGCGATAATGCCAAAACCATCGGCTTCTATTATCAAGTGGAAGGCGGCACATACATCATCAACGAGGGGCACCATGCCTACCTGGAAGTGCCTACGGATGATGCCACACCTGCCAATTCCTATTTGTTCTCCGAGCAAGCAGACGGTATCGGAACCATTGGGACGGAAAAGAAGCACAGAGAGGATGTCTACACTCTCATGGGGGTGCCCATGGACGGCAGCAAGCTGCAAAAGGGTGTGTATGTGATCAAAGGAAAGAAAACAATCATAAAATAATCAGAGACTATGAATAATTATGTAAAACCCGTTTCAGAATGCCATGATATCGATATCACGCTTCCTGTCATGATGAGTTTGAATGACGAGGTTGGTAATGGCCAGTTGTCCAATTCTTCCGATTTCGAGGAAGAAGGTGTTGAAGACGGCCAATCCAATACTCAAAAAGACAATCTTCAAATAGGATTCTGACTCTTCGCATCACCAGATTGCATCAGAATAGTGTGAAAGGCAATTCTGACTCAAAAAAATCAAAACTTACAAAAGGCAGGCATTCCCTGCCTTTTATGTTTGCAAGACTCATACGCCATCAAGGGTTGTGGGAGAGAACGAAGGTGCAATTCACAAGTCAGGTTATTTCAAGTATCAAGCTATAACTTCCAAGTCCCCAAGACCGTATGTCTGAAGTCCTGGTTGAAAACGCATAACAATCAAGGCCATTGAACCGTACGAACACGGTCAATGGCCTTGATAGAATCAAAGAGAGAATGTCTTACTTGTCGAGCAAGATGTTCATCATTTCCACAGCGGCTTTTGCCACAGAGGTGCCCGGGCCGAAGATGGCAGCCACGCCGGCCTTGTACAGGAAGTCGTAATCCTGAGCAGGAATCACACCGCCGGCAATCACCATGATGTCCTCACGACCAAGCTTGCGCAACTCTTCGATGAGTTGTGGAATCAAGGTCTTGTGTCCTGCGGCAAGCGACGATGCACCCACGATGTGCACATCGTTTTCCACAGCTTCTCTTGCCGCCTCTGCCGGGGTTTGGAAGAGTGGCCCCATGTCCACATCGAACCCGCAGTCGGCATAACCCGTGGCCACCACCTTGGCACCACGGTCGTGACCATCCTGTCCCATCTTTGCGACGAAGATACGCGGGCGACGGCCCTCCTTCTTTGCAAACTCCTCTGTCAACTCACAAGCTTTCTCAAAGTCGGAGTCATTTTTGCTTTCTGATGAATACACGCCTGAAATAGTTCTGATTATTGCTTTGTAACGTCCCACGATTTCCTCGCAGGCATCGCTGATTTCACCCAAGGTGCATCTGAGTTGGGCAGCCTTGACAGCCAAGTCGAGCAAGTTATCTTTGCTCTTGCGTCCTTCGTTGAAGTCGCGGACACAAGCCGTAATGGCTTTGAGTGCCTCTTGGCATGCCGCCTCGTCACGGGAGCCACGAACCTCGGCCAAGGACTCTTCCTGTTGCATGCGCACAGCTGTGTTATCCACTTCGAGGATATCGATGGGGTCTTCATGGTCCAAACGATACTTGTTGGTGCCAACAATGGTCTGCACACCGGAGTCGATGCGTGCCTGGGTGCGTGCGGCAGCCTCTTCGATACGCATTTTGGGAAGTCCCGTCTCGATGGCCTTTGCCATACCACCCAGTTTCTCAATCTCCTGAATATGCCCCCATGCCTTGTGAACCAGTTCGTTGGTGAGCGTTTCCACATAGTAAGAACCAGCCCATGGATCAATTTGCTTGCACACCTTGGTCTCGTTCTGGATGTAAATCTGGGTGTTGCGGGCGATACGTGCAGAGAAGTCGGTAGGAAGTGCTATGGCCTCGTCAAGGGCGTTGGTGTGCAGGGACTGCGTATGTCCGAGAACGGCAGCCATAGCCTCGATGCAAGTACGGCCAACATTATTAAACGGATCCTGCTCCGTCAGCGACCATCCCGATGTCTGTGAGTGAGTACGAAGCGCCAAAGACTTGGGGTTCTTGGCACCGAAACTCTTCACAATCTTTGCCCAAAGGAGTCGTCCGGCACGCATCTTGGCAATCTCCATGAAATGGTTCATGCCAATGGCCCAGAAGAACGACAAACGTGGTGCGAAAGCATCTACGTCGATGCCTGCATTCACGCCGGTACGAATATAGTCCATACCGTCGGCCAAGGTGTATGCCAACTCTATATCGGCTGTAGCTCCAGCCTCCTGCATATGGTAGCCGGAGATGGATATGGAGTTGAACTTGGGCATTTTCTGAGAGGTAAACTCGAATATGTCGGCAATGATCTTCATCGAGAATGCAGGAGGATAGATATAGGTGTTGCGCACCATGAATTCCTTGAGGATGTCATTCTGAATCGTTCCTGCCATTTCCTCCAATTGAGCTCCCTGCTCCAATCCAGCCACTATATAGAAAGCGAGGATGGGAAGCACGGCACCATTCATCGTCATCGACACGGACATCTTGTTGAGGGGAATGCCAGAGAAAAGCACCTTCATGTTCTCCTCATTGCAAATGGAGACACCAGCTTTGCCCACGTCTCCTACAACACGAGCATTGTCAGGGTCGTAACCACGGTGAGTGGGAAGGTCGAAAGCCACCGACAAGCCTTTTTGTCCAGAGGCAAGGTTGCGACGATAGAAAGCATTGGACTCCTCTGCAGTGGAGAATCCAGCATATTGGCGGATGGTCCAAGGCCTGAAGGGATACATCATGGAATAGGGTCCACGAAGGTAAGGCGGAATGCCGGCGGTGAAGTCGAGATGCTCCATCCCCTCGAGGTCTTCCTTTGTATATACCGGTTTCACCTCAATATGCTCAGGTGTCTTCCAGTTGAAGTCAATGCCGTTGGCAGCCTGCCACTCAGCACCATTTTGCGGCTGAATGCCAGCATAAATATCAATGTCTTTAAAATTCTTTCTCATGACTTTCGACTATTTAAATTCCCAACTTGGCATTATATTCTTTAAGCGTGTCGAGCACGTTGCAACGCACGTGCACGAAGTTTTCGATACCTGCGGCCTTAAGGTCCTCCATGCAGGCGGGAGCTCCTGCCACCACAAACATGGCACGACCGTCAAGATACTTGAATGCGGGGATGGCATACTCGGCATATTCGTCATCGCTGGAGCAAATCACCACGATGTCGGCACCTGCCTCGAGAGCGGCGTCGACACCCTCTTCCACAGTCTTGAAGCCCAAATTGTCAATCACCTTGTATCCTGCACAAGCGAGGAAGTTGCATGAGAACTGGGCACGAGCCTGACGCATGGCCAGGTTGCCGATGGTGAGCATGAATGCCACAGGCACACGAGTGTTCTCCGTGTGGATGCGCAAATCCTCAAAATCGGCAGCAAGTCTTGTTGAGTTCACCGACTTGAACTCGCCTTCCTCCTTTCCTGCACAACCACAGCAGGCCTTGCGAGGAAGTTTCCCTTCTGACTTCTCCGTGAAGTTGGGGAATTGGTTGGTTCCAAGGATGAATTCCTTGCGCTTAGCGGCATCAGCATGGCGCTTGACATTGGTAGCGTTGATGACATCTTGGACCTTGCCGGTCTTTGCTGCCTCAAGGAATCCGCCTTCCTCCTCCACTTGAAGGAAAATCTTCCAAGCCTCCTGGGCCAGGCTGTCGGTGAGATGCTCGATGTAATAAGAGCCGGCACCCGGGTCTACGACCTGGCCGAAATGACACTCCTCCTTGAGGAGAAGCTGCTGGTTGCGTGCGATGCGCTCGGAGAAATCATTCGGTTGCTCGTAAGGCATGTCAAACGGTGTAACCACGAGCGAATGAATGCCTCCAAGGGTGGCGCTCATGGCTTCAGTCTGGGAACGCAGCAGATTGACATAACTGTCGAAAAGAGTTTGGTTGTATTGAGAAGTAACGGCATTGACAACCATCTTGCAAGCGCAATCGCATTTCGGCTCGTATTGCTTCACAATCTGAGCCCAAAGCATACGTGCAGCGCGGAACTTGGCCAACTCCATGAAATAGTTCTCGCTCACACCCATGTTGAACTTGACCTTCTTTGCAGCGATGTCGATGTCGATGCCGGCATCCGTGAGTTGCTGCAAATATTCATTGCCCCATGCCAAGGCATAGCCCAATTCCTGTACGATGTAAGCACCGGCATTGTTAAGTGCCACAGAATTGACTGCGATACACCTGAAATTGGGGTAATCTTTAAGAGCTTCAACGATTTTGGGAGCGTCCTCAAGCACATTGAGAACGTTTTTGCCCTTGATCACCAATTTCTCGATAGGGTCGAAATCAATGCTGCCAACCAGTTTCTCCTTGTCGTAGCCATTCTTTTCAAAATAAGCCTTGAGAATGTTCACCAATTCCAACGTATGAGCCTTGCAAGTGCAGAAATTCACTTCGATGCACTCACAGAGGATGCCAGAAAGCAACGTGTCGATGAACGCGGCGTCAACCTTGTCTCCCGGAATGCAGAATCCGAGAGAATCAACACCCTTGTTGAGGATGTCAAGAGCCTTTGCATTGGCCTTTTGGGCATCATCGGCGAAGATGTCCTGCCTTACATACCATGAGTTGTTGTCCTTGTGGTTTCCCCTGACAAATGGAAATTCGCCAGGGAGAGACTCGGGTGTCTTGAGTTTCAACACATCTTCCCTGCGATAGAAAGGCTGGACGTTGAATCCTTCATTGGTTCTCCACACAAGTTTCTTGTTGAAATCAGCCCCTTTCAGGTCAACCTGGATCTTGTCGAGCCATTCTTGCGTAGTAGGAGCCTGAAACTCGGTGAAGAGTTTTTCCTTGTTGTTTGACATAGCGAAATGTTTAAAATATAAGTTTTACGAAAAATCAAAATGATGTTTCCATGAATAATATGCAAAGGTAATCCTTTTTCTTGAGTTAATGAAAGGAAAATGAAAGAAAATGTCTTTTTCATGCGAAAATTTACATTTATGGCGGATTATTAGCACTTTTGCTCTCTTTTTCCGTTCCCTATTAAACGGAAGGCCTATCTCTTTTCTCTCCGTTTCCTTCAATCTCTTTTATAGAATCCGGTCGAGATTCCTCGTTTTCAAGCAAAGTGCAGCACATTGGCGGTTCAGATCGCCTCAAGGCAGAGTGACATTCTATACATTCTTCCACTCTGTGAAGACGACGAGCAAGAAGCAGAAGGAAAAGCCCATGCCCCCCTTCCCCGTTGTCGAATAAACAACAAAAGCATTTTTTTGAATAGAAATACTATACAGTTCACTTTTTTTTCTTATCTTTGCACTCATAAAAGGCATTGATTGCCTCTCAGCAGGCAATCGTCATGCATAGAAGAAATGTCTAATTTGCACAACATCAACAAAATGGATAGAGTTTACCTTTGTCTTGCGCACATGAGCGGCAACGAGATGAAATACATCAAAGAGGCGTTCGACACCAACTGGGTAGTCCCTCTTGGTCCAAATGTGGATGCTTTTGAGGCTGAATTGGAAAAATTTGTTGGCGAGGGAAAGAAAGTCGTAGCCCTTGCCTCGGGGACAGCCGCCGTGCATCTTGCCATGGTGGCGCTGGGGATTGGAAAAGGTGACGAGGTGATCTGCCAAAGTTTCACTTTCGCCGCATCTTGCAACCCCGCCCTCTACCTTGGAGCCACTCCGGTGTTCGTCGGGTCCGAAGACAAGACATGGAACATCGACCCCAACAAGTTGGAGGATGCCATCAAGCACCGGATGAAAGCCACCGGCCGGAAGCCCAAGGCCATCGTCCCTGTGTACATGTATGGCATGCCCGCCTACATCGACGACTTGATGGAGATAGCCAACCGTTACGACATTCCTGTCATCGAGGACTCTGCTGAAGCATTCGGTTCACTCTACAAAGGAAGGATGACCGGCACATTCGGGCGTTTCGGCATCATGAGCTTCAACGGCAACAAGATGATTACCACGTCTGGCGGCGGTGCATTGATATGTCCCGACGAGGCAACCAAGAAAAAAGTGATGTTCTATGCCACGCAGGCACGAGAGCCGATGCCCTATTACCTTCACAAGGAAGTAGGTTTCAATTACCGCATGAGCAATGTCTGTGCAGGAATAGGCAGAGGCCAGATGACCATCATTGAGGACCATCTGTCACACCATCGTCGCATAGCAAAGATGTATGCAGAAGCTTTCTCCGGCATTGAAGCCATCAAGATGCATACAGAACCGGAAAGTTTCATGCGACCCAATTACTGGCTCAGCACCATCACCTTCGAGACTGCCGACAGCCAGCGCCCCTATTCCCCTGGAGAGGACATCGAACCTTGCGGCATCGTCAAGAAAGCCATGGACGCCCTGGCCGCACAAGGCATTGAGAGCCGTCCGTTATGGCGTCCCATGCATACACAACCTCTTTATAAAGACGCCCCCGCTTATGTGGATGGTACATGCGAGCGTCTCTTCAGGAAAGGACTCTGCCTGCCATCCGGGCCATGCGTCACCGACAATGACGTGGAGCGTGTGATATCCATCCTGAAAGACTGTGTTGAAAAATGAACAAGCATCTGGCAACCATAGTTTCCGACCTCAAGAAACCACTCAACAAACTTCTTGATTGGTATTTCACCAAGAAAGCCCTCCCGTATTGGACAGTGCTGGCACTCGACTGCCTTATCTGCTACTTGTCCGGTATCTTCGTGCTCCTGCTTTTCACCAGTGCAGAATCCATCCTCGCCCATTTCGGGGCAGCCTCCCGCACCATTTTTGTCTACATGGTGTTCAACCTTATCGGGTTCAGGGTTTTCCACACCTATGCCGGTGTGGTGAGATATTCTTCCTTCGTCGATCTCCGGAATGTGTTCTATGCCATGTTGTTATCGTGCGTGATAGCGGAGGTCATGCATTTTCCCCTCGCATGGTTGCATGTGGGATTCAAAGATATTTTCCACAAGGGATTGTTCGTCCCGTTGAAAGGAAGGCAGATCCTTGCCATGTACACCTTGGCCATGATCCTCATGTGGATATGGCGCGTATGGGTGAAGACCATCTTCGACGTATCCTATAAGCGGGAAAAAGCACTAAGGACACTCATATACGGCGTGGGAGACGGAGGCGTGGGACTGGCCAAGAACATCCGCAACCAGAAAGACGCCAACTACTCTTTCCATGGTTTCCTCACCAGCGACAGGGATTTCAAAGGAAGGCTGCTGATGGGCGAGAAGGTTTACCTCATCAACAGGAACATTAGGGATATCCTGGAAGACAACCGCATACAAGCTGTTCTCGTGTCACCTTTACAGACAGCCCGGTTCCGCAAGGAAAAGGAGTTGCAAGACATACTCATCGACCTTGGCATCAAGATTTTCATGGTGGAAGGGACGAAGGAATGGACCAATGACTCCGACTTCTCCAACGTCCAACTAAAACCCATCAGCGTGGAGGACCTGCTTCCTCGCGACGAGATACAGATAGACATGGAAAAGGTGGGGCAGATGCTGACGGGAAAGAAGATTCTCGTCACCGGTTCTGCCGGTTCCATCGGTTCGGAGATAGTAAGGCAGATCAGTGCATACAAGCCCTCCGAGATGATGTTGATTGACTCTGCAGAGACCCCCCAGCACGACATCCGGCTGATGATGCAGAAAGAATGGCCCAACATCAAGACGAGCACAGTAGTGGGCTCCATATCCGACGCCGCCCGCATGGCGTACATCTTCCAACAATTCCGCCCCGATTACGTGTTCCATGCCGCCGCTTACAAGCATGTCCCCATGATGGAAGACAACCCCTGTGAAAGTGTCCACAACAACATCTATGGGACGATGGTCATCGCCGACCTGAGCGTCAAATATGGTGTGAAGAAATTCGTCATGCTGTCCACCGACAAAGCCGTCAATCCCACCAACGTGATGGGTTGCTCCAAACGAATTTGCGAGATTTATGTGCAAAGCCTGGACAAAGCCATCAAGGAAGGTGAGGTGAAAGGTGTGACACAATTTGTCACCACGCGCTTTGGCAACGTCCTTGGCTCCAACGGTTCCGTCATCCCATTGTTTGAAAAGCAAATCAAGGCAGGAGGTCCGGTCACCGTTACCGATGAGCGCATCATCCGGTTCTTCATGCTCATACCCGAGGCATGCAAGTTGGTGCTGGAGGCCGGCACTCATGGGAAAGGTGGTGAAATCTTCGTCTTCGACATGGGCGAACCTGTCAAGATTTCCGAGTTGGCCAAGAACATGATCAAGTTGAGCGGAGCGAAGAACATTGAAATCAAATACACAGGTCTTCGCCCGGGAGAGAAACTCTACGAGGAATTGTTGTCCACTGAGGAGAACACCAAGCCGAGTTTCCATGAAAAGATAAGGATAGCCGAAGTGCGCGAATACGACTATTCCGGCGTTAGAAAAGAGATAGAGCAACTGATTTCCATTGCCAACTCCTTCAATGACATGGAGATAGTAGCAAAAATGAAAGAAATAGTGCCGGAATACAAATCCAACAACTCCGTCTATCAGAAACTCGACAAATGACACCTTCCCGTAAGTTTCTTTTCATCTTGTTGTTAATCATCACATTGGCTTCATGCAAGGGAAAAAGAAGCGCAATGCATGCCGGCATGGTGGGCGACACCATCCCTATGAAATATGCCCAACTGCTTCACATCGTCAAATACGATGGTTACACCATCGTTTCCATCGACGACCCTTGGCATAAAGGCAAGACCCTTCACAATTATGTCATTGTGAAAAAGGACTCCCCCCTCCCCTCGCCCATTCCCGACGGCACCCTGGTGCGTATCCCCACAGAAAAGAACATCGTTTTCAACACCTCCCACTGCCAACTGATAGGCTGGCTCGACGCAGAAGACCAACTTATAGGAGTAGCCGATTTGAAATACATCCTTGTCCCCTATGTGAAAAAAGGTGTGGCAGAAGGACGTATAGCCGACTGCGGCAACGGCATGAGCCCCATCATAGAGAAAATCGTGGATTTGAAGCCTGACTTGTTGATGCTCTCACCTTTTGAGAATTCCGGTGGTTACGGTCGTTTGGATGGCATAGGCATCCCATTGTTGGAATGTGCCGACTATATGGAAACTTCTGCGCTGGCACGTGCCGAGTGGATGAAATTCTATGGCCTTTTATTAGGCAAGGAGCACCAGGCCGACTCACTTTTCAATATCGTGGATTCCTGCTACCATGCCTTGAAATCCATAGCCAAACAAGCAAAGGATCGCCCTTCCATCATTACAGAGAAACTCACAGGGTCTACATGGTATGTACCAGGTGGCAAGAGCACTGTCAGCGGCATCATAGCAGATGCCAATGGCACATTTGCATGGAGCAACGACACCCACAGTGGAAGCCTTGCCATGACATTTGAGACCGTGCTCGACAAAGCAGGAGGAGCCGATGTTTGGATTTTCAATCATTTTGGCACGGGGAGGCTTACATATAACCAACTTGCTTCAGAGTACTCGGGATACAAGGAGATGAAAGCATTCAAGAGTCATAACACATGGTATGTGGACACCCAGGAAGTCCCCTATTTTGAAGAAGTGCCGTTCAGGCCAGACTACCTCTTGCACGACTACATCACTTTGCTGCACCCAGAATTAGGATTGGGTTCCCCAAAGTATTACTCCCCTGTAACAGAGCCATAGCCCCATTTTACCTTGAAGATGAAAGGTGTGAGATATTGCCTGTTGGCAACCTTGGCATCAGCCGCCCTCTTCCTGCTCAACCTGCTTTGCGGCTCCATCAGCATCCCTGTCAGTGAGGTGCTGCACATCTTGTCAGGCGGAGAGACGACACACGACTCATGGCGGTTCATCATCCTTGAGAGCCGTCTTCCACAAGCCATCACAGCCTCCCTATGCGGTGGCGCACTGTCGGCAAGCGGCCTCATGTTGCAAACAGCTTTCAAGAACCCGCTTGCTGGCCCTTCAATCTTTGGCATCAGCGGCGGTGCCGGTTTGGGTGTCGCACTTGTCATGCTGCTCATGGGCGGGTCGCTGACAGCTGGTTCATTCGAGGCTACAGGATTCACCGCCATACTCTCAGGCGCATTCATCGGTGCCATGGCTGTCACCGCCATCATCTTTTTCTTCTCATCCATGGTACGCAACAATGTGATGCTGCTCATCATAGGCGTGATGATCGGATTCATGTCTTCCTCTGTCATCTCGTTGCTCAACTTCTTCGCCACTGAGGAGGGCGTCAAGTCATATGCAGTATGGGGGATGGGCAACTTCGGAGGTGTCACCATGGACATCATGCCCATCTTCTTCTTCACAACGGCAATCGGGCTGGTAGCTTCCCTTTTGCTCATCAAACCCCTCAACGCCTTGCTTTTGGGAGAGCAATATGCAGAAAACCTTGGCATCAACACGGTGAGAGTGCGCAACTGGCTATTGGTTGTGACAGGCTTCCTCACCGCCATTGCCACCGCCTTTTGCGGTCCCGTGTCATTCATCGGCCTTGCCGTACCCCACATCACCCGCATGATGCTCATGACAGAGAACCACCGCCAACTGCTACCTGCCACCATCTTGACAGGGACTGTCGTGGCATTGCTCTGCAACTTGCTCTGCTACCTTCCTGGAGAGAGCGGTGTCATCCCCCTCAATGCCATCACACCTCTCATAGGAGCACCAGTGATCATCTATGTGATTCTCAAGCGGATGGCTTGAACAACTAAAGGCCTTCCAACAAAAACGGCCGGCCACATGTGTGACCGGCCGCAAAGCGAGGAATGATTCCTATTTCTTGTGCGTGCGCTCGAAATGATTGATCCACAGGTCGAAAGCCTTCAAGAATTTCTTCTTCAAGCGTGAATAGCGAGTGTCAACCCAGTCGCGGCGACGACCCAATTTCTTGGCCAAGGACTCAGGCGAAGTGCCTTTGCAACGCTCGAGAATGACACAGATGTCGGTTTCGTTCCACTTGAGGAAATGAACAAATTTGCTCAAGAACACTCCGGCCTCTTTCTCCACCTCAGCATCAGAGAGCCAGACTCCCACCACGTCGCCAATAGGATTGTCGAGAGAGTTGTCCACGCAATGCTCGTCCATCAGACGGTCGTAGTCGGGATGCCACACCACGCATCGTGGGGACTTCTCTGTGATGAGGATTTCCTCATAGTTGTCCCCCGAATCCAGCAGGATGGCCTTGAGGTGGTTCTCAGCAAGCAGACGCAACGACTTGAACTCATTGACATCCGCAAGTTGCATCTTCTTTACGATTTCGTTCGCGCTCGTCCTGTTCACGTAAATGTGCTTCAGTATCTCAAGGTGCTTGCCTTGAGGCATCAACTCGTCGAGATACATCTCACAACGTTCGGGAGAGTACTTCTTGAGAAGCAAGCGTGTATTGCCTGGAGTGAGTTTGCGCTTGGTCTTGAAATAACCGATTTCTTCGGCTTTCTTGATCATCAAATTGTAGGCTACCTTGAAAAGCCAGGTGAAGAAGCCATATTCTTCCCTGTATGTGTCCAGGTTGTGCCAAGTGCCATTGTCCCACAGTTTGACATAGAGGAAGGTGCCGATGTCTTCATTAGAGTAGACATCGCATCCATAGCTTCTCTTCAAGCATGAAATGATGATTTCGCAGATGGGGCCGATATTGTAACAGCCTTCCCTGTAATCATAAAAGAAGTAATTGACAAAATTCTTGTCGTTCTTGATCTTGTCAATCAAGTATCTTGCCTCCAACACATAAGAAGCAAACTTCATTCTTTTCGTAGGTAATTTTGGTTTGGTCATAGGTGTAAGCTTGGGCGATTTGAGCATGCATAAAATAAAATCCGGAGACCACTGTTTGTCGTGAATCATCCGGAACCTTTAGTAAGAATTTTCTTCGGGAGCACCTTGATATGAAACCATGGGATGCTGTCCCTCTCATTCGTTTTGTTCCGGTGGCCTTACAGGCCCTTTTTCTGTCGATGTTTTCAGATGTTGTGTTGTCGATGTTTTCCTTAATCCTTTTTTCACATTAAATAATAATAATACCAGAGATTCTTGATTGCTTGCTTTCTCCAATACACATTTTCTCCCATGCAAAGGCGAAGAAATCCTATCACGATTCCTGTCATTGCCAGCCGAAACAGGTACGCTCGGCTTCTTGCCAAGGATGAAAGACTTGATGTACATGGGGATTCTACTTTTTACCTTTTCAGTCAGTCAAATGATTTCTATCATTACTTTTCCAATCTAAGACTTATAATTTTTCGCAATCAAGTTCCAGCTTTTCATCTTCATGCTGGAATCAATTTTCACACATTTATTTCTTCGTAATATTTGATGCAAAAATATACATTTCTTTTCTTATCACAAAACACCAGCCACTATAATTAACAACATTTTGCAATCCGTCGACATTTGTTAAAATCCGTTAATCAAGAGAAAATATCAGCAACAACAATAGGATTGTTTCAGCCAAAATACTTAACTTTGCACAAGTTTTTCAAAAACCCATGGATTTTCACCTCTTGAAAGTCCGTTATACAAATCAACATCACATTTTATTATGTACAGCAAAGACGATTTATTATCGAAAGGCATACCCGAATTGGTGGGTATCGCCAACGAATTAGGTGCAGAGTACAAATCAAACGATAGTCAGGAGACATTGATATATTCTATTCTTGACAAACAAGCCGAAATTGAAGGAATGAAAAGTAGTGCGGCTACCAAACGCAAACGCGTACGCATTGTCAAGAAAGACACCGACCGCGTATACACTGTAAATGGAAAGGAAGGCGAGAACTTCGACCTGAAGAAGAACAAGCCCGCCGAACAACCACTGCCGCTCTTCACAGACGAGCCTCCCGTTGTTGCCCAAGAAACGGTCACACCACCAGAAGAGGCCAAACCTGCCCCAAAGAAAAGAGGGCGCAAGTCAAAAGCCGAGAAGGAGGCCATGGAGGCCGCCGCTCGGGCTGCAGAAGAGGCCGCACGGGCTGCAGAAGAAGCCGCACGCAAAGCTGAAGAGGCCGCTCAAAATGCCGCCGAAGCAACTATGGAAGCGGTCGAGGTGAACGACGAGACTGCCGACTCCTTCAACCCAAATGAAGGAGAAGAAGAGTTCAGCGTACCAGAAGCAGCATCTTTCGGCAATGACGAAAACTCCACCGAGGAGCGAGCCAATCTCCTTGCGCAACTCCAAGCCAAAGTAAGAGCCCACAATGAAGCTCAGGAAGAGAAAGCCCAAGCCCTCATTGACGGACTATGGGAAGACGACCCAGGCGACGGAACAGACTTCATTCCCATTGTAGACCTCCCCATCGAAGACCAAGGAGCACTGCCCAATTATGACATTTTCGACAACCCCACCACCCCCATCACGCCTTCCAGCCAATTGGGCACGAGGACTTTCCAGTCTGCCAAGGAAAGCAGTAGCACCTATGATTTCGACAACATCGTGAAAGCCAACGGTGTGCTTGAAATCATGCCCGACGGATATGGCTTCCTTCGTTCCAGCGACTACAACTACCTGTCCTCACCAGATGACGTGTATGTTTCCAGCCAGCAAATCAAACATTACGGCCTGAAGACCGGCGATGTGGTGGAATGCAGTGTACGCCCGCCCCACGACGGAGAAAAATACTTCCCACTCACAGGCATCATCAAGATCAACGGAAGAGAGCCTGGCGAAATCAGAGACCGCATTCCGTTCGAACACCTCACGCCGCTTTTCCCTGATGAGAAATATGAACTTTGCGGCGATCGCCAGACGACCAACTTGTCAACCCGTGTGGTGGACCTCTTCTCGCCAATAGGAAAAGGCCAAAGAGCATTGATCGTGGCACAGCCGAAAACTGGCAAGACCATCCTGTTGAAAGACATCGCCAACGCCATTGCAGCCAACCATCCAGAGGCATACCTCATGATACTCCTCATCGACGAGCGACCGGAAGAAGTGACCGACATGGCTCGCACCGTCAATGCCGAAGTGATAGCATCCACTTTCGACGAGCCAGCCGAGCGCCATGTTAAAATCGCAGGCATCGTGCTTGAGAAGGCAAAACGCATGGTGGAATGCGGACACGATGTCGTCATTTTCCTGGACAGCATCACCAGGCTCGCCCGCGCTTACAACACCGTGTCACCAGCAAGTGGCAAAGTGCTCACCGGTGGTGTCGACGCCAACGCCCTCCAAAAACCCAAGAGGTTCTTCGGAGCTGCACGCAACATTGAAAAAGGCGGTTCACTGACCATCATCGCCACAGCCCTCATCGACACCGGTTCCAAGATGGACGAGGTCATATTCGAAGAATTCAAAGGCACAGGAAACATGGAGTTGCAACTCGACCGCACCCTTTCCAACAAGCGCATCTTCCCGTCCGTCAACCTTGTGGCATCAAGCACACGCCGCGACGACCTGCTTCATGACAAGACCACGCTCGACCGAATGTGGATTCTCAGGAAATACCTGTCAGACATGAACCCGGTAGAGGCAATGAACACCATCCACGACAGGATGCTCAACACACGCAACAACGAAGAATTCCTGCTCACCATGAACTCATAAGCCGCGTTTCTCCAATGAGACACCTGCTTACATACTTGCTCTGCCTGTTACTCATGGCCTGTGGCTCATCCGTCCAAGAAGAAAAGGAGAAACAAAGGCAAGCCAAGGCTGAGGATATGAGGCGTGACTCACTTGCATTCAAAGTGGGCGTCACACCAACCCTCGACTGCCTCCCCTTCTACCTCGCCCAAGAGCAAGGCATCTTCGACACGCTGGGGGTGGACGTGCACCTCAAATGCAAGGAAGCCCAGATGGACTGCGACGAAGCCATGCGTTCCGGACAAATAGAATGCATGGTAAGTGACTTGATGCGGACAGAACTGTTACGCAAAGAGGGAGTGCCGCTCCAATACCTGGGAGCCACCAACGCATATTGGCAAATGATAGGCAACAGGAAGGCCCGCATCAAAGACATCAAGAGCCTTGGCGACAAGATGGTGGCCATGGCCAGGTATTCTGCCACCGACTACCTGGCCACCTTGGGAATTGACAGCGTGAAGCCATCCAACCCTGTCTTCCGCATACAAGTCAACGATGTCCAGGTGCGCCTCATGATGTTGCTCAACAACGAGATGGACGCCGTGATGCTCCCCGAGCCGCAAGCCTCGTGTGCAAGGCACAACAACCATCCCGTACTGATGGACTCTCGAGACAAGGACATCCGGTTAGGGGTCATTGCAGCCAACAGCCGTCGAATTGCAGATGCCAGAAGGCAGCAGCAAATGTCCCTTCTCATCAAAGGTTACGAAATGGCATGCGATTCACTCAATGAAAAAGGTGTGAAGCACTACGGCTTCATCATCAAGAAATACTGCCATGTCAATGAAACCACTGTGAAAGCGTTGCCACACATTTCATTCCCACACCTTGCACCACCTCGCCAAAAAGACATCGACCGCACCAAAAGTCCGAAATGGCGAACGAGTTGAACCACCTGAACTTACATACCATGGACAAGAAGGCCATATACAACACCAAGAAACAACTCATCATCAAGAACCTTGGAGGCGCACTCGACGCCATCAGGCCACTCCTCGACCTCCATGCATATGCCAGCCTGCATGAGCGCATCAACACCATCCGTGACGACTACAAGCGCATGTTATCCTATATGCGGGAAGGCTATCCCGACCCAAGCCGCAACCAACTCTACCTCTCGCTACTGAGGAAACTCGACAGGGTCACCAACGACGCTGCATTGCTGCAACGCACTCAAGGCATGCACAACCTTGCCGAAAATGCGACATCTCTCACACACGCCACCATCGCCGAACACCTTCAAGACTATGTGAGCGAAAAGGCTCTCGACAGTCTGGGAATGGCTCAACGAGACAACAAGTCCATCCACGCCGCCCACCACCAGTTCATGTCGAGCCTCTTCAACAACATCTGCCTCAGTGGACAGTGGCACCATGACGACCAAGACTTCTACAAGTCACTCTTGCTGTCGCCCACCATCGACAGCATTGACAGCGCACTCATCGTAAGTGCCATCACACTCGCTTCCATCACTTATTTCGACATCAGGAAATACGCTACGCTGGCACATGTCTATCAACATGCCTCTGACGAAAGATTACGACAACGAGCGTTGGTAGGATGGGCGCTGACCACCACACGCACCCATGATTTCTACCCTGAAGCAAAAGATATCATGGAAGCGATGACGAACGATGACGATACGACGCACCAACTCCTGGAATTGCAGATGCAGATGTTCTTCTGCATGAATGCCGAGCGTGACAACGACGAGATAGCACGCGACATCATACCCAACCTGATGAAGAACAAAGGCTTTGACATCACCAGGCACGGCATCGTGGAAAAGGAAGATGACCCCATGCAAGACATTCTCGACCCTGATGCATCAGACAAGTCGATGGAGGAAATGGAGCGCAGTTTCGAGCGTATGGCAGAAATGCAGCGCAGCGGCAGCGACGTCTATTTCGGCGGATTCAGGCAGATGAAACGCTTCCCCTTCTTCTACACATTGTGCAACTGGTTCTACCCCTTCCATACCGACCATCCCGGCATCGCACAGACCAAGGAGAAAATGGGAGACAGCCAATTCCTTGATATGCTGTTGAAAAACGGCCCTTTCTGCGACAGCGACAAATATTCATTCGCCATAGCCATCAACAGCGTTGTGGACAAGCTACCTGAAAGCATGAAGAATGCACTCAACGAAGGAGCATCATTCGGTCCCATGGCCTCAGAGGAAATGCTCTCATCCCCAACCAACATCCGGTTGATGTACCTCCAAGACCTTTACCGGTTCTTCCGCATCTGCGACAGGCGCTCGGATTTCTACAATCCTTTCGGTGGGGAAAACAGCCAGAACGCCCTGTTTTTCGCTTATGCCATATATGACGGTGCGCTTCCAAACGGAGACGTTCTCAAATTGGGCAACTTCCTGTTAAAACGCAAACAGTTCGACTCCTTGGAGCGTCTGATGGCATGCACACCGTCACTGGCACAGTCGCCACACCACGACTTCCTCCTTGCCCACTGTGAAATGAGCAAAGGGCATTATGCCGATGCCCTCCGACTATTCAAGTCAACCGTATCGGCTCTTCCCAACAACAAACGGGCACTCTCGGCAATGGGGCGTGCCGCCATGTTAGCTGAAGACTTCGACCAAGCCGAAGATTGTTTCAAGCGGCTTACCGAGCTTGTTCCCGACAACAACAGCCATGCGCTCAACCTTGCCATCGCCCTTGTCAAGAACGGCAAAGCCCAAGAAGCCACCCCGCTGCTATACAAGCTCAACTATGAAGTCCCCGACAACCCCAACACACAACGAACTTTGGCATGGGCATTGCTGGCATGCAAGAAAACCGATCTGGCCATCCAAGAATACAAACGATTGTTCAATTCCGGAAAAGAAAAGGCTGAAGACCATCTCAACATAGGCTACTGCCATTGGGCTAATGGCAATCTGAAAGAAGCCATCATGTCTTTCACACAATTCATCAAGATGAGGAAAGACGCCTCGGCACACATCCTCATGGAAGAATTCGATAAAGACAAGGATGTGCTGCAAATCTTCGGCATCACATCATTCGAAATGAACATGATGGCAGACTTGGTCGGTTCTAACGTGTGATGAAAAATTTTCACACCTTTCTTGTGCTCGTTTCTTCTTTTTCAAAAAATTTGATTATATTTGCATTTTGAAGAGGAGCAAGCACTGCTTTTCCTCTTCCACAAGCAACCGTCAACCCCATGTATAAGAATTTCATCAAGCGATTCCTCGATGTCGTCATCTCTGCCGTGTCGCTGATTCTCATATCTCCCATCTTGTTGGTTGTGACCATCTGGCTGCATTTCGCCAACAAAGGCGCAGGTGCATTCTTCTACCAGCAACGCGTTGGCAAGAATGGAAGAGTATTCAAAATCATCAAATACAAGACCATGACCGACGAAAAAGACGCTGAAGGGAATTTACTTCCCGACACCGAGAGGCTTACCAAAGTGGGAAAGTTCGTCCGCGCGACATCACTTGACGAACTCCCGCAATTCCTCAACGTGCTCAAAGGTGATATGTCGCTCATTGGTCCTCGGCCACTACTGGTGGAATACCTCCCACTCTATTCCCCTGAACAGAACAGGAGACACCTCGTCCGCCCTGGCATATCCGGATGGGCCCAGTGCCATGGACGCAACGCCATGACATGGGAAAAGAAATTCGAGTACGACGTCTGGTATGTCGACCACCTCACATTCGCCACTGACCTGAAAATCGTATGCAAGACCATCAAGTCGGTGCTCTTCCGAGAAGGCATCAACGGTGAAGGCTCTGCCACGATGGAAGCATTCAACGGACATAATTAGCCCCATTATTATCAACAAAAAACACCGCCATGAGAAGGAACATCATCCCGCTGTTCATAGCGTTAACGACATCCATGGCCGTCACGGCCCAAACTTATCCCTACCAAGACCCCAGCCTGTCTGCAGAAGCACGCGCCAATGACCTCTGTTCGCGGCTCACGCTTGAGGAGAAGGCCAGTCTGATGAAAAATGCCTCTCCTGCCATCCAGCGCCTTGGCATACCCCAATTCGACTGGTGGAGCGAAGCGTTGCACGGAATAGCCCGAAACGGTTTCGCCACAGTCTTCCCTTCCACCATCGGCATGGCCGCCTCCTTCGACGACGACCTTGTTTATCAAGTATTCAATGCCGCCAGCGACGAGGCACGTGCCAAGGCAAACACGGCACGACACACCGGCACCATCAAGCGATATCAAAGCCTCTCCTTCTGGACACCCAACATCAACATATTCCGTGACCCCAGATGGGGAAGAGGGCAAGAAACCTATGGCGAGGACCCCTTCTTGACAGGGAAGATGGGGGTTGCAGTCGTAAGAGGACTTCAAGGAGACGACAACCATCATTACCGCAAGTTACTGGCCTGTGCCAAACATTTCGCCGTGCATAGCGGACCGGAATGGAACAGGCATGAGTTCAATGTCGAATCACTGCCTGAGCGCGATTTGTGGGAAACCTACCTTCCGGCTTTCAAAGCTCTTGTGCAACAAGGCAAAGTGGCAGAAGTGATGTGTGCCTACCAACGCATTGACGGAGAACCTTGCTGCGGCAACACCCGTTACCTGCAACACATCCTACGCGACGAATGGGGATTCAATGGTATCGTCACCAGCGACTGTGGAGCCATAGACGACTTCTGGCGCCCCGGAAGACATGGTGTATCCTCCAATGCCCATGAGGCATCTGCCAAGGCCGTGCGTGCCGGCACTGATGTGGAATGTGGAAGCGACTACCTCACCCTGCCAGAAGCTGTGAAGAAGGGCGAAATCACGGAAGCCGAAATAGATGTAAGCCTCAAGCGCTTGCTAAAAGCACGTTTCGAACTTGGCGACTTCGACCCAGAGGAATTGGTGGACTGGCAACAGTTGGACGAGAGTGTCGTGGCCAGCGCTGCACACAAACAACTGGCCCTCAAGATGGCACAAGAGTCCATGACGCTCCTGCACAACCATGACAACACCCTACCCCTTTCACGCAACGAGCGCATCATGGTGATGGGGCCCAACGCCAATGATTCAGTCATGCAATGGGCCAACTATTCCGGCTATCCCACCAGCAACACGACCATTCTCCAAGGCATCAGGAAAAAACTGGGTCGCGATGTCAAATACTACACAGCATGCGACCTTACTAAAAACGAGGTTCAAACAAGCCTCTTCAACGACATCGTCTCTCCTGAAGGGAAGAAAGGCATGCGCGCCACCTTCTACAACAACATGGGATTCGAAGGCACACCTGCTGCCGTCACCACCATTGCAGAGCCCATCAATCTCAACAATGGCGGCAACACGGTATTCGCCCCCGGCGTCAACCTTGAGCACTTCACCGCCCGGTTCGAAGGTGTCTTCATCCCACATTCAGACGGAGAATTGACCTTTACGACCAAGTTCGATGACGGGATACGCTTCCTCGTCGACAACGACACACTAATAAACGTGTGGCAAGGGCGCTCCCGCATACAAGTTGCCGAAAGGAAAATGACAGTGAAAGCAGGCCAACAATACCATCTTCAACTCGACTACCAACAAGACACCGACATGGCCTCCCTGCAATTTGACATCGTTCAGAAGACCCAACCTTCAAAGGAAGATTTGTTGGCACAGGCCAAAGGCTTTGAAACGGTCATCTTCGTGGGGGGCATTTCTCCACGTTTGGAAGGTGAAGAAATGAGAGTTGACGCACCGGGCTTCAAAGGAGGCGACCGCACCGACATCCAATTGCCACAAGTTCAACGAGACGTGATAGCCGCCCTGCATGAAGCAGGAAAGAAGGTGGTGTTTGTCAACTGCTCTGGCAGCGCCATCGCACTTCTTCCTGAAACCCAGACCGCCGATGCCATACTCCAAGCATGGTATCCAGGAGAAGAAGGAGGCAACGCCGTGGCCGACGTCCTGTTCGGCGATTACAATCCTGGAGGCAAACTTCCCATCACCTTCTACAAAAGCGTGGAAGACCTGCCGGATTTCCTTGACTATCGTATGAATAACCGCACATACAGATATTTTAAAGGAGAAGCGCTTTTCCCCTTCGGGCACGGCTTGAGTTTCACCACTTTTAGCATATCCAAACCTCGATACAAGGACGGAAAAGTGCAAGTGACCGTCAAAAACACAGGAACGAGGAAAGGCAATGAAACCGTTCAAGTATATATTAAACGGACAGAAGACAAGAGCGGCCTTATCAAGACTTTACGAGGATACAAGAAAGTAGAACTTTTCCCAGGAGAGGCTCGCATGGTTGAAATAGACCTCCCACGCGACCGCTTCGAATCTTGGGATGAAGGGAGCAACACCATGCGCGTAATACCAGGACGCTATGAAATCATGGTGGGCAATTCAAGTGCAGACAAAGAAATGAAAACCATCATTGTGAAGATCCAGCCCTGATAGAGGCTTGTCGAAGCAATTCATGACGTAGTGAAAGCATGCCTCAAAAACAACACAAAAAAAATGCAGTGAAAACTTTGCGCCTTCCAATAAAAAAGCGTAATTTTGCAACATGGAATTAAGAAGACACATTGAAATATTGCTATTGCGCAACGATTGCGTGATAGTTCCCAATCTTGGAGGATTCATGGCTCACCATCTGCCCTCTCGTTTCGACGAATCCGACCAAATGTTCATCCCACCATTGCGCATGCTGGGGTTCAATCCTAAGTTGACGATGAGCGACTCCCTGCTCGCGCAGTCATACATGGATGCCTACGACCTCAGTTACCCTGAAGCCGTCAAGAGGATAGAGCATGAAGTAAGCTTGTTGAAAGAGAAGATGGAGAAAGAAGGCTGTTATGAGCTTACCGACCTTGGCACGCTGAAAGTGAATGCCAACGGAAGATATGAGTTCGAACCTTGCCAATCAGGCCTCTTGTCACCTGCCCTATATGGTTTAGGAGCTTTTGAGATGCCATTGCTCTCACTCAGCACCCCGTTGCATCATCCTGCATCGACAGCCGTGACGATGCCACTTCACCCCGTTTCCATCAACCATT
Organism: Prevotella sp.; assembly: GCA_017619375.1. Classification (GTDB taxonomy): domain Bacteria; phylum Bacteroidota; class Bacteroidia; order Bacteroidales; family Bacteroidaceae; genus Prevotella. Next base: position 27,621 of record JAFZSL010000026.1, on the reverse strand, counting down.
CAACACCAAGTTTAGCAACAGCCATGTCACACATTGACACACCAACCACCAGTAGCGAAGAAAAAACCATCAGCATCAAGGTGAGCGTTCTGCGCAACCTTGCCGTGACTGCCGTGGCTGCCATTGCGTTGGTATTGTTCACACGCCCTGTAGCTCCAGGAGAGGAAGCCTCGACCACATCGGAAGCCAGCATGCTTTCATTACCGACACACAGCCAAGTTTCGGAATCAGCGACATCCACACAAGCAAGTATCATACCAAGCCTTTGCGACTTGGCAAAACAGATAGAAGAAAGCAAGAACATAGCCAGCACGCCCACAGCGGGCAACTACACCATCGTGTTGGGCTGCAACCTCCCTTTGGAGAATGCGAAATATTTGATGTCAGAAATCCAGTCCAAGGGTGTGAAGGGAATCGTATTGTTTGAATATCATTCCAACAACATGGTTGTATACGGGAATTACGCCAACCGTGAGAAGGCGGTGGAGCAATTACGCGAGTTCTCTTCCAATGGCCTGACCGGTTGGATCATGGAAGTAAAGGAATAAATGAAAAGAGTCAGATGCCCGAAATGTGACCAATACATCACATTCGACGAAACGAGATACGCCAATGGTCAGTCATTGGTGTTCGTATGCCCGAACTGCAACAAGCAGTTCGGCATTCGTATGGGGGTGTCCCGTCTGCGCGACCGTCAACGTGAAGAGACCCTTGACGAGCATGCCGACGAGCGCGGCTGCGGTTCCATCGTCGTCATTGAAAACGTCTTTCATTTCAAGCAGGTATTGCCATTGAGAATGGGAGACAACACGATAGGTCGTTATATGAAAGGGAGCAAGACGAACACCCCCATAGAGACCGTGGACCCCAGCATCGACATGCTCCATTGCGTCATCAATGTCTCTCGTGGCAAAGACGGCAAGCTGCAGTACGTCCTTCGCGACGGCCCAAGCAACACCGGTACTTTTGTCGACAACGAATTGCTGGGCGACCGTGAGCATCGCGTCATTGAAGACGGCACACTTTTCACCATCGGAGCCACCAGCATCATCTTAAGAGCCAGTTCACAAGCCAACGACCCATCGAAATGAATCATATCAACACGCGTCGCACCATCAGGAAATACAAGAGCGTCGACATATCCGACACCCTTTTGCGCCGACTTCTCAGCCAAGCATCGCGCACACAAACCATGGGCAACCTACAACTCTACAGTGTTGTGGTGACCCGCAGTGCAGAAATGAAAAAACGGTTGGCAAATGCACATTTCAACCAGCCAATGGTCACAGAGGCACCCGTGGTGCTTACCATTTGTGCAGACTTCCGTCGCACCACGGACTGGTGCCTCCAACGAGACGCCAACCCAGGATACGACAATTTCCTCTCCTTCATCAATGCCGCCAGCGACGCGTTGCTGTTCACCCAAACGTTCTGCAACCTTGCAGAGGAGGAAGGACTGGGGTGCTGCTATCTTGGCACCACGGTATACATGCCACAGACCATCATCGACACGCTGCATCTCCCCCGACTGGTGATGCCTGTCGCCACCATCACCCTTGGATGGCCAGACGAGAACCCTCCACTCACCGACCGTCTCCCCTTGGAGGCTTTCGTGCATCAAGAGACCTACGCCGACAACAGCCCCGAACGTATCAACCTGTCATATGCGGAGAAGGAGCAATTGGAAGAGAATTTGCACTTCGTTCGCATCAACAACAAAAAAACACTCGCACAGGTGTTCACAGACTGCCGGTACACCAAGGCAGACAACGAAGCCATGTCGGCTGGATTGTTGGAAACCTTGAAAAGACAAGGATTCCTTTCCGAGGAAACCACTTTATGACAATGACCTCGTCCCACCTTCGTAGTCACAGGCATGATCCATCTGAAAGAAATTCACAAAACCTACCAAGGGGCGCAACCACTACATGTGCTCAAAGGAATCAACCTGGATATCGAAAGAGGTGAATTCGTCTCCATCATGGGCGCATCGGGCTCGGGAAAATCCACTTTGCTCAACATATTAGGCATTCTCGACAATTATGACAGTGGCGAATACATTCTCAACGGCACACTGATCAAGAACCTGTCTGAAAAGCGTGCGGCAGAATACCGCAATAGGAAGATTGGGTTCATCTTCCAATCCTTCAACCTTATTGGTTTCAAGACCGCAGTGGAAAACGTGGAGCTACCACTTTTCTACCAAGGCATGGGAAGGCGCAAGCGTCACAATCTGGCAATGGAATACCTTGACAAATTGGGACTTGCGGAATGGTCACACCACTACCCCAACGAATTGTCGGGCGGGCAGAAACAACGAGTGGCCATCGCAAGGGCGCTTATCACCCATCCCGACATCATACTTGCTGATGAACCCACAGGAGCCCTTGATTCGAAAACCAGCGTGGAAGTGATGCAACTACTCAAGCAGTTGAACACCGATGCTGGCATGACCATCGTCGTGGTGACCCATGAAAGCGGCGTTGCCAACGAAACCAACAAGATTGTGCATATCAAGGACGGGATGATTGGAAAAATAGAGGAAAACTTCGACCACGACGCATCTCCATTCGGCATCAATGGCAGAATGAAATAACGATATCTGCGCCACCCACCAAACTTATCAAACATACAACGAGTCATGAGAGACATCTTGACAGAAATATGGAGCACTGCCCGCCACAACAAGCTACGCACTGCCCTCACCGGTTTTGCGGTAGCCTGGGGAATCTTCATGCTCATTTTCCTGTTGGGATGCGGCAACGGCTTGATCAACGCCCAAATGGAAAACATGGACCGTTTTCTCGACAACTCGATGATGGTAGGTGGTGGCCGCACTTCCAAAGCATATGACGGACTGTCAGAAGGACGGCGCATCACTCTCAACGACGGGGACATCAAAACGACTGGCACGGAATTCACCACTCATATCGATGGCATAGGCGCCCAAGTTGAAAGGGAGGGGGTCACCATCAGCCTTAACGACAACTATTTCAGCGGGTCCCTCTTGGGCGTATACCCCAACGAACAGCAGATCAGCAAATTGGAAATCTTATACGGCCGGTTTATCAACCAAACCGACCTTGACACGCAGCGAAAGGTCCTTGTGCTTGACGACGAGCAGGCCAAAGAACTCCAACCTCATGATTACAAGACCTTGGTAGGCAAGTACGTGAAAGTCGGGAACCTGGCTTTCAAGGTGGTGGGCATCAGCAAAAGCGACAAAAGCCGCTTCAACAGTTCCGTACACGTCCCGTTCACCACGTTGCGCACCATGTACAACCTTGGCGACAATGCAGAAAACATCGTCTTCACCTTCCATGGCCTGGAAACGGAAGAAGCCAATGAAGATTTTGAGTCCAACTACCAGCATCGGTTGAACAGCAACCATCGAGCGGCTCCCGATGACGAGAGCGCCGTATGGATATGGAACCGTTTCACGCAGAACATGCAAATGAACGAAGGCGTGTCCATCATCCGCATCGCCCTCTGGGTGATAGGCATTTTCACCTTGTTGAGCGGTGTTGTGGGAGTCAGCAACATCATGCTCATCACCGTGAAGGAACGTACAAAGGAGTTTGGCATACGAAAAGCCATCGGGGCCACCCCTGGTTCTCTCCTCCGTCTCATCATCATTGAAAGCGTCCTCATCACCACGTTTTTCGGCTACATCGGAATGGTGTTCGGCATGGGTGCCAACCTATACATGGACGCCACCGTGGGACACACCAAAGTGGATTCCGGTCTTTTCGAAGCCACCATGTTTGTCAATCCCACTGTGGGTTTCGATGTCTGTGTGGAAGCGACAGCCGTCATGATTCTCGCTGGAACAATCGCAGGAATGATACCAGCACGCAAAGCGGCACGCACCCGCCCTATTGAAGCGTTACGAGCGGAATAACCCGACAACCACATGAGAATGAGAGCAGATTTCGACAGATACAGGGAAATAGCCGACACGTTGTCGCGCAACAAGAGCCGCACGTTTCTCACGGGTTTCGGCGTCTTCTGGGGTGTCTTCATGCTCGTGACACTGATGGGCGGAGGACAGGGACTAAAGGAATTGCTGAACAACAATTTCGATGGTTTCGCCACCAATTCCGCCCTGATATGGGCCCAACCCACCACCATGCCGTATGCCGGTTTTCGCAAAGGACGCACTTGGTGCATGTCATATAAAGATGTGGAGCGTCTTCAACAACAGGTGCATGAATTGGATGTCGTGACCCCGATGGTGTCGAGATGGGGCCAAGTTGCCGTTTACGGCGACAAGAAATTCTCCTGCACGCTGAAAGGCCTCACCCCCGATTATTGCGAAGTGGAAAAGCCCAAACTCCGTTTCGGGCGATACATCAACGACATGGACATGCAACAGCGACGACCTGTTTGTGTCATAGGAAAACACGTCTATAAGGATTTGTTCCCCAAGGGAGGCGACCCTTGTGGCCAGCGCATCCGCGTAGGTCAGAAATATTACAATGTGGTGGGAGTGGATTACAATTCCGGAAGCATGAGCATCAATGGCAGGGCAGAAGATGCAGTGACCATACCATTGACTTTGGCCCAACAGACGTACAACCTTGGGGATAGCGTGCATCTGATATGCCTTACTGCCATCCACGGAGTGACCATCACCAGCATCACGCCAAAATTACGTGAGGTCGTGGCAAGGGCACATCAAATATCTCCAGAAGATGACAAAGGGGTCATGATCTTCAACACCGAAGTGATGTTCGGCATGCTTGACAACCTCTTTTCCGGAGTCAATTTCCTCATCTGGCTTGTAGGAATCGGCACTTTGCTGGCAGGAGCCATCGGAGTGTCAAACATCATGATGGTGACAGTGAAAGAAAGAACCACTGAAATAGGCATCCGTAGAGCCATAGGAGCAACACCCAAAGACATCCTTACTCAAATCATTTCCGAAAGCGTGGTACTCACATCGATAGCAGGCATGGGAGGGATTTTCTTTTCTGTCATGATACTTGAAATGCTGGAATTGGGCAACACCACCGACGGCATAGTAGAGGCGCATTTCCAAGTGGGTTTCTGGTCGGCTATCGGCTCGCTATCCATGCTCGCCCTCCTTGGCGTTCTGGCAGGAATGGCACCCGCCGCACGCGCCATGGCCATAAAGCCTGTGGATGCGATGAGGGAGTGAAACCCATCGCCCCCACTCTTATCACATCTGCACGATGCCGCCTGTCAAAAAAACAAAAAGCATAACAACCTATAGAATATGAAAAAGATACTGAAAATGTTGTTAGTGGTCTTGGTACTACTGGTCTTTGTGGGAACCTTTGTTTTCCTATGGAAGAAATCGCAACCACAACCAGAAGTGTATGAGGAAATTCATCCTGAGATGGGGAACATCAGCAAGACAACCATTGTAACAGGTAAGATCGAACCACGCAACGAAGTAAGCGTGAAACCCCAGATTTCCGGCATCATCACAGAACTGCTTAAAGAAGCAGGCGACCAAGTGACAGCCGGCGAGGTGATAGCCAAAGTGAAGGTGATTCCCGACATGAACCAGTTGAGTTCCTCCGAGGCGCGCGTCCGTTTGGCTCGCATCAACCTGGAACAGGCTAAAACAGATTATGAGCGGGAAAAAGTGCTTTATGAAAAGGGGTTGGTCAGCCGGGAAGAATATGAGAAATCATTGCAGACCTACAACCAATGTGCCGAAGAGGTGAAAGCTTCCGAGGACAACCTGGAAGTGGTAAGAGACGGCGTGTCACGAAGCAATGCCAGCGCCAGCAGCACACTTGTGCGAAGCACCATCAGCGGAATCATCCTCGACATTCCGGTGAAAGTGGGCAATTCCGTAATCTTGAGCAACACTTTCAACGATGGCACAACCATCGCCACCGTAGCCAATATGAACGACCTCATTTTCCGTGGCAACATCGACGAGACGGAAGTGGGACAACTCGTCACTGGCATGCCGATGAACATCACCATCGGAGCTTTGCAAGACCTGAAATTCAGTGCCAGTTTGGAATACATCTCCCCCAAGGCGGTGGAGAGCAATGGCGCCAACCAATTTGAAATCAAGGCTGCCGTACATGTGCCAGGTGGTAACCGCATACGCTCCGGATACAGCGCAAATGCCGAAATCGTCCTTTCAAGCGCCACCAACGTCATCACCCTGCCTGAAAGTGCGATAGAGTTTGAAGGCGACGACACCTACGTGTGGTTGGTGAAAGGAAGCGGCGAGGAAAAGACCTACGAGCGCCGTTCGGTGAAGACAGGCCAAAGCGATGGGTTGAAAATAGAAATCAAGAGCGGGGTGACGACAAAGGACCTCATACGAGGTCAAAAAGTGATTGAGGAGCAGGAATAACCATCAAAAGGAGGTCTTAAAAAAGGAAGTCTTTGGAGACATAGGAGGTCCTATGAGTGGTTAGGACATTTCTCCTTGAGTGTTGTCGTAGTATGAGCCGTTGGTCTTGCAATACGCCATGAGCTTAGCAAACAGGTCGACACGGCGCAACAACATCGGGTCTCCCACGAGAACCATTTGTTCTTTCGCCCTGGTGAGAGCGACATTCAGTTTCCTGTCTATCATCTTTCCATCCTCCATGAAGACGTTGGCTGTGAGAAAATCCAGTTGCCAGGGTTTCTGCACCGTGAAACCATATATGATGACATCACGCTGACTCCCTTGAAACCTTTCCACTGTGTCGATGGAAACCCTCATCAACTGCGGGATTTCATATTTCTCCAATTGCCTTAAAATGGTGGCTATCTGATGACGATATGGCACGATTACCCCCACGGTTTCCTCCGGGTTGAAAGTTCTTCCATTCTCCTTGTCATACAAACTATAGACGGCATGCACCATTCTTGCTATCACCCTCGCCTCTGCCTCATTGACCTTTTCCAGTCCCAATTTCTGTCCTTCGTGAGAAGCGATGAAAATAAGGCGGTTGGAAGCCAAAAGCCTTTGGGCTTCGTCATGCATGTCAACATGGTTGAAAGTCAACTCCTTTCTCTGGTGTTGCAAGGGCACCTCGTCAAGCATTCCCTTGTAGAACGCCTTGTTGGCAAATCCTGCCACATCATGGTGCATCCTCCCTTGCAAGGTGAAATGATAGACCAAGTCGTCATTGCCGGCATTGGCGTTCAACAACCTTTCAAAAAGTGAATAACGACAATTGACCAATCCGATATCGAGAAGATCCCTTTCAACGACAGCCGAGTCACGCTCCGTTTGTTGCACCACGGCAGGCAACTGCTTATGGTCGCCAATGAGTACGAAGCGGCGAATGGCGTCACCCTTCACATGTCTTGCACATAGGATGCCCAACAAGTGAGGCTCAAGGATTTGGGAAGCCTCATCAACGATGGAGAGTGAGAAGGAACGCAAGACAAAGAGGTCGATGTTGGTGAGCATCGTGGCTGTAGTGGCCACCATCACCCTTGCCGTGGTCACCATGTTCCTCACCTCATTCACCTTCATGCATTGTTCGGCCCTCACGCCCAACAAGTAAGGATGGAAGCACTCCGGACAAGTCATCGGATTCCCCAATCTCAGGAAATCAATATTCTTCTCCACCAGCTTTGAACAAATCTCATTCACTGCCCTATTGGTGTAGGACAAGAGCAAGACGCTCCCACCTTGTGCCAATTCCTCTTGCAACATGGCCACCAATCCTATGGAAGTCTTGCCTGTTCCCGGTGGCCCTATGAGCAAAAAATAGTCTTTTGTCCGAAGGAAGCGATGCATGAGTTCAACATCGGTCTGCGATGTCATTGGTGTCGTTTCTGCATCACACAGAGGCTTCCTTTGAGCCAAAAGCAACTTACGTCGTTCTGTCGTAGCAGTCAGGATGGACGCGACGGAACGATAAAGCGTGGAGAAAGACGCTTCCATGAAATCATGTTCCACCGCCCATCTCGTCGTATCGTCTTTCAATTTGAACACAGACGCATTTTTCTGAGGGGCCTTGAGCCGGACGACGATAGTATTAGGGCCAAACAGGCGGACAGAGCCCCTGATCACCATGGTGCGGGTGGAATCCGGCAAAGCATTCTGTCGATAGGCATATAGGACGACAGCATCAGCCACCCTGAAATTCGGCAAGCTTCCCGCCATCTCCTCATCCATGGAAAGCGACACTTCCGTGACACCCTCCCCATCATCATAAGACAAATGTCCTATTACAAGATTGTCGAGGATGTTGCCGGCAGACCTCTTCTCCCCAATTGAAGCATTCCACAAGGAAGCCATGCCACTTGCCTCGTTGCCAGGCGTCCCCACTTTGGCAAGAATATGCTCTTTCGCCACAAAAGTGAGCATTCGATAAAAATAGCTCTTTGTCAGGCTGTCGGCACCATGGATGGGGGAAAGAACATCGCCAAGTTGCTTCCCTGGATATTCATTCCAATACTTCAGAGTCATCGGTTTCACTTTCAACTTCTCCGGTGTGAGCGATTCAATCATCTGCCTTCCTTTACCTTCAGCCAAGTCAACCATCATGACCACCATGCGGTTTCTGATGGCAAAAGCCTCAAAGAGCAGTTTTGGCGCCGGCCCTTCCTTGATCAGTCCTTTTGGGTATTTGGAATAGAGCAAACAAGTACCTATCTCATGGTTGGGAATGCCATATTCATAGTGCAGCAATGCTTGATAAAGCAGCACTTGCACATAATGTTTTTCTTGATGCCCTCCCTGATAAAACATCTTTCCAGACTTCTGTTCCACCAATACCTTCATGTCGCTCTGTAGCAAGTCCATTCTTCCTTGCAAGCCCAACATTTCTGAGAAGAAGGAAGGTTCGAGAAGCACCTTCTCGATATCAAATCCGGTCAATTCAGGAAGTTGCTCCTTCACGATGGTGCAAATGTTCTTCTGTTGTGCTTTTGCGTCCTGATGGAAATCAGATTCCAAATCAGGACAAGTGGCGATTTTCATAGCCGAATGCTTGAAAAAAGCCAATACGCTCTTCTGGTAAGGCAAGGGAACAGCTCCATTATGGATGGCCTCGTCGAGCAATTGTCCGGCAAAATTACCCAAAAGGATGGCCTGACTGTTGGCAGCCGGCGAGAGCATTTTGACAAGATGTGCGAGATGAGTGTTGGCATAGGACTCGAAACACGCAGCGATGGACGACACATCCATGAGCATATCGGGCATCACGACGAGGAGCTGCGGGTGGTAGACGCCATCCTTCAGCATCGGTCTGACCACGTTGACCCTCATCCCCTGTTGCACCAAAGACAAGATGTAAGAAAAATCTCCAAAGGGATGGTCTTTCTCCTTGCAACATACAGCCACCTCCCTTGCCTCATTGTCGATAGGCTGGAGAAAAAGCATGTCATCTTCTATCCTGGTGACAACGCCCCTGATGCAATCGGTGGCCATTCCCTTGTATTCCATTTTCGGGAAGGTCGTCGGAAGTCTTTCGAGCAATGCTGACGGCACAGGGGCATGATAGACATTGGCTATGAAAAGACACAACGCCTTCATGTCGTAAAGCCAAAAGCTTTCCAAAGCCACCAAATCCTCCCCGCCTTTCCCTGCTCCACGGCATCTGAAAGCATTGACTCTCTGCATCAATTCATTGGAACACCCCACCTTTCGTGCGACAAAGTCCAGCTTGGCAAACGGGCCAGAAAAAACGAGAGAACTCTCCACCGTTTGGTGGTCGAGCACTCTCATCAATATTCTGTAAGCTCCATCATAGCGTGTCAACACATCGACATCGCCGATCCTGTCGAGCAATTGTCCTACCTCCTCGTAACAAATGCCGGCATAGTTGTCGTTTGCTGTTCCCATGGCAGCTAATCCATATCACTGGTGAGTGAGAATCATATCCACAATGATCATCACGTCGGTGATTTCGACCGTTCCGTTGAAATTGACGTCAGCGCGTGAGGCATGTTCTTCATTTGGAAAAGAATCCAACACGACGTGCACAGCCAGCATCACATCCGTGATGTCCACTTCGCCGTCACCATTCACATCTCCAAGCGCCAGGACCGGACCTCCAGAGTCATCACCCTCAATGGCTATTGTTGAATGCTCGATGTCGCCGCTCACACGTAGCCAACCTCTGAAAGGCTGCACCTCCGTCTCTTGCTCGTGGTATGCGAAATGGTTGCCCTCCACCGTGTAGCAATTCAGCAGGCTTGCGCTACCATAGGCACCCATGAGTGAATACTGGTCATCGACAGGTGTGCAGTAGTCTTGAAGCAAAGTTGGGAATAATGTTTTCTTCCCGCAAGAGAACTGCAGGATGGAACCTTCTTGCAAACTGTCTGTGTTGATGAGGTAAGTCTTGAATGCTTCCATTTGGTCCACGTATGCCAGACAAGTGGAATCCCCATCGATGCTCTCGACCCTCATCAGACGCAACACGCCAAGCGAGTCTTCCTCACTTGTTTTCCAAGCAACCTCCTCCTCGTCGACGGTCACCTTGGTCGGACTGAAAGGAAGGCAAATTGTGCTCCATCCATCTCCATCCACCATACGTTCATAGGCGATGCTTACCATGAATGATATCTCCAGAGGGATGAAATAGTCATAACCATCAGTAAAGTAAAGGTAGGCAGCCTTGTTGGAAGCAGGGATGCAATTATAAGGTTTGTCGGAAATAGGATTCCTGCCATTCAGTCCCCGTGGGGATGTCTTGTCCAGCAAATAGATGGTGTTGGGATTAGCGTTGGGAGTCACATTTGACCCATAAGCCCCCCTGAGGTTAATGGCCACAGCATCATCAGGCACTTGCAAAACACTTGCTTTCAACATGGTCTTCACATCACCATCTTTTGTCCAATAAATAGCACCTTCGGCAACATCGAACATCTCGGTGGCCACCTCTTCAAGGCAATTCATCCTTTTCTGATGGTGAGTCACCACTTGGTATTGGCTGTTGTAATCGTTAATGGGGAAATCGAGGAAAACCACGGTGTCGGCCTCAGCTTGCAGATGGACATCCAAGGAATAAGAAGCCGTCATGCGCCCCATCTTGTCCATCATGGCAAACACCACAGGTGTCTCGATTGCCTGTTGGGTATGATTGGATACCGTAAACTTGCACATCACCCTGTTGCCAACAATGGTCGTGCCATCTTCTCCAAGATTGAGCACTTCAATTTCCTTGTCAAGAAGCAATTCGTCATCATCTGTTCTGTTGCAATAGAAATATTGCGTATCGTACTCGTCAACAGAAAGATAATAGGTATCATTGTCAATATCGAAATCTTTCGAACTGTCAATGTATAATTCAAACGTCCTTCTTGAATTGGCATCCACAGACATGACATCATTGGACACCAAGGAAATGGTGTTGTCGGCTTTGTTGAGCTTCCTCAAATAGACTGGACCATAAAAGTCCTCATCATGGTTGTAGAAATCAAAGAGCATGAAGTCACCCTCTTTCGACACTTGCCCCACCACGAAACCAGCTTTGGGCATGGATGTGAGGGTCGCTTGAAGTCCATTGACAACCACGTCAACATAATTGCGGTCGGTACCACCCATAGGCACCCATGAGTCGGCAGATGAAGGCTTGTAAATGGTCTTGAGGAAGTAATGCCCTGACTGGATGTTTCCACCGAAAACGAATCTGTAAGCCTCATACTCTTTCTTTCCTCCAGAAGAGAGGCTGACAGTGTTGGATGTGGCCACCGCGACAAGGGTTCCCTCATCGTTGTAAAGCCCTATCCCGTATGATAGTCTTTTAGTCTCCTCGCTTGAGTTGATAAAAGATTGCTTCATCGTCACCTCAAAGCCATTGGCAACATCTTGACGAGAATATTGACTCCCGTATTTCAAACTGGGACGAGTGAAAGCCACGAACGTCTCTTCAGGGAAGACATAGTCGTCTATTCCGGAAGGCTTGAGCCCAACAAGCGCAGTCTGGTTGATGCTGAGATGGTAGTTCTTGATGTTGTCATTCAAACCTTCTTCCTTGGCAAAGGGGACAGAAATTCTGAAATAGCCATTGCCTACTCCATACCAGCCCCAGTTGAGATGATAGAGGCCATTACCGTCGTAACCGTCACAAATGAAGGTATGTCCCTGCCCAAGATTGGTGTATGCAGTATAAATGACAGGTTGGCTTTTGAGAAGTTCGCTTACAAGAAGTTCATCCCACCCTTGTTCGTCATAGGATTGGCGATAAACATAATGCATCGTGTTGGGATAATTAAAATAGAGAGGCAGACGCTCTGGAATCTTGTAAGTGAAAGCTCCGGATCCCGACGGGCTGTAATTCATATCTGTAGCCTGTCCGCAATAAAGCATGAGCTTGGAAACTTCATCTATACATTCCTGTGGAGAATCCTCACTCAATTCATCCGGCATGTTGTCCCAATCAAACGAGGTGACAGGCAAAGCTGGCATGGTGACTTTCGTGGACCCATAAGAGTAGGTGTACTTGGGAATGACTGTCGTACTTTCTTCCGGATACCTATGGAATTTCATCACCTGTGCCAATGCTGTGGCAGTGCATCCAGTTGGGCATTGCTCTCCCGACAAGACGGGACAAGAACTATTGAAGGGAGCACGTTGTCCCCATTTAGTGGTAATCAAAGGCTCTATGACATTGGTAGGATGTTGCGTAGCTCTCACGGCAAAGAAACCTGGCATGCGCGCAGAACCGGCAACGCCGTCAACCCAAGCCTTGAAGTTTTCCGGCATTGTTGCATAATCAAACTCTCCTTCGTCAGCATACCCCATGATTTCCTCATTCTCTCCATTTCCAGCCACAATGACAAAGCCTTTTTTGTCGCCCACGTTGAACACGAAGAGGGAAGCATCTTCTTTCTCTGCGTTTGGGCAATAAGCAAGCTTCATCTGGGGCACGCCTTTCCGTTTCTGCTGAACGAACGACAATGCCTTCTCCTTTGCCTTCTGCATTTTGATAGGATTGGCAACAGCGAACTCAGCAACAAAAAAAACAATTGTGAATATAAAAAATTTCTTCATTGGTCACAAACATGCATATATGGGTGCAAAATTAACGAAAAAATAACCAACAAAAGAAATAACGCTCCTTTGTTTATAAATATTAACTATTTGAAGGCAAGAGAAAGTGAAAAGGCGGGAATGAGTGAAAACAAGACAACAACGCAGCGATACAACTTATAAAACAGGGGAAAAGACTACTTAATTTGCAGTTCTTTTTTCCTTTTAAAAAAAAATGACTACTTTTGTAGTGATAAAAAAGGAACATATGAAAATAAGATTCAGATTATTCGCAGGGCTTTTCCTGTTGTTCGCCCTCTTATCGCCCGAATCCTTTGCCCAAGATAACCGTCCCGGTCGCACCGGCCATGTTGAAGAGAAAAGACAACCAGACTTTCCACGAATGGATGGCGACCATCTGAGTATCCACTTGGAACGTTCCGGAACTCTAAAAGAGCACATCAACAGCGACATCCAACGCAGGGTGAGGCACCTCACCGTGGAAGGCACCATCAATTACCAAGATGTCAAAACGATAAGAGAAATTTGCAACCGCTTTTCATGTGTGAACGAGAAAGGGAAAAACATCGACAACTTCATCGACCTGGACCTCTCACGCGCAAAATTCGCATCAGGATTATCGATGGGACGCGACTATGTGGGAAACGAACTTTTTTACGACCTCTCCCACCTACGCAGCATCCGACTGCCTGCCGAGATACGTGAGATAAAAGAAAAAGCTTTCTGCAGCTGCCGCATCCTCGACACGGTGGAAATGCCCCAAGGAGTGCGTATGTTAGGAAATGGAGCATTTCAGGAATGCCCGGCTCTCGAACACATCACCTTGTCACCCTTTCTTGAAACCATAGGCGACCAATGCTTCAAAGACTGCAGGAAACTATCATGGTTGCGTTTGCCACGGCAACTTGTCAGCATCGGCGATGAAGCGTTCGCCGGCAGCGGAATCATGGAAATCCGCCTCCCAGACGGGTTGCAATCATTGGGAGCCAACTGTTTCGACAACACCCCCTTGACAGAGTTGTTCATCCCTCGTGACACAAAAGTGAAAAACGGAATACCAGGTGGAGGCAACTCGTTAAGGTTGGTGGATGTGGATGCAAACAATCGCTACCACACCAGCTTGGACGGATTGCTTTACGACAAACAAGGCAGCACCCTGCAATTCTGCCCAAGAGGCGTCACTGGCAACATCACCTTCCCCAACACGTTGGAAAACATCGGTCCTTATGCATTCAGCTTAACACCATTCTCCGACATCACCCTCCCCGAGACCATCACCACCATCGGGGCCCATGCTTTCTCAGGCTCCAATATCACCACCCTATCCCTACCCTGGCGAGTGACCACCATCGGCGAATACGCTTTTGCCAATTGCAACCACCTGGAATCCGTCGTTATCAATGCCCCCCTGCAACAACTGCCCAATGGGACATTCGAAAACTGCAGCAACCTGACATCCGTCCAACTGCCTGCCTCTATCATTTCCATAGGCAGCAAGGCTTTCATGGACTGCAAGAAACTGACGGAAATAAGCCTGCCCATTCATCTAAGCGAGATTGGCAGCAGCATCTTCCAAAACTGCAAGTCACTACAGAGCATGACCTTGCCCAGCAGTATCAACACATTACCCAAAAGCTGTTTCCAAGGGTGTTCGACATTGACCACTGTCATCTTGCCAGAACAGTTGTCCTTTATCCAAGAATCGGCCTTCTTTGATTGTGGCTCACTCAACATGCTCTCATTGCCCCTTTCAGTGAAAGCAATAGGAGCGGAAGCATTCAGGAATTGCAAGGCCCTCCACACCCTTGTCGTCCCGGAAGCGGTGACTGCCATACCCAAAGGATGCTTCCGCGGCTGCAACAGCCTATTGACCGTGGAAATGCCCGACAACCTCACCACCATAGAAAAGGAGGCCTTCCGCGACTGCATCAGCCTGTCATCCATGGTTCTTCCACGCAAGCTTGGCATCATAGGAGACGATGCCTTCCGTGGCTGCATCAATATTGTGGAAATCACCCTTCCCACATTCTTAACCAAACTTGGGAGCACTCCCTTCTACAAATGCGAAAGACTCTCAAAGGTGGTTTGCCTCGCCGGCTACCCACCAGAATACAAGTCCACAGACATCAAAAAAGTACCCCTTTTTGTTCCGGCTGAAAGCGTGGATGCATACAAGAAAGCCAAGACCTGGAAAAAGTTCAAATCCATCAAACCCATCACACCATGAACGACAACGACAAGTGCGACAACCGCATCACCACGATGCAAGAACAACAGGAAAACGACAAGATGTTCATGAGGAAGGCCTTGGCGGAAGCCGCCAAGGCAGGTGAAGAAGGCGAGATACCCATCGGTGCCGTCATTGTGTGCCAAGGGCGCATCATCGCTCGAGCCCACAACCTCACGGAACGGTTGCACGACGTGACGGCCCATGCGGAGATGCAGGCCATCACGTCCGCCGCCAACGAACTACAGGGGAAATACCTCGAGGACTGCACGTTATATGTCACGGTGGAGCCTTGCGTGATGTGCGCGGGCGCCATTGGTTGGGCTCACATACGCCGCATCGTCTATGGCACTCCTGACGAGAAGCGTGGCTACCGCCTCTTCGCCCCTCGCGCCCTACACCCCAAAGCCACCGTCAAGTCCGGCATACTTGAAACGGAATGCCGTGAGATGATGCTGGCCTTTTTCAAAGGAAAAAGATAAAAAAACAGATAAACGACAAAAAAGGCAGCCAAAAATTGCTCATCACAAAAAAAAAACTTATTTTTGCACCTAAAGCAAAGAAATCACCTTTGATTCTCATTTAACACACACAATACTATGACAATTACCATGATTATCCAGCTCCTCATCGTATTGGGAGCGTTGTGGGTAGGCTCACGCTATGGCAGCCTTGCCCTCGGAGCCATTTCCGGCATCGGACTGGCATTGTTGGTTTTCGGATTCCATCTGAAACCCGGCACGCCGCCGACCGACGTAATCTACATCATCATCGCCGCCGTGACCTGCGCCGGCGTCATGCAGGCATCAGGTGGCATGGACTGGTTGATACAAATTGCAGAGAAGATGCTTCGCAAGCATCCCGACCGCATCACCTTCCTTGCTCCTCTCTGTACCTTCTTCCTCACCGTGTTGGTAGGAACTGGCCATGTGGTTTACACCTTGATGCCCATCATTTGCGACATCGCCTTGAAGAAAGGCATCCGTCCCGAGCGTCCCTGCGGAGTGGCCAGTATTGCTTCCCAGGTAGGCATCACCTGCTCCCCCATTGCTGCAGCAGTGGTATCCTTTGTAGCCATATCAAACGCCAATGGTTTCGACATCACCATCCCCCAGGTACTTATGGTGAGCATTCCTGCATGCATCTGCGGTTTGATGGCCGCTGCAGCCGCCTCGTACAGACGTGGCAAGGATTTGGACAAGGACCCGGCTTTCCAAGCCAAGTTGAAAGACCCTGCCCAGTATGAATACATCTATGGTGGAAACGCCACCACGCTCGACAAGAAGATTTCCGCTGATTCAAAACGTGCAGTATACATTTTCTTTGGAGCGCTTCTGATCATTGTAACCATCAGTATGGCCTCTGTGTTCAAGGTCAACCTTCTTCCATCCTATCCTAAAACCGTAGCAGTGGACAATGCCAAGAGTGTGAAATTCACAGCCACAAGCATTGACACTGCTCGTGTAGTCACAGTGATGGAAAAAGGCGAAGAGGTGCATAAGCAAGAAATGATCACCATCCCCATCTCCCCTGCTGCCGAGTTGGATATGAAAACCGACCAATTGGTGAAAGCCGGCATTGTTGTAGAAAACGCTACAGAAAAGAAAGACCAGCCATTAGCCATGAATCTTGTCATCCAAATCGTGATGATTTGTGCCGCTGCCTTGATGATCATCTTCTGCAAGGCCAGTCCCAAGAAGGCCGTGGCAGGAGCGGTATGGCAGAGCGGCATGGTGGCCGTCGTGGCCATCTATGGCATCGCTTGGTTGGCCAACACTTATTTCGACAACTACATGGAAGAGATGAAGACGATGCTGAGTGGATTAGTGACGGCATATCCCTGGGCCATAGCCTTTGCATTCTTCCTTGTCTCCGTCCTTATCAACTCTCAAGGTGCCGTTGTGGTGACCATGCTGCCACTTGCCTACGCACTTGGCATCCCAGGCCCCGTGCTGCTTGGTGTCTTACCATCCGTCTATGGCTACTTCTTCATCCCCAACTATCCCAGCGACATCGCCACGGTGAACTTCGACCGCTCCGGCACCACGGTGATAGGCAAGTACCTATTGAACCACTCGTTCATGATGCCTGGTTTGATTTGTGTCATCACCTCCACCCTGGTGGCCTACCTGCTCTCCTTGCTGTTCTATTAAAACGTTTGAAATGCAAATATATGAAATCCGCGGAATGTTTGTGCATTCCGCGGATTTCATCTTTGTGACGGTTTTCAATTCTCTTCTATTTCTTCAGAATCTTCCTTTTCCTGCGAGAGAAGCTTTTCTTCAATGAATTTCTCCACTTCCTCCAATTCGTCTTCATCAAACCAATCGGAGAGTTTTTCCTTTGCCTTGTTTTTCACTTCGTCGGGAACTTCCACCCAAATTTTATTGATGACAAACAAGAGCACGGTCAAGTCGTCGGAAAGGCCCACGATGGGAATGGCATCAGGCAAGACGTCAAGCGGGCTGATGAGATACCCCAGCGCCCCGATGATCATCGCCTTGTCCTTGTATGACACTTCCTTGCTTTGGAGTGTGTAGAACAACACCAGTGATGCATAAACGAGCTTTGAGCCAGCCCTTTTGGCAATTCTGGATATTTTCTCAACAAATCCCTTGGCAGAGAATTTGTCAGCATATGACATGAAGTCTGGTAATTCCATTTTTAGAACATGTTGGTTATAGAGCGGCAAAATTACACTTTTTTTTGAATTAGACAAAATTTTATTTGTCAGAATCATCTTTTTGATGTATCTTCGCAATGAAAAGCAAAACAATTATGGAAATCATCATCGACGACATGGAGCATCGCGTTCGTAAAATCATTTACGAACACAACAATGATGCAGGTTTTCCCCGTTTGGAAGACTATGGGGTGACAGAAGACGAATTTGACGATTACATGTTCTACAAGCAAGCCGTCATCGACAATGCGGAATCCCTACGCAAGAAATACACCATCTACTCCATCATCTTCCTCATCCCATTCATCGTGGCAGCCTTCTTCAAGACCACCCTGTCCAATGCACTGATGGCCTGTGGTTGCGGTCTGGTGCTGTGCGCCATCTACTACATCGTCACCATCTTGATCCAGAAATGGAAGATGAGCCGCCTGAACAACGAATCCATAGAACGATATATCGCCGATGTCATGAAATTTCAAGATCGGTGATCCGCACCGTCTTTAACTCATCGATATACTTCTGCCGGATGGACAATGCATGGCGCCAGTTGGGATGATTTTTTGCCATGGCATCCACGTCAGTTCCGAATATCGGCCAAGAGCCGATGTTGTCCAATCTATCCACCATCTCCCCCACGGTAATGTTGGCTATGTCTTCACGAGGCATGAAAGCAGGTTCGCTATCCTTGTCACCACCAATATTGATGACCAAGTGACCTTTTGACAGTTGTTCCAGCAATTCCACTACGACATGGGTGGGGATGCCAGTCACCTTCTTCAGATGCAAGGGGGTGCAAGCCCCCTCCGCATGGGCGAAACGTTTGCAGATATGGGCGAGCAATATGGCGGATAGCACCATCTTGTCCTTCTCCCCTATCTTTTCGTTGTATGGCGTGGGCAGCAATTGCTCCATATTCTGACGGGTGTAGCACAAGTGCACCCCGAAAAGGCATATGATCCACGAAAACTGTATCCATAGCATGAAGAGCGGCAAAGCAGCAAAAGAGCCATAAATGGCATTGTAGCTGGTCACCCACAACTGGGAATGGATGTAGAGCAATTGCAAAAGCTGCATGGCCACACCCGCCAGGATGCCAGGGCCAACAGCACTGGAGAAAAACACCTTCGTGTTGGGCATGAGCATATAGACCAAGATGAATATGACCGACATGATCACATAGGGCGACAAGGCGATGACCACCCTGAATACAGGTGCTACAAACTCTCCCATTTGTCCTGACATGGCCGTCACGAAAAGGGAGACGCCAGAAGTGAGGGTGATGACAATGGGAAGCAGGAAGAAGAAAGCGACATAGTCGATGATAGTGCTCATCACCCCACGGGAATTCTTCACTTTCCAGATGTCGTTGAAAGCCATTTCCACATTGCTAATGAGCATGATGACGGTGTATAACATGACTACGAATCCAAAACCCAGGATGACTCCACTTTTGGCATTGACAAGATAGGAGTTGACAAAGCCAATGATGGCCTCAGCCACCTGCGGCTGACTGGAAAGCACATCGGTAAACCACTCCTCGATATGCTTCGACACCCCGAATCCTCTTGCGATGGCAAACACCACGGCCACCATGGGCACGATGGCCAGCATGGTGGAGAAAGAGAGCGCTGCCGCCGTCCTGGCGATTCTTGAATCGACAAAACTCCTGATGGCCAACACGATAGTCCTGACCACATTGATTAGAAACAAGACCGGAGCCGAGACATCGCCTTCCTTGATTTTCCAAATATCCTCCTTGAAGAAGGTCAGCATTTTTCCTAATGTCATAGCTGAATTCAGATAAGAACCATTATTGGAATGGCATGAATGAAAAAGGAAGCAGAATCCCTATAAGCCGGGTTCTGTCTAGAAGTGTTTCCACCTCAGAGCCTGTCATCTGTCTAGTCCCCGGGTCACCCCGAGGCTCAAGCGTTCTACCCTCCATCGCATGAACTCGGGCGGGCAACCCTCAGTCGATGGTATACACAAACTTGCAGCTCCCAGCAGACACAGCCTGACGATCACCCGCCAGCTGGTGGTCTCTTACACCACCTTCTCACCCTTGCCTCCCGAAGGAAGGCGGTTGTTTTCTTCTGCCTTAGCCTGCTGTCACCAACAGCTTCCATTTTCAGAAGTGGGACGCCCTATGCTGCCCGGACTTTCCTCTCGCACCCTTGGTGCCAGCGACAAGCCAGGATTCTGTTTCCACATGCAAAGTTATTCATTTTTCATGAAAAACGACATGTTTTTTCATTTTTCATCACATATTGAATGGTATTTAAGAAAAAAATGACTATTTTTGTAAGCGCTAAGGAAAAGAGTTCATCACCTTTTTCATCGTTTCTTTTAACCTGGCGTAATTAACGAAATATGAACATCAAACATTTGACCCTCCTCTTGGCAATGGGCTTTTTCTTGATTTCGTGCGATGAAATCAAGAAAAAATTGAATTTGGACGACACATTCATCATCTCCAGTGAAGATTCCCTTGATGAAGAGGATGAATCAACAGAAAGCTCCGACAGCCCTCGTTCCAAGAATTTCTATACCAGCATGCTGGAATCTTTTTGCGACGAATACTTCGACGAGCACTTTGAAGGCAACATCTATGAAAAGGGAAGCCTTGTTGTGGTAAAAATCACACCCGTAGAGGGGAATGCCGTGCAAGTGAGTGGCACACATAGTTACAAGGTGGAATCCGGTTCAAAAGTGACTGGGCAGATGTTCAAGGCCACCATTTCCGAGAAAGGAGACAACTTGTATGACATCAAGTTTGAGAAAGGTTCCTCCAAAGTGTTTAGCGACAATTCCTATTGGGACTCCATAGAACAGGATTACCACTACGAATAAACCGCTACCTCAATGGCATTTGGGGGTATTTCGCCCTCAATAACTCCATCTTCTCCATCGTCTTTCCAAGAAACGCCTTGTATTCTTCAGAATCAGGGTGGAATGGGCGGTGCGCCAAAGCTTCCTTGATGGGTTTCCATTCTTTTAGGAAATCTCTTGCTTCATCGCTCAGACAACTTTCCACCATCCTCTCCCATACATATTCTATGGTCTGTGGTGAGGGATGTATCATGTCTGGTTGATAGAACCGATAGTCACGCAACTCATCGTTGACAATCTCATATGCCGGGAAATAGTCCACGACACCTTGCCATTCCTTTTTCAACTGTTCGGCGGCAAGAAGAAGGGTTGCCTTGGAAATCGCACTGCCATGGAAACCATATTTGGCATACCTGATGGGGCTGACTGTCACCATCACCTTCACTTCCGGGATGGCATCCTTAAGCAACCCGACCGCCTTGGTCAGATATTCACAACACTCTTGCACAGACAATATCCGTTCATCAAACAGTTTTTGGGGACGTTTCAGGCAATTGTCCACTATTTCACCCGTCTCCTTGAGCACGTATACATGGTTTGTACCCAATGTGAAGACCACGACCTTGGGGGATATCCTCCCTGACTCATGCAGGAAACGATTTACGGTATGCATGATGCTGGCAGGATTGTACATCACCCCATAAGGGTTGACCACAACCTGGAAATTCTCTTCTTGAAACCTTCTACCTATGCTGTCGGCAAAACATGACCCGACAAAGAGCATCTCCTCACATGGGGCGATGGAAAAGGCCAATGGCGGGATGTCAACTACTGTACGGAAAACCATGATATATTCTTGACGGATGAAACCTTCTTTTGTACTCTATATTATAATAAAGGTGTAGCATAGGAAATCACATCGATTACACTTTTGAGTAAAAAAGGTGGCGGAATGGGACAAATTTAAGTTTCATTAACAGTGGATGGCTAAAAAAGAGGTGATTTTTTTTTGTGATTTGTGAAATTGCGTTACCTTTGCAGCGAATTAGGATAACGACTGCCATGGCATATATGACGCCATAGGAAGTGGAATCAAGCATGGCAGCAATTGTTTCATTTAAAATCTGGTAAAAAGATGAAAAAGATTTTTATGACCTTGGTAGCAGCCGTAATGGCTCTTGGTGTGAACGCACAAGCTTACATTGGCGGTGGCGTTGGTGTCTATAATGCCAGCGACGACAACGACGATGCAACAGTTTTCAAGTTTGTCCCTGAGATTGGCTATAATCTCAACGACAATTGGGCAGCTGGTATTGCTTTCGGTTGGGAAGGCGCTACAGATGGTGGTAAGAAAACCATCACCATCAATCCCTATGCTCGTTATACCTTCACCAACAACAAGGTGGTGAACGTCTTTGTTGACGGCAGCATCGGCTATTCTCACTCTTACAATGCTGGATACGACGTTGATGGTTTCGAGGTTGGCTTGAAGCCAGGAGTTGCCGTGAATCTTGGAGGTAATTTGAGTTTCGTGACCCATGTCGGTTTCATCGGTTATCAGCATCTCAAAGACAACAACTTCAAAAGCAAGACTGATGTTTGGGGTGTCGACGTTGATGGTCGCAACATCACCTTCGGTCTCTACTACAACTTCTAAGACACATTCACTACAAGATAGAGAAGACCGCCTTTTGAGCGGTCTTCTTTTTTGTACACCATGGAATGCACAGATTGGGATACATACGTTTTTCCCTTTAGGTTTTACATCAATTATTCCGCCGGCTTCCTTTTTGATTCCACCTCGCGAAGGACCACTCCATAGGCTGTACGATTCCCGTTACAAGGACTCGTTCGGGGCTTGCACCCGTTAATAGAAACACATTGAGCAAATGCCAAAAGAAAGCCCCGGCCTTGAGAGCCGGGGTTTTCCTTTGAAGGGTAATATCCTAAATCCACCTGACGTAGCAGAAGTCCTGACGATGTGGAATGGGAAGTTTTTCATTCTTCGGGAACATGCGAACACCAGTTTTGAAGGTGCCTGCCTTGTCCGGAGTGATTTTGCATTCAAAAGTATACAAGTTGCCTTCACGGTTGACAAGTTGGAAAGAATACACTTTTGCTATGTGCTCCTCACCATTGGCATCAGCCTTGAGTGTGACGAATTCCAATCCTACGGCATCGTCGAGTCCAGCTTCATCGATGACATATTTCACTTTGAACTCCACGCCGGTCTCAGCGGCATCGTCAATGTTGCTTTCCTTGTTCACCACCTTGATGGAATCCCATCTTTCAGCAACCGTTTCCTTCCAATAGGCGATTTCCTTTGCCATAAGGTTGCTGTCCTTATGCAAGAGTTCTGAACGCTCAGCCAACTTGCAGTAGAATTTCGAGTAGTAGTCGTCAAGCTGACGTTTCATGGTGTAATGCGGAGCAATCGTTGCGATAGAATTCTTGATGACTTGAATCCAGCCTTCACTGTATCCTTTGCTGCTGGTATTGTAGTAGAGAGGAATGATTTCGTTCTCCAGCAATCCGTAAATGGTAGCGGCATCAAGTTGATCTTGGTATCCCTGGTTTTGATAAGTGCGTTTCTCTGTCAACGCCCAACCGGCTCCCTTCCTGTAGCCCTCAAGCCACCATCCGTCGAGCACGGAGAGGTTGACGACACCGTTCATCTCAGCCTTCTCGCCTGATGTACCTGAAGCCTCAAGTGGACGAGTCGGGGTGTTCATCCAGATGTCGACACCTGAGACCAACCTTCTGGCAAGGCGGAAATCATAATCCTCGAGGAAGATGATCTTTCCAAGGAATTCAGGTTTCTGGCTGATTTCAAAGATGCGCTTGATGAGTCCTTGCCCAGCTCCGTCGGCGGGATGAGCCTTTCCTGAGAAGATGAACTGCACGGGATGCTCCGGGTTGTTGACGATCTTGGCAAGCCTTTCAAGGTCGGTGAAGAGCAAATGTGCCCTCTTGTATGTTGCGAAACGACGGCAGAAACCAATCATCAACGCATTGGGATTGATTTTTTGGAGCAGGGAAACGACACGCGATGGATCACCCTGGTTTTTTAGCCATGTCTCGCGGAACTTGTCGCGGATGTAGTCCACCAGTTTGTTTTTCAACGCCATGCGTGTAGCCCAGATTTCTTCATCAGGCACATTGTAAATGGCGTGCCAGATGCTTTCGTTGCTCTGGTCTCCCATGAATTTCTTATCGAAATACTTAGCATAGAGCTGTCTCCACTCCGTAGCCGCCCAACTTGGGAAATGCACGCCATTGGTGACATACCCAACATGGTTTTCCTCAGGATAATATCCGGCCCAGATAGGTGCGAACATCTTCTGGCTCACCCATCCGTGCAGCTTGCTCACTCCATTGACTTCCTGGCAAGTGTTGCAAGCAAAGATAGACATACAGAAACGCTCGGAATGGTCTTCCGGGTTCTGGCGTCCCATGCCGATGAACTCATCCCAAGTGAGTCCAAGCATAGCGGGATAGCCTCCCATGTACTTCCCGAACATCGCCTCGTCGAAATAGTCGTGGCCAGCGGGAACCGGGGTGTGTACAGTGTAGAGCGAGGAGGCACGTACAAGTTCAAGAGCCTGGTTGAATGACATGCCTTCACGCACGTAGTCACACAAGCGTTGGAGGTTGCAGAGTGCGGCATGACCTTCATTGCAATGGTAGATTTGCTTTTTGATGCCCAATTTCTTGAGGGTGAGCATACCACCGATGCCAAGAAGGATCTCTTGCTTGAGTCTGTTCTCCCAGTCTCCACCATAGAGGGAGTGAGTGATAGGTTTGTCAAACTCTGAGTTCATCTCATTGTCCGTGTCAAGCAAGTAAAGAGGGATGCGTCCCACATTGACTCGCCACACATAAGCATGCACTTGATAGTTCATGTAAGGCACGTCCACCACCAACGGATTGCCTTCTGCATCCAGCTGACGCTCGATGGGCAGTGCGTTGAAGTTCTGAGCCTCATAGTTAGCAATCTGCTGTCCGTCCATGGAAAGCGACTGCTTGAAATAGCCAAACCTATAGAGGAATCCCACAGCACACATGTCGACGTTGCTGTCGGAAGCTTCCTTAAGGTAGTCGCCGGCAAGCATTCCAAGGCCTCCGGAATAAATCTTGAGCACTTGGTTGATGCCGTATTCCATACTGAAGTAAGCAACAGACGGGCGCGACGAATCGGGTTTTACATCCATATATTTGCGGAACAAGGCATAGACTTCTTTCACACGTGCCATGATTGCCTTGTCCTTGACAAGTTCCTCCTTTCTCTCATAACTCAGTCTTTCAAGCAAAAGGACAGGATTGTGCTCCACCTCTTCATACAATTCTTCATCGAGGCTTCTCCACAAGTCTCTTGCCTCATAATTCCAAGCCCACCACATGTTGTGGGCCAGTTCATCCAAGCATTTCAGTTGTTCGGGAAGACGTGACTTCACCAAAACTTCCTTCCACTGGGGAACGTTTGCATAGTCTGCTTTAATTTTCATTCTCACTAAAATTATAACGTTACGTTGTTGTTGATTGCGATGCTATTCTCTCTGCTGCCCTCACCAATGCGATGTGGTATGCCTCATAATAATAGGTGATGAAATGACTCCACAACGCTTTTTTGGAAAGTTTATCAGCATTGGCCCTTGCCTTTGCTATCATTTCCTTGGAATAAGCAGAGAATTCCGATACGGTGTCCTTGATGTTGTCGGCCACCTCCGAATAGTTGTAGTCTGTTCGGTGTATGACCTTTACTCCGTCGATGATTTCACTGTGTCCTCCCTTGACCGTGTTGGCCCATTGGCCGAAACCGGCAAGATCGGTCGTGATGCACGGCACCTTGAAGGCAATGGCCTCCAACGGCGTGTATCCCCATGGTTCATAATATGAAGGATAGATGCAAAGGTCATTTCCAAGCACGAGGTCATAATAGGTCATGTTGAAGACACCATCGTCTCCTGTAAGATAGCACGGCAGGAAGATCAATTTCACATGGTCGTCCTTTCTGTTCCACATGTCAAGGAATTTGAGCATTCCCATCACATTGTCGTGGCTCATATTGTGCAACCAATGAGTGATAAGGGGCACTTCAAGTGGCGTGTCATATTTCAAGCCACTCTTCATTCTTTCCACCAGATCTTTTCTTGGTTCCCCCACCCAACCAGGCACTTCAATGAAGGCAAGCACCTGCTTCTTGAGGTTTTTATCACGCAAGAGGCGGTTCATGGCCTCGATATACACATCAACCCCCTTGTTTCTGAACTCATACCTTCCACTTGTGGAGACGATGAGCACGTCATCATCCAAGTCACTACCCAAGAGGGCATTGGCTACATCCACCAGGCGCTTCCTTGCCAATTTGCGTTTCTTGGTGAATTCCGCCCCTTTTGGCACGAAATTGTTTTCAAAGCCGTTGGGGAGCACTTTGTCCACAGGTTTGTCAAGCAACTCAAGGCATTCCTTGGCCGTGATGTCACTGACAGTGGTGAAACAGTCCACATATTTGGCAGTTTGCTTCTCAATGGAATGCTTGCTCTCCATATTGAGTTCTCGTGCCATCTGGTCTCCATTGTAAGCAAAGAGATAGTCATAAAGTGGCTTGTTATTGCCAGCGATACTCCTTCCGATGCTTGTTGCATGGGTGGTGAAGAGCGTTGCTATATAGGGCATGCGATGACGAATATACAACAGCCCCAGTCCCGTCATCCACTCGTTGGCATGGTAAATCACTTTTTTGCTTGGGTCAAGATAGAACAAGCAGAAACTTTCCACCACTTTTCCTGCAGCATACGAGAACATTGAGGCCTCGTCATAATCTCCGTAGGCGTGCAAGCTATCCACTTGAAACAGTTCCCATGCACGAGCGTAGATTTCATCCTTCTCTGCATAGAAACATTCAAAATCGACCAATATGGCAATGGGAGCACCAGGTACGTACCATCGCCCTATTCTCAATTTCAAACCTGCTTCACAAGCTGCTTTTCTCCAATCGGAGAACAATTCGACGTCCTCAAGAAAATATGGGCATTTTTTTTCATGCCAACAGTCAGGTCCAATAAACAAGATACGGTCACGGTATTGCTCTTGAAGTGTTTTTGCCCTTGTAGACAAAACGGTGTAAATACCTCCAACCTTATTGCAAACTTCCCAACTAGACTCGAAAACATAGTCGGGAGATAACAATTCTTTTCCCATTTGAAAAACTAATATAACGCATGCAAAGGTACTATAAAAAAATAAAAAAATGGATAATTGCCAAAAGTTTTTTGGAAGAGTTGGTTTCTAAATGACATAAAACAATTATCTTTGCTGCAAAAACCACGATATGAGAAAGAAAATCATCTGTATAACGATTTTGATGGCATGTCTGTCGGTCGTATCCCACGCTCAGAACTTAAAGGGCAAATATGTCAATGAAGAATACCATATATGCCTGTATTTGGATGTGGACAATTCCACAGTGAAGATTCCAGGAGACGATATCTATGGAGAGGTGGCAGGTTATTTTGGTTCAAAGGATAACGACCTAAAATGGCTAATCATCGATTGCAAACGAGTGAGTGACGATACGGCAGAAATATCGGTCATCAATGATTATGGCAGTGAAGACTTCACGGCAACGTTAACTGAAGACAACGATGGCAACATCACAATGAAACATCTTGAAGGTAGCCCATACAAAATATACATCAACAGTAAGCGTGTCAAAGTGCCCAAGACACTGATACTTAAAAAACAAAAATAGCATAGGAGCGAGAAGGAAATCCTACTTGCTCCTCCCCCTATCTCCCCCGGAAACGACAAAGCCCCGCCGCTCGATGAGCGACGGGGCTGTCTTCTAAAGGAGGCGGCGACCTACTCTCCCGCATTGCATTGCAGTACCATCGGCGCAGGCGGGCTTAACTTCTCTGTTCGGGATGGGAAGAGGTGGGACCC
>JAFZSL010000025.1 GCA_017619375.1 Prevotella sp. | reverse complement strand
GTCATCCAAAATCAGTACAGGGCAACTTTTGTTCGCACCTTTTTTTTCTTCCTTTTTCAGAAACGCTTGCGTTTTTTTATTTCTTCATAAACAAGATATTTTCAAACTTTTTATTTCTTTTTCTTAAGCGAAGCGTTTTTTTAATTTATTGTAGTTCAGACAGATACAGACTTGTGTGTAAAGATTAGCTGCCCGAGAGGGGGAGGCCGCAGGCCGGGGGCGAGGGAGAACTCCACTTTAACTCCCGAAACAAACATACATACGTCCCTTTAACTCCCCTTTAACTTCCTTTTAACTCCCTTTTAACTCCCGAAACATTTAACACCAGAAACTTGAGTAAATGATCATATATTATAAATAAGGTGGAATTTCCACAACTGTTTGTAAAAATTTGGAGAATGTTTCAATTTTATGTAAATTTGCATCGAAATAAAGTCAGTTTTCTTTATCTATGGAAATGAACACCTCAAACAAAGTCTCCAAGGCCATCCTCTGTGTAAGCCTGTTGGCTTTCATTGCATTTGTCGCATATATATTACACATCAACCAAGAGGTGCTTTATACGGCACACGACCGTTCCGAATTCATTTTCGGAGCACCCTTCTTCCATACCCTCATGTCGAAGCCATTTGGCCTGATGCGGTATGTGGGAGCCTGGCTCACACAGTTCTTTTGTCATCCGGCCTTTGGTGCTGGTATGATGGCCGCTATATGGGCGGGTATTTTCTTTGTGGGTGCCAAGGCATTCCGTTTACAAAGAAGTGCCAAAGCACTGATGCTCCTGCCGATTGCCTGTCTGCTCACATCGATTGTCGATTTGGGCTATTGGATTTATATCTTCCCTGTCAGGGGCTATTGGTTCTCGCAGTCGGTAGGATATCTCATCATGCTGCTCCTATTGTGGGCTGCACGTTGTACGCCACGCAAATGGCATCTTGTCTGGTACCTGATTGCCGTTTGCATCTATCCCGTGCTTGGGTGGTTTGCTTTGCTCTTTGTGTTATGCTTGGCGCTTGCCGATAAAATTACCTGGCGTGAGTTTTTGGGCTTGTTGCTGCTTGTCTTTACCGCCAGTATCTGGCATACTCAGTTATATTCGAATCTGAAATTCGACGATGTCATGCTGGCAGGATTTCCTCGTTTTGAAACCCCAATGGATTCAAGCAAACATCTTTCCATACCGTTCTGGGTGCTTGCTGCTGTCTCTGTGCTCATTTCGCTATGTGGAAAGTATCTGGTAAAGGCACGACCAAAGGTCCAGTGGCTCGTCCCCGTGTTGTGTGTTGCCGCAGGTGTCATCTTTACCTCATCGCTCATGTTCCACGATCGGAACTATATCGATGAAATGCGCATGGTGCGTTTGGCTTCTGATGACAGTTGGAAGGAGATGCTTGATATAGCTGAAAATAACAAGAAGCCAACGAGCACGATGGTATTTCTCAAGAATATCGCCCTGATGAACGAAGGTGGATTGCTCGAACGTTCCTTTAAACTTGGCAACGATGCCGCAGACATCAACAATCCCGACACGCTCCACGTCACCCTTTTGGACATCGCATCACCTTTGGTCTATTATAACTACGGTATGATCAATGAAGCCATCCGCCTGAATTTTGAAAACGCCATTCAAGCTGGCTTCTCACCCTTCTACCTGAAGACGCTTGCTCGCTGTGCCCTGGCTGTCGGGGATGAAAAACTGGTGGAACGCTATACCACTATATTGCACCATCGCCCATTTTACGGCAATTGGCAGCCTGCTCCTGTCACAGCAAAGATCAAGGAACTGCAAAAATGCTATCCCGATGAGATTACTGGCGTTGAGGACAGCGAGAGTTATCTTGTCAATGGCATCAGCCTCTGGTACGAATCTGATAGTAAAGTGGCTTCGGAACAGGCCTTGTTCTATGCCATGTTACGTTGTGACTCACGTCGTTTCTGGCCTTCGCTGCGCAACTATGTGAAGTTGCACCTCGACGAGGAGTTTCCCTTGCACGCGATGGAGGCTTATATCTTGTATATGGACAAGCATCCGGAAGAAAAGCGTATGATGCTCCCCGTTGAGCAGTCCGTTTATGAACGTTACAAAAAGTTCTGGGCGACCCTGGAAAGCATGGCAAAGCCTGGTGTGAAAATCAAAACGGTAGGCGAAGAAATGCGTAATGAATTTGGAGACACCTATTGGTGGTACAACATCTTCGGAAGAAAACCTTTAAATATTTCTGGCAATATTGGAAACGACGTTCATTCATAAGTAAACAATGAAAAGATATATTCTCACCTATTTTCAGTTTCTGGCTGTTGCCGTGATCGTGCTTTTGGCATCGTGTGTGCATCACCCCGATGTGCCTTCTACTTCCAAAGAGGCCAAGTGCTTGCCTGCCATCTTTCCTGATTATTGCAACGTCACCGTGCCTTGCAACATTGCGCCCCTCAACTTCATGCTACCTGCTGACGAATTTGATGAGTGCGTGGCGCGTCTCACTACGCCCGATGGCCAACAGCAGACTTACGGCAACGGTGTGAAGGTGCAGATATCCGAGTCGGAGTGGCACGCCATGCTTGATGCATCGAAGGGCAAGAGTATCAAGGTGGAGGTCTGGGGACGCAAAGAGGGCGAATGGCTGTCATTCAACCCGTTTGAAATACATGTGGCCGAACAGCCTATCGATGACTATGTGTCGTATCGCCTCATCGAACCATCGTATGTGGCTTGGACATATATGGAAATCGCCCAACGCAACCTTACCTCGTTTGAAGAGACACAAATCTTCAACAACGAGATCACCATGAATAACAATAAAATAGGCCAGTGCATCAACTGTCACAGTTATCAGAACTACAAGACCGACAACATGCTCTTTCATGTGCGTCTCTCCAATGCCGGCACCGTGATTGTGAACGATGGCAAGGTCTCAAGAGTCAATATGAAGCGCGACTATACCATCTCCGGGGGGGTCTATCCGGCTTGGCATCCCACCGCCAAGTTGATAGCATTCTCGACCAACAAGACACGGCAGGGTTTTCATACGTTAAATCCCAACAAAATAGAGGTTTATGATGAAGCCAGTGATTTGATTCTCTACGATGTGGAGACCGACTCGGTGAGCATTGTCAGCAACGATTCGACACTGTTGGAGGTGTATCCTACCTGGTCGCCCGATGGCAAATACCTCTATTACTGCAAGTCTGTTCCGCTTCCTGAAGAGATGCGCGACAAGGACATCCGAACCACCTACCCTAAAATACAATACAATCTCTATCGGCGTTCGTTTGACCTGGCATCGCATGGCTTCGGAGAAGAAGAGTTGGTGTATGATGCCGCATCGGCAGATAAGAGCGTCACCCTGCCACGCATCAGCCCCGATGGCCGATACCTGCTGTTTGCCCTGGGGCAGTATGGCTGTTTCCATAGCAGGCATCATGATGCCGACATCGTCTGTATCCCGATGGACCAATATGCCGGCACTGCCCTCACTGCAGAAACCGCTTCGGCCATCGACCTCACTCTCCTCAACAGCGAGCACTATTCAGATAGTTATCCCTCATGGTCGAGCAACGGACATTGGATCATGTGTGCCAGCCGACGTGACGATGACAACTACAGCCGTGTCTATTTTGCCTATTTCAACAACGGAAAAGTGGGGAAGGCCTTCCTTATGCCGCAGGAAGACCCTGAACTGCATGTCAGCCTGCTGAAGAGTTACAACCGACCGGAATTCATGGTTGAACCTGTTAAAATCAGTGTAGAAGAGTTCAGTCGGGTTTTTGACAAATAGTTAAATGAAGATTATTCGTACTATATGCACGCTCCTTTTCGGTGTGGCGGTCCTCCTCTTTTTCGGATTGGCCTATCCGCATCATCTGCATTATCAGGAGCAGTATCAACTTTTCTTCTTCGATAGCAACTATGTGTGGGAGATTGTCAAACTGCCAGGTGGCCTTTCCGACCTGTTGGGACGATTCTGCACACAGTTTTTCCTTTTTGCCTGGGTGGGGGCTGCCATCATCGCCCTTCTGCTTTCGTTGGTGCAGCTCCTGACGCTTCGGCAGGCCTGTTCAAGGACGAGCCAAACGACAGGACAGGGTGGGGGATGGCTCTATGGGCTGAGCTTTGTTCCATCGTTTCTGCTCTGGCTCTTCCTGCTCGACGAGAATGCACTGCTGGGCGGAGTCTGGGCTGTCTTGCTCACACTTCTCGCTTCCTGGAGTTTTGACAGGTTGCCAAGCGGTTGGGTGCGCCGCATTTCTCTCATAGCGGCCATTCCCATACTCTATTGGATGGTGGGACCTGTCTGCGTGCTGTTCTTCCTTTTGCAGGCCCCATGGTTCAAGGGGAAGCAACGGTCGGCGTCTCCCCTCACCTCGCTTTGGTATTTTGGGGTGTTCGTCCTTTTGGCTGTCATGCTTTTTATTCTGGCATCTTATATCCCGGTGCCAGCCGAAAAACTATGGTTCGGCATACATTACCATCGTTACCCGACAGTGTTTCCGACCCTGCTTTGGGCTGCTGCTCTTTCCGTCTTCGTCCTCGCACTCCTTGCCTGTGTCTTCCACCATTTTTTGCAAACAAAAAACACAAAGTCGCACTCGGTTCAAAATAAGAATTTTCAATCTTCCGCTCGGCCCGCAGGGACGCTTGCCAGAGCAAGAATTTTCAATTTTCAATCTTCAATTTTCAATCTTCAATCTTCAATTTTCAATCTTCAATCTTCAATCTTCCTATTTGTGGCTGTTGTCATGGGGTGGCTTGTTTGGAATAACAGCAATTTCAGGGCAGAGAAGGTGATGCAATATGACTTCATGGCCCGTCACCAGCAATGGAACCGCATACTTGAGACAATCAACGTCGAAAAGCCTAACAACCAAATTGGCGTGACGGTGCAGAATCTTGCCTTGGCGATGCGCGGCATGCTTTTGGACCATATGCTCGATTATCACCAGAACGGCATCTCAGGCCTTTTACCCGATGTGGAGACTGATGCCACCAGTCCTCTGCCTACTGCCGAGGTCTTCTATCAGTTAGGCATGATCAATGTCGCTCAGCGGTCGGTGTTCGAGGCGCAGGAAGCCATCTTGGACTTCCAGAAAAGTGGCCGTTGCTACAAACGACTGGCACAGACCAACCTTATCAACGGCAACTACGAAGTGGCTCGGAAATATCTTTTGGCATTGCAGAAAACGCTTTTTTATAAGGATTGGGCTAATGAGACACTACCGCTATTGGGCGATGAAAAGGCGATAGCCAATCACCCCGAATACGGACACCTACGCAAGATGGCTTACAAAGATGATTTTTTCTTTAGCGACCATGTAACCCCGGAGATGCTACAGAGCCTCTATTACAGCAACAAAGACAACAGCATGGCCTATCAATATCTGTTGGCCTACTATGTGCTTACGGGCGACCGCGAAGGCTATAATAACTTCATATCCAACAAGCAATGAGAAAGATTCGGTATATATTGTTGATGGGTTTGATGGGTTTGATGGGGTGCACAACCGAAACCGTCGGCGATGCAAAGCAGGAGACTGCTTTGCCGCAGATCTATCCCGACTATCTCGGTGTCACCATTCCCGTGAATATTGCTCCTCTCAACTTTTGCATGGCGGATGAGTCAGCATCGCTTGTTGATGCCGTCGTTTCCGACAGCCATGGAAACAACCTGCATAGCCAAGGCGAAGAATCGGTGGATTTCGACCTTGACGACTGGCAGGCGCTGCTCGGCCAGAACCGTGGGGATTCGCTGAGCGTCACCGTTTCAGCCAAATATGACGATGGTTGGCACACTTATCGCCCCTTCTCGATTTATGTCAGCCCTGACAGCATCGACTACGGCATCTGCTACCGTCTTATAGAGCCAGGCTACGAGGTGTGGAGCAAAATGGGCATTTACGAACGAGACCTCTCGTCGTTTGATGAGCGCCCGTTGATTGAGAACACACAGTTTGAGGGTTGCGTCAATTGCCATAGCTTCAATCGCGGCAACCCTGCCGACATGAGCCTTCACATCCGTGGCCCACATGGTGCCACGCTGCTGCGTCAAGGCTTTGGTCCTGTCACCGCTTACAACACCAAGACCGACCAGACTCTTGGATTCTGTGTCTATCCCTATTGGCATCCTTCAGGTCACTATATCGCTTATTCCACCAACTCCACGAGTCAGCTGTTCCACAGTGCTGACTCCAATCGCATCGAGGTGTTTGACACCGCTTCCGACCTCCAGGTCTATGACGTTGACAAGAATGAGTTGCTGCTTTCGCCCCTTCTCAAGCAAGACTCGATTTATGAGACCTATCCTGTTTTTTCGGCCGATGGTCGTTCGCTCTATTTTTGTGCGGCTCGCGCCATCCCTCAGGATAGTCATCAACTCGACTCGGTCCGATACAATCTCTGCCGCATCGATTTCGACCCTGAAACGGGCAACTTCGGCGACAGCATAGACATCATTGTCGATGCCGTGGCTCAGCACAAGTCGGTTTCCTTCCCCCGGCCTTCCTATGATGGACGTTTCCTTTGCTATACGCTCTCCGATTACGGGCAATTCAGCATCTGGCATCATGAGGCCGACCTCTATCTGCTCGACCTCTCTTCAGGAGAAAGCCGCCCCATGGCTGAGGCTAACTCTGATGACACGGAATCGTTCCACAACTGGAGCACCAACTCGCACTGGATGGTGCTTAGTTCACGTCGCGACGACGGTCTTTTCACGCGACCCTATTTCTGTCACGTCGATGGCAAGGGGGTGGTCGGCAAGGCCTTCATGCTGCCTCAAAGAAATCCGCGCCGTTTCTATCGAGAACGTTTCCTTTCCTTCAATGTGCCCGATTTCATCATTTGTCCTACTCGCTTCGATGGTCATCAGGCCAGTGGCGTCATCAACGATGAATCTCGCAAAGACTTTGGAGTCCGCAAATAGCCAACACAGAACGCCAAGCGGTCCCCCGAAGTCGTAGGGGCGGGTCTTGTGCCCGCCCGATAAAAAATTTACTCCCCTTTAACTCCCCTTTAACTCCCCCTAAAATAGAACATATGTCCCTTTAACTCCCCTTTAACTCCTCTTTAACTCCCCTTTAACTCCCCCTAAAATAGAACATATGTCCCTTTAACTCCCCTTTAACTCCCCTTTAACTCCTTTTTAACTCCTCTTTAACTCCTCTTTAACTCCTCTTTAACTCCCCTTTAACTCCCCTTTAACTCCTCTTTAACTCCTCTTCAACTCCCCCCAAATGTATTCTATGTCTTCCTGAATGCTTCAGTTTCGTTTCTTCGGAAACACCCCTATTTTATTTTTTTTGATTCAAAAAATGTCACATTTGTGTCATAAAATAAAGGTATGATACAATATCCAAAGAAAATGTTTCCTTTTGGAAAGATTACTATAACGCTTTTTAATACTTTTGCAAAGATTTTAATGAATATACTTTATAATACCTAATTTCCTAATTTATTAACTAAAACTAAAACTCTATGAGCATTACAAAATTCATGAGAATGCCTTTAGTGTTGCTGTTTCTGCTTTGTTTGTTCCCCATGGGAGCATTGGCGCAAAGCACCATCAAAGGAACGGTGACGGATGCAATGGGGGATCCAATCATTGGGGCCACCGTAAGGGTGAAGGGTACCAACACAGGTGTAATCACCGACTACAATGGTGATTTCTCTGTGCAAGCTCCCTCTAATGCAACGCTTGATGTCACTTATGTGGGATATCTTTCGCAAAGTGTTGCTGTGAATGGAAGGAACAACATCCAAATCGTCCTCCAGGACGACAACGCCATGCTCGAGGATGTCGTGGTCATTGGTTACGGTACCATGAGGAAGAGCGATATCTCCGGTTCTGTGGCCACCGTCGACCAGGAAGCCGTGATGAAGAGGATGCCTACCAACATCGCAATGGCCCTCCAAGGCTCTGCCGCCGGTGTGATGGTGGCACAGCAGGACGGTGCTCCTGACGGCAAGTCTGCCATCCGCATCCGTGGTGTGGGTACCATCAATGGTGATGCTTCTCCACTCTATGTCGTTGACGGTGTGCAGGTTGGCAATAGTGCCGACTTCGTCAACCCCGCCGACATCGAGCGCATCGAAATCTTGAAGGACGCCTCCGCAACCGCCATCTATGGTTCCGCTGGTGCCAACGGTGTGGTGATGATCACCACCAAGCACGGCCAGGTAGGTCATACCAATATCACCTTGACCGCCGACTTCGGTTTGCAGACACTGCCTTACACGCTCGACGTGCTTGATTTGAACACATATGCCAATGCCATTCGCGAGGCCAAGATCACCAACCAGGGTGACATGTTCATCAACCAGGTTTGGGACACCCAATATGATGGCAAGAGAAAGTCCATCGATTGGCAGGATGAAATGACACGCGCTGCGCTCCGCCAGCAATACGGCGTATCGCTGAATGGTGGCAATGAAAAAACACAGTATAACTTGTCGTTCGGTTACCATGACATCGATGGTATCGTAATCAACTCTGACTATCAGCGTTTTACCACACGTGCCAACATCACCTCTCAAGTCAACAAGTACTTGCAGGTGGGCGGCGACATCAACTATACCCACAGCGAGAGCCACGGCTCAAACATGGCTTTGGGTAACAACCAGAACATGTCGTCTCTGCGTGACTTCGCTTCTTTGACCCCGACACTGGATTACGTTTACGAAAACGTTTTGGGTAATCCTATCGTCAACGTCAATTTGGTGAACCCAGACGGTTCCTTTGGTACTGGCGCACAAGTAACCGCCAACGGATGGGAAGGCAACACCTCCATCGGTGCCAACCCCTATGCTTCTCAAAAGGAGAATGGCGAACGTGCTCGCAATGGTTTTGACCGCATCCAGACTACTGCTTTCGTTGATGTATTCTTCATCAATACCGACCAGCACAAACTCGACCTCAAGTCCCAGGGAACATATACCTATTCTGGCAACAACGGTTCTGACTTCACTGGTGGACGTCATCGCTACAACTACATCAATGGTGCGTTGACAGAGATTCCCATGAACGCTGACCAGACCTATTCCTTCTCCTTGAACAACAGCCACAGTTACAGCCTCGGAATCCAGACCTATCTGACTTACAACCTGAACCTTGACGCCCACAAGTTGACCTTGATGGCTGGTAATGAGG
This sequence comes from Prevotella sp., assembly GCA_017619375.1. Taxonomy (GTDB): domain Bacteria; phylum Bacteroidota; class Bacteroidia; order Bacteroidales; family Bacteroidaceae; genus Prevotella. Next base: position 3,999 of record JAFZSL010000025.1, on the reverse strand, counting down.
TTGGCAAGTCTTGGGGACAGTGGGTGAACTCCAGCTCAAGGGACTTCCCCTCCGTCTATAACCGTAACATCAACCTGACCATGGACATCAACTCCAAGGGTACTGGTGGTGGTTACAACTCCGACGTACACACCATTTCTTACTTCGCTCGTGGTACTTATAGCCTGCTCGACCGCTATGTCATCACTGCAACCATCCGTAAGGACGGCTCGTCCAACTTCTCAAAGGGCAACCGTTGGGGTACATTCCCCTCTGTGGCAGGTGCATGGCGCATCAGCGAGGAAGCCTTCCTGAAAGACAACAACTTCGTCGACAACCTGAAACTCCGTCTCGGTTGGGGTCAGACAGGTAACGCTGGTGGCGTGGCTGGCATGGCTGTCATCGCACAAAGCCTCGACGCTGCTTACAAGACTTATCCGATGAACGGCTCGTCAGGTGCTTGGGGTAATGGTGTCCGTGACATCGGTTTCTTCATGCCGCTAAAAGACGCCAACCTGAAGTGGGAAACCACCGAAATGACCAACTTCGGTATCGACTTCGCATTCTTGAAGAACTGGGACATCACCCTCGACTACTTCATCAAGAACACCAAGGACCTCCTCCTCTATCGTCAGATGCGTCCGTCGGCAGGTTACAGTCAGGTGTATACCAACTATGGCGAGATTGAGAACAAGGGCTTCGAGTTCGCTATTGGCTATCACAAGCAATTCAGCAAGGACTTCGCCTTCAACGCTCGCTTGACTGGTTCCACTATCAGCAACAAGGTAAAGAAGATGGGTGACCCGCTGTACAACACCTGCTCCGCCAATGGTGGTTCTATCGACGGTTCCCAGGTGGGTGCCATCGACGGCAACGGATACTGGGACAACCACTCCATTTGTATTGAAGGCGAAGCCGTGGGTTCATACTATGGCTACGTGACCGATGGCATCATCAAGGATGCTGCCGACCTGGCTGACTATCAGAGTCGTATCAAGAGTGATTCGGAGTCGAAGTGCGACACCGACCACCCATTGTCGATTGGTGATATGAAGTTCAAGGATTTGAATAATGATGGCATCATCGACCAAAACGACCGCAAGATCCTTGGCAATGGCTTCCCATCATTGAACTTCGGCCTCAACCTGGGTGCCAACTATAAGGAATGGGATTTCAACCTCTATATGTATGGCGTGCTTGGACAGGACATCCTTTCCTACTCTGCCATGAAGATGTCCAGCATGGGACAGTTCGACGACCAGACCGTGCCTAACATTCTGAAAGAGGCTTACGATGCTGCCTTCCGCAACGGCCATGGCACACTGCCTCGTCTGACCATCCTTGACCCGAACCGCAACTACCGTGTCAGCGACATGTGGGTGAAGAGCGGCGACTTCCTCCGTATTGCCAACCTCCAGGTGGGTTACACTCTCCCGAGGAATATCAGCAATATGCTCTCTATCCAGAAAGCCCGTGTGTACGTTGGTGTGAACAACCTCCTCACCATCTCTGGTTACAACAAGTACGGTGATCCTGAGTGCGGTATCGGTTCTGTGCTCTACACAGGTCTTGACACTGGTCGTTATCCTCAACCACGTACCTTCATGGCTGGTGTGAACGTCACCTTCTAATTCGTAGAGTTGTAGATCATATAAAAAGTAAAAACCAGATAACAATATGAAAACGAAATATTATATTTTAGGAATCGCACTGTGCAGCGTGACAGGCTTGGGCCTTACCTCCTGCGACAATGAGGAATTTCTGGATGTAACGGCGTATGATGTCGTCGACGAGGCTGCATCTTACGAGAGCAAGGCGAACGCCAAGAGGGCACTCAACGGTGTCTATGACATGGTGTTCCCCAATGACACTTATGACGGCGACTGGGGCTTCAAACCCAATTTGTTCACCGGATGCCACCCGACCATCGACACCCAGGCTACTGGCTGGGACAAGGACTGGAACTCACAGAACTGGAATGCCAACTCTTCTGAGTTGCTCAGCGGTTGGAAGCATGTCTATGCCGGCATCTGCCGTGCCAATGACTTCCTCGAGAAACTGAAGGATTATCCCGCAGAAAATGTCGGCGGTGAGAAATCCTTGAAATACCTTGAGGGTGAAGGACGTGCATTGCGTGGATTCTACTATCATTGGTTGGCCACCACTTTCGGACGCGTGCCCATGCTGGCAACCGGCGAGAATGGTGCAAACACACCTGAAAAGGCTGCTGCTGAAACATATGCTGAGATGTGGGACTTCATCATCGAGGACTTCAAGGCTGCTGCCGAACTGCTCGATTGGCAACCTTGGGACGGTGAATATGGACGTTGCACCAAAGGTATGGCTTTGGCTTTCCTCGGCGATGCCTACATGTGGAAGGCTTATCGTCTGTCTCCCGAAGGCAAGAATGGCATAGAGGGTGTAGGCGTTGCTCCTACCACTCCTAACGAGTGCTATCAGTTGGCTGCTGCTTGCTTCCAAGAGATTCTTAATAGTGGAACCTACAAACTCAATGACTCTTTCACCACCTTGTGGGATCCCGCTTCTGCTTGGGGACCCGAGGCTATCTGGGTGGAGCAACTCGACGAAGGCAGCAACTGGGGCAAATGGGACAACCTGACCTCCAAACTGATGCTGAAATGGTACACCGCATGTCCGGAGAACGGCGGATGGGGCTCGCTCTACCTCTCATGGGAGTGGTACTCCTGCTATGAGAAAGGTGACAAGCGTCGCGCTGGTTCCTGCTACACAGGCGCCGTGCCTCAAATCGACCCGAACAATCCCGAATACGATCCTCAGTATGCTGATTGGATTGAGCCTGCCATTTACGGTGTGAACCCCTATCTCCAGGAAGTGCTGGGCAAGGGCCAGGCTGGCACCACCACCAAGCAGTTCCACTTCAACAACGGCGAATGGGCTCCTGCCATCTGGAGTTCGAAGATGTGGCGTACCGCCTCTGCCAACTACAAGGCTTGGGGTGACGGTCACTGGAGCCCGACTCCCATCTACTGGAAGCGTCTCCCGAACGTGATGCTCGACTATGCAGAATGCTGCTTCCGTCTCGGCAATGAGGCTGAAGGATGGGCTCAACTCGACAAACTGCGTGAGCGTGCATTCGGCAAGTATGAGGCTGGCAAAGAGGATGAACTCACAGCCAAATACCTTCCCTACTACAACTCGTTTGCCGACTGGGTGGGTCGTGCCGACGGTTCCACTGATGATGGTGGCTTGTTCATCAAGACCCGCACCGAGTATCCCATCCCGTTCGGAAGCAATGACAACCTGCGTATGTCTGCAAAGGAATACTATACTCAGTATGCCTCACAAAAGGGCTTCGAGTCTCCTGTTTGGAAGGTGGCTGTGAACACCGAGCGTCGCAAGGAGTTCAACTGCGAGTGGTGCCTCCGTCCGGATATGCAGAAGTCGGGCTTCATGGCCGACCACGTGGCACACAACTATCCGAAACGTAATGTGGAGAATCTCAAGGACATTCCTTGGACCAACCGTGATTATGACTATAATGACCTGAAGATGGATATGCCTATCCCACAGGATGAGCTTATCAAGAATACACTTCTTGAGCAGAACCCAGCATATAGGGGAAATAATTAATAATCACCTATTCATTATGGAAGGCGTTGCTTCGGCAACGCCTTTCTTTTTGATGCTGTTTTTCAACCTCAAGAATGTAGGTGCGGTAAACCATGCGGCAAACGGTGCGCATTGTAGGGGCGGGTTTTATGCCCGCCCGAAAAAAATGACGGAGCGCTTCCATATAACAAAATTGTCGATGACGTCGAATGGACGTTTGATCAAGGTGAGCGTAGCGAACAAAGGTAATCGCAACTATGTTGCGTAAAGAATCACGGCGACCGCTTCTAAGGGAGCAGTACCTTAATGAACGAGCACCGCGTAGGTGCGGTTGAGCCTCCTCCCGATGTCGGGAGGGGGACGGGGGGAGGGTAGGTGCCCCTCCTTAGGACTTCAAGGAGGGGGCGGGGTGGTTGTGAATCATCCAAG
>JAFZSL010000024.1 GCA_017619375.1 Prevotella sp. | reverse complement strand
CTTGGATGATTCACAACCACCCCGCCCCCTCCTTGAAGTCCTAAGGAGGGGCACCTACCCTCCCCCCGTCCCCCTCCCGACATCGGGAGGAGGCTCAACCGCACCTACGCGGTGCTCGTTCATTAAGGTACTGCTCCCTTATAAGCGGTCGCCGTGATTCTTTACGCAACAAAGTTGCGATTACCTTTGTTCGCTACGCTCACCTTGATCAAACGTCTATTCGACGTCATCGACAATTTTGTTATATGGAAGAACGAATTGGGCTATATACAAAATGAAAACCCGAATAACGTTTTTCACAAGCCTGGCTTGAGAGGTCGGTCAGAGCGCACCGTAGAGAAGGGATTCTTCCCGTCTCACTATAAGAATGTCAATCTATTTGGCGCAGAGCGCACAGAGCCATGATGGTAGCGAAGAAGAAAAGCGATCAAGCCGACAAGGCCTCACATGCTTGAGGAAACGAGGCCAACAAGCCCCTATTTCATCATCTTGTAATACTCTGCCGCGCCAAGCAGGAAACACCCCGTCCCGTAGTCCTCGAAATCGGGAGCCTTGGTGTAGGTGACCGGCTGCCCTGCTGAAGGGTCCTTGCCCGTACCTTGCACATAGCCGAGAAAGCCGTCGGGGTGGACGCAGTCGCGCACCATGGCCTGCCAGGCCCTGTCGCACGCCCCCTTGTATTTCTTGGCTTTAAGAATCTTGTTGTTGATGCCCCAGCTCATGCCATAGAGGAAGAGGGCGGTGCCAGTGAGTTCCTTGCCCCCGTAGGTGACGGGAGAGACGAGTGACGGATTCCACAGCCCATCTTCGCGCTGACATTTCAGCAACGCCTCGCTCATAAGGATGAAGTCGCGCTTGAGTTGCTTATAGTATTTGTCCTTTTTCCCGATGTCGCTCATCACCCTCACGAGTGCGGCATACACCCATCCGCTACCACGGCTCCAGTAGCAATTCTGCCCGTCGCTCTCCTTGTAGGGAGGCACATAGTCGGCATCGCGCCACCACAACCCCTCGGCCACGTTGAACAACCCTCCACCGCAGGTGTCTCGTGTCCAGGTGTACATCTTCATCGCATGATCGATGTATCGTCTGTCACCGGTGGCACGATACATCTTGCTATATACCGGCATCGCCATCTGGATGGCATCAATCCATGTCCAATAACCCAGTTTTCCCGTGTTCATCTGGTGCTCCAGATTTGCCTTCACATGCTCCAGCATGCGTGCGTCATGGGTCATCATGTAACGGTCGATATAGGTCTGCTCGCAGCACTGGTCGTCGGCGTCGGTGGTGTTGTCGCCGTTGCGAGCCGTCCACTTGTGGAATTCGGCCCACCGGTCGGTGTAGTCGATGTATTGCGGGTTGGAATCCAACTCATAGAGCGCCATCAATCCCTCGTAATAGACGGCACGCGTCCACAGATTGCTCGGGCGGACGCGTCCCACGTTGGTGACAGCCGTCGGATCGGCATGTTTGTTCATGAAATACTGATTCACCTTTCGTGCCACGTCCAACACGCCGGCGGCATCACCACTGCCAACCGCTTTCGACTGTGCCATGCTTCCAATGGTCGTCAAGACCATGGCCAACAAGAGAAATACTTTTTTCATATGGTTGTCGGTTTTCATGCAAATTTACGTCAAAAATGCGACGGGACATGCATTTAAAGTACGATTTTATGGTAATTTTGTACAGAAAAACCGTAATTTTGCGCCATGCGAACCATCACCACCCTCCTCATCCTGCTCGCCTCCCTCTGCTCACAAGGGCAGGAGGCCTTCAAGAGCCGCTCCCTGAACACCGAGGACGGACTACCCAGCAACTACATCATCAACATGGTGCAAGACCCCATGGGATACATCTGGATGGCCACCGCCGACGGACTATGCCGGTATGACGGCTATTCCTTCGACATCCTCAGGCATTCCGACAGCGGCAACGACTCCCTCCTGCTGAGCAACCGTATCCGTGAACTCCACCAGAACCCCAACGGTCTGCTCTTCATCCGCCTGCAAGGCGAGCACTACAGCTGCTATGACACCCGCCGCCGATGCTTCGTGCCCTTCATCCCCGATGGCAACAACGGCAAGAATTACTGCAACTGCATCTTCACCCCCGACGGAGCCACCTGGTTGTGGTATGAATACACCGGATGCATCGAGGTGACCTACAAGGACGGCGTGGTGGAAAGCCATGAATACAATGAAGGCAACAAGCAACTCAACTCCAACAACGTCCATTTCATCAACAGCGACCAGCGCCGCCGCGTGTGGGTAGGCACGGAGAAGGGGCTCTATGTGAAGCAAGGGAAGGGCCTCGTCCTCGTCGACCGCCAGCATGGCTTCAACAGTTCCGCCGTGAAGGGTGAAGACATCTATTTCGCCACCAGCGACCACAAGGTGATGCACGCCGACAAGGACGGGCGACTGCACACCGATGTGGAGCAATTCCCCGGATGGGCCGAAGGCAACGCCATCCAAGGCCTCGTACCCATAGGACATCACATCATCGTCATCACCAATGGAGCCACCTACCGCATCGACACACGCACCAACAGCGTGGACACACAGACGCAGCAGATACCAGGGGGAACCGTGCTGCGCGACAACACCGGCAATTATTTCGTCGCCGACAACACCGTCACCATCTTCTACTATGACAACCAGCGCCAGGAGACCTACACCTTCCACGTGCTCAGCAGCCAACTCCTTCACAAGAGGGGAATTCGCCCCTACAGCCTCGTCACCGACCACGATGGAAACATCTGGATATCCACCACTGGTAACGGCCTCTTCGTCTACAACCCCGACACGCGGTCACTCTCCCATTTCACACCCGGCAACGGCACGGCATCTCCCATCAAGACCGACTACCTCTACGGACAGATGGTGGACCGCTCCGGCAACGTATGGGTGTCGCAAGAGAACATGGGCATCAGCGTCATCACCGCCATGCCACAGGGTGTGAGCCGCCTCTTCGCCGCCGGACATGCCGCCCCCGACTACGCCAATCTCTTCCGCATGGTGCGCAAGACCACCGACGGGCAGGTGTGGGCCGGCAACTTCATCGGCGGCAGTTATCGGATGGAAGGCGACCAGCTGGCGAGCATCAACATAGGCACCGACGACGACATGCTCGCCGTATGTACAGACGACAAGGGCAGGAGATGGGTGGGAACCCGAAGCAAGGGGCTCGCCATCGACGGACGATACCACACCCACCAGGCCGGTGATTCCCACTCCATCGCTCCCGGAAAAATCTTCGACATCCTCCAGGACCGCAGCCACCGCATGTGGGTGGCCGTCAACACTGGCGCACTGTGCCTCGCCACACAGCAACCCGACGGGTCTTGGCATTTCCAGCGATTCCTCGAGGACACCCCACTCATGCGCAACGTCACCAAACTGCTCCAGGCAAGTTCCGGACTCATCTTCGCCGGCTGTGGCGACGGCGTCGTCGTGTTCGACCCCGCACAGCTCGTCAAGAACCCCAAGGCATACCACTACTACAACAGCGCCAACAGCAAGCTTGGCTATTTCGAGACACGCGACATCCTTGAGACGCACGATGGCAACGTGTGGCTCGCCACCGCTGGAGGAGGATTGTACAAGGTGGGCAACCTCAAAGACCCCGCACACCTCACCTTCCAACAGTTCACCACCACGCAAGGACTGGCCGACAACACCGCCAACGCCCTCGTGGAAGACCGGCAAGGACATCTGTGGGTCGGCACCCACTACGGACTCTCACGCCTCGACCCCGCCACCATGCAGTTCACCACCCATTACCTCTCCACCGACCTGTTGGGCGACGTCTATAGCGAGAACTCCGCCTGCCGCCTCGACGACGGCACGCTCGTCTTCGGCACCAACAACGGCATCGTGCGCTTCAACCCCGCCACCATGCAGCACGGGAACAGCCAAGACGCACACCTCGCCATCACCAACCTCCTTGTCAACGGCACGATGTACAACGAATACGACGTGTCTGAAAAGGTGAGCCTACGCCACAGACAGAACTCCCTCACCTTCCGCTTCTCCGACCTCAAGTTCGACTTCCCCCACAACACCGAATACGAATACATGCTCGAGGGAGCCGACCACCAATGGAGCCTCCCCACGCGCCAGAACGAAGCCGTGTACAAAGACCTCGACCCAGGCACCTACATCTTCCATGTGCGCATAGCAGGCACCGACAAGGAAGCCTCCATGACCGTCACCATCCGCCAACCATGGTGGAACACCTGGTGGGCTTGGCTTCTCTACCTTCTCCTCGCCGGAGGCATCGTCTGGTACATCATCAGGCTGCTGTTCATCACCTACTCCATGCGCAACCGCATCAGGATGGACAAGGAAATCAATGAGTTCAAGCAACGGTTCTTCATGGACGTCAGCCATGAGTTCCGCGCACCGCTCACCCTCATACAAGGCTCCATGGAGCGAATGGGGAAGACCGGCGACCTGCCCGCCTCCATCAAACAGCCCATCAGCAACATGCAGCGAAGCACCGACCGCATGATGAGGCTCGTCAACCAACTCCTTGAGTTCCACAAGCACCAACACGGCAAACTCACCCTCAGGCTCCAGGAGACCGACGTGGTGAAATTCCTAAGGGAAATCACCATGAGTTTCACCGACATCGCACAGAACAGGCAGATGAACCTGCAATTCCTTCCCTTTGCACAACATTACAACATGTGCATCGACCGCGGCGCCATCGACAAGATTCTCTACAACCTGCTCAGCAACGCCTTCAAATACACACCGAAGAAGGGTGACATCACCGTCCGTGTGAAACACGAGGGGCAGACACTCTCCATCCGCGTGGAAGACTCCGGTGTGGGCGTGCCTAAAGACAAGCAGGCACAACTCTTCACAAGGTTCATGCAAACCAACGTGGCCGCCAACAGCATGGGCATCGGACTCAATTTCACCCACCAGCTCGTCAAGGCGCACCACGGCGACATCAGGTATGAGGAGAACCCTGGCGGAGGAAGCATCTTCATCGTGGACATTCCGGAGAGCAGCGACGAATATCAACCCGAAGACTATCTCAAGGCCAATGAGCTGCTCACCAACGAGCCACAAGCCACAGAGGAGAACCTTCGCACCTACCATGAACTGTCCGCCAATCCGCTCAACGACTGCACCGTGCTGGTGGTGGAGGACGATGAGGATGTCAGGGAGTTCATCAAAGGGGAGTTGGGCACCTATTTCAATGTCATCACCGCGCAAAACGGGGAAGAAGCATTGGATTTACTCCATGGCGCACAAGTCGTCGACCTCGTGGTGAGCGACATCAAGATGCCCGTCATGGACGGCATCACACTACTGAAACGGCTACGCTCGGACAACACCACCTTCCACATCCCCTTCATCCTGCTCACCGCCATGGAGAGCATCGAAAAACAACTGCAAGGAGCGAAGTTCGGTGCCGACGCCTACATCCACAAACCTTTCAGTCCCGCCCTCCTCGTCAGCAAGAGTTTCAGCCTCATCCAACAGCGGCAGCAACTGAAAGCCGCCTACAGCACACCCGCCAACAACACGACGGAGGGAAACAATCCACTTGAAACGACCAAGACTGACAACACCGAGCCACTCATCAAAAGCGTACGCGACAGGAAATTCCGGGAAATCGTCGACAAGAAAATCGAGGCCAACATGGACAATCCCAACCTGATGGTGGACGACCTGGCGCAAGCCACAGGATATGGAAGGTCGCAGTTCTACAGCAAGATGATGGAGGTCACCGGCACCACGCCGAAAGACTATATCAGAGCCAAGAGAATGGCACGCGCCGCCGAACTGTTACGCAGCGGCGAGATGACCACCGTGGCGGAAGTGGCCTACAAGGTGGGGTTCACCGACGCCCTCTATTTCAGCCGCTGCTTCAAGCAGCATTTCGGTGTCACACCATCGAAATATATGAAAGATTGAAAATTGAAGATTGATAATTGAAAATTGAGTCCACTTTAAAAAGTCCGGGCTCCGAGACCATTGGTTAATAATATGGTTCACTCTCACATTTGTTCTTTGACATTTTGCCACCTGGAGATAATAATGTACCTTTACACCTGAATCCAAGTCATTCGG
>JAFZSL010000023.1 GCA_017619375.1 Prevotella sp. | reverse complement strand
TATCCTCGGCAAAAGTAACGACAACTTCATCATGGCGAATGCCGACATCACTCGTGATGGGGATATCACCGTAACGGATGTGACGGCCTTGGTTAACCTCATCCTTGGCGGCAACAGCATCGTGAAGATGGTGGTCAATGGTGCTGACGGCATCACCTTCGGCGGCAATGGCAGCGGTCCGGCCAGGGTTCCACGAAAATAGGAATATCCATCGCACATATCGAAAGCCATTCCAAGACTCCACATGGAGTCAGGAATGGCTTTTTCAATCATAACCCCATCCGGGCCACAGAGGGGAGATGGAGTTAAAGGGGAGTGTGTTTGTTTTTTTAGGAGTTAAAGAGGAGTTAAAGGGGAGTTAAAAAGGAGTTAAAGGGGAGTTAAAAAGGAGTTAAAGGGACGTATGTCTGTTTGGTTCGGGAGTTAAAGGGGAGTTCTCCCTCGCCCCCGGCCTGCGGCCACACAACAAGCCTATGCACACCAACCCCGAAGGGGTGATAGAACACAGACGGGGGTGTCAACCCCCGGGAAAGGGACATATGTTCACTTGCATGCACAATCCGAATGGCGTAATGAATTCTCTATTATTATCCGCATCTGTCCGTATATGACGCTGAAAGCGTCACCTCTCAATAACCGTAGTGTCCGTAGGACCTGCGGCAGGACAGAAGGGATTGTCTGCACTCTGAAAGAGTGCCCCATCATCAACATTTGGGCGACCCCTTCAGGGTCGATGCCCTTCCATCGCATTCCATCCGGGGGTGCTACGCACACCCCGGCTATTGAAAGGTGACCCTTCCAGGGTCCCGTGCGCTCCGGCTACTGAAAGGTGACCCTTCCAGGGTCCTGTGCGTCCGGCTACTGAAAGGTGACCCTTCCAGGGTCCAGTGCGCTCGGCTACAGAGGGTCATATGTCCATTTGCCAGCACAGTCCGAATGGCGTAATGAATTCTCTATTATTATCCGCATCTATCCGTATATGACGCTGAAAGCGTCACCTCTCAATAACCCCCATCAAAGTGATGAAACGGAATCTTTTGGAAATATACACCCGAAAGTGTGTTTTTTCGGTTTTTGTTTTTATCTTTGTGCTCATCATGTCGGTTTTGCTGTCAAACCGACCACCACTTTTTCATCTCATGATTGATAAAAACAAAAGGAGCAATATGACACGAAGAGAAGAATTGGAAAACAGTCCGTCGCTTCAGGATGAATTGAGGCGGATGCAGAACGGGGAACCCTACGATGCCCACACGCCGGAGATGCGGGCGTGGCGGGGGGAGGTGAAGAAACTGCTCAAGAGACTCAACACCACCGAATACCACGAACCCACGATGGCGAGCATTACCCGCGAATTGCTTCCCAATTCGGCGCCAGACGTTTTCGTGGAACCGCCCTTCTACTGCGACTACGGCAACTTGATATTCGCCGGTGAAGGGGTGTTCATCAACTTCGGATGCATCATCCTCGACGGAGGCGGTGTCTACATAGGACGAAAGACGCTGATTGCCCCGGGCGTGCATATCTTTACGGCGGAACACCCGCTGAATGCCGACGACCGCGACAAATGGGAGATGTGCCGCCCGGTGAGAATCGGGGAACGCTGCTGGATTGGCGGCGACGTGACCATCTGCCCTGGCGTGACCATCGGCGACAGAAGCGTCATAGGTGCTGGCTCGGTGGTTGTCCGCGACATTCCTTCCGACTGTGTGGCAGTGGGTAATCCCTGCCGGGTGACCAAATGGGTGAACGGAAAGAATGCAGATGGGAAGGTTCGTAAATAGGAAATGGGGCGAGCACAAGGCCCGCCCCATAATGTTGATGTCATCCCGAATTGCTTGAGATTTGTCGAAGACTCACGACCGACAGGGAGTAATCAGAGGATTATTTCGGTTGGGACTCAATCCTCATACTCCTTGAGTTCTTCCAGTCCTCGTTCAATCTCCTTCATCTGGGTGGCATGGCGCCTGCGTTGGATGGTGGCAATCACATACCCCAAGGCGAAGGTCAACAGCGAGAGTCCCAAGACCAATAGCAACCTTGTTCCAAGCACGTAGCCAGCCTCTTTGTTGAAGCCCAGTTCCGAGATGTAGAAGGCGACCATTGCCAGACAGACCAATGATATCCCCCAGAGATACTCGCTATGATACACCTTCTTGTATTGGAGCATCAACCCTCTGAGTTCGTTGCATTTCTTCCCTTCCAAATCGAATTTTGAAAGCAGGAGAAGTTTCCAGACGATGGGAACCAACCCTATGATCATTGCAGCCTCGATGATGACGAACGAGGTAGTGGAGATGGGGGTGTGCGTGTAGACAAAGGGGAACACTGCGCCGATAATCAGCAGGTTGACCACGAGGTTGTAGATGTTGAGTCCTAAGATTCGGTCGTATGCCGACTTGGTTTTCTGGGCAATCATTTCCTTCACCATGCGGATGTTCACTATTTCACTTTCTTCCAAACGCTTGTCGAGAGCGTTCCAACTGGCTTTCAATTCTTCAAGTTCCATATGGCTTGATTTTTTAGTTGTTAGACATTTTTCTTAGTTTCTCTTTCACGCGATTGATTTTCACGGCGACGTTGTTCTTAGAGATGCCGAGGATGTCGGCCATTTCCTGGTAACTTCGTTCTTCCAACCAGAGGAGAATCAGCGCGCGTTCCATTTTCCCCAGTTGGTTGATGAGTTTGTACAATTCCCTGAGTTGGTCTGCCGTCCCGTCCTCCTCTGCCATCAACCCTGCCACGTTGGTAGTGATGGGAATGGTTTGGATACTCGTGTTCGAGCGGCGCAGGAAGGTGATGCAGGTGTTCATCGCGATGCGGTAAACCCAAGTGGTGAGTTTGCTATCCCCCCGATAGAGCGGGAAACTCTTCCACAGGTTCAGCACCGTCTCCTGAAACAGGTCGTTCAGGTCGTCATGGTCTTTTGCGTAGATGTAACACACCTTGTAGATGACCCTTTTCTGGGTATCGACCATTTCCAAGAACTCTTTCTCTAAGTTTTTCGTTTCCATGTTTTCAAATCGTCGTTCTACACTATATGTCGCAAAAGTAGTGGAAAAATTACAGAAGAGTGAAAAAAAATTTGGAGGGGTGGTGGCTTTTTTGTGGTTATAGGTGGAGATAGGAGGTTTTAGGTAGAGATAGGTGGTTTTAGGTGGAGATAGGTGGTTTTAGGTGGAAATAGGTGGTTTTAGGTGGAGATAGGAGGTTTTAGGTGGAAATAGGTGGTTTTAGGTGGAGATAGGAGGTTTTAGGTGGAGATAGGAAACCCATAGGAAACCCTAAGACATCCTAAGACATCCTAAGCCTTCCTATGGCCTCCTATTTCTCAATTTTAGCTTCGCTGATTTTTGTCGCGACTCGGCAGGGTTCAATCTTCAATCTTCAATTTTCAATCTTCAATTTTATCTTGACTCTACTCTCGCTGCTCCAAAAATTCAATTTTCAATCTTCTACATTCTTGCTTTCTGCTTCTCTCCGGCTCCGGAGCCGCGGTATTTGCTTCTTGCCTCGTTGAACTTCCACGTGAGGTCGAGCGAGAAGGTGCTGCGGGTCGGGTTGCGGACGGTGATCTCGCGGATGCCATAGACGATGGCGTCAGTCTTGTTGGTGTTGAAGATATCGTAGCAGCGCAGGTCTGCGGTCAACGTGCCGAGTTTGCGGAGGTTGAAGTCACGTTGGATTCCCAGGGTGGTGTCAAAGCGGTTTTTAATGATGCGGAAATTGTTGTAATCGCCATGCGTGGCCCATTGTGCGGAGGCGTTCAGACGGAATCCCTTCGGCAGTTCGATGTCGTTTTGCCAGGCGAGTGTGAGATACGGACGATTGAGGGTCAGCGAGGAACCATCGGCTGTCAGCGACTCGTAATTCTGCAATACGAGGTAGGCATACCACATCGGGTGCCATTTGCCTATGGTGGGGCGTGCGGAGAGGCTGAATGAGAGTTGGTCGTAGTCTTTGGCACTGTTGATGGGTCTGACGAGGCTGACGAGCGGGTCCTCGGAACCGGGGAACGGCTCTGTGCTCATGGTCAAGACATCCTTGATGCGTCCGTAGTTCACTGTAAGGTTAGCCCATTGGTAGCCGGCGTTGAGCACGAGGCTGTGTGTATAGGTCGGCTTGAGGTAGGGGTTTCCGCTTTGGAATGTGTAGCGGTTGAGATATATGGTGGAGCTGGTGAGGTTGCTGTAGTTGGGCCGTTCGATGTCGCGCCGATACGACAGTGAGAGTTGCATTTTGCCCACAGGAGCGGAGATGACGGCCGTAGGGAACCAGTCGCCGTAGTCACGGCACACCTCATCCTCGCGCTTGCCGAAATTGAAGTAGTCGTTCTTCAGATGCTCGTAGCGAAGGCCAAGTTGGGTGAATACTTTTCCGAACGCCCTTCCATATTCTATAAATCCTGCCGCCGACGACTCGTTGATTTCGGTGTCTGTGGCCTTCACGGGCAGCGTCTCGGCTGAAAGGAAGGAGTAGGCATCGGTACGGTGGTTGTAGGAATATTCACCACCGACGCTGAGATTGCCTTTCAACACTGGATAACTAAAGATGAGTTTCGTAGCCCAGAAGTTGTTGCTGCTCTTGGTGCTGTTTTTCACGTCGTGGTAAGAGCGGACGTTATTGGCGTCTATGGTCGTCTCCTCCGTGCTGTTGTTCTCAACGGTCTTGTCGAAGAGGCCGTCCACGTTCCAGTCGACGCCCAGATTGCCCACCTTGCCGTTATAATAGGCATTGAAGATGTGCTTGCGGAAGTTGTCGATGCCGCCTCTGATGTGGCTCTCCGAGCGCTCGCTGTAGATGCCATTGACGTAGTTGTCGGTATAGTAGAATGCTTCGGAATCATTGCCTGGATGGCGGTCGTACTTATAGAAGGCACCAAAACTGTGGTTCTCGTCCAGCATATAGTTCACCTGCAATTGTGGCGACCACTCCTTATACACACTCTTCCTCTCTTGATTGCTGCGGCCAAGATAGAAGTCGGGACCAACATAATAGGTAAGGTCATTTTCCTGCAGCGACTTGTGGTGACCGTAGCGGCCGGCCCAAAATGAGGCGGTGATGTCGAGTCCGCCGATGCGGTAGTTCACATTGAGGTTATTGGTCAGCGTATGGCCGTATTGGTATATGGCGTTAGCATTGTCTTGGAAACTGATGCCCTCGCCTTGCGCCTTCTTCAGCGTGATGCGCACGACGGCCTTGGTCGAGGCAGCATATCGGGCACCGGGATTCTGCACGACATCGACGTGTTGGATTTGGTCGGAGCGCAGGCGGGTGAGTTCGTTCTTGTCTTGTACGCGTCGGCCGTTGATGTACACCTCGGCATCGCCACGTCCCAGCACTTTCACGCCACCTTCGCGCTCTGTCTCCAAGGATGGGATTCTCGCCAGGGCATCGTTCACCGTGCCTGCCTTTTCCAAGATGGTGCCAGCCACGGTGGTGCGCATGGCGTCGCCCTTTGCGTGTGTCTTAGGTAGTTGGCTTTTCACCACCACCTCGCCGAGCATCTGGGCGTCTTCCTTCATCTGGATGGTCAGCCCGTTTTCCGCCTTGACATATTGCGTCTCATATCCCATGCACGTCAATTTCAGCAGGCCGTCGCTTTTGTCGGTGACGATGCGGAATATACCTTGTTCATCGGTCACAGCCCCCTGCACGAAGGCGGAGTCGGGCAGCGACAACAGTACTACGTTGACGAATTCCATCGGTTCGCCTTTTTCGTCTATCACTTTTCCGCCAATGTCTTGTGGTTTGGCGGACGACACGATTGCCGTCATCAATACAGCCATCATGGCTATCAGTCTGGTTCTCATATTCTTTTTTGTTGTTCCTTTGATACTTTGAGGGGACAAACCATGCCCTCCCGTTTCTTTTTATGATAAAAACATCCTTGCCAATTCGATTAAACTGGTCACTAAGTAGATGATGAATTCGATAAAGGTCTTGACTTTCATGACTCTTGTTTTTTGATGTGGTGAAACTTTGCTGTTGCCAGCGTGGTTACGATTGCAAAATTAGGATGTGTCGCTTATCTTGCCAAATAATTGGGATATTCTGCGCTTCAATGTGACGAATGGTATGAGCAGTGGGATGGATGGAAGAATTGTGACGAATGGCTCGCTTGATGCATTTGTCGCTTCCTGGCATTCTTGTTTTCATTCCTGTCATCCTTGTGATGATTTGCTCATCGTTTTTCCTATTAGTCGCAAAACTCATCGGAAAATTACACTTTTTGGCGATGTGTTTTCCATTTCCATGGTTTCCGTCGCGCCTTGGGCGGGTTCCATGGCTTGCTACAATCCATACGTTTTATGCTTTTTCATCCTCGTCTTCATTTGATGGGTTGTTGACTTTTGACGATGCAAAGTTAGGGCGAAAATGCACCTTGCAACGACTAAACCGCCAAATAAAAAGTCTTAATGGGTAAAGCGAAACCATCTGTAAACCAATGGCTACGCTTCTTAAAAAACTAAATGTGGCCTTTCCGAACCTTAATCACCTTTTAATGGGGATGCGGCTGCCATCAAGGGATGCCAATAAAATCAACAAAGAAATTCCAAGGTGTACGTTATCGGTTTTTCGATGGATGTTCCAGCCTGACAATACAAAGTATGATTATCCGCTATTTGCCGTAAAGCCCAAGGTCATCTTTATGTAGCCGAGCGCACGGGAACCTTTAAGGGTCACCTTTCAGTAGCCGGGGTGTGCGTAGCACCCCTGGATGGAATGCGATGGAGGGGCATCGACCCTGAAGGGGTCGCCCATTTGTTGCTGATGGGGCACTCTTTCAGAGTGCTGGCAATCCCTTCTGTCCTGCCGCAGGTCCTACGGACACTACGGTTATTGAGAGGAGACGCTTTCAGCGTCATATACGGATAGATGCGGATAATAATAGAGAATTCATTACGCCATTCGGATTATGCATGCAAGTGAACAT
>JAFZSL010000022.1 GCA_017619375.1 Prevotella sp. | reverse complement strand
AAAGACATGGAGGGCAACACATGGACGAACGACAGCGTCCGTGGCCGTGTCATGGTGCTCAACCTGTGGTATTCCGGCTGCGGTCCGTGCCGTGCAGAAATGCCCATCCTCTCGGAGTGGAAGGAACAATTGCCTGACGTGATGTTTTTCTCTGCCACCTACCATGATGCCGAGACTGCCAAACGTATCACAGACAAGCATCACTTCACATGGACGCACCTCGTCGAGGCAAAGGATATGATGTCGTGGATCGGAACCAAGGGGTTCCCTCTCACCATTGTTGTTGACAAAAAAGGCATCGTACGATACGCCGTCCACGGCACCAATGAGACAACACGTGCAGAATTGTTGGCGAAAATCAAGGAAGCAGAGGCGGAATAGCTATATCTTTCAATTAGTCCTTCTCTCTATAATTCATCCCTTTTGCCAACCATGGTGGGAGGGATTTTTTTTTTGAGCCAATCCTAAAAAAATCACATTTCCACTTTACATTTTGCCCCTCTGAACTGTATTATCAATAAATGAGACGTCGAAACTCCCTGAAAAGGGACTGGCGTTGCCAATTATTCATCATGACAAAAAACGACATCGAGATATTGTTCAAGAAGCACTATATGCGCATGTACCGTCTGGCGGCATCCATCCTCTACGACGAGGATGAGAGCAAGGACGTGGTGAGCGAGGTCTTTTCACGTCTGATAGCCAGCGATACCAGTCTTCGGCCTGACACGGCTGAGACCTACCTGCTGATAGGCGTACGCAACCAATGCCGCAACGTGATTGAACGGAAAAAAACAAGAGAGCGCTTTATGCGTTTGCTCTCCGACAATGCCACAGAACCGACAATGAACCACAGTGAACAACTGCGTATGACGGAACTTATGCAGTATGTAGAAAAACATCTTCCGCCAATCACCCTGCAGATTTTCCGCCTGCGCTACCTGCGTGAGATGACCTGCCAGGAGGTGGCCGACACGATGGGTGTCAGCCGGCAGACCGTTCACAACCATCTGCGAGAGTCTATAGAACATATCAGATTGCATTTGAAAACCATACAGTAAGCCATTATGATGACAGAGAGACAACTAATTGAGCGGCTTCTGGAGTTGCAGGAACACCCGGAGCTGATGGGCGACGAACAATTGCGGCAGGCACTTGACGACCCCAAAACGCGAGAACTGGTGGAGCAGATGGCATTCGCCAAGCGAGCCTTCAAAAATGAAGAGTTGCAAGAGCAGGAGTGTGACATCGAAGAGGAGTGGAGCAAGTTCGCCGCCAAACACTTCGATGAGGAATCCGACGTGCTGCCGTTCCCCGCCCCTCGAAGGGGAGTTCGGAGTGGTGGGACAATCCCTTACAAGATCGCTGCTTCTTTCATCGGCCTTGTGGTCGTTTCGGGCATTGCCTTTGCTGCCATCCACTTTATTCAACTGAACAGAGACCCAAAACCACAAACTGTGAAAACAGAACAACCTGAGTCAAACGACACTTCCCCGGTCTTGACAAAAGATACCATCAAAACAGACACAATCATTACGACAACACAGGATACTGTCATGGAACCCGTTGTCTTTGACAATGTGCGCCTTGATGAGATGCTGCCCAGGATAGCCTCCTTCTATCATACAGAGGTCATGTTCCAAAATGAAGCAGCCCGCGAACTGCGCTTCCACTTCGTTTGGAAACACAAGGACGGTCTCGAGCATGCCATAGAGAAGTTGAACCGCTTCGAAAGCCTGACAATAAGGCTTGAAGAAGGCGGTGGTGAAAACCAATCGACCAAAATCATCGTAGAATAGGTTATGAGATTTGAGTATCCCCGCCAAACGGGGAAAGGCTTAAACCAAGGGGTACAACAAATACAAGAGCAAATGAAAAGAGTTATCATCCTTCTGATATATACTTGTGTGGCTATTTCAATACATGCCCAGCGCATCACCAGAGAATACAACAATGTCTCGCTCAGCGATGCCCTGCGGCAGTTGAACGACGAGTCCAAAGACTACGAGATCAACTTCCTCTACAACGAGTTGGAAGATTTCCGCATCACCACCTCCGTACACCGCAAGACTGTCCCTGACGTCATCCGGCAGATGATAGGCTTCTATCCCATCCACATGGCAGTTGATGGAACGGAAATCACAGTGGAGTGCATACAGAAAACCGACACACGCTACAAGGGCACCGTCATCGACGAGCAAGGCAATCCCATGGCCTACGCCAACATCGCCTTGCTTTCAACTCGGGATTCCACGCTGCTGGCTGGCGGCGTGACCAACGAGAGCGGTCTCTTCGTCATCCCCTGTGAACAAAAAAGCGTCTTGACACGAGTATCCTTCGTTGGCTATAAAACCATTTATAGGCATTGCAACAGCACGGATGTCGGAAAGATAAGGATGCAACCGGAAGCCCACACCATCAACGGCATGGTGGTGACGGGCGAGCGACCCAAGGTGCAGCTCAAAGGCAACTCGTTGGTCATGAATGTGGAAGGCACGGTGATGGAGCGAATGGGAACGGCTGAGGACGTGCTCTCACGAGTGCCGATGATCTCGAAAAAAGGTGAAATTTTTGAAATCTTGGGAAAGGGTGTGCCCCTCATCTACCTGAACAATCGCAAGTTGGCTGACTTGCAAGAACTGAAAAACATTCAGTCGGACAATATCAAGAACGTGGAGGTGATTCAGAATCCAGGTGCCCGCTATGACGCATCGGTCAATGCCGTCATCATCATCCACACCAAACGTGCTGCAGGCGAAGGCTTGGGCGTGGAGTTGACATCTTGGAGCCGCAAAGGACACGGATATGCGAACAACGAACGTGTCAACCTGACCTACCGCACAGGAAGGCTGGAACTATTTGCAAATCTCTTTGGCGCTTACAATAAACGTTGGGAGAAAGGCGAGTTTGAACAGACCGTCTTTGCCGACACACTGTGGATGATCACCAACAAGCAGAAGAACAAGGTTCACAATCCTTTCCTTGAAGGACGAATGGGTTTCAATTACCAACTTGACGACGACAACTCTTTTGGCGGCTTCTACCAGAACACCTATGACTACGTGAAGACGCATAGCGACTACGACGATGACCTGCAAGCCAACGGCACCATGTACGACCACTTGCAGAACAGTGGTGTCAGCAGGGCCAAAGGTGCGCCCAAACATCAAGTAAACCTCTATTACACTGGAAAAGTAGGCCAACTCAGCATCGACTTCAACGCCGACTATACCTATCGCGACCAGCGCAACCACAACCAACAGCAGGAATTGAGCGATGAGTATGAAGACCGTGAAGTGAACACCTATGCCTTGACGCGCAGCAGGTTGATGGCCGAAAAACTCTTTGTCACTCATCCACTGTGGAAAGGACAGATTGAGGTGGGCGAGGAATACACCAATACACGCTGGAACAGCTGTTTTGAGAACGTGGAGGGCTACATTGCCAACAGCGACAATGAGCAGCATGAACAAGCCATCGCCCCCTTCATAGAACTACGCCAACAGATTGGCCGTTTCCAGTTGTCTGCCGGTCTGCGCTATGAGCACGTGGAATCAGAATACTTTGTGGGCGGCATCCGTCGCGACGACCAAAGCCGTACCTACAATGACTTCTTCCCATCGGTGGCCTTGTCAACATCCGTGAAGAAATGGCAGTTGTCATTCAGTTATGCCAAACGCACTTCACGCCCATCCTACTGGCAGTTGAGCAGCGATGTGGTCTATGAGAACCGCCTGAACCAGCAGACGGGTAATCCCTATCTGAAGCCTGTCAAGTACCATAACGTGAATGCCATGGCTATGTGGAAGTGGCTCTATCTCAATGTCAATTTCACCCATTGCGTTGATCCCATCCTTCACACGGCAGGAAGTTTGGAGAATGACAGCAAAGTGAATCTCGTCACCAACAAGAACTATGACCATATGGACTGGCTCACTGTCACACTTGGCGCACAAAAGAACGTCAAACTTTGCAGCAACGCAACATGGACACCACAATATAATGTGTCACTGATGAAGCCATGGTTCAAGGCGGAGTTCCTCGGCAAACAGAAGAGTTTCAACCAACCGATGCTGTCCCTTCAGTTGGGCAACCTCGTCACCCTACCCCACGACTGGTTGTTGCAGGGCGACTTCAACATGCACACACATGGCTGTACTGGAGCCAATGCCAAATTTGAATGTACCAACCCTGTATTCACCCTCAGTGTCAGCAAAGATTTCTACAAACGTCGCCTAAATGTCAAGCTCTCAGGCAACGATATCTTCAATGGTGGTGTCAGTCGCTTCACGCTCTACAGCAATCGATTCATGTTCCGCAAGATGGAGGACAACGACTCCCGTTGCGTCACGCTCTCGCTGCGTTATCGCTTCAATGTCACGCCGTCGAAATACAAGGGCACTGGCGCCGGCAATGCGGAGAAGAACCGACTATAATCACCAATTGGCGTTTCTGCGATATTATTTCCTACCTGCTTCATCATTTCAAAGAAAGGAATGCACATCGCAGGACGCCATTCCTAAACTTTGCCACCCACCATCCTCATCCATGACTGCAACCACAGTCATAAATGAGAGCATCGTCCGTGCTGCGGTCATCATCTACATACAAGAAAACGGATTCACCGACGAACAGGTCAAGGCAGAAATGTACGAGCAGATGGTCTGCTCCTTCCAATGGATGCCAGAACTTGTCGCAGCCCTGCAATACTACACCATGCGCTTCTTTATAGATTGCAAAAAAAAAGGAATTATCGTCAACCGAGTGGAATAATCGCTGCAAATTGTTTATAATCACTTGATTAGACGGAAATATGATGGTTTTTCCCTTGGACAGTAGTGATGGCTTTTATAATTGTCAAATCACAAAAATATCACTTTTTTCAAAAATATTTTCGACTACGCAGAAAGACTGCGCACTTGCTTTTTACCTTTGCACCAGATTTT
>JAFZSL010000021.1 GCA_017619375.1 Prevotella sp. | reverse complement strand
CTCCCCATTAACTCCTGAGACAAACAGACATATGTCCCTTTAACTCCTTTTTAACTCCTTTTTAACTCCCCTTTACCTCCTGAAACAAACAGACTCCCCATTAACTCCTGAGACAAACAGACATACGTCCCTTTAACTCCTTTTTAACTCCTCTTTACCTCCCCATTAACTCCTGAGACAAACAGACATATGTCCCTTTAACTCCTTTTTAACTCCTTTTTAACTCCCCTTTACCTCCTGAAACAAACAGACTCCCCTTTACCTCCTGAAACAAACAGACATACTTCAATGATATTCCTGTCTATTTCTTTGCACTCTCGGATGTTTTGCATATCTTTGTGGTCTAATCCACCAAGAAAGACATTTGTATGAAAAAGGCAACCTTGTTTTTGATAAGCATCCTGACGGGGTGGGTGATGGTTTTTCCCATCCACGCCCAGACGTCAAAGGCCGAACTGCTGGCTCATATGGAACTGGCGACAGGCAACTACTGCAACTATCCGAATCCATCAGGCAACGTGACACCGGCCCCCGAGGGGTATGAACCATTCTATGTCAGCCACTATGGACGGCATGGCGCACGTTACATGACCAGTGACAAGCATTACAAGTATGTGATAGGGAAAATGGACACAGCCCAGGTACGCGGCTGGCTGACCGACAAAGGCAAGGAGGTGCTGGTTAGGGTGAAGAAAGCGGCTGCCGACGCCTGGCACAGGGATGGTGACCTGACACGGTTGGGAGCACTACAGCATCAGGGGATTGCACATCGGTTGGCCACCAACTACCCCGCACTGCTCATGCAACCCGTTGACGTCAAAGCCAACTCGTCTACGGTGAGACGCTGCATGCTCTCGATGGCCAATTTCTGCCTGGAACTGAAAGCCATGAATCCACAACTGAACATCACGATGGATGCCAGCGAGCACGATATGTACTACTTGATACCCAACGACAGCATCGACATCCCCCAAAAAGGAATCGACGGCCATCTGTATGATAAACTGGACAAGTTCAGGCATGAGAAACTGAACGGACGCCACCAGATGGAACTGTTGTTCAAAAATCCGGAAAGGGTGGGGGATTTCATTGATGGCTATCGGTTTGCCGATGGTTTGTGGAACATTGCCTCCGACATGCATTGCCTGCCGGAACTGGAACTCTCGTTCAACGACTTGTTCACAGAAGATGAACTGATTGACGGATTCTATGTCTATAATGCCAGTTGGTGCTTGTGGGAAGGACTGATGCCCGGTTCGCGCCCCAACTACTATGCCATCTACCCTTTGTTGAGGAACTTCCTCGACGAGGCCGACAAGGTGATTGCTTCCGGTGGAAAACAGGTTCGCCTGCGTTTCGGACACGACAGCGTCCTGCTGCCGTTCTCCTTCATCCTGGGCGTGAAAGAGGCTGTCAATGGCACCGACGACATGGAGAACCTGCACCACACGTTTGCCTTGTTCCGACTCATACCCATGGCGGGGAATGTGCAACTTGTCTTCTTCCGCAAACAAGGTTCTGACGACATCCTGGTCAAGTTCCTCATGAATGAGAACGAAACCTCTGTTCCCATCGAGACCGACTGCTACCCGTTCTATCATTGGAAGGATGTGTCGGCCTACTACCGCAACATGCTCGAAAAAGCAAACATCAAATACAAGGAACAATGAAGATTGCTATTGACTTGGGAGGTACCAACATGCGTGTTGGCCTGGTCGACGGGGCTGTCGTCGTCGACACCGTGATAGAGCCATGCCCGGCCGGAGAAGCCGAAGAAGTGGTCGTCAACCAACTGAAGCGGCAGATAACCCAACTGATGCGTGTGGAGGTCACGGGCATCGGCGTCGGTGTGCCGTCGGTGGTGGATTGCAATCAAGGCATCGTGTACAACGTGGCCAACATACCTTCGTGGAAGGAAGTGCACCTGAAGGCCATCCTGGAGAAAGAATTCGGCGTTCCCGTGGCTGTCAACAACGATGCCAACTGTTTTGCCCTTGGTGCGTGGTGCTACGGCGAGGGGCGGGGAACGAGCGACATGGTCGGACTGACCATGGGGACAGGCATTGGTTCAGGCATCATCATCGGAGGGAAACTCTATAATGGTGTGAACACAGGGGCCGGCGAGATTGGTTCATTGCCTTTCAAGGATGCCGACTATGAGTTCTATTGCAGCAGCCGCTTCTTCAGCAAGCTTCATGGCGACACGGGTGCCAACTTCGGCAAGCGGGCGCAAGCAGGCGACCCACAGGCTTTGGCCGTTTGGCAGGAATTTGGCGAGAATGTTGGCGAGTTGGTCAAGGCCGTGTTGTTCACCTATGCCCCGGAGGCCATCATCATTGGTGGTGGCATCGCCAATGCGTTCCCGCTCTATGAGACGGCCATGCGCCGGTCGCTACAGTCATTCCCTTATCCCGCCAACGTGGCAGCCACAACCATCGTGCCATCTACACTGGCCGATGCGGCCATGTTGGGGGCCTCATTGTTGGTTTAACTTTTTTGAGAGATGAACAGACTTGGATATATGATGGCCGGCGTAGTGCTCATGGGAGCATTGGCGGCATGTACGGAGAAGACCCCGCAAAAGATGGAATGGGAAGTGGAGACGCCTGGCGGATGGATTCCGGCCCAAGTTCCGGGCACCCTGATGGGTACGCTTGTCGCCAATGGCTTGGAACCCGAAGCACTGACCGCCGAGGACTATGCCAAGATTGACAAGAAGCAGTTTGAGAAGAGTTGGCGTTATCGCACTACGTTCGACATGGCTGCACTGAAAGATGGCGAACACGCCGTGCTCGATTTCGACGGCATCGACTATCGGGCCAACGTTTGGCTCAACGGCAAGAAGATAGCCGACAGTGCAGAGATGTTCGGCCCGTTCCGCCAGTTCGAGTTTGATGTCACCAACGCCATAGGCAAGCAAAACAAACTGGAGGTTGAGGTGTTCCGCGCCCAACCGGGAGAACCCAACATCGGCTTTGTGGATTGGAACCCCCGGCCTGCCGACGAGAGCATGGGCATATTCCGCGAGGTGAGGGTGAAAACCTGCGGCAATGTGGTTGTGTCGCATTCGGCAGTGCGTTCGAGGGTGAATACCGAGACGCTCGACGAGGCATGGCTCACCGTGGCCGCCGAACTGAAGAACCTTTCCGACAAACCTGTGGAAGGCACCCTGCAAGGCACTGCCGATGGACACAAGTTCTGCTATCCCGTAACCCTCGCTGCCGGCGAGAAGAAGCGTTTCGCCAGCCCAGAGGAAATCCATGTTCAAAATCCGCGACTCTGGTGGTGCCACAACATGGGCAAACCGGAACTCTGCGACCTCCACATGGAGTTTGTCGAGGCTGGCAAGGTCTCTGATTCCGAGGATGTGCGGTTCGGCATCCGTGAGATACACAGTTATCTCACCGACGAAGGATATCGTGGATTCACGCTCAACGGCAGGAAGGTGCTGATTCGTGGTGCGGGATGGACCGACGACATCAATCTGCGCGACACGCCAGAGACCAACCGGCTGCAACTCGAGTATGTCCGCGACATGAACATGAACACCGTGCGACTGGAAGGATTCTGGGGCAAGACCCAGAACCTCTATGACCTCTGCGACGAGTTGGGGTTGATGATACTCGTAGGGTGGAGTTGTCACTGGGAATGGGAAGACTATTTAGGAGCGCCTTGCGACGACGTCTATGGTGGCATCCTCAGCAAGGACGACATCCAACTCGTCGCCCGGTCGTTTGAAGACCAGGTGATGTGGTTGCGTCAACACCCATCCATCATCGGTTGGTTTGTTGGCAGCGACATGCTGCCCAAGCCGGAACTCGAAGAGTGCTACAAGCAGTTCCTCGACAAGGAGGACGACCGCGACTACCTCATTTCGGCCAAGGACCAGAAGAGTGAGATTTCAGGTCCGTCGGGCACCAAGATGGCAGGTCCTTACGAATATGTCGGCCCTTCCTACTGGTATCTGCCTGATGCCCCCGGAGGCGCCTTCGGATTCAATACCGAGACTGGCATCGGTGCCCAACTGCCCGTCAAGGAATCGCTCCAGAAGATGCTTGGCCAACAACTCTTCCCCATCGACAACCGTTGGGACATCCTTTGCACCGTTTCAAGTTCGGACATGAACTCTCTGAAACAACTCAACGAGGTGATACATCACCGTTTTGGCGATGCGAAGGACATCGACGAGTATCTGCGCCGTGCCGACATGCTCAACTACGAGAGCACCAAGGCGATGTTCGAGTCCTTCCGCGTCAGATGGCCACACACCACAGGCATCATCCAGTGGATGCTGAACAGTGCCCGCCCCGGAATCTACTGGCAACTCTATGATTACTACAAACAACCCAATGCGGCCTACTATGGTGTGAAGAAAGCCAACGCCCCGGTGCAACTTGTTTACGACTACCACCAAAAAGCCGTGTTTGCCGTCAACGAGACCATCAAGGGTGTCCGCCTGAATGCATCGATGAAACTACTGAAAGGTGGTGAAACGACAGAGGGCGCCAAGCCGGTTGAGATAGAGCCGGGGACGGTGGTCAAGGTGTTCGACATCGATGTAGACAACGCCCCTGCCGCATTCCTGTTGCTCAAACTGTCTGATGACAAAGAATCCTTGGTTGCCACCAACGAATACTTCATCCCATCAAGCAATGACAGTTATGCTTGGGACAAGACCAATTGGGTGAACACTCCCATCGCCCAATATGCATCGTATGCCATGCTGGATGAGATGAGCGTCAACAACTGTGAGTTGAAAGTAAAGCCATCCGCAGACGGGGATGTCGAGGTAACGGTAAGCAACCCCACCGACAAAGTGGCTTTCATGGTTCGATTGACTGCCAAAGACCGGGACGGCCAACTTGTCTGTCCCGCATACTGGTCAGACAACTACTTGACTCTGGCTCCTGGGGAGACCCGCGTGGTAACCTGCAAAATGCCGTCTTTGTTTGTTAAAGGCGATGTCGGCATCGAGGTAGCCAAGTGATTTCCTGGAGGGGTTTGCAAGTGCAAGAATGCCATCAATTAATTCGTGTTCGTTTTTTTCGTAGAAATGGTGGAGCATTGCAAAGGTATGCTAATAGATGATAATTAGGGTAAAATAAATTGGTGCGTCAAGGGAAAACAATTACTTTTGCCCTTGATGAATCGATTATTTCTTCTCATATGTTTGATGTTGTTGTCCGTTTCCGTGGCGGCACAGCGCCAGTTGGTGGTGTGCGACGTGGAGACGTTCGAACCCATCAGCAAGGTGAGTGTGACCAGTAGTGCCGGCACACAAATCACCGACTCGCTGGGTATCTTCTCTGTGCCCGACACCTGCAAGAGCATCAGCCTCACACATCTCAATTATGAAAGTCGGTTGCTGCGTCTCAGCGAGGTGCGCGACACCGTGTATCTCGTGTCAAAAGATTTTGGCTTGCACGAAGTGGTGGTCTTCGGAAAAGGAAAGGATGACGGGCTCAGGGAACGCATCAACAACATGGTGAAAATCAACAAGACAGATGCCCAACTCCTTGCCATCGACCCTTCCAGCGGAGGCAATCTCCTCGGCTTCATCGGATCCGTCATCGGAAAGTTGATACCCGCCAAGAAAAGTTCAAAGACCAAAAGAAGGGAGAAAGCCCGCGAAATCTTAGAGAATTATTAGGAGAAAGTAGGAGCTCCTTTGAACTTGAAATGTGTGCTGAGGGGCGGGTCTTTTGCCCGCCTGAAAAAATTCTCAAATTACTCCCTATCGGTCATGGGTCTTCGACAAATCTCTCAAATTCGTGATGAAAACAAAAACGGGCGGGCACAAGACCCGCCCCTACGACTTCGCGGAAGGGCTTGCAACGGTGGTGCTGCAAACCGTGCGCACTGTAGGGGCGGGTCTTGTACAACCCTAAGGATTTTTTAGTTCAGTCGGAATGTGATGGGCAATGTGAATTTCACCCGCACGACTTTGCCACCCTGCATACCAGGAGTCCATTTCGGCATGGAATTGACAACGCGGACTGCTTCGGCGTCAAGGTCGTCGTTGACTTTTTTGGCAACATGTGCATTGCTGATACTGCCATCAGGCTCAACGATGAAACTGACAAGGACCCTTCCAAATTTGCCCGCTTTATAGGCTGCCTCCGGATACAGGACATTCTCTGCGAGGAACTTCATCATGGCCTCCATGCCGCCGGGGAATTCCGGCATTTGCTCCACTACATCGAAGGCTTCCGGGTCGACACTTCCTATTTCAATGTTTCTGATGAGTTCTGTGTCTTTACCATCTTCTGCAGAAAAGGAGCCTGTAGCCGTGTTGTCGCCTGACGAAACAGCGTTCTTGGTCGTGATGAGGATGACCCCATTTTTTCCTTCCTCACCATACAATTCGAAGGAAGCCTTGTCTTTCAGGACGTCGATATGGTCGATGGTATTGGGGGCAAGAGCCTGTACCTCTTCCATGCTCGAACGCTTGCCGTCGATAAGGACGAGAGGATTTTCCAAATCTCCCTTCATCTCATCGGCCACATAACGGATGCTGATAGGAGCAATGACTGCCGTATCGGCTTTCACGTCGATGGTCTTGCCGCTGACATTCACCTTGCCGGCTTTTTTGCCCTTCTTCATCAATTTCTTTTGTGGATGTTGATAGACGTAGTTGGTGACGGTCTCGGCGTTGAGTGTCATGAAAACGCCCAAGATGGGCAGGAGTGCAAGGAGTTTCAACCAACTCTTGCCGTTGGATTTCTTATGGTTTAGCATCATGTTTATGCGGTTTTTAAGGGTACTGTGGGTAATGCCGTTGGCTATGGAGTACCCGCCACTGACAACGGCTTTTTGGACAAGTAGATAAAGATACTGACGCATATTGATGCCTTGAGAGAGAACAGCTGCATCGGCCTCATACTCATGGATGGCACGCAGGTCTTGGCGAAGCATCCATATGGCAGGGTTGAACCATTGCAGTGCAGTGAGCGTATCAACGAGGAGGACGTCGAGCGAGTGCCGCTGACGTATGTGGGCTCGTTCGTGGGCCATGATGGCCGGGTCTTGTTGTTCGAAATCAGAAATGTTGAGTACAATGTAGCGCATCCAACTGAAGGGTGCCACAGGCTTGTCGGTAACGGCGATGACGGTGCCATCGTCTTGTGGGTGGCGTTGGCTGCGCATGATGAGACGAACCACCTGCACGATAGACCAAACCACATGCCCCACAACCATGGTCACGCCAAGGAAGAACACGACGACAACCCCCTTCTGCCACCATGGCTGGGAAGGTTCGACGATTGTCGCCAACGGCTGTCCAATGGCAACGCTGGGCTTGAAAGGCAAGACGACGGTATGATGGAAGGTGAGGACACAGAACGGCAACACGAACGAAGCCACCGCCGTGATGAGCAACACCACGCGGTTGAGGCGGTGAAACGTGTCGCGACTGAGCAACAAGCGATAAAACAAGTAGAATATCGCTATCAGCACAGCCACTTTCAAGTCATATTTCAGAAATTCCATCATACTGAATCCTTCGTTTTATGATTGCTCTATTTTCTCGATCAATTCTTTCAGTTCCTCCAGGGAAATCTTTTCATCCTTCACGAAACTGCTTACAGCATCCAGATAAGAGTCGTCGAAATAACTCTTGATGACTCCGGCCAGGCTCGAACGTCCGTATTCCTTTTCCGATACCGTCGGGAAATACTGGTAAGACGTGCCGAACTGCTTGTGGTCGAGCATGCCCTTTTTCTCCAGGATACGCACCATGGTGGATAGCGTATTGAAATGTGGACGTGGCTCGTCATAGTACTCCAACAGTTCCTTGACGAACATTGGCCCATGCTGCCAATACAGGTCCATGATTTCCTTTTCTTTGCGAGTCAATTTTTTCATTGTTCGTTTTCTTTTGGTTTCACATCCATCGAATGTGTCAGTATCTTATCCGACCACAAAGTAACTAAAATAATTAGTTGGATAGAACTAAATTATTTAGTTTTTATGGATTTTTAAGGAAAAAGGGGTTCTTTTTTTAGTTGTTCACACATTTTGATGGGTCAAAGGGTGGCTATGTGGCTGTATTTTGCAGGTGCAGGATGTCGGCTCCCTCGCGGTCACCATTCATCAAGGTTGGCTTCGCTCTTGACCCTTTCAACGACATTCTTTGGCAGGTGAGGGAAGAATGTCATGCCGGTGATGCGTTCCACCTGCTTGATGCTGTTGACATATAGGTCCTTCTTCCCGTTGCCATCAGAGTTTTTGCAGACGAAGCCGATGCCTTTGGGTTGGCTGCCATCCTGGCAAAGGATGACCTTGAAGAACGCCTCGGGCACCACCACCTTGTTCTCCCCGATGGTGGCGTGTTCTTGGTTGTAGAGGATGGGGCCGCTCACGATTTGCACGGAACCGTATCTTTCCGCCCATCGTCTGCAGGCAAGTTCTATCTGGTTCCAGGTGCCGTTGTTCAAGTTGCCGTTCTGCGGACAGCAGTTCGAGTAGAGAAAACTTTCATACATGGCTTCGCTGTCCCATTTGTTGTCACCTGCCGGACACATGTGCCCTCTTGTCCATCCGCTGCCCTTGTAGTCGCTTGTAGTCGCTCGGCCCGAAGGCACATCGGTGTCTTCGTGCCAGGCGTTGTTGGGGCGTTTCACTTCGCCGTTGACATGCTCTGCCGTGAGGCGCCACGCCACCCAGTTGGGCAGTTTGGTCTCTTTGTTGTAAGACACCACATACCCTTTCCTGGTAAGTATTTGCTCTGGCGTGTTTTTCAGTGCCAACGGGATGTCGACGTCGAATTTCTGTTTGGCGTCTGCCTTCCCTTTTGTCTCCACCTCATTCGTGGGATTTTTCGCGACAAAATTAGTGGGCCTGTCGGCGTTCCCGGCATTGTTCGATGACGTACATTTGGTGCTGAAAACGCCGATGACTGCCAATAACAGCAATATCACCACAGATAATAAGTATCTTCTCATTGCAACTGCAAATATAGTGCAAACCGAGTGCAATGCAAAGAAAAATGGAATTTTTCTTTCATGGCCGAGGTGCCGCCTATATTCGTAGGAACAAATATAGTGCAAACCGAGTGCAATGCAAAGAAAAATGGAATTTTTCTTTCATGGCCGAGGTGCCGCCTATATTCGTAAAACAAATATAGTGCAAACCGAGTGCAATGCAAAGAAAAATGGAATTTTTCTTTCATGGCCGAGGTGCCGCCTATATTCGTAAAACAAATATAGTCCTGCAACAAACAGACATATGTCCCTTTAACTCCTCTTTAACTCCTTTTTAACTCCCCTTTAACTCCTCCCCCTCTGCCCGAGAGGGGGTGGCCGCAGGCCGGGGGCGAGGGAGAACTCCTTTTTAACTCCTGAGACAAACAGACATACGTCCCTTTAACTCCTTTTTAACTCCTTTTTAACTCCTTTTTAACTCCCCTTTAACTCCTGAAACAAACAAACAGACTCCCCTTTAACTCCTCCCCCTCTGCCCGAGAGGGGGTGGCCGCAGGCCGTTATCAGCGGTACGTTACATATCCTCCTCCGTCGCTGTCGCAGTATTTCTTGAGCAGTTGACAGATGAATTCGGCATTGGCGGCAACATTCTCGGCGTTGCCGTCATATCCGTTGATAAGGACGAGGAGGTGTGTGGTGTTGATGTCTATCTTGGTGCGCTCGTTGTCGCTGGTGGGTGTTCCCACGCCGCCGATTTCATCGCGATAGACGGGCAGTCCCTCGATGTTGAGCATCCCCCTTCCTATGCCTTCATAGGGCTCTCCGGCCTTGCCCACGCCGAGGGTGAGGGTGTCGCCCTTGATTTTGTCGGCATCGAAGCCTCCGATGCTGTAGCCATAGGCGATGCTGGCAAGGTTGACCAAGTCGACGAGTGTGTCGATTTGATAGAGTGGTTTGCCTTGCAGTATGCGCCTGATGAGGGCTTCTGAGGCGGGGCGGTAACGTGAAGGGTCTTTCCCGCAGGCTTTATACACCTTCCTCGTGGCTTGGATGCCGGGGAGTTGTTTCAGCGTTTCGGTGGTGAGTTCCTTGCGGAATTTCTCCGCCCAGGAGTCGATTTCCTCCCACAGTGGGGCGGAGTAGGGGGTGTTGTGGCAATAGGCCTCCACGGCGGCCCCGACGAAATTGGGGCACACGGTTTCTATCTCTTGTGAAACGATGATTTTCATTTTCTTTTTGCTATGGGAGTGATGGTAGAAACAGGAGAGTGCTTTCACTCTCCTATCATTTCGAGGAATTGCTGTTCGTTGATGATGGGAATGCCGAGTTTTTCCGCCTTTTGCAGTTTGGAGGGTCCCATGTTCTCGCCTGCGAGGATGAAGGAGGTCTTGCTGCTGATGGAGCCGACATTCTTCCCTCCGTGCTGCTCAATCATCGTCTTGTATTCGTCGCGGCTGTGGTGCTCGAAGACACCGCTGATGACGATGCTCTTGCCTGCCAGCACGTCACCCATGGTCTGCATCTGTTCCTCGCTGAGGCTCATGCGCACACCATATTCGGTGAGCCTGGCGATGATGTCCTGGTTGACGGGATTGTGGAAATAGGCGACCACGCTTTTGGCGATGACCTCGCCGATGCCTTCCAGTTGGGTGAGTTCCTCGAGCGTGGCGTTCTGCAACGCTTCGATGTTCTTGAAATGTCTGGCGAGGAGTTTGGCCGAAGTTTCTCCGACGAAGCGTATGCCGAGGGCGAAGACCACCCTTTCGAAGGGTACGTTCTTCGATGCCTCTATGCCGTTGACGATTTTCAATGCCGACTTCTGCCTCGACCCGTCGCCGTTGATGTCGTCCACGTGGATGCGGTAGAGGTCGGCGATGTTGCGCACCAGTCCCCGGCGGTAGTAGTCATCGATGGTCTCAGGTCCGAGGGAGTCGATGTTCATCGCCTTTCGTGCGATGAAATGCTCGATGCGCCCCTTGATTTGCGGCGGGCAACCGGCATCGTTGGGACAGTAATGGGCGGCCTCGCCTTCCACCCTGACCAGTGGCGTGCCGCACTCCGGGCAGTGTGTGGCGAAGATGACGGGCTGCGCCTGCGGGTCGCGCCGGGCGGTGTCCACCCCCACGATCTTGGGGATGATCTCTCCTCCCTTCTCCACGTAGACATAGTCGCCGATGTGGAGGTCGAAGGAGCGGATGAAGTCCTCGTTGTTGAGTGTGGCTCTCTTGACGGTGGTGCCGGCGAGCAGCACCGGGTCCATGTTGGCCACGGGGGTGACGGCTCCTGTGCGCCCCACTTGGTAGGTCACCTCACGCAGGCGTGTGCATTCCCGCTCCGCCTTGTATTTGTAGGCGATGGCCCATCGCGGACTCTTCGCCGTATAGCCTAATGCGCGTTGCTGCCTGAGGGAGTTCACCTTGAGCACGATGCCGTCGGTGGCCACGGGGAGGTTCCGTCGCTCGGTGTCCCAATGGTTGATGAAGTCGATGATTTCGTCGATGCTGCGGCATTTCCTCATCCCCTCGCTGACCTTGAAACCCCATTGCCGTGCCGTCTCCATGTTCTCATAGTGTCCGTCGCAGGGCAGCGTCTCGCCAAGGAGGTAGTAGAGGTAGGCGTCGAGTTGGCGACTGGCCACGAGGTCTGACTTTTGGCTTTTCAGGGTGCCGCTGGCGGCGTTCCTGGGGTTGGCGAAGAGGGGTTCGCCGGCTTCCTCTCGTTCCTGGTTGAGGCGGTCGAATACCTTCCATGGCATGAGGATCTCTCCCCTGATTTCAAACGTCTTCGGGATGGCGGGGGTGGTGTCGAAGAGGTCGCGCCCTGTCAACTGCTTCTCCCATCCGGGGAGGACGAGGGGTATGGAGCGTATGGTCTTCACGTTGCCCGTCACGTCGTCGCCTTGCACGCCGTCGCCTCGCGTCACGCCTCTGACGAGTCTTCCCTCCTCGTAGGTGAGGGAGATGGACAGACCGTCGTATTTGAGTTCGCAGCACACCTCGAAGGGCTCGCCCGCCAATCCTTTGGAGACGCTGGCGAACCAGTCCCTGACATCCTGCTCGCTGTAGGTGTTGGCGAGGGAGAGCATGGGGTATTTGTGTACCACCTGCGTGAATTCCTGATTAAGGTCGCTGCCCACGCGTTGGGTGGGGGAGTTGGGGTCTGCCATTTCCGGGTGCTTGGCCTCCAGGTCTTGCAGTTCGTGCATGAGGAAGTCAAACTCCTGGTCGGAGATGACGGGTTGGTTGAGCACGTAGTAACGATGGTTGTGTTTGTGAAGTTCCTTGCGGAGTTGTATGATTCTTTGTTCCTCTGTCATGATATTTCGTTTCCAGTGTAGAGTTGGTAGTATTTCCCTTTCAAGGCGACCAGTTCGTCGTGTGTTCCCCGTTCGATGATGCGTCCTTTTTCGAGCACGATGATGCAGTCGGAGTTCCTGACGGTGGAGAGCCTGTGTGCGATGACGAAGGTGGTGCGTCCCTTCATCAGCGAGTCCATGCCTTTTTGCACGAGTCTCTCGGTGCGTGTGTCGATGGACGAGGTGGCCTCGTCGAGGATGAGCACGGGCG
>JAFZSL010000020.1 GCA_017619375.1 Prevotella sp. | reverse complement strand
TTTGAACATAACATTGACAGGAGCGAAATACCTCTCTTCTCCCTTCCAATAGTTCAAGAACCATTCAACATCTTTGAGAGAAGGCCTATAGCCCTCAGGAAGTCTTTTCTTCTTTTTAATATCTCTCTTCATATTCTTTTCTTATAGTAAAGGGGTTGTTGTGCTGAACATATTCTCTTTTTCAAAATATCTGAACAGAATAAGTATTATCACATCATTATCCCATTAAGCATTTCGAGAGATAGATGGTCTTCCCAATTGTCCCACTCAACATAGTTCTCGTCTTCTATGCAAACCATCAAATTGTTGATGTCTGTGATTTTTGGAGACTTGTTCTTTCCTTGCTCCAATAGACGTTTCTTCAAGTCAGGGCACATGAATGTGAGGATGTCGGCAAGTACATATTTCTTTTGGTTATACGAGTCAAAATACACATCATCATTCTCTTCTGCATCCTTCAATTCGTTAACCATGAAAAGCCCAAGTTTTTCAGCATTTTCTATGGAAAGCATCTCTCCAGAATGGCCATGTAGCCAATCAACGCCAGGAACAGCATCCATAAGTCGGTCCACTGTCATCAAGCCGGTCTTCTCTATTCTATGCATATACTCCACAGCCGTTTCGAAATAGAAACTTTTCGTCAATGAACCATCTTTCTTTTTATACTGGTAAGGATACCCACCAAGAAACCCTCCCCAAACGATACCGTTCACCTCCTGTCCCACTTGCATCATCACGAACAAGTCGCGATGCATCACTTCCTGCCAATTCCATACCGACCAGTCAAATGGGTCATCTGGGTCAATTGGGATGTTACCTTTGTAATGGGTCATATAAAATTCAAATCCTTCTCTTGTAAAAGAAGATATGGTTGGATTCCATCGTAATATATGAACCCTTCTTTGTCTTGGAGCGATGCCATCATTTAGATAGTCACCACGGTCAAAATCGATAAACATAGCCATAATTCTAATTGTTGATTATTCCAGAAAGTTCTATTCCTTCAGTTTCTTGTTAGCCAGGCGGTAATTTCAAAGTAATACGCCTTAACCGTCATTATTTATTGGTAGTTTTATCCCCAATTTATAAACATCCAAGTATCTGCCTTCGTCATCCCATTTTTCAGGAGTTGGAATACTATCATTGCTTTCCTGATCTGGAAAAACTATAAGACAAGGAATAAGTGAGTGGTCCGTTACTTCAAGTCTATTTCTTACACCTTTCATTCGGCAATATCCAGATACTTGACGGATGTCATCCTTATTTATTGGATTCTCTCCATAGCGTTTGTATTTTGCATCTATGATATACGGAGGTCTTCCTTCATCGGCAGCGAGCAGGTAGTCCGGCTCTTGACCTCTGAAATGAGGATGATAGATTACCATGTCTCCAAACCTAATTCGCAGTTTTGTCAATACAAACATTTCAAAAAGCTTGCTCATATCAATCCAATAAGGTGGCGTGGTCGTCATATTTGCATCATGCAAGACTTGGTTGAATGACATTTTCTTCAATATGAGCTTTGCAAGTCGCATTGCAACTGGATATTCCTTGAAAAACGAATTGATTCTTCCCTCGTGTATTTTCAATGGTTCGCATTCAGCCTTGACCTTTCTCCATTTGGGAGAAATGTCTGTAATTGTTTGCTTAAGTTGCCTGACTGTATCAGAATGATATGCATCCAAAAAGGATGAGGATAACAGCATTGCTTTTTTCAAAAGCCTGTTTTCTGGAATGTCGATTCCAAATTCTTGATAACGACAATAGTTATCGGAGAAATTGCCTCTAATGTTGTTCCTTTTGATATTCTGTGCGAGTAGCAACTTTCCCTTTATTTTTGAACTTTGATTGGACTCTACGAAATAATAAGACTTTTTCAATCCCTTATCCGTGATGCGCTTCATGACATGCAAGAACTCAGATATCAAGAACAATGACAGCATGTCATCCTGTCGGGGTATTACAATGCTTGGCCTATTGAAATCCACATATAGCAAGCCGTCAAGTTGGTCGAAGTTCTTTGGTTCTTTCAACGCTTCTTCCAGCATTCCCAGATAATCGACTTCAATTTGCTTCTCCTTGTGATCGAACTTTGGTTTGATGCGGATGGCTGTCTTGCGTTCATCAAGCCAGTCTACCCCGACAAAGAAAGAAGATGACATCACCCATCCTGCTTCTTCCTTGGCAAGGGAGAAACATTCAGACATATCCTTATCTCCTGGACGTTTGATGGGTTTGGAATATGTGTTTCTTACCAACGAGTGAACGTCCTCACAGGAGATAGGTTCTTTATGCCACTGTTCGTTAGCCTCAATCATCAATATCTTCTGTTGTGTAATTGGACAGTTTGGATATCACCTCTTTTACGGGTTCGACGTCTTTGAAAACCCCGTCTTTTATGTATTCCTCAAGAATGGGGATGATTTCATATTGTATACGAATACGGGTACGGTCAGCTCCATTGTCATTCATCAAGAAGTAACTGTGGCCGATCCACACATCCGTAGGATGAATATCGTCAGAAAGGCAAGAGGCAGGTTTGAGAATTATGTCTTTATTGACAACATAATCATCGAAGTTTTCTACAAACAATTTACTTACCATTGCGAACAACTCATCATTGAAACCTTCTATGTTCAACTGCTGAGGTTTGAATTTCACGAATGCGAAACGACGACGCATGGCATAGTCAAATGTGTCAAGGCTACGGTCTGCCGTGTTCATCGTTCCGATGATGTACAAGTTTTCAGGTACTGAGAATCTTGTTTTTGAGTATGGCAATTCCACTTCTGTCTCCGACTCTCTTCCAAATCTCTTGTCTGGCTCTATCAGAGTTATCAACTCGCCAAAGATTTTGGATACATTGCCTCGGTTGATTTCGTCAATCACCAAGACATACGGCCTTGTGTTCTTTTTTGCTTCAGCAGGTTTGTTCACACCGTATTTGTTGATTATGTCAAGCACATGCTCGAGGGTGATGTTGTTCAAGCGATAGACGGTAGCCAACACCATTGATGTTTGCTCGTTGATGTCATAGATGTCTTCGTTGATACCCTTCACCAACCATTCCACTTTGCGGACTCGCTTGTATTCTTTATATTCATCATGCCATTCGGGGTCGCTTGCCACGACACCGATGGCATCAATGGAACGGGATGAGTAACAAGAGAAGACAATGTCACCTATCTGCATCTTGTCATAGAAGGTGTTAAGCACAACGCGACCCTCATATTGGGAACCAGGCATATTTGACAAGTCTTCGCCATAATTGTCCCATCCGATGCGGATATGGCCGTTCTTCATACATTCTCTTCTTACCGGATTGTCACCCGTTCCGGCAAGAGATACTTTCCAGATTGCTGCGCCACTTTTGATATGAAAATCGTTCTCTTCAACAATAGGTTGTTTTGCAGCATCGCACATTTGTTTAAAAATACCGGGGACGACCTCGTATGATATATTCCCGTCATTGTCCGATTTTGGCCTGATACCCTCGACGAATTCCTCATAGTCCATAGATTGGTGGAACGTCACGTATTCCACCTGATGCCGATTGCGAAGCTCCTGGAATTTTGATTCCAAAACACTTTTGGGGGCATTGGACAGTTCAGGATAACATAATCTGACGATTATTCGAGGTAATTCATATGTCTTTCCTACGCCTGGTGCTCCTTCAATGATGATGTTCTTCTTGAAACGAAGCAATTCTGCCAACTCCTTGTAGTATTTGCTATTCTCGTCACACTCTCCTGTGGAACTGCCGTTGTAAGCATTGGCCGAAAACTCTGGGAACGTCTGCTCCACAATCTCTTTATTGTTCATCTTGTCTTTTATCATCTTTAAGAAATCCATATACTCAGCATACTTCATTTTCTTGTAGTCCTTCATGGGTATACCATATTTTTCCAAATACTGAACGTTGTTGCTGTCAAGCGACAAGTATTTGTAGGGACGGATATAGAATAAAGCCATCGTCAGTTTCGGAATGGCGATGCTCATTTGTTTGAGAACGGCATCGAATACGTCCTCCATATCAGCATCATCCTGTTGTGCCATCTCAAAGAGTCTCCATAATCTTTCGACATCTTTTCCGTCTGGAGTGCGGTCTTCCGTGAAATAACAGAAAGCGGCGTTCATAGGATTCTGTGTAGGTATGCCATCGAAAGTTGTTGGTGCTTTCGCTTCTATTTCAAATATTCTCTTCATTTTAGCAACCATCTCCACACGGTTGTTCATAGTGCGGTTGATGATGCTGAACACCGTAAACGGGTCTATTTCCTTGAAATCGGAACCGTCACCGTCATGGAGGAATTTGATTTCTTTATCTTTGTCAAAATGAGTATAAATGGCTGTTGCCAAATCTTCAGGCTTGTCTTTGTAGTCAAGCAGTTTGGAGGCCAATTCTGTATAAAAAGGAATCCATTCAAAGACGTCTTTTATCTTCTTAGGGTTGATCACTCCACGTGCAAATAAGGTATAGGCGATGTCTTGTGCTGTTATCAAGTCACTATGAATGAGGGAGCCAATGTTTCTTTCCAACAAACCTTTCAGTTCCACATCCTTGGAGACCAATCCCACGAGAGGTTGCATAATTCTCTCAAAATGCAGGTATTTTTTTCCTGCGTCCTCAACTTCAATGCCCAAGTATGTACAAAGGTCTTTATAATAAGAATCTTTGTAGAAAAGATATTGGTTGGGGTTATGAGATGCAAGTAACACACTGATGGTACGCTCATCCACATTTTGCCCAAGCCTTTCAACACCTTTGGCAAATTCATCCAAGCGTATTGAAAGTTCTTTTTGGTCGTCAAACAAAAGCGAAAGAAGGTTGTCCAAATCCAATGGATACTTGTCCAACATAATCTTTAAACGGCTCTTTTGCATCCAATGAATTAGATTGATGGATGGAAAGATTGCTCGTCTGACAATA
This sequence comes from Prevotella sp., assembly GCA_017619375.1. GTDB lineage: Bacteria > Bacteroidota > Bacteroidia > Bacteroidales > Bacteroidaceae > Prevotella. The sequence continues at coordinate 25,312 of JAFZSL010000020.1, read as the reverse complement.
TCGAGATTGTTCTTTCCATTACAGTCGTCAACCAATTTCCATTTATACAACTCGTCATCTTCAATGAGGTCGATGGTTCTGCGACGGTTTTTATAAACATTGACCAAGTTTTGATACAAATACGTTCTCAATGCCTCACATAGTTCTGGTTTAACCTTCCACACAAAACCTTGCTTGGAACTCATTCCAGTCATTGGAACACACCAGTACACAGTGCTGTCTATATTGTTTCCCTTATTGTCCACCCCCTTTATCTCAAACCGGTCAAGATTCCTTTGTACAACTTTGCCGAGTTGCCATATTGGAGCACTGAAATGGTTGGCATTACCTCCATATTTCTTCGCAAGCACATTGCAAATGCCTTGATGCGCCGGTTGCCGATAGAAACAGAGAAGTACATCAATCTGCCGTTGACTTATGGTTCCATCGGTCAGCATCTGCAACCATTCATTGGATGAAATCCCGGTATCTGCATACCTGATACCATCAGGCGTGATTTGTTCGTTTATTACTTTCATTTTTTAGGCTTCTTTTGTTTGTTCAACAAGCATATTTATCATTCTCCTGCAAATTTCGTCTTCTCTTGCACCAAATCGTGGTACATCATCCGATGTATTTCTCTTTTTCGAGATGAATTACTCATCATGCAACGGTTCAGCAGCCAAGTCATGTTCCTCATGCATGTCTGCATACTTCGTCTCACCCTGTTCCAAGTCGCGCCTCCTGATTCCAAAGGCGACGACAAAGAGATACATGGTGGTCAGGACGTTGATGGCGAGGTCGCATTCCTCCTCCGTGGCGGTCGGGGCCTTGTGGGCTTGGTCGTTGCGCCAGTCACGCACTATGTTCAGGTAGTCGCCGAACTTCTTGTCGGCATCGCTCTCGGAGTATTTCAGGCGCTTCAGGCAGGGTGTCTGGAAGATGCAGTCGGCCAGCGTGGCTTTCATTCCCTCCTGCCCGGGTTTGGTGCTGACCATCTCGGAGTGGTTCTTGATGTAATACACTTTCTTCAAAAACACCTCAAAACGGGTGACAGCCCTTTCGAGGAAGCCGCGCTTCATCTCGATTTTCTTCTCTTCCAGTTCCTTGTTGGTCTCCAGCACCTTTTCGCGTGTGGGAGCCAGTGTGTCCTCAAACCGCTTGATGACACACATCGGCAGGATGACATTGCCATACTCATGGGGTTTATAGACTCCCACCAACTTGTCGGCTATCGCCCATATCAGATTGGCCTTCTCCTGAACGTTGATGGCAGTCTGCTGTTGTCTCTCGTCTATGCTCATGGTTTTCGGTATTTGCTATTTTGGCATTTTAATGTACACCACATCTTCCCGTGTGGAATTGATGAGTTCCTTCACGTCCACTTCCAAACAGTCGGCTATCCGGATGAGTGTCTCCAAACTGGGTTGGGCGATGTTCGTGCACCATTTGGAAATGGTGGCAGGATCCTTGCCCAATGTCTCGGCCAACCATTTGTTGGTCCGCTTCTTCTCGGCCAATACCACTTTGATTCGATTGATGTCTTTGCTCATAACAGTAGTAGATAGATTGTTTCTGCAAAATTAATCATAAAAAATGAGAATCAAGCCTCATGATAGGAATAAATGCCGCTATTTTCGGAATAATTATGGTGTTTTAGGCAATATCTGATATATTTTCAGTTGAATCTCTTTTTTTGAAACCGACGCGTGACGTACGGCTGAAACGCACGAAGCGACCTCCCCAAGACTGTTGTTCGGGATTCGTCGGGTCGCCATCCATCATGTACAACAAGGACGGCGTATCGCCTAATTTGGGATTGCCCTTATAGTAGTCGGTGAAGTCACGCCCCAGATGTCCCGCATCCTTGATGAAGGTCTGATTTGCCTGACTTTTGGTAGTCAATGGGGCGAATGCCAAATTGCTTATGGAAACACTTTGAGAAATAAGAGGGATTAGAAAAACCTACCATGTAACTCACTTCACTTACCGTGCGGCCACCTTCAAGGAGCAATTGAGCCGCCCGTTTCAGGCGGACTATCAAAATCATTTCATTGGGGGTTACATCAGCAAGCGATTTGATCTTGGCGAAAAGCCCACTGCGGCTGATGTTCAATTTTTCTGCAAGGAAATTCACGTTCAATTCTGAGTTTGAGAAATTTTCCTCGATGATTTTATACATCTTCGCCAAGAATTCGTTATCGGTAGGATTGTGGGCAATATTCGTGACAGGCTCAAGCGGTTGTGATGAGAATTTCTTCATCAGGATGTGTCGCATATGGAGCATATTGCGTATGCAAGCCTCCAGGTATTCTATTGAAAATGGTTTCTCGATATAAGCATCGGCACCCACATCCATGCCTTCGACTTTTGATTCATCATCGGTCTTGGCAGTGAGCAGCACAAAGGGGATATGGCTTGTGAGAGCGTCACGTCGCACACGGCGACAGAGTTCTGCTCCGTTCATACGGGGCATCATCCAATCTGAGACGATGATGTCTATTTCCTGCTTGGAGAGCACGTCGAGTGCTTCAATTCCGTCATGGGCGGTAACGACATTGTATTTCTGTTTGAAGTTACTTTCCAAAAAAGCCATCATATCTTCCGAGTCCTCAATAATAAGCATGGTGATGACATGTGCGGCTTCACCCTTTTTTGCATCTTGTGGAGCGGGTGTCTGTGGAGTGGTTTTGATGGCTTTCGCTGTTGGAGAACTCGTGCCTGATGGTTTGGAGACAGAAGCGGAGATGTCTTGTTTGACTGGCAAAACGACGGTGAATGTGGAGCCTTTGCCAATTTCGGAATTCACCTTGATGGTGCCATGATGATGATCTACGATGTTTTTCACAATGTTCAGTCCAATGCCTGTGCCAGGTTTGTTGCCTTCGGCTTGGTAGAATGGGTCGAAAATATGTGGCAAGTCTTTCTCACTGATGCCTATGCCGTTGTCGCTGACGATGATATGGAAATATTCGCCGGAGGGTTCCTCCACGCAACGCAACAACACTTCGTCCTTGGTGTATTTGTTGGCGTTGGTGAGCAGGTTGCTCAACACTTTCGTCACTGCCTCACGGTCGATGATGGCAGTGAAATGTGGGTCGGGATATTCAACGATGAATTTTTTCCCACTTTGTTCGATGGTCGGTGAGAATCTCACCGCCACGTCCTCAATCAGCTGATGGATGTTCTGAGGGACAAAATGAATCAGCATGCTTTGTTCCTCTATTTTACGAAAGTCGAGCAGTTGGTTCACAAGTTCGAGTAATCGATGTGAATTTCTGTCAATGACTTTCATCTCCTCGGAAGGATTGCCACGTTTCATGATCTTTTCCAGAGGGGCGATGATGAGTGAAACAGGAGTGCGTATCTCATGTGCAATCATTGTGAAGAATCTCAGACGGGCGTCACGCACCTCTTGTTCTTTCTTGAGCGTCAGGCTTTCCATTTCGAGTTGATGGCGGTGTTTCTCACGTTTCAGCCGAAGATGAACGTAATACCAAACAATGCCTATCAAGAGTAGCAAGTATAGCAATTTCGCCCACCAACTCCACCAGAAAGGAGGATGCACCACGATGAGGAGAGTAGCCTCTTGCTCCGACCAAATGCCGTCGTTGTTGGTGGCCTTTACACGGAAGGTGTACTTGCCGGCAGGCAGATTGGTGTAGGTGGCTTGTGACTGATTGCCCACGTAATTCCATCCTTTGTCAAAACCGTCGAGCATGTAGGCATACTGATTCTTCTCAGGCGAGCAGTAACTCAGCGAGGCAAATGAAATGGTGATCATTCGGGCGTCGCTGTATCCAAGGTTGAGCTTTCCTGAGAGGTTGAGGGGAATGTTGTCTTCTGTGTTCTCCTCACGGTTCATGATGCGTAGTGAAGTGATATGGACAAGAGGTGGAATGCCATTCGTTTTGATGAGGTTGGGGTAGAAGGCGTTGAAGCCGTTTGTTGCACCAAAATAGATGCGGCCGTCGCCAGCCTTCAAAACGCTGTTGGTCTGAAATTGATTACCTACCAAGCCGTCGTGAAGAGTGAAATGCTGCACGCCTTCTCCAGGCACATATTTCACCACACCGTAGTCTGTGGATAGCCATAGCGCCCCGTGAGATTCCACGATACTCTGAATATTCTGGTTGGGCACGTCAAGGTGAATGCGTTGGAAGTTGTCGTGTGTGCGGTCGTATGTGCAAAGACCGTTGAACGTGCCAATCCACAATTTCCCACCTTCGTCCAGATAGGAACAGTTCACTTGGTTGTCGCAGATGGAGTGGTCGTCCTTGGAATTGAAATGATATTTTTTCAGTTTGCGTGTCTTGCGGTCAAGATGGAAGAGACCCTCCCCTTGGGTGCAGAACCAGAGGTTGCCATCTTTGTCTTCATCGATGTCGATCGTGATGGCATCGGTCTTCCCGATTCCTTCAAATTGGTTCTTGGCAGAGTCGTAGAGGTTGATGCCTGTCATGGTGGTCACCCAGGTCTGACCATGGCTGTCGTGGAGGATGGCATAAGAACTGTTGTCGTCGAGACTGTTCACATCGCCCGACTTGGTGAATTGCCTCAGGTTGCCTGTCGATGTGTTCAACACATAGACACCATCGGTATAGGTGCCTATCCAAAGGTCGTCGCCCTTGATGGCAAGAGCATGGATGTTGCGCCAGCGCAGTGTCTCGCGGTGGGGATATGATATGAAGCTTTGGTCTGCAGGCGAATAACACATCAGACCACCATCGTCGCTTGCCACCCAGATGTGCCCACGACTATCTTCACAAAACCTGGATATGACATTGCCCGTAAGGCCTTCCCCCACCGTGTAGCTGTCAAATCGTTTGCCCAAGGGTGACAGATAATTGACACCTCCATAAAATGTGCCAATCCAAAGTCCTCCCTCTTTGTCTCCTGCGATGGAATAAACGAAACGGTCGGTCAACGTGTTCTGGGGCATGTCCAACTGTTCAGAGAGACGATGCCATTCTTTTGTCTTGGGATTCAAACCAATGAGTCCATCGTCGCAACCGATGAAGATGCAATCGTCTGTGCGTTCGAAGAGTGTATGGATATGCATTCCGACTTTTGTCTCAGCTGGATTGAGTATCTGTTCCAACCGACCGTCATTGTGCATCAGTAGAAGACCATGCTCCCAACTTCCAAGCCACATCTGTCCATCATGGGTCTGCAACATGCGGAGGGAGTTGTAGCTGGCGGGAAAATCCAGCGTGACAGGATCAAAACGGTCATGAAGACGATTCAATTTATGGAGTGTGGGGACACCTTTGTTGGTCACTGTCCATATCTGATTGGCGTTGTCGATCAATACTTGAGAGATGACACCTCCGGATGACTTGAAGTCGTATTGCTTTCCTCCGCAGAAGACGCCTTGCCCATTGGTGGAGACCCAAAGCTGCCCCTCCTTGTCCTTGGTGATGCTCGTCACCATGGTGTGGATGTCCATCGGCTGCCTCTCGTATTTATCATGTTCGAAACTCAGGAGAAACACACCGTGTTCAGTGCCCACATAGATGCCTTCTTCGGCTGCCATCAAAGATGTCACATATTGGTTCCAGCCATAATCGGGGATGTGGAAGGTAAGCACATGAACACCATCATAACGGCATAGTCCATTGTCTGTGCCAAACCACATGAACCCATATTTGTCTTGGACGATGTTGCGCACGGCATTGGCAGCCAAACCATCATTCATCGTGAGGTTTTGGTAGCGATAGCCATCTTGTGCAACTGTCGGTGTGAACAGTAGCATCAACATGGTAAATATCAATAATGGGTGTCTTGCCATATGTGTGCCTTATATCATCCTGGGCATTGTAGGAAGGATTATTCCAGTTTCAAATACCAGTTATCTTTCGAAGAGAGTTTTTCAAGCAGGGCGGCGTCAAGAGCACCATTGCGGCGCGCCACATGGCCGGCAAGATAGGAAGGGTCGTTGCGACGCAGGGCGATGCGCATGAGGTCGTAGTAACGATGGCCCTCGAAGGCGAACTCCAGAGCGCCTTCGTCAATGATGAGGTCCTCAACCTTCTCCATCTGATATTGCAGCCGTTGGATGTCATCGAGTTGCTCGTCGTCGGGGAGGATGTAGGATGTGTTGGCGTTGGAATATCCACTGCCACGGGAATGCAAGCCCATGGTGTTTTCGTTGCTTCCCCGTGCCGTAGTCTCAAGAACGTAGATGTTGTCGGGGAAGTCGAAGGTTCTCAACCATGCCTCGTCGGAGGGATAATAGGGAATCACCTCTTTTTCCATGACACTGTTGTTGACACCGCTTTTCAGGATTTGGAAGGCGAAGCGTGGGAATCCGGCTCGGTTCAGGGCCTCCGCCATGCGCAGATACACCATTGCGCGTCTGTAAATATGGACGTTGCGGGTGGAATATTTGTTGTTGGACACATAGTTCGTAATATGCTTTCCATTGATTGTCATACTGACGGATGATTGGCGGAAAGAGGACTGCAGCCGGAGGTCGCCGGAGAGATGGTCGTCAAGACCGTCGGGGGAGAACACATATTCGCCACCTGTGGTGTAATGGCAGTAGCGCTGTGCTTCTGACAACTGGTATAGGTATGGCGAGGCGATGATGGACTCCTTGTATTCGTTGCGGTCATTGGTGTTGAAGAGGTCGCGCAACTCGCTGTAGTTGCCTTCCGAGGGGATGGAGTCGCCTGGAATCATTGTGATGAGTTCGGAATTGGCAGAACTTGTCTCTGTTCCGAATGCCATCATCGACCAACTGTCCATAGTGCTCATCCAGTGGGTGTCGTTCGTGGCGAAACGCACGGAATTGGTGCTGATGGGATAGGATGAGTTGCGGCCGTTTCTTAGACTGACATACTTGTAGTAGTTCTCGGCGGCGGCACGGTAATTGCCTGACCATAGGTTAAGGTCGCCAAGGAGTATGTAGATGGGGAAATAGAACAGGTTGGAGTCCGTGTTTCGGATGCTTCCGTAACCAGGATGCTCTATCTCGGCATAAGGTGCGATGTCGGCAATGAAATATTGACAGATGTCTTCCAAGCCATAGTAGGGAAACGCCTGCTCAGACTGCTCCATGCTGGTGATGGGCTCTGTGACAAACGGCACCCTTTCATAGACAAGAGCCAACTGCAGGTATGTCCAGGCACGGAATGCTTTCACAGCGGCATACTCTTTCATGAAAATCGTCTCATTGCGGTTGTTTCTCAATGCTGTGTCGGCATGGGCAATGAAGTAGTTGCAGTTGTTGATGATGGCATAATAATCGACGGGTGAATCATACTTGTTGCCGCTTCTCATGGTGAACTGCGACACATCACGCAGGTCGGCATCGGCATTCGCGGTGACGGTTACGAGGTCGCCACGCAACTCACCGAGCAGGATGGTGCGGTCGGCGATGGCTTGCATCTTGTTGATGATGCCTACCACGGAAAATAGTGTGTCGGCGTCGCTGTTCAGGAACTCCTTGTCGGAGTAGGTTACGATGTCGGAGTCATCGTACAGGAAGTCACTGCACGAAATGGTCATTGACATGGTGCAAATGACAAGTGAAAAACCAATCAGCCTTGAACTCATTGCTTTCTTCTTTCCGATGGATATCTTGTTTATCATGATGAGTAATTTCTTTATTTTTCAAATGGTCGTATCACGCTACAGGTTGATTTTTATTCCGGCTACCAGGGATGGGCTTTGTGACAGACGACCCAAGTCAATGCCTTGTCCTATCACGCTGCCCGACAAGGCAAATTCCGGGTCGGTGCCGAAATATTTGGTAAGCGTAAGGAGATTGTTGCCTTGAATCCAGAACTGAAGCCCTTGAAGGAATGTGGTGTTGATGGGCAGTGAATAGGAAAGTGTTACGCACTTGAGCCTGAGATACGAGCCGTCTTCTATCCATCGATCACTGAAACGTGCATTGCCCATCGGGTCTTGGAAAAAGACACGTGGGATGTCGGTCTGCTGTCCTTCGTTTTGCCAGCGTCGGGTCATCGCCGTGGTTTGGTTCATGAAACGTGAGCCACTCTCAAATTGCTGGCGCATATAGTTATAAACGTCATTGCCTAACGAATAGTTGAAATTGATGTCAAGCCTCAAACGTTTATAATTCAAGGTGGTGAAGATGTTGCCATAGATGTCAGGGTTGGGGTCGCCGATGACCGTGCGGTCGGCATCGGTGATTTGGTGGTCTCCGTCGAGGTCGGCATATTGTATGTCGCCTGCTTGGAAATAGCGACGCGTAATGCCGTCGGCTCCCAAGATGAAGAGGTTGGCACTTGCCGCCTCCTCCGAGGTGGCGAACACACCCAGGGCCTTATGGCCATAGAAGAGATTGGCAGGCTTGCCAACGGCAGAGCGGATGGTGGCTCCATAAACGGTGTGGTCCATGTATTGCATGCCGTTGGACAATTGTGTGACTTCATTCTTGTAATGCCCCAGACTGGCACCCAGTTCCCATTGGAAGTTCTTCAACGCAATGACTTTCGCTATGAGGCTGACATCGAAGCCTTGGTTCTTCATCGCTCCATTGTTCGACCAGTTTTGGTCAAGGCCTGTGACGTATCTGAGTGGTTGGTACATCAACAGGTCATCGGTTTTGCTGGTGAAATATTCGAAGCGCAGGTTCAGTCGGTTGCCAATGAAGTTGCCTTCGACTCCGGCGCTGAGACGAGTGGTGGTTTCCCATTTCAGACGGGTGTTGCCGATGTTCTCGAAGGAAAGGCCAGAGACATCTTCCAGGAAATTGTGCGAGGCGAAGTAGCTGCGGGCGGCATTGTAACTGATGTCGTCGTTGCCGCTGACATCGTAGCCTGCATGAAGCTGCAGGTGGTCGATTCCTTTCACGTTCGCAAGCCATGGTTCGTTGGTGACAACCCATGATGCCGTGACACCGTGGAAAAGGCCCCATGGCACATCGAACAGTTGCATGGAATTGTCGGCTTCACTGCCAAACCGTGATGAGGTTTCCATGGCAACGCTTGCTTGCAGGTAGTAGCGTTGCAGGTAGTCGTAACCCGCTTGCAGATACCAGGCAATGTTTTTCCATGAGTTGGAATAGCCCGAGGGTTTGGCATTGTCGAGAGTCGAACTGATGGCTGGCATCTTGTCGCTCGTGGTGTTGTAGCCCAACTGGTTGTCCTGGGTGTATTCTTCCCAATTGAAGCGCATGCCGCCATATACGTTGAGATTGTGGGCATTGTAGCGGTTGTTCCATACCAGGCGGGTGTCGCTCATGATGGAGTTCTGCTTGGCAGCCATGGAGCGCACTTCGTTTTCGCAGTAGGCATTGACTCCTGAAACGTAGTAACTGGGAACGCCATTGCGAGGAATGTAGAATTTCTCGTTGGTGTTCACAAGATTGTAACTGAAATGCTCGCTCAACAACAGATGTGGATTGAAACGGAAACCGGGGGTTACCGATAGGTTGATCATCGAATTTTCGAAGTGATTCTTGTTTTCCGAATCTCCATATTCGTTGATGGCCAAAGGGTTGGCTAACTTGTAATTGTAGTTGCTGTAGCCGACGAGTGCCTCGTCGAGATAGTTTTCATCACTCACATCGATATATCCGTCGTGTATTTCTCCATTGGAGAACGTCCATGGTGAAAGCATCGGACTCTTGGCGTATGCCAGGAAGGCTGTCGAGGTGGGGGTGCCTTCCGTGTAGTTGGCCATCGCGCCGTCATTGCGGAGGTTTCGTGTCTGGTTGGCGAATGATGCATCAAAGCGCACCCCGAGTTTCTTGGTGATGTGGATGTCGGAATTGAAGCGGATGTTGATGCGGTTCATCTTGTTGTTTTCCAATGTTGACATCTGGTCGATGTAACCTAACGAAAGGTTGTAGTCGGCGATGTCGTCACCTCCTTCGACATTGATGCTGTAGTTCTGGGTGAGAGCGTTGCGGTAGACATGGTCTTTCCAGTCGGTGTCGTTGCTGTATTGGGGCAGATAGTAGTTGGTGGGAGAATTGTTGAGGAATTTGAAATCCTTCAATGTCGTGTTTGTGGTTTGAAGCATGTCGCTGGCATAACTGCGGTATTGCGAGGCGTTCATCACGTCGAAGGTGTTTGGTATGAAGGTGATGCCGCCCGACAGGCTTGCCGTGATGCGTGTGGCCATGGAGTGGTTGCGGCGTGTGCTGATGAGAATCACGCCGTTGGCTCCCTTGGCGCCATAAAGCGAGGTGCCGTTTCTGAGCACTTCCACACGTTCGATGTCCGTGGGGGAGATGTTCGACAAGATGTTGTTGTAGAACCCGTCATGCAGCGTGGTGCGGTCGAATTGTTGGTCGAAAATCACGCCATCTACTATGATGAGGGGTTGGGCGTTGGCGTTGATGGAGTTCAGGCCATTCATCAGCATCACACTGCCGATGCCGGGTGTGCCGCTGCGTGCTATCGTGCGGACTTGTGCGCCAAGTTGTTTCTGAATCTCTTCTTCAATGCTTACAGCATTGGAATACTGAAAACCCTCTGCGCTGTTGATGGCTGCCATGTTTGTGCGAGGGGTGTATTCGGCACGGAAGGTTTTGGGGAAAAGGCCTATTTCACGTTGCTCCTCGCTCTTTGACAAACCTGTCTTCAACAGGTTGTGGCTGGGAGAATTGAAAGACAGCGAAGTTGCCATCAGTGGCACACGAAGCGTATAAGTTCCGTCTGACTCCGACAAAGTGCTGTAGCCTTCTATCTCTGCCACGCTTACCACCACGCCACCAAGGGGGCGCCCGGTTGTGGCATCTACCACGCGGCCTTTCACCTCACGAACTGGATATTGCCTTGTGGCAGTTGCCTTGCTTGCAGAAGGCGGCGACCCTGCAAGCGCTGCGTCATTGTCCTGTGCAGAGAGGGGGCAGATGCCCATCGTCATGAGTGAGAGACAGGTTATGATGATTCTTCTCATAGCTATGTTCGTCTTTTTTGTTCGCTTTTCTTAATCATTCTATTACTCCACCGGTCGGAAAATGATACGGTCTATCCGCAGCGTGGCGCCGTCGGTGTTGGATTGCAACTCCAACCGTACAGTAGGATTTTTGAGTCCCCAGGAGCATGTCGTCAGACGTACGCCCGACTGCAGCAACACCTCGTCCACCTTGGTGCCATCCACGCTCTTTGCATATCGGAAAGGCGGTTCGGTAATCATGCCATCCTGGTTGGCTTGACGGATGCGGCTGAGCACCCTGAAGGATTTGCCGGCCTCTTCCACTGCCTGAGGATCGGCTGCCGTGGCGGGAGCAAATACTGCATAGATATCGTATTTCACTCCCGACAACAGGTTGGGCACCTTGAAGCCGACGGCGACACGCGCTGAGGGCGTCGTGGGTATGACCTCCACGTAGGCGTTGCCGGAAATCTGGCTATAGAACTCATTGTTGGATGTCACCTGTGTTACCGTCATCGGTGAAACGGCATTGATGAGGGTGTCCTGGAATTGGTTGTTTTCGCCTTCCACCGTGATGGTTTGCATGAAAGTCGCATATTTTGAGATCTGACTTCTTTCCGTCTTCAGCACATGACCGTTGCTGCAAGGGATGTCGGTGGTGCCGTAAAACACACCTCCTTCATCAAACGGGTGTTGATAGATGTAATAGTTGTCGGAGATGCCTTGTTGCTTGCGAATCTGGGCACTGAGAGCCTGTGTGGAAACAGCCGAGTCGGCAAATGCGACATCGGGATTGTTGGTGCGGCTGAAAAATCCGCCACCGATGATGGCCAGGCGGGTGTTGGTGTAGGACAAGGAGTCGCGGCGGTCAACATTGTCGGCGTAATTGAAATAGAGGGTGTATTCTTCCACCAGACGGTTCCATTCTGCATTGGTGGGAGCCACCAACCAGTAGGTGCTGTCCTCGGAGTTAATGAGTCCGTATGTGGAGAGCAGGTCGTTGGTCAGCACTGTGACGGAATCAAGATAGTGGGTCATTCCGTCGATGATTTCGCCTGGCACGCTTTGTGACTCATCAAACTCATATATGTTGTGGCTGCTTAAGAAACGGAAGATGCTGTCGAGGTTTTCCTCGATGTCGAGACATTCCAGCACGTTGGGCACATAATCCATTTTCGTCCCCAACGTGAAGAGCAGGCCGTTGTCGCAAGGTGAGTTTTTCATCGAGAAGGCATTGCCATTCAGATGACTGTCGGTGAGTGTGGCGTATTTGTCGTTCATCATCCTGATGGTGCAGTCGGTGAGCGACGACACCGTGTGACGATAAAGGGCGATGTGGTTCTGGACGAAGCGTCGGACGACAGTGTTGTCGTTTGTGCGCACACCGGATGCCGATTGTTGATTGTATGAGGAAATCAGTTCGTCTGCCTCGGCGGCGGTGAAGGTCGTGTTGACGGGGGCGAAAACGGTGAAGGTTTGGTCGCCATCGAGGATGCGGTCATAACCGCATGCTTGAGCCACACGAGCAAAATTACTTAGTTCCGGATTGGAGGAGATGGCATTCCAGAGGGTGCCGCCAACCGATGTCGCCGGTTCGTAATGGTCGACGATGTCATCATTGCAGGCTGTGAGGGCGAGGGTCACGGCAAGACCGCAGCACACTTGGCATACCATGGAGAAAAATACAGGCTTCATTCTTATCATACTCCTAAATAATTTCATTGTTCGCTATTTGTTCTCTACAGCATTAAAGCATGGGTTCCATCGCACCTTCATCAGTAATGCCGAAGACGCTACGTGGCACAAGTTCCAGGAAATCGAGCATGAACTCGTTGTCATTGCCCTGCTTGGCCGACACGCAGCGGATACGCAGATAGTGGTCTTCGCCGGAACTGATGTTGGTCGTGCAGAGCACCATCCGGTAGGTGTTTGCCTGGCGTGCGAAATACACATGGTCGTTGCCGCCGCCATAGGGATAATGGTAACCTCCGGTCGGTCCTCGGTAGTAACCTTTGTTTTTCAACTCCTTCTGGTCGGTGGATAGTTCGAGGGTCGTCATGGCGTTGTAGTCGGCTTTCCAATTGGAGCCAAGGATGGAGGCGTCGCTCAAGTTCTTCGTCATATCAAGCGGGATGCCTTGTGGCTTGTCATCATAGTAAATCTGGGCCACTCCTCGGGTGGGTTCCGCAGCAAAGCCGAGGCGTATCTGCCATTGTCCGTCGAAGGGGACGGGTGGAAGTCGGAACGTAAAGTCGAAGTCCTTGAAGAGGTTCATCTCGTCACCTTCGTAACTGTCATACCAGTCATGCGGACGGCGATAGACAAACCAACTGCCTTCGTTGATGGTCACACCATCAAGATAGCCGTTGGGGAAGTAGTAGTTGCGACCATATTTCCCCGTTTCGTCATAGTCGGGGTCTTGGTTCTTCACCCCATTGTTGCGCTGGTTGAGTCGGATGTCATTGGTCATCAGTTCGGGGAAGATGGTCGAGAAATCCATTCGGATGAGTGAATTGAACACTTCGTTGCGTGTCTGGTCGTCGAAAGCCAGGATGTCATCCACATAGAAATACCGTCCGTTGAGTGCATCTTGCTTATAGTCGGTCTCGACGGTGGGATATACATAGACACCGGGGATTTGGAACTCATCATCCCAACGCCGGTTGGCATAGCGCTGGCCGACGAGGCTTGGACCGGCCCATTTGCGAACCGTAAGACGTTCGAATTTCATCATCGTATGAGGCAGCATCGTCTCATACCAGTCCACGGGATTCATGTCACGGGTCTCTATGCCGATGTCATTGTATGGAGTGAGATAGTTCCATCCCTTGACGTCGCGTGTGAGGATATGGTAGGCAAGGAAACGATGCAGCGGGTTCTTCTCATGGGTGATGTGGGCGAAGTCGTGATATTCCGCATTGGCGTCTTCTGGGTATTGCTGGTCGTATATCTCGCATGCTTTCAGATAGAGTTGCTCGACGGAGGTGATGCCGTGTTTCTCGCGTAGCACGGAGTCGGTGACGGCGAAGATGGTGAAGCCGATGCGTCGCTCATCCGGCACGGTGGCTGTTTCCTTGTTCACGTGCGATATATACCGAATTCGTGGATAGTTGGTCTTGGTGTTTTCCCATTCCTCGTCACGATACTGGTACAGGACAGAGGCGAAACCAGCGGCTCGCAGTGCTTGTGAATAGATGCTGATATTTGGATTTTGCTCCATCATGTCGAGAATCATGCGGTTGCTGCTCTCCAGCACTTCGGTGACGGGTTGGACAAAGCCGTTTTCCACGGAGTCGTCTTGCAATTCGAAAATGATGTGCGAGGTGCCGTTGAGGAACACCACCATGTTTCCTTGTTCATCGACACCATGGCTGACCTCGATATAACGTCGGTTCATATTGGATGTGGAGAGCACTCCGTCGTTCATGTCGGCCGTGGTGTACATGTCTTTCACCAGATGGGTGCGCACCAAGGTGTCGCAGTCGGCGAGACTGAGTTGGTCGATGCTTGCAAGTCCTTTCTTTGACAGATAGTTGGCCATGGCTTGGTTGGTGGGAACGAAGCAGGTGTACTCACCATAGGTGGAGAGCAGTTTCATCATACCAGTGCGTTCCACCAAGGTGGTAAACTGACTGTAGTTCTCGTGGCTGGTGAGATATTCGCTCATCATCTGTCCCTTGAAGGTGTAGAAATTCGACGTGTCGGGTTCATCGCTACACGATGCCATGGTGAAAGTGGTGGCAATGCAGAAAGCCAACCAACACATCAGAAGGTAGAATGAATGTTTCATATTTGACATGGGATTCTTCATTTCTTGCTTGTGATTCATTGTACTTTTCTTTTCTTATCCAGAGATGATTCAGTGGGGTACTATCGAACTGTCCTCTCCGCTTCCAAAAGCTGGGTTTTGCTTGAGGTTGCCGTTCACTTTCAGTTCGTCGATGTGGTAAGGCCAGTAGATGGCTTCCATGCGTGAAAGTTTGCTGGAGAGTGCTCCTGAGCCACTTGTACCCTTGCGCGAGACAGTCCCCACCAGATAGGAGGTATTGCCATCGCGGCGTGAGCGGCGCACCAGGTCATACCACCGCTTGCCTTCGAACATCAACTCCCGCTGGCGCTCTTCCAAGACGAGGTTGCGCATGGATGACTTCGAGGAGTACAAATCCCAGTCCAGATTCTTGTCTTCCTTGCTGCAGTTGCTCCGCTTGTTGATGGCGTTGACGATGGAGAAAGCCTGGCGGAGCAGCGTGTCGGCCTGCTGCTTGGAATAATCGTCCTCGCCCTCGGGAGCCATCTCCACCAAAGCCTCGGCCTTCATGAGCATCACGTCGGTGAGACGGTAGATGATCCAGTTGGAATGGCATTTCCCGTCAGCGTACGGTGAAGAGTAGGTGCTTTGTATCTCGGCTTTCGAAAGGTCCACCATGGCCGACGGCGTGACATACTTGTTGATGCCGTAGGTGTTGGACTGCCCTTGCACGGGTTGGAGGTTCTCGTAAAAACGGGCATCATACTTCGAGAGGAAAATGTTGAACGATTCATCGCTCACATCGGTACCGATGAAGTCGGCAGGGCGGGCCAGGCCGGGAAAGGTCGTGGCGTTGCCATACAGCGAACTGACGGCGCCGTTTGCCAGCATGTCGTCATCGTTCATGAAGATGAGTTCGAAGATGCTTTCACTGCTGTTGCCGCTACCAAAGATGCCCTCAAAGGCGGTGCCGTAGTAATTCCCAGTGGTGTATGCGTCGCTGATGAGGGGATATCCATCGATGAGTTCATTGCCGTCATTGGCCGACGATATGCGCTTGTTCTTCTCTGTCTCATATTCGTCAAGTTTGGCATTGATGACCATGT
Organism: Prevotella sp.; assembly: GCA_017619375.1. Classification (GTDB taxonomy): domain Bacteria; phylum Bacteroidota; class Bacteroidia; order Bacteroidales; family Bacteroidaceae; genus Prevotella. Next base: position 9,619 of record JAFZSL010000020.1, on the reverse strand, counting down.
CGGCATAGCGCACCACGTTGGCGTAATCTTGTTTCCATAGGTAGAGGTCGGCCAAGAGTGCATGGATGGCATCTTGCGTGATGCGTCCACGCTGGTAATAGGTTTGTGTCAGGGGATAACGCTTGACGGCCATGGACTGTTTGGATTCCAAGTCTTCGATGAGCGAGGTCAGCACATCGTCGAACGTGCTGGCAGGGATGTCCATTTGCTGATTGTCGTCAAGGTATGGCTCTGTGATGTAGGGCACGTCGCAGAACGAACGGATGAGGTAAAAGTACATCAGGTCGCGCAAGGCTGACACCTCGGCGATGGTGGCATTAAGTTTGCTCTGTGTGTAACTGGGGTCTTTCTGCGCCACCTCTGGGGCATAGCGGAGCACGATGTTGCAACGGTTGATGACGTTGTAGAAGTCGCCCCATTTGGCATAAGTGTTGCTGGCGTTGATGTTTTCCTTGAAGATGTTGGCTATTTGGATGTCGTTCTCGTAATTACGTCCGCCCACGATGTTGTCGGAGCGGAATTCCCCCCAAACCATCATTCGGCTGATGACCGACTGTGACTGCATCGATGAGTAGCAGCCGGCGACGACGCCTTCCACGTCGGCCTCCTCGTCCCAGTATTTGTCAAGCACGATGATTTCCTTTGGCTCGATTTGAAGGAAGTCGGAGCAGGAGGTGAGGAAGGTGGTTAGTACGCAGAGCGAACAGAAAACCGCCTTGCACGTTGCCCATAGGCTTCTTCTCCGTATGTTGTAGGTATTTTTTGTCATGGTCTTTATGGTTTTTCCTTCTAAGATGATAGATGATTCATTTCCCATATTCTTCGATAATCAGAAGTCCACGGTGATGCCCAAGGTGTAGGATTTAGCTCGAGGGGTCTTGCCATAGTCAACGGAGGCTCCGTAGCCACCATAGCCCACTTCGGGGTCAACACCTTTATACTTGGTCAAGACAAAGAGGTTGTTGGCACTGAGATACAGACTCAGGCGATTGACGCCCAATATTCTCCTCACCACCTTCGGGTCTAACGAATAGGATAATTGCAGGTAGTTGAGTCGGAGGAATGAACCATCCTCGACGAAACGGTCGCTGACAAGCGTGTTGTAGTTGGTAGATGCGCCATACATGGCTCGCGGTATGGAGGTTTGGTTGCCTTCCTTGCGCCAACGCCAGTTCACTGCCTTGCTCTGGTTGTTGTTGGTCGACATGGCTTCGGCATCAAGACGTGCCAGGTTCAATATCTTGTTGCCGACACGGTAGTTGAACTGTGAGTTCAGCTTCCATCGGCCATAGTTGAGTGTGAAGCCGAAACCACCCGTGAGTTTGGGAAGGGAGGAGCCTAAATAGACGATGTCGAGGGCGTTGATCTGACCGTCGTAATTGACATCTTCGTAGATGGCATCACCGCCCTGGAATTCGTAGTTCTTGCCTGTACCGTCGTGGGAGTAGTTATAGACCATGTGGACAGGCTTGTTTTCATCGTCCACCACGATTTCGCCTGTTTCACTGAGCACAAAGGGTGCGGTGTGGCCTTCCGACACAAACCGCAGCCGTTCCTCGGGAGTCATGTCCAGGAAGGTCTCATATTGATATTCATACACTCCCTTGAAGCGGAAACCGTATATGGCGCCGAAAGGATTGTTGATTTGCACCCGCTGCAGCACTTCACGGTTGTCGTAATGGAACACGGAATTGAGGGAGTTGAGCACCGTCTCGTCCATCGTGAGTATTTCGTTCTTGTTGTTGCCGAAGGTCAAGTTCACGTCGGCAGTGAATTTACCTTTCTTTACAAGTCTGTTGGTGTTGAGGTTCAATTCCCATCCGATGTTGCGCATCGAACCGACATTTCGATAGGACAGCGTGGGATAGCCGGTGCTCGAAGGTATGCTCACATTCTCCATGAGCATGTCGCGTCGGGTGGAGTGATACCATTCGGCTTGGAGCAGCAGGCGGTCGTTGAACAATCCCAAGTCAAAACCGACATCCCAGGTCGTGGTGGTCTCCCAACGCAGGTCGGTCAGGCGGATGTTCTCAGGTTTCATGGCACCCATGTTGATGTATTTTGTGTCGCTGCTGTAGATGCTCTCATAGAGGTAGTCGCGGTTAGGCTGATTGCCCACGCGTCCCCAACTGGGTCGGATGGCAAGCATGGAAATCCATGGATTGTCATCCAAAGATTTCACGCCGGCAAGTTTCTGGAACCAGGGTTCGTCGATGATGTTCCAGCGAAGCGACACGGCGGGGAAGTAGCCCCACTGACGTTCAGGGCCGAACTTGGTCGTGCCGTCGGCACGGATACTGAAGTCAAACATATAGCGGCCCTTGTAAGCATAGTGGGTGGAGAAGGTGTAGTACATTGAATGCCATTCGCTGAAGTTGGAACTCATTCCTGTCACGCGGCCGCCGCCGACGGGGGTGGTGATGCCGCTGGAGGGTAGTTTTGTCGCATCGGTGGCCTGGCCGTTGCTTGAACCACTGGTCAATTCAAAGCGTGCCATGGCCATCAAGGAATGGTCCTTGTTGGAAAAATGCGGAATGAAGGTCAGTGTTTGCTTCGTGTTCAAGGCCACGCTCTTCGAACTTGCCCTGTTGGCGTTGTTCACACCGTTGTTCCATGGCACTGTCACCAACTCTTTTGGATAGAATTTGTTGACGTACTCGTTGAAGATGTTGATATATACACGCCCTTGCCAGTTCAACTGGTGATGCTCTTCGTCCATGCCCCATAGATGGTAGTTCAATTCCAGTTCGGGGGTGATGTCGTAGGTGCGGTCGTCGAACTTGGCCAGTTTGGCGGAAGCCACAGGGTTGACGTAGGTCTTCTGGTCCCCGTCGAACACAGAGGGTGCCGACTGCAGCATGGTGTAGAACTTGTCCGTGTTCTGCCCCTGTCGTGGATGACCTACGGGATACTGTTCATAGATGCTCATGTTGGGCATCTTTTTGTATGCGATGCTCAACAGGTCATCGTAGTTGCGCTTGGTGTCGGTATAGGTCAGGGAAAAGTTGGTGGATACCTTGATGCGGTCGGAAACATAATAGTCGAGGGCCACGCGGGTGGAGAAGCGGTCTTGTCTCTGCTCAATCACCGACCCCGTCTCATGGTCGAAACCTCCGGAAATGCGGAACGTGGCTTTCTCACCACCACCGGTCACGGAGAGGTAGTGGTTTTGCCTGAGACCCCATTGCGTGACGGCATCCACCCAATCGGTATTGTTGTTGTACTGCTCGTATTCTGAGAAGGTGGGATCGTAGTTCAACTCCCGTATGTCGGAGGCAGCGTCGTTCTGTTGGGGGTTGAAGTAGCTCTCCTTGAGCAACATCGTATAGTCATCGCCGCTGAGCATCTCGTAACCTTTGGGTTGGTAGGTTCCTGTCACGCGAAGCGAGTAGGTCAGCTTCGGCGCGCCGCGTGTTCCTCGCTTGGTGGTGATCTCAATGACGCCATTGGCTCCCTGAGAACCGTAGATGGCTGTTGCGGCGGCATCTTTCAGCACGGTGATGGACGCAATGTCTTCGGGGTTGACGTTCAACAGTTGTGCGAACTGTTCATCGTTGGCGTTGTTCACGTCGAAGTTGTTCATGTCCACGTTCCATGTGTTGCCATTGACAACGATGAGCGGGTTGGAGCTGGTGAGTGTCGAGATGGATGATGCTCCACGGAGGCGCATCGTCGTCCCCGCACCCAGGTTGCCGCTGTTGGCCACGATGTCGAGACCGGCTATGCGACCTTGCAAGGCTTCATCGACGGTGGTCAGCCCCAGGCCTTCAAACTCTTTCATATCGATGGTTTGAGTGGCGTATGAAATCTCTCGCTCTGGAATGGCGAGTCCACCGCTGTTGAGACGTTTTTTTGACAATACAACCACGTCGGTGAGCATGTTTTCGGATTCCAGGGTGATATTGTAAATTTCACGGTCTATGGGGAGGGTCTGTGCCTTGCACCCCACATAACTGAAACGTAGCTTGTGTTTCGTACTGCGTATTTGCATGGAGAAATTGCCGTTGAGGTCGGTGACGGTGGCCTCGATGATACGGCCGTTGTTGTCAATCTCGCATACCGAGGCTCCGACCAGCTCGCCCATTTCGTCATTCACTGTGCCATGCACGTTGCTGATTTGTGCCTCTGCAGTGCTGATGAACCATGTGCATTGAATGATGAAGAATGCCAATAGCATTGTCCATCTGTGTCGTTTGCTGTTTTTTATCTTAATCATGGTGATGTCCTTTTGGGAGATTGACATTATCTTAGTGCTTCCACTTCGCTGCGCCAACTGGTGAGTTGGGTAGCATCGTAAAACAAGGGACCATCAATCTGGTGAACCACCACGTCACTGGCGTTGTAGAGCATTTCGTTGTGGTTGGGATTGTTGGCATTCTGAATCCAGTATTCACGTCCCATGAGATTCGACGTGGAGGCGCCCTTCAACACATGGCGGGTGTTGCCCAACAGGTCGGTGATGGTGAGGCTGTTGTCGTCGGCTGTCACCTCAAGGCTGTAGAAACGCTTGTTTTTCGGATTCAGCGTGGAGGTTTCGAACTTGACATGGTTGACAGGGTTGCCACTGATGAAAATGGAGTTGTCCTGGATGTGGTATTTCACGAAATTCATGATACGCTCGGAAACAATCTTCCTGGCCTGACGCAGTTGTGCGGCATCCAGCGTGCCGTCTTCTGCCAGCGCCTCATAGTCGCTCCAATAAGGCAGGTAACCTTGCTCATGCAGACGGTCGAGTTCTGCGTCAGATGGCACATAGACCGTGTAGTTGTAGGCATCGAAGAGCGAACAGTTGTAGTCGGCACATGTGTAGCCTCCCATGCGGTTTTTCATCAAGGTGTTGGCAGAGCCTCCCTTTGTCAGCAGGTCGAAGAAGCGGCTGCAGCCCTCATGGCCGTTGAGAAGGCTGTAAAGCGAGCGACGGCTGCCAAGAGGCAACTGACTCTCGATGATGTAACTCTTGCCGTTGCCGGTGCGGGTCTGGTCGTAGATGCGTGTGACGTTGATGGCTTTCTGCTGCTCTATCTGCAACCCTCCGGCCAAAGTCATGGCATTGGCTTGCCCGGCATTCGACACACGGATGGCACTGCCACCCTTGGTTTGGTAATATTGGTGACCGCTTTCGAGAGAGTCGATGATGATGAGGTTGTCGAGCAAGTCACGGAGACGATTTTGCACTTGGCTGTCGCTGGCGTCATTCAACTCCCCTTCCAACTTCGTGCCCGAAGCAATGTCGTAGTTGTAGCGATGGGCGCTTACGGTCTGACGTACGGCATCCCAGTAGAATTCATAGAGAACGGTGGTGTTGCTGCCGTAAGTGCATGGGTCCACGTAGGTCAGCATGGCATTGTTGGTGGGGATGATGAAACTGTAGTAAGAATCCATGGAGTTGAGATAGGGTTCAAACTCCAACTTCTCAATGGCCCAGTAGATGACGTTCATCGTTGTCTCGTTGACAAGTGCGGGGAAGGAGACGGAACTATATGCTGCCGGTGTGAACACCCGATTCAACAGATAAACAACGCCATTGCAACCCATGAAGCAGGAGTCCACATCGTGTGTGGTAATGCCGATGGACACCTTGTTAGTGTTGTCCACGATGTTCTTGAACTTGGATGGCACGGTTTCGGTGAACGACCGTATGAGGTTGATGTCCAATAGTTTCACGAGCACTTTCATCGGCACTTTGTCCCATGTCTTGTACATATCCTGCAGACTGCGGCCGTCGTTGTTCCACCAGAAAGTCAGGGCGACATTGGATGGCACAAGCAGTGCGCCGGCATCATAATGCAGATCGCGACCGGCAGTGTTTGAATACATGTATTGGTTCCAGCCAGGGTCGAAAGCCAGCGTGGCATCCACGGAACGACCGTCGGGGTCAGTGTCCAGCACACCGCCTTCCGATTGAGGATAGTCTCTGATGTTGCTGTTTTGGGAGAAATATTTCAGTGTATAGACTTTCTCTTGGTTGTTGAAAAGACGGTTGTATTCCTTCGTGGCTCCTTCATCGTAGTAGGGTGCGGAAAAGCGGTCGAGCAACATGGCGAAGAGCGACATGTTCGGATGATTGTGTACTATCTCTGCCATGTTCTCCGTTGCAGTGGGAAGGCCGTCCACCTTGTGTATGTACCCATTCTTGCAAGTGATGTCGATTTCAAGGAGCTTCTTGCCGTTGACCCAGGAGTCGCTGGTGGATGTGGAGACACCGTTGGTGAGTATGGACAGGTCTTCGTCGGTGATCTTGTTGTTGCGCATGAATGCAGGCAGGAAATGAATCATCGGCTTGGTGGTGTTGTCGCGTAGAAGCACGATGCGGCTGCCAGCGTCACGATGCTCTTGCCAGTATTGCGTTTCGGGCATGTCGGCGGGATTGATATACGATACGGAGTCGAAAACCGAGGCCGCCGTGGGTCGGCGCATGCACTGTCCTTTCAAGGGCTTCGTGCCGCTGACGCTGCTCAGCAACTCCACGAGATAGGCATTGTTGACCATGGAGCTGTTGAAAAGCAACTTCTTCTGCGCCTCCGACAGACGGTCGTAGCTGCCGACTCCCCATGTGTTTTGTTGGAAAAAACGGTCATAGACAGCGTTGTCGGCCACGAAGAGCGTCTTCGAACCCGTCTGGCTGAGCACGTCTTTCTGCCCCAGCTCGTCAATCAGTCGTAGCGTATAGCTGTAATTGCCCTCTTGGCTCAGCCAGTTGTATATGGAACTGCCCAACCAGGATGGCTCATCCATCAGCTCGTCCTTCTCGCTGCATGAGGCAAAGGTCAAGACCAATGCACAGACCACGAGGAAAGTCGTACCGGGGAACTTTGGCATTCTTGTCTTTTTCATATCTTTTATTTGATGATCATCTTTACACTTGCTGACAGTCCACCATTGAGAGCCTGCATGACATAGATACCTGGAGCAATGTCCATAGGTATCTGATAGTCGCCGTCATGCAAGAGACTTTGTTGGTAAACGACATTTCCCGAGGTGTCAATCAGGCGAACGGGCACCATCAGTTGTGATGCAGCAGTGATATGCAATGCCACTTGGCTGCCACGGCTCACGACAGTGCGCTCTGGATGTATGGAGAATCGGGATGGGGTATTGTCGCCAATGCTTTCCATCTCTTCGATGCCATTGACGAAATCCGGGTCGTGCAGGGTGGAACGGTAGTTGTACCATTTGACCTGGGCCTTGGCAGGTTGATAAATGTTGTCACCCATCTTAAGGCGATAGTCAAAGTGACGCTTGCGAGTTTCTTCTCCCTCATATTTGAAGTCGGTGTTGCACACCACCAATATCACCACGTTGTTGGCCGGCACGGCTTTCAACTGCATCAACACATCGCCCTCACCCTCCAGCGGTTGAGAGTAATAGACGCGTCCCTGCTTCGTGCGATAACAGAGCATGGCCATCATATTTGCCCCCAGTGGCTTGAAATGGACGCTGATCAAATCGCCCACATTCCCGCTGACATGCAATGGAATCTGGTTGGCACCGCTCCAACCGGGAGTGGTGCGCCACTCGGGACGCCACCAACCGATGCTGTCCACTTCGTCACATCTATACATATTGGCATAGAGAGTGGCAAGCCAGGGTTCCACTTTCTTCCAATATGGACTCCACTCGGCCTCTATGGACACCAACCAGTTGTCGTCGAGGAGTTTCCGGCAAGCGTTTGACCATTGCCCCACGTCAATCATGGCTTGCCGGGCACGATACTCCAAAATCATGTGGCGCATCTGGTCGGTTCCAAGCGAGTCGGCCATGCCCTCCAGCACCCGTCCTTTGCAATAACGCCAGATCCATGGTATGGAACCGCGCCCCATGATTTCACTAAGGAAGTGGGGGAACAGTTCGCCGTATTGCACACCGCCGAGCAATTTGCGCCAGGTGCAGATTTGTCCATTTGGACCATACATATTGACACCCTCGGCCGACGGACCACCGAACGAGTCATCCTGCAACCATCCGGAGTAACATTCGATGGGCATGAACGGAGCTATCATGTTGCCAGCACTGAGCCATCCCATGCTGGTGGGAGTCTGGCCGCTTTTCACCAGTTCGGCCTCGCCTTGCAGCCATGTGTTGCCCCCCTCGTGGAACCATGCGCTCTGCTTGCAGCCGTCAAGGTCGGCAAAAGTGGCATGGATGCCCTCATGCACACAGGCGTTCTGCTGTGCCACACGGTCGGGATACGTACAGTTGGGGTCGAAACTTGCAATGGGGTAGTAGCTGAGGAGCACCATGGGCCAACTTGAACCTTGATACCAAGTGGCGCTTTGCCATCCTCCCGTGGCGGTGTTTGGCTCATTGTCAGTGCCTACACCGCTACCGTAACCATAAATCTGACTATAGTAACCATTGCGGGCACGCTTGTCGGGAGGCCATCCGAAGACATCACGGAAGAAAGCGAAATCCTCGTCCATCTTTTTCACCAACAGCACCATAGACGTGTCGGTTATTGCCGCGTTCGCATTGGGACCCACTGCCACGCTCCACCATTCGCCATGTTTCTCTCGCGCCACGTTCATATTCTCGGGAAGCCTTCCCTTGGTGGGTGCCGACAAAGTAGGGTATTCCCACCGGAAGTCATAGTTCAAGGCGGGGTTGTAAGCAGGCCATCTATATTCGACCGTAGGATCGACATAGCCCCAGAACTGCAATTCACGCAGGCCGCATGCTTGCTCACCTAATATATATAATCGTATGCGCAGGGTTGAAAGATTGACAGGTGTTGTAGAAAGCAAATCAGAATCGGCAGAAGCCAAAGAGGGACCTTGTTGCCATTCCTGGCCATCCCACCATGCCAAATAGGCTTCGGTGGGCAAGGCCACCTGCTCACCATCGACCGCCCAATAGGCACGCACTTCATTTATCAAGTTCTGCTGCGCAAAATGCATCTCGACAAAAACCTCCTGGCCAACTGATGCGTCATCCTGATTGCTGCTCCAATACTTGGCATTGGCGGCATAGCGATTATCGTTCAGGTATTTCAATTGGGAAGCATCATTGTTCACAGAAGAAGTGATCATCGTGGCCTTCAGAGACAGGTTGGATGAGGTCTGACCTTGAATGGCCAGAGTGGTCAGAAGGCTGATGACGACAGTCAGCATTTTTCTAAAACAAGTGGGCATCATTTAGGTTGGTTAGTGGTTGTTCTTAGGTTTTTTTGATTAAAAACTGAACAAAAATAATTTTTTTTTTGATTCCTTGCAAGAAAAAAAAGGAAAAAAAACAGCAAAAAATCAATCATAAGAAAAACGTTTGAAATATCGTCCAAAACAATGAAAATATAGTCTAATTGCGCAATATTTCAACTTTGATTGTTTGCCTTTTCATAAATAATTTCCTATCTTTGCCTTGAAAAATCAAATAACTGAACAAACTCTTATTTTTTACAAATTTCACGCTTATGAGAATGTTTACTAACCTAATGAAAAAACTGCTCGTCGCAGTTGCCTGTCTTTTGACGGGCATTCAAGCGAATGCACAATTCAGTGCAGAAGCAGCGCAGTATCCCACGACGGACTATTCGGCATCGGCCTATCAGTTCCAACTCTCGGCGATTGCTGCAACACTGGACACTGATGCCGCCACGCTCACCGACGCCATCAGTACGTACATC
>JAFZSL010000019.1 GCA_017619375.1 Prevotella sp. | reverse complement strand
GGTCCCACCTCTTCCCATCCCGAACAGAGAAGTTAAGCCCGCCTGCGCCGATGGTACTGCAATGCAATGCGGGAGAGTAGGTCGCCGCCTCCTTTAGAAGACAGCCCCGTCGCTCATCGAGCGGCGGGGCTTTGTCGTTTTCGGGGGATAGGAGGTCTTAGGAGCGAAAAGGAGTTTTTAGGAGCAAGTAGGAGGGTTTAGGAGAGGCTTCTATTTTCTATCCCTTAACATATTTTTGCGACTGGCTTTTTCTCATTTGGAAAAATTGTTTTACCTTTGCTTTCCATACAAATGAGAATTATGATTACGTGTCAACATTGCGGGAAGCAGATTCCATACGACGCTAACCTCTGCCCTTATTGTGGCTTGTCTATCAAGCAGTTCCAACAAAAGGAAGTTCTTGAGGAAAAAGACGTCGCTGCCCCTGAGAAGGAGGAGGAAAAGGATGAGCCGATACAGACTCCTAAATCTCCTCGTCCAAGTGGCGACAAGAAGCTTCTCTTCTATATCATCGCACTCCTTGTCTTGTTGCTCATTTTAGGAGGCATCTATCATTATAGCTCCATGAAATCGTACGTCGAAGACGAGGAACAGGCGCCCGACACCACGAAGGTGAAGGTGCCTGAGGAAGAGGTCAAGAATGACGGAAAGGTGGTGTATGATGCCAAGAAATCCCAGCGCGTGGTGGTCAATGGCGAAGGTGTCCGCCTTCGTTTTGGACCCAGTTTGAAAGCCAACTACCTCAAGGATGAGAAAGGTGCCACCAAGTCGGTGAAAAAAGGCACCCAACTGGAATGTGTCGGTGAGGATGGAGACTGGTATCAAGTGGTATATCAAGGAAAGAAATATTATATGTCAAAGCAATTCACCTATTTGGTGGAGTGACCTACATTCAATAAACACTCAAAAGCAACTGTCAATTGAAAACGAAAACTATTTTATTAGCGACGCTTGCCACGATGATGTTTGGCGTCGTACAAGCCCAACAAAAAGGTAAAGGTGACTACAGTCCTTTCCTCTATTCCACCAATGTGGAGGAGAGAAAGGTGAATGACCATGGCAATACTTGTGTCAGAACAGAGTCAGACGAGAGTCTTGTCTTTGATGGTTTGATGAAAGACCGCTCCAAATGTTTCATCGTCATATCGAAAAAGGATTATTATCTTTATGTGTATGAGGATCAAGGTGCCGACACCGTCTTGCTGGCACGTTTCGACTGTTGCTTCGGCCAGCACGTGGGCAACAAGCAGAAACGAGGTGACAAGAAAACACCAAGCAGCTGCAACATCATGAAAACCTTCGCCAATGCCTACGCTAATGCCTTCTACATCTCCCAAATTCAGGACGCTTCCACTTGGCGCCATGATTTCAAGGATGGCCGTGGCAACATCAAAGCTTATGGCAACTGGTTCCTCAGGTTGGTGACACCAGGGCATAGCGGCATAGGCATCCATGGCAGCACCAACAATGCCGAGAGCGTGCCGGGACGTGCCAGCGAGGGATGCATCCGCTTGAAAGATGCCGATATCATCACCTTGCAAAAGTTCTTCGCCAGAGTGAATATGAAAGTGATCATCAAGGATGAGAAGTTGGGTGACTTCCCCTTTGAAATCAAGGCGATGCACAAGCAGAAAATCGACCGTAAGCGTTATTTCGACCCTGACAAGATTTTGAACAACTAAACATTCCTCAGGCCCATGGCTCTCAATTACATTTGGATAGCACTCTTTGTCCTCGGTTTCCTGGTGGGTGTGGTGAAACTCATCCTTGGCGACACCGAGGCCCTGCCAGCCATGATGGACTCCACCTTCAACATGTCGAAGGATGCTTTTGAGATGTGCCTGGGTCTGACAGGAACACTAACCTTGTGGATGGGGTTGATGAAGATTGGTGACGACAGCGGTTTGATCAACCGCCTCGCACGTTTTCTCAGTCCGGTGCTCACGCGACTCTTTCCTGAGATTCCCAAGGGGCATCCGGCTCTTGGCTCCATCTTCATGAACATGTCGGCCAACATGCTTGGACTCGACAATGCCGCAACGCCGATGGGCCTCAAGGCCATGCAGGAGTTGCAGAGTGTGAACAAGGAGAAGGACACGGCTAGCAACTCCATGATCATGTTCCTCACGCTCAACACGTCGGGCATCACCATCATACCCATCTCCATCATGTCTTACCGGGCGTCGAATGGTGCGTTAGACCCTACAGACGTGTTCATCCCCTTGCTGCTCACCTCGTTGTGCTCCACCATTGTAGGGTTGCTCGTCTGCTCAGCCATCCAGCGCATCAACCTCTTCAACCGCTATATCTTCCTGATGTTCTTCGTCATCGCTGCTTTTGTGGCAGGCCTTTTCGCATGTATGGCGGGAATGAACGAGAAAGAGATTCAGCAGTTCTGCCGCGTTCTCACCAGCGTCATGATTATCGGAGCCATCATGATATTCATCTTGTCTGGAGCATGGAAGAAAATCAACGTTTACAATTCTTTCATCGAAGGGGCTAAGGGAGGATTCAATGTCGCTGTCACTCTTATTCCGTATGTGGTGGCCATATTGGTTGCCGTAGGAGTGTTCAGGGCGTCAGGCGGACTGCAGATGTTGCAGGACGCCGTGTCCAGTGGCGTGGAGGCCTTGGGACTGAACTCCGATTTTGTCGGTGCGCTGCCCGTGGCGCTGATGAAACCGCTAAGCGGACCAGGCGCTCGTGGCATGATGCTGGAGAATTTCTCCCATTTCGGCGTGGATAGTTTCGTGGGGCATCTTTCAAGCGTGCTTCAGGGATGCACCGACACCACGTTCTACATCCTTGCCGTCTATTTCGGAAGCGTTGGAATCAAGAAATACCGTTATGCTGTCAAGTGCGGTCTCACCGCCGACATTGCCGGCATGATTGCAGCGGTTTTCTTCAGCTATTTCTTCTTCCCGTTGGATGGCGGGACACCTCAAGAAAAAAATGACATCGACAAGGGCGCTGCCACAACCGAATACATTCAGAAATCATCTGCCACAGATGAAGAGGCAAAAGACATCTTCACTGTTATTTCATTGAATGATATCCCGAAAATGACAATAAATCCTATGTGAGTCCGTTATCAATGGGATAAGTGATTCGTCTTTTTACATTGTTTCAAGGAACAACCGGTTTCCTTTACCGGAAAAACGGAGTCTTTGGAGTTTAACAGACCATCAAGCCCATGCAATGGACAGATAGGATCAGACAGGTGAAAATCATCCTCGTCGTGGCCGCCGTGCTCATCTCCGTGGCCTCGCTCTTCATCTCCCAATACCTTGTGCGTGACCTCTCCATCGAGGAAAGGCACAAGATGGAGGTGTGGGCTGAAGCCATGCGTTCGCTCAACAACGCCGACGAGAACACAGACCTCAATCTTGTGCTCAAGGTCATCGACGGCAACAACACCATCCCCGTCATCGTATTGGACAAGGATGGGGAGGCCAGCACTTTCCGCAACATCAGTTTGGAAGGCAAGGACTATGAGGACAGCATGCGTTGCGCGGCGGAAAAGGGTCAATCCATGTTGAAGGCCGGCAACGCTGTCAAGATTTACCTTGATGAGAATGGCACGGACGATTTCATCTATGTGTGCTACGACGACTCCGTCATGATCAAGCGCTTGCATTCTTGGCCCTACATCCAACTCGGCATTGTCATGGTGTTTGTCGTGGTGGCCATCTTCGCCTTGCTCACCTCCAAGCGAGCGGAGCAAAACAAGGTGTGGGTGGGGTTGTCGAAGGAAACGGCACATCAGTTGGGAACCCCCATCTCGAGTCTGATGGCATGGACGGAAATCCTCAAGGAAACCTATCCCGACGATGACCTGCTGCCAGAAATGGACCAGGATGTGCGGCGTCTACAACTCATTGCTGACCGATTCTCTAAAATCGGTTCGATGCCCGAACTCACTCCAACGAATCTCTCTGATGTGATGGGGCATGTGGTGGAATACATGAACCGTCGCACCTCAGCCAAGGTGGTAATGCACACCGAGCTGCCAGAAGAGAACGTCATTGCCGACATCAACCCTTCACTCTTTGAATGGGTGATTGAAAACCTTTGCAAGAATGCCGTCGATGCGATGGAAGGAGAAGGGTCCATCACCCTTCATCTTGAGCGGTTGGAAGGCAAGGTCGTCATCGATGTCACGGATACGGGCAAGGGTATCAAGAAAAAAGATTTGCGCAACGTGTTCACCCCGGGCTTCACTACCAAGAAAAGAGGGTGGGGGTTGGGTTTGTCGCTTGCCAAGAGAATTGTGGAGGAGTACCACAAGGGAAAGATTTATGTGAAGAGTTCCGAAGTAGGAAAAGGCACTACGTTCAGGATTGAGTTGAAAAAATGACATCCTTCGTTGCCCATGTTACACCATTGTATGGAATCAAAGGACAGGGCCTCTTGTGATGATGCCTTCTTGTTGTCGTGAACAAGAAATCCAGTTGGAATTTGTTTGTTTTTGCACGAGCGAGGAAGAAGCTCCGCAGGTGATGCCACTACAGACACAGCCCAATTGTCAATTGCAACCAAAGTTTTTCCATATTTATTTCCACAATTCAAAATAAAATTCGTAACTTTGCACCCCAAAAGGAATTTAATGCCTTACGGATGGCAGAATAACTGTTTCACTACTTACCCGTTGGCGCATTTCACCATAGAGAAAAATGTGTGGTCAAGATAGATTTCTGATCGACTTGAAAGGAATGACAGGCGAGACAGCCACCTACAAGTGCGAGTTAGGCAATGACTATTTCGAGGCCGTGGAGGCTACGGAGGTCAAGGGCGGCGACTTGCGTGCCACGGTGGAAGTGAGGAAAGTCCAGGATACCTACGTGCTGAACTTCAATGTTTCGGGCGATGTTGTTGTTTCCTGTGACATTTGTCTTGGCAATATGTCCCTCCCGGTGGAGACCACGGGGAAGGTTATGGTGCGTCTTGGCGACACCTACGCTGAAGACGAGGATTCTGTCACCATCCCTGAAGACGATGGAGTGCTGGATGCAGCTTGGCTCATCTACGAGATGGCCGTGTTGACCATTCCCACCCGTCATGTCCATGAGGATGGTGGTTGCGACCCTGCCATGCTGGGCAAGTTGGAGGAACTCTCCGTCGGTCTTGGTGAAAGCGATTCCGCCATCGACCCACGATGGAGCGAACTGGAAAAAATCAAATCAACATTTAAAGAATAAAACAAAATGGCACATCCTAAAAGAAGACAGTCAAAGACTCGTACACTGAAGAGAAGAACCCACGACAAGGCCATCGCACCAACACTGGCCGTCTGTCCCAACTGCGGCGCTTACTATGTATACCACACCGTGTGCTCGGCATGTGGTTACTATAGGGGCAAAGTCGCCATCGTAATGGAAACCACTGAGTAGGAATGGGCAAAGTCAGAGCGATCATCACTGGATTGGGCGGCTATGTCCCCGACTATGTCCTCAACAATGAGGAACTGTCGAGGATGGTGGAGACCAACGACGAGTGGATCATGACGCGTGTGGGCATCAAGGAGCGCCGCATCCTCACCGAAGAGGGGCTTGGCACTTCCTATATGGCCCGCAAGGCTGCCAAGATGGTGGTGAAGAAGACTGGTGTCGACCCTGACACCATCGACGCACTCATCGTCACCACATCCACCGCTGACTACCAATTCCCATCCACTGCGTCGATCGTACTTGGCAAACTGGGTTTGAAGAACGCACACGCCTTCGACTTCTGGGGGGCTTGTTGCGGATTCCTCTACTCCCTGGATACGGCGGCTTGCCTCATAGAGAGTGGAAGATACAAGAAAATCCTCGTTGTGGGGGCCGACAAGATGTCGTCGATGGTCGACTACACCGACCGCGCCACCTGCCCGCTCTTCGGAGACGGGGCGGGGGCCGTGCTTGTCGAAGCCACTGAGGAAGAAGGTGTGGGGTATGTCGACTCCTACCTGCGTACCGATGGGAATGGCTTGCCTTTCCTGCATATGAAGGCAGGAGGCTCCGTATGCCCTCCATCGCATTTCACCGTAGACCACAGACTCCACTTCCTCTATCAAGAGGGACGCACAGTCTTCCGCTATGCGGTGACCAACATGAGCGACGACTGCTCACTCATCGCCAAGCGCAACGGCCTCGACAAGAGCAACATCACATGGGTGGTGCCTCATCAGGCCAACATGCGCATCATCGAGGCGGTGGCCAAGCGGCTGGAACTGCCCATGGAGCAAGTGATGGTCAACATCGAGCGTTACGGAAACACCAGCGCAGCCACCATCCCTCTTGCCTTATGGGATTATGAAAACAGGTTGAGAAAAGGTGACAACATCATACTCACAGCATTCGGGGCGGGATTCGTCCACGGGGCATCCTATCTCAAATGGGCGTATGATGGCAACAGCGTCACTCCCAAGAAATAAACCTGCAACACTTCATCAAAACGCATCCTAATGATATGAGATGCGTTTTTTTGTCATTCAACGACCTTCAACAATATGCAACACAAGGCAGGATTTGTCAACATCGTGGGGAACCCCAATGTGGGGAAGAGCACGCTCATGAACCAACTCGTGGGCGAGCGGATTTCCATCGCCACCTTCAAGGCCCAAACCACCAGGCACCGCATCATGGGCATCGTCAACACCGAGGACATGCAAATCGTCTTCTCTGACACGCCCGGCGTGCTCAAGCCCAACTACAAACTGCAGGAGTCGATGCTCGCCTTCTCTGAGTCGGCATTGGCCGATGCCGATGTGCTACTCTATGTCACCGACGTGGTGGAGAACCCGGAGAAAAACCTCGACTTCCTCGACAAAGTGAGGACGTTGAAGGTGCCCGTGCTGCTGCTCATCAACAAGATCGACCTCACCGACCAGAAAGGGCTCAATCAAGTGGTGGAGAAATGGCACACGCTACTCCCCGACTCAGAAATCCTCCCCATCTCGGCTCTCAACAAATTCGGCACCGACCTCATCCTCAAGCGCATCAAGGAACTTCTTCCTGACAGCCCTCCCTATTTCGACAAGGACCAACTCACCGACAAGCCGGCGAGATTCTTTGTCAGCGAAATCATACGCGAGAAGATTCTCCTCTACTACGACAAGGAAATCCCCTATTCCGTCGAAGTCGCCGTGGAGCAGTTCAAGGAGGAAGAGGACATCATCCGCATCAGCGCCGTCATTTACGTGGAGCGCGATTCCCAGAAAGGCATCATCATCGGCCACCGGGGATATGCCCTCAAAAAAGTGAGCACGGAGGCGAGGAAGGCCCTCGAGCGTTTCTTCGGCAAAAGCATTTTCCTCGAAACCTTCGTCAAGGTGGACAAAGGATGGAGGTCCTCGCAGAAAGAACTCGACCATTTCGGCTACAATCCGGAATAGGAAGGGTCCAGACATCACACCCTCAACAATACAACTACAATATGGCATTAGTAGCAATTGTCGGACGGCCCAATGTGGGCAAGTCCACACTTTTCAACAGACTCACCAAGTCTCGCAAGGCCATCGTCAGCGACGAAGCCGGAACCACCCGCGACAGACAATATGGCAAATGTGAATGGAACGGGCGCGAGTTCTCCGTCGTCGACACCGGAGGATGGGTCGTCAAGTCAGACGATATCTTCGAAGAGGAGATACGCAAGCAAGTCATCATCGCCACGGAGGAAGCCGACCTCGTGCTCTTCCTCGTCGATCTCACCACCGGACTGACCGATTGGGACGAGGATGTGGCCCTCATTCTCAGAAGGGCAAAGCTCCCCGTGCTCCTCGTGGTCAACAAGGCCGACAATTTCGACCAGTATTACGAGGCGGCGGAGTTTTACAAACTCGGCTTGGGCGACCCCATCTGCATCAGTTCCGCCACAGGAAGCGGGACTGGCGACCTTCTCGACATCGTGGTAGAGAAACTGAAGGATGACAAAGGCGAATTGGTGGAGGAAGGCATTCCCCGTTTCGCCGTCGTGGGCAGACCCAACGCAGGCAAGAGCAGCCTCATCAATGCTTTCATCGGCGAGGACCGCCATATCGTCACGGAAATCGCCGGCACCACGCGTGACAGCATTTATACAAGGTACGACAAGTTCGGTTTCGACTTCTATCTCGTCGACACCGCCGGCATCCGCCGGAAGAACAAGGTGACGGAAGACCTGGAGTTCTATTCCGTCATGCGTAGCATCCGCGCGATAGAGAATTCCGACGTGTGCATCCTCATGATCGATGCCACCAGGGGCATAGAGGCGCAGGATATGAATATCTTCCAACTCATCCAGCGCAACAACAAGTCTCTTGTCGTCGTCGTCAACAAATGGGACTTGGTTGAGGACAAGGACCAGATTGTCGTCAAGACCTTTGAGAATGCCATCCGCGACCGTATGGCACCATTCACCGACTTCCCCATCGTATTCGCTTCTGCAGTCACCAAGCAGCGCATCTACAAGGTGCTCGAGACAGCCAAGCAGGTGTATCTCAACCGTACGGCCAGGGTGGGTACGTCGAAGCTCAACGAGGTGATGCTGCCTCTTATCGAGGCTTTCCCGCCACCATCGGTGAAGGGTAAGTACATCAAGATCAAATATTGCATGCAGGTGCCGGATACGCAGGTTCCCACCTTTGTGTTCTACGCCAATCTTCCGCAATATGTGAAGGAGCCTTACCGACGCTTCCTGGAGAACAAGATTCGTGAGAACTGGCAGATGACGGGTTGCCCCATCCATGTTTTCATCCGTCAGAAATAGCAGGACATGGGGCGAGGTCGTTTACTAAGGATGGCCGTGGTGGCAGCGATGCTGGTGTCGTGCGGGAGCGAGTCCGTCGACCAAGAGCAACTCGTGGCCACCACGGCTCAACTTTACTATCAGTACTTGCTCGACGGCAAATATGATGATTTCGTGGAAGGAATGGATCATCATCTTTCTCCTTCTCCCGCCTACAAGGAGCAGTTGCGTGCCAATGCAAAGATGTTCTTGCGCCAACAGGAGAAGGACCATAAGGGCATTGCCAGCATACTGGTGTCCAGGGCTGAGGTGGACGAACAGAACCATGCCGCTAATGCCTACCTTGTCTTCTGCTATGGCGACAGCACCTCTGAAGAGGTGGTGGTGCCCATGGTGGAGCGCGACAAGTTGTGGTTGATGAGGTGAGGTCATCCCTTCCCACTGTTGTTAATCCATCAAATCAAAAACTTATGCCATCCACTCTGAAGCATCCGGGGATGATGTTGGGTCTCAGTGCGGCCATGCACCTGTTGGTCGATGGCCTTTGTGTGTGTTGCCTTTACCTGATGGCTGAAGCATCCTGTCTCGGTGGTCTCGTGGGCGTGTTCCTCACCTACAACGTCCTTGCTTTCATGACACAGCCGTTCACGGGGATGCTGGTCGATAGGTTGCAACGGCGCCATTGGGTGCTGCTTGTATCCCTGTCGTTTCTTGCCTTGGCAGTTCTCGCAGCATCGCTGGTTGTGGCGGTGAAAACCCCACGAGTGGGAATGTTAGCCGTAGCGGTCTTGCTGGGATTGGGAAATTCCCTCTTCCATGTGTGGGGTGGCAAACAGACTGTCGTCACCCATGGCAACGATATGCCGGCCATGGGTGTGTTTGTTTCCACCGGCGCCTTGGGCCTTTCCTTGGGTGTGGTGTTTCATTCATGGGGTTTCCTCCAAGTGTTTCTGTTGGTCTTGTGCCTGTTGGCCATGGCCTATGTGAACATGGATGGTCGGAGTAATCTGAGTGGTCGGAGTAATCAGGAAAATCAGAGTTTTCAGAATGTTCAGAGAGGTGCGAAGCCTGCTTCGCGTCATGGCATGGGCTTTGTGCTGTTGTCCATGGTGGCTTTGGTGGCTTTCGTGCTGTTTCGTTCCTTTACAGGTGAGATTTTTTCTTCAAGTGCCGGCGTCCACAAGACCCAGGTGGTGGTGTTGCTCATGGGGGCCATTGCGATGCTTGGAAAGATGGCGGGGGGATGGTTGGCCAAGTGGTTCGGCATCGTGCCTTCGATGGTGGTCGTCTTGGTATTGGTGGCGGTGTGTTTCATCGTAGGTGGGACGAACCTTGCGATACTCTTGACGGGAATTTTCATGATCAACTGCACGATGCCAGTCACGCTCTATCTGGCCAATATGGTGTTGGAAGGGAGGGAAGGGCTTGCCTTCGGCCTCCTTGCCGCTGCATTGATTCCCGGTTATCTGTTGGCGGTTAATTGACGTTGTCGTGATGCATTTGGGTTGGATGACATTCGCGCTCCTCTTCACCATCCTGGTGGAATACGGGATGCTGTTGCTGATGGGGGAGAAGAGGCGCAAGGTGCTCCTTGCCTCCATCGTGGTCAACGTCTTGACCAACATCCCGCTCAACCTCTACATGCTTCATGTCGATGGGGGATGGATGACTTTCATGGTGGGAGAGTCGTTGGTGGTGCTGGTGGAGGCTGTTTGGTATCATGTCTTTGTCAGGAATATCTCACAAGCCTTGGTTTACAGCCTGCTTTGCAATGCCGCCAGTTGTCTTTTCGGACTTTTGGTGCAACTGGTATGGAAGATTTCATTCCTTTAAATGGCATGGTTGAGGATTGTAAATCTCCAATTTTCAATTTTTAAGATTCGTCTTTTTCATAATTCCGAAATTATATCTATCTTTGTGCCATCAAAATATAAGGATATTAAAATATAGGAAATATGACATTGACACATTTTTTATTGGACATAGCTCCCGACCCAGGCTCTAATTGGACGCGTCGGCCTCGCATTATCAAGCCTGATGTGGTAGAGGATCATTTCGAGCAGGCCAAGGACTCTTTCCTCATTGTAAGGGACTCGTTGCTCAACCTTGAGAAAAATGCCACGGACACCGTTTCCAATATGCAGTCGAGCGGGTTCGTCGGCACAGGCGATGACAATTCCTCAATGTTGCTGTTGACGGCATTGGCGGTTATGGCAGCACTTGCGTTGTGTGTCGCCCTTGCCCTCACCTACCGCCGTCGTCTTACCCATGCCTGACGGTCATTGTATGGCATAAAACGGTCGTTGCATGCTCATCATCAAGTTTCTTCAAGCTTTCGGTGAATATCTGCTGCTGATGGGGAAGACGTTCTCACGGCCGGAGCGCATGAGGATGTTTATGAAGAAGTACGTGAAGGAGATGTCGGCACTGGGTGTCGACTCCATTGGCATCGTGCTTCTCATATCCTTTTTCATCGGCGCGGTCATCTGCATCCAGATGAAACTGAACATTCAAAGTCCGTGGATGCCGAAGTTTGTGACAGGCTACACCACCCGTGAGATCATGCTTTTGGAGTTTTCTTCTTCCATCATGTGTTTGATTCTGGCGGGAAAGGTGGGGTCCAACATCGCTTCGGAGTTGGGTACGATGCGTGTGACGCAGCAGATAGACGCGTTGGAAATCATGGGGGTCAATTCTGCCAGTTACCTCATCCTGCCCAAGATCATAGGGATGGTCACCATCATGCCGTTCCTGGTGGTTTTCAGTGCCGCCACGGGCATCCTGGGAGCCTACGCCACGGCCTACATCGGTCATGTGATCAGTCCCGATGACTTGACTGTCGGTTTGCAGCATGATTTCAATGCTTGGTTCATGTGGATGAGCATCATCAAAAGCCTTTTCTTTGCGTTCATCATTTCCAGCGTGTCGTCCTATTACGGTTATTCCGTGGAAGGAGGTTCCGTGGAGGTAGGAAAGTCGAGCACCAACGCCGTGGTGTCCAGCAGCGTGTTGATTTTGTTTTCCGACGTATTCCTCACCCAGTTGTTATCATAACCCCGCCATATCTTGTTGCGATGATAGAAATCAAGAACCTGTGCAAATCATTTGAGGACAAGGAGGTGCTGCACGATGTCAGCGCTGTGTTCGAGAATGGGAAGACCAACCTGATCATAGGCCAGAGTGGTTCGGGAAAGACGGTGCTGATGAAGAACCTCGTCGGACTCCTCGACCCCACCAGCGGACAGGTGCTTTACGACGGGCGCGACTTCGTGGCGATGAGCAAGCGTGAGAAGGTGAGGCTGAGACGCGAGATGGGGATGATATTCCAAAGCGCGGCGTTGTTCGACTCCCTCTCCGTATTGGAGAATGTGATGTTCCCGCTTGACATGTTTTCATCCATGAACTATCGGGAACGGGTGAAGCGGGCGATGGAGTGCCTCGACCGCGTCAATCTCGTCGGTGCTGAGAAGAAATTCCCCGGGGAGATTTCCGGTGGCATGCAGAAACGTGTCGCCATTGCCAGGGCCATCGCCCTCAACCCCAGCTACCTCTTCTGCGACGAGCCCAATTCCGGGCTTGACCCCAAGACCTCCTTGGTCATCGACGACCTGCTCAGCAGCATCACCAAGGAATACAACACCACCACCATCATCAACACACACGACATGAATTCCGTGATGGGCATTGGTGAGAACATCCTTTTCATCTACAAAGGTCACAAGGACTGGCAGGGATGCAGCAGCGAGATCATGGAATCCACCAACAAGCACCTCACCGACTTCATCTTCGCCAGCGACCTGCTCAAGGAAATGCGCTCCTCCATGGTGAACGAGCAGCATCATAAGGCAGAGTAGGTCTTTGCGGATGATTCTTGGTGTTGTCACACGATAACTTCGTGCTTACGATATGAAACGACGCTATGGTTTTCCTTGAAGATTCTCTCGGAGCAATGATGAAAACTATAGCCACTACGAAAAATAGAAAAAACATCAATAAAAGAATAAATCAAGATGAGATTTGTAGCCATCATCCCGGCAAGGTATGCCTCCACCCGTTTTCCGGGCAAGCCGTTGGCCATCCTTGGAGGCAAGACAGTCATAGAAAGGGTGTATACGCAGGTGGCCTCCGTGGTGCACGACACTTATGTGGCCACCGACGACAATCGTATTTTTGATGCGGTGACCGCCTTTGGCGGCCGCTGTGTGATGACCTCGCCCGACCACAAGAGTGGCACCGACCGCATTGCGGAGGCCGCAGGGAAAATCGAAGGAGACTTCGATGTGGTGCTCAATGTGCAAGGTGACGAACCTTTCGTGCGCCGTGAACAGATAGAGGCGTTGTGCCGCTGCTTCGACAATGCTGAGACGCAGATTGCCACCTTGGGCAAGCCTTTTGAGGACATGCAGGCGGTGGAGAATCCCAATTCACCTAAAATCGTGGTCGACAACCAAGGCTTTGCATTGTATTTCAGCAGGAGCGTCATCCCTTTCATCCGAGGCGTGCAGCGCGATGCTTGGTTGGGCGAATTCCCTTTCCTCAAGCACCTTGGGCTTTACGCCTATCGCAAGGAGGTTCTTGGCGAGGTCACACGTCTGCCGCAATCGTCATTGGAGAAAGCCGAAAGCCTTGAACAACTACGGTGGTTGCAAAACGGATACCGCATCAAGGTGGCTGTCACACATTTCGAGACGGTCGGCATCGACACCCTGGAAGACCTTCAAAGAGCGGAAGAATTTCTTAAATTGAAAATTGGATTTTTGGAGCAGCGAGAGCAGAAGTAAACAAAATGACTATGCATTCAACTTGTTTGACAATCGTTCCTTAAACTCCCATAACAAACAGACATATGTCCCTTTAACTCCTCTTTAACTCCTCTTTAACTCCCTTTTAACTCCTCTTTAACTCCCTTTTAACTCCCTTTTAACTCCCTTTTTAAAAATGAAAAAATTGTTTGTTTCTTTGTTTTTGATGATGTTGTGCAATGTTGCGACATTCGCACAGGTGAAAACATTCAAGGCAGTGGTGGAAAATGATACGATGGTGGTGAATGCCAGCGACTGTGTCGACCGCTTGCGCAGCAACTACCTGTTATGGGTGCGTTATGACTACAAGGCCATGAAAGTTTGCAAGAAAGATGCAAAACGCGATGGCGTAATCGGCAAACCCGTAAGGGCTGAAGTGCTCTATGAGTATGACGAACCGTTGCTCACCTATCGCATCGTTTCCAAGAAATACTATGACAAGAACGATGTCATGTTGAAAGAGGTGCGCTATTACAACGCTCCTTGGAACCAAGTGGGTGATTTCGACTATTCACTCAAGTTGGGCATCTATATGACATATGCTTTCAATATCACCGCGGGGTGATGGTTGCCTTATAGCCTCTTCCTTAAGGATGTTCAGGCGGATTTGCAAATAGATGCGTTTGCAAACCTGCCTGAAGTTAATTTGAGGAATTTGCAACCCGAAGGATGTGGTTGTATCTTCAACTATTCCTCCTGTGCAACAAACAGCCGGTCGAGGGCGGCATCGGTGTCGCATCAACGTTTCGTTTTAAAGAATTGAGCAACTCATATCGTTTATTGAAACAACCTCATGGTTGCTTCTTGTCTTATGAAGTCTATTCAGATGATGGGGAACACTATTTAAAAGAGAACAGCACGGTGATGAAACTCTCTGCCGGCATGTCAATCTCTGTCATTCCCATAGACACTTCAACTTCCGATTTCTCTGCTTTTTGGTTTGTGTTGGTCACAAAGACGACAGCCGAGTCAACGGGAGGCAGACCTGTTATGAATGTTTCACAAGCCGCTCCGTTGTTGACGATATGCAAAGCCCCCTCTCTTCTGACGATGTTGTAGAATGCTGCCGCGTTCACGTTTTCCTTATCCACGGTCAAGGGAATGGCGAATGCATCAGCGGGAGTCATTGCCAGTTGCTGGAGATTGTAGAACCGTTGGGTGGGACGCAAAGGGCCATCATCACCCAATATGCCATTGCCTTGAAGCAAGGAGTAGTCGGCAGTGAGTTGCCATTGCAAGATGCTCAGAGGTTGACAGATGGCGCAAAGACGGGTGTAGAGGTTGATTTCATTCAGGGCGAAGGTGGACTCCTTGAAAATATCCGGATAACGCCAGGCGGCCGCGTCGGTGCTTCCCTCGCCCACGATGAGCGGCACGTTGATGCTACGGGCGGCGTCACGCCATCGCCGCAACGTCTCGTCGTCGCATCCCCGCCAGGAGTGGAATGATACGGCGCCGATATACCTTTGGGCATCCTTGTCCTCCAGTGCAGGCTTGATGAAGTCTATTGTCGTCGCATCGCTGTTGTCACCCAAAAGCATCTTCGTCGGCAGGTGATGTTCGGCAAGCACCTGTCCGAAGGACTTGATGAAATCACAGTGCTCCTGTGGGGTATGCAACACGTCTATGCCGATGTCAGACTCATTGAACGAGAAATAATCAGCTTCCACGCCATAGTCGTCTCTCAGGAATTCAAGAAACGACACCATTGACTCAAAGATGCGGTCTTGTTTCGTTTTGTCGAGCCGGAGGGCGGCCACGCCACCTTTTCCACGTTGCAGCCCGGGCTCCAAAGCCCACTGCGGAGGAAACCAGCAGCTGACGACCACCGGTATGCCGATACGCTTCAGCCGTGCAGCCATCTGAGCACTCTCATTTACATGATGGTCGCACTTGGCTAATTCCGCCCATGATGCCCAGGGAAACTCCACACGCCCCATGGCCACGCGCATGTTCTTCAAGCAGTAGTCTATCACCTCCGGGTCCTTCTCGGGATTCTGGATACGAAAGTTGCCACCGAAGCCGGCAAAACGAGCCCCGGGCTTCATCAGGTCCAGATGGATGTTGGCTGTTTCGTCGTGACGGGTGCCATCGACGGTGAGCAATGCTTCAAGGTCCGCCTTCTCTCCTTTTTTCAGAGTCGGCATCAGTGTGACGTAAAGCACTTTGTTACCATTTTCTTGCCTTACCGCCGACGTCACTTTCTTGTTGAATTCCAAAGTCAGGTTGCGCTCCTTGGCTCTCACTGTTATCTTCTTCCCCGATGTTTTGAACTTTGCATCGGAATAGTACTTGGGAGTGAAAGCCATGCTGAAAAAGGCACCCTCTTGAAGCGTCTCGTCGGCTTCGGCACTCAGCTTTATCCTGACCTGCAGGTTGCTGTCTGTCACCTCCTGATGGAAATGAGCGCCATGCAGTGGGATGTCCACGATCTGCGTATGCCCATTGCGGTGATACCTGACATTGCTTTGCCGTTCTCGTCCGGTCTTTTCCATATTTCCGCCAGGAATGCCTACGCACAGGGCAGACTCGAAATCGATGAGTTCGCCATCCATCCTCACTCCCGTGATATTGCTCCATGCCATCACCTCGGAATGTACTGTATTCTCCATATTGCTTTGGGCCATCACCCAAACACATTGAATTGTCAAAATGACAAATGCGATGATTCTTTTCATGCCATTAGATATTTGATTTGAAGGGGATGACTTGCTCATCGGCCTTGCCGCTTATTTTTATTTTGAAGTCGGAATCTTATACTCCTTGGCGTATTTCCCGCTGTGTCTGTTGACATCCTGTTTACTCTACATATAGTCTTGCCTTGGCATTCAGTTCAGACAGGCGGTCGAGGGCTGCCGTCAGCGTCTCGTCTTTCTTGGCGAAATGGAACCGGATGAGGTGCCTCACGTCTTCGCGGAAAAAACAATTGCCGGTTGTCGATGGATGTTATTGATTGTGTTTTGCAAAGATATGAAAAATTAAAACAATATGCGACGCAAGTCAGGAAAAAGATGACATATACATCAAAAGATAAAACTTTTGTAGGATGATTTCACTTTCCTGCCATCGGCCCACATGGGCGTATAGCCAGCACATGCCCTTGACTGTCCTTCATCAAGAGTGACTGTCATTTCTGTATCTTGATTTGTTGTGGTCAAGATGCAGGCAGTCCAAGCAAAACAATAATCTCTTCATATCCTGCATTTTTGCTGCGAAGGTATGAAGAGATTACCTTTTCATCGAAAAACTGTTTGACATTTGTCTGACATTTCATTGTCAGATACGATGTCAGTAATCTATCTGTTTTACTTTCAATTTCTGGCGTCTTTTTGGATTTTTATCAATTGTTTAACGCTTCAAACAGCCGGTCGAGGGCGGCATCGGTGTCGCCCTCTGTCTCGTTCAGCAAGGTGACGAACTTTGAGCCGATGATGGCTCCTGCGGCATTGTCTTGGGCGGCCTTGAGCGTTTGTGCGTTGCTGATGCCGAAGCCTATCATGCGAGGGTTGCGGAGGTGCATGGCGTCGATGCGACGGAAATACGCCTTCTTCTGTTCATCGAAACTCTTTTGGGTACCAGTGATGGAAGCGGAACTGACCATATAGATGAATCCGTCGGTGTTGTCATCGATGAACCTTATGCGTTCCTCGCTTGTTTCCGGCGTGATGAGCATGATGATGCGCAGGTCGTAGCGGTCGGCCACGGGCTTCACCACGTTCAGGTAGTCGTCGAAGGGCAGGTCGGGGATGATGGCGCCGCTGACGCCGGCTTCCACACACGACTGACAGAATGCCTCTATGCCGTAGTGGAGGATGGGATTGAGATAACCCATCAGCACGAGGGGGATGTGCACTTGTTCCTTGATGGACTGCAGTTGGCCGAACAGTTTCTTCAGTGTCATCCCGTTTTTCAAGGCCTTGGTGGCGGCACTTTGGATGACGGGACCATCGGCTAATGGGTCGCTGAAGGGTATGCCTACCTCGATCATTGCTATGCCGCGCCGTTGCATGGCGAGGATGACATCCGTGGTACTGTCGAGGGTGGGGCAGCCTGCACAGAAATAGAGCGAAAGGAGTTTTTCGTCTTTGCTATTTGTGAAAAGTTTGTTGATTTTGTTCATGGATGGGGGTAATTTTGGAGTAATTGGAGTAATCGGAGTGATTGAAGTAATCGGAGTAATTGGAGTAATCGGAGTAATTGGAGTAATCGGAGTAATCGGAGTGATTGGAGTAATCGGAGTAATCAGAGTAATTGAAGTAATCAGAGTAATCGGAGTAATCAGAGTAATCAGAGTAATCAGAGTAATGTCCCTTTAACTCCCCTTTAACTCCCCTTTAACTCCCCTTTAACTCCTCTTTAACTCCTCTTTAACTCCCCTTTAACTCCTCTTTAACTTCCCTTTAACTCCTGATAGTTAAACGAATTCGAAACTTAATCATTTCAATTTTCTGATAAATTCTTGCAATGCCAGTCCCGGGTCGGGGGTCTTCATGAAGTTTTCGCCGATGAGGAAGCCACGGAAGCCAGCAGCGCGCAGCGCATTGACGGTGTCGGGATTGGAGATGCCGCTCTCGCTGACCTTCACCGTGTCTTTTGGTAGTCGCTCTGCCAGTCGAAAACTGTTTTCCACGTCTGTGACAAACGAACCGAGGTTGCGGTTGTTGATGCCGCAGAGGTCGGGTTCCAACTCCGCATATTCCAGTTCATGTTCCGCGTGCATCTCCAACAGCACCTCCAGACCCAGGTCATGGGCCTTGCCAATGAGTTCCTTGCACCGTGCCTTCGTCAGGCAGGCGGCGATGAGAAGCACCGCAGAAGCACCGCAGAGTGAGGCGGCATACAATTGCGCCTCGTCGATGACGAAATTCTTGTAAAGCACGGGGATGGTAACGCCGGAGCGGCGTGCCGTGCGGATGAAGTCGTCGGAACCTCCGAAGAAATGCGTATCGGTGAGGATGGAGAGGGCTGCCGCCCCGTTCTGCTGATAGGAGAGGGGTATCACGTCAGCACGACCGTCTTCCTTTATCCATCCTTTCGAGGGCGAGCGGCGTTTGAACTCGGCGATGATGCCCGTCTCACTATTGAGCAACGCTTCGCGGAGCGAGATTTTCTTGGCGTACACCTCCGCCACCTCTTTCTCCTTGTGTGCGATGATTTCCTGCAAGATGTCGTGCATGGCCTTCACGAGTTGAGTTCGACGAATTTCTGGAATGTCTTTAGTGCGTTGCCGCTGTCGATGCTCTCGCGGGCGATGGCGATGCATTCCTCGATGTCCTTCTTGCCTTTCTCCAACACCTGGATGCCAAAGGCGGCATTGGCCAGCACGATGTTCTTCTGTGCGGGCAGGGCACGGTTCTCCAATACGGCATCAAAGATTTGTGCTGCCTCCTCCTCCGTGGCACCGCCGACGAGTTCCTCGGGTTTGGCGATGTCGAATCCCAGGTCTTGCGGCTTGAAGATGCGCTCGTAGTCGTTGGTGGTCACCTTGAAATCGCCGGTGAGTGAGATTTCATCGTAGCCGTCGATGGAGTTGACGATTCCGTAGTCGATGCCGAGTTTTTGGTAGACACTGTTGTACAACCGCATCTGGTCGAGATTGGCCACGCCCAGCAACTGGCATTGGGGTCGGGATGGGTTGACGATGGGTCCGAGGAGGTTGAAGATGGTAGGGAAGGGAAGTGCCTTTCGTATGGGGCCGACGAACTTCATCGCCTTGGCGAAGAGTTGGGCGTGTAGATAGACGATGCCTGCCTCGTTGAGCGAACGGTTGAGACGGTCGATGTCGTCGGTGAATTTGATTCCGTGATGTTGGATGACGCTCGATGCGCCGCTGACAGATGTGGCGGAATAGTTGCCGTGCTTCGCCACCTTGTAACCGGCTCCGGCGATGACGAAGCAGGCGGTGGTGGAGATGTTGAAGGTGTTTTTGCGGTCGCCTCCTGTGCCCACCACGTCGATGTAGCGGTCGCATTGCAGGATGGCGGGCACGCCGGTCTCCAGGATGCCGTCGCGGAAGCCGAGCAGTTCGTCCACGGTGACGCCGCGCATCTGCAGGCAGGTGAGCAGGGCGGTGATTTGCTCGTTGGGATACTCGCTGTGGGTGATTCCTATCAGGATTGTCTTCATCTCCTCGCGGGAGAGTTCCTCATGGTTGAGGAGTTTGGCCAATATTTCTTTCATAGTTCGATGAATTTTTTGATGATTTCTTTTCCATTGGGGGTGAGGACGGACTCCGGGTGGAACTGGATTCCGAAAATGTCGTGTTGGCGATGGCGGAGTGCCATGACCTGTCCCTCGTCGCTCAAGGCGGTGACGGCAAGGCAGGAGGGGAAGTCTTCTTTGGCGACGACCCATGAGTGGTAGCGCCCCACGGTGATGGTTTCGGGCAGTCCTTCCAAGATGCCTGTGTTGTCGGAGATGTGGCAGGGTGTTGCCACGCCGTGGAACACATCGGAGAGGTTCTCCAACCGTGCGCCGAACACTTCGCCGATGGCTTGATGGCCCAGGCACACGCCGAGCATGGGTTTCTTGCCGGCGTAGTGGCGGATGACTTCTATCAGCAGTCCTGCCTCGGAGGGGATGCCGGGACCTGGCGAGAGGATGATTTTGTCGTAGCCTTCCAGGTCGGCGAGTTCGAACTGGTCGTTGCGCAGCACGGTGACCGTGGCGCCCAGTTCCTTCACCATGTGACTTAGGTTGTAGGTGAATGAGTCGTAGTTGTCGATGATTACTATTTTCATATCCTTACCATTTTTCTGCCATGAATATCGCACGGCGCAGGGCGCCGAGTTTGTTGTTCACTTCCTGGAGTTCGTACTCCTCGTCGCTCTTGGCCACGATGCCTCCGCCGGCTTGGAACCACAACTCTCCGTTGCGGGAGACGAAGGTGCGGATGGTGATGGCCTGGTTGAGTGACCCGTCGAGGCCGATGATGCCGATGCAACCGCCATAAGCGCCGCGGTTGTGTGGCTCGTAGGCAGAGATGAGTTGCATGGCGCGCACCTTCGGGGCACCGGAGAGCGTTCCGGCGGGGAAGGTGTCGATGAAAGCCTTGATGGGGTCGGCTCCCTCGTCGAGTTCGCCGCTGACCCTTGACACGAGGTGTATGACGTGGCTGTAGTATTGCAGGTCCTTGTAGAAGTCCACCGTCACGTTGTGGCAATTGCGACTCAGGTCGTTGCGTGCCAGGTCCACGAGCATAACGTGTTCGGCGTTCTCTTTCTCGTCGTTGCGCAGGTATTCCGCCCCTTTCTTGTCTGCTTCTACGTCGCCAGTCCGTTTCGTCGTTCCGGCGATGGGGTCGATGTAGGCCTTGCGTCCTTCTATGCGGCAGTGGGTCTCTGGCGAGGAACCGAAGATGCGGAAACCGCCGAAGTCGAAATAGAAGAGGTAGGGCGAGGGGTTGATGCTCCGCAGGGCGCGGTAGAGTTTGAAATCGTCGCCTTCGTATCTTTGGATGAACCTCCTGCTGAGTACGATTTGGAAGACATCGCCCCGCTTGCAGTGCTGGATGCCACGGCGGATGTTGGCCTTGTGCTCCTCGTCGGTGAGGGTGCTCCGTACATCTCCCACGGGATGGAAGTCATATGCCTGCACATTGGCTTTGTTCATCATGCGCAGCACGTCGTCGATTTGCAGGAATTGGCGCATGGGTGTCGCTCCGTCGGCGTTTTCCAGCGTCACCACCTTCAGCGTGTTGTTGTGATGGTCGAAGACGATGACCACTTGGTAGAGGATATAGAGCATGTCGGGTGCGTCGTTCTTCTCTTGTGTCTCGTCCTTCACGTCGATATCCTCGAAATAGCGTACGGCGTTGAAACTCGTATAGCCGAAGAGTCCGCTCACTTTGGCGTCGTCGCCGCTGACCTCGATGCGGTCGGTCAGTTCGTGGATGGCCTTGTCGGATGTGTAGGCCTTGTTCACTTCGTGCTGCCTTGTGCTACCATCGGGGAGGGTGATGGTGGCCGTGCCATGGCCGATGGCCACGTTGGCGACAGGGTTGATGCCGATGAACGAGCGGGAGTTGTTGCTGTCGTGATAGTCGGAACTCTCCATCAGCGCACTCTGCGGGAAGAGGTCGCGCAGTCGCATGTAGACGCTCACCGGTGTGTGGAGGTCGCCGAGAATGGTCTTGCTGGAAGTCGTGAATTTGAATTTAGAAGTTTCCATATTCTTTTGCCATTTGTTTGTTCTTCAGATAGGTTTCCACGTCTTTGTCGCCGCGTCCGCTCACGGTGAGCACGATGACGTCGTCGGGCTGGAATGTCAGTTTCTTCAGGGCGGCTATGGCATGGGCGGACTCTATCGCCGGGATGATGCCCTCCATACGGGTCAGTTCGTAACCGCCGTAGATGGCTTCGTTGTCGTTGATGCTCAGCACCTGCGTCCTGCCTTGCTTTGCCATGTTGCAGTGCATGGGCCCCACGCCGGGGTAGTCGAGACCAGCGGAGATGGTGAAGGCTTCCTCTATCTGGCCGTCGTTGTCCTGCATCACCAGCATCTTGGCTCCATGAAGGATGCCTACGCTGCCGCGGTGGATGGTGGCTGCGGTGTGGTCGGTATCCCAACCGTGTCCTCCGGCCTCTGCCAATACGATTTTCACCCGTTCGTCATCCATGTAGTGGTAGATGGTGCCGGCTGCGTTGCTGCCGCCTCCGATGCAGGCGATGAGGTAGTCGGGGTGGTCGCGGCCGATCTTCTCCTGCAACTGCCATTTGATTTCCTCGGAGATGACGCTCTGCATCCTCGCCACCAAGTCGGGGTAGGGGTGGGGACCCATGGTCGACCCTACGATGTAGAAGGTGTCCTGAGGGTGGCAGCACCAGTCGCGGATGGCTTCCGAACAGGCGTCGCTGAGAGTCATGTTGCCCGTTCTGACGGGATGGACCTCTGCACCGAGCATCTTCATGCGTTCCACGTTGGTGTGTTGTCGCTCCACATCGGTGGCGCCCATGAACACCTCGCATTGCATGCCCATCAGTGCACAGACCGTCGCAGTGGCCACGCCATGCTGTCCGGCGCCTGTCTCGGCGATGATGCGTGTCTTGCCCATCTGTTTCGCCAAGAGAATCTGTCCTATGGTGTTGTTGATCTTGTGCGCCCCCGTGTGGTTGAGGTCCTCGCGTTTCAGATACAACTGACAACCGTAACGCTCGCTCATTCGCTGGGCGTAATAGAGGGGTGACGGGCGTCCCACATAGTCTTTCAACAGGGCGTGGTAGGTGGATTTGAACTCTTCCGACTCGATAATCGGGAGGTAGGCTTCCTGGAGGTCGTGAACGCACTTGTAGAGGATTTCGGGAACGTATGCTCCGCCGAACTCTCCATAGAAACCGTCTTTGTTGACTTGATATTTACCCATGTCTTTGTATGATTTTGTTAATGAATGCATCAAAAAAGTGAGAGGCCCATCGTAAGAACGACAGGCCTCTCCATATCTCCTAAAGCAATCTCTTAGGCACGTGGCTATCTTCTCACGATTATTTGAATCTTGAGTTGCGCCACCACCAGAAGAATGTTGCTTTTGCCATATTCGATTGTGTTAGAATTTCAATTCGGCGACAAAGGTATGAGTTTCCTTTCAAACTGACAAACTTTTTGGTGATTTTTTTTCATTTGTCTACTTATTGGTGACTTGTTGGTGACTTGTTGGTGACTTATTGGCTGCTGTGCAAACTAAGAGATTTGAAGATGGTCCTCATTTTTGGATGCCGAATTCTTGTTGCTGCTGTTCCACCTCTTCGAGGTTCTTGCGGCGCTCCTCTTCAGAGATGGCCGCGTTTGGGGGCGTGGACGTTGCCCTGTAGTCTGAAACTTTGACGACGGGTGTGTCGCGGTGGCACATGCGCCCCGTGTACGGCACGCTCTCTATCACCAAGGTGTCGGCGGCGGGGGCGTAGGTGCCCTCGAAAGTGGGTTTGGCGATGATGCGTATCATGCCTGCCTGGTGGGTGCTCCTAACCAAGATGGGAGCGCTGCCCCATTCCACTAAGCGTGGGTTGGCCATGATGCTCTCGTCGCCGATGACGGCACCCTCTCCCTCGACGGTGAAAGTGACATGCTCGCGGGCGTTGCGCCGCACGTTGCCGTTGTCGTCGGTCACCTCGGCTACCACCACGATGAAGTCGCTGCCGTCGGCCACGAGGGGCTTCCCCATCTCGTCGGCATAAAGGCGCAGGCGGGTGCTGCGACGTGCCGGCATCTTCTTCTCAGTACACACCACCTTGCCGCCGATGATGCCCTCGGCCAGCAACGACACTTTTTGCCAGTTGCGCTGACTGTAACTGAAGTCACGTGCCTGCCAGAAGTCCCAGAAACCTTGGAACACCACGGGGGCGTTGGGCGTACCGTCCTTGGGGTGCGTCACGGGCAGGGTGGCCGTCTTCGCCCCTTCGAAGGCGGTGAGCCGCACGCTGTCGCAGTTGCTGAACACCACGACGTCGCCTCCCGAGTATTGTGTCATCTCATGGGCGATGAAGACCATCGGCTCCGTCGACTCCGTCAGATTACTCTGCTCCGTCTGAGAAACAGGACTTGTTTGCGCCCTGAAAGCCTCGAAGGCGTATTTCTTCTGACGGAAGGCATCGTATATTCCACCCAGGTAGGCGTCTGGGTGGTAGCCCCGTTGGTGGTCGAAGGGATGCCATTGGCAACCGCCGATGAACTGCCTCCTTCCCTTGAACATCATGCCGTAGGTGTCGGCGAGGGAGAGGGCGGCGGTGAGCATGGCTTGTTCCCCCCAGCCTCGTGCCGCCCTGTTGATGGCGTTGTGGGCATACCAGTCGTCCACATACTCTCCCCATTCTCGGGTGAAGATGCACTTGTCGGTGTCGAGTGTCGTCTTGCCGATGTTGTCCGCCCAGTCATACAGCACGTCGTAATTATCCTTCACACCCTCGGAGTTCATGTCGGCTGCCGCCACGGGACGACCGGGGTAGGGGAACTCCTCCCGTGTGATTTGCAAGGCCTCGAGGGCGAACTCCTTCGGATAACGTGTCTCGTTGAGGATGGGTTCCCACATCAGCACGCAGGGGTGGTTGCGGTCGCGGCGGATGATTTCTCGGGTGTTTTGATGCACCTTCTTTCCCCATTCCGGGTCTTTGTTCCAATACTGCCATCCCGGCGTGGCGTCGATGACGAAGAGTCCCAGTTCATCGCAGGCATCCATGAACGCCGGGTCTTGCGGATAGTGGGCCACACGGATGATGTTCATGCCCGCCTCCTTCAACCGCTTGGCGTCACGCCATTGCTGACTGTTGGGCAAGGCATTGCCCACGTAGGCGAAGTCCTGGTGGCGGTTGCCGCCCACGAGTTGGCGGTAGGGCTTGCCGTTGAGCCAGAAACCATCCTTGCCCTTGAATTCCGCCTTGCGGATGCCCATCCTCACCATGCCGCCGTCCACGCATCGCTTCTCGTCGTAGATTCTTACCTCCACGTCATAGAGGTAAGGGTCTTCTGGCGACCAAAGACGGGGGTTCTTCAAGGTGGCGGTGAGGGTGGCGGTGCACATCAGTCCTGGCATCTCCTCGGGCATTGCCACTTTCTGCCAGATGGTTTTCACCACTTTGCCGTCATGGTCTTTCACTCGCGCCTCGATGGTGGGGTTTAAGGTCTTTAGGGTCTTTAAGGACCCTAAGGACTTTAATGACTTTAATGACTCTTCCGACTGCTCGCTGTTGTTGCACACCTCGACGTCGATGAAGATATCGGCACTCCCTTCACTGATGTTGTCGTAATGGAGAAAGACACCGCCGCCAGCCACGTTGTCGTATTCCAAGGGGTCGGTGATGTGAAGCGATGACTTGCCGATGAGCCACACGTCTCTGTACATGCCGCCGTGATAGGCGAAGTCGAGTTGTGTCTGCTTCTTTCCCGGAGGGTAGTCCTTGTCGTCGCTGTTGTCGGCCATGAGGGCGACGAGGCAGTCGTCGCCGGCCTTCACTCCGAGGTCGTTGAGGTTGACGATGATGGGCAGGTAACCTCCTTGGTGCTCTTTCACCAACCTGCCGTTGACATAGACGCGCTGCTTGCCCATCACCGCTTCGAAGTGCAGTGTCACTTCCTTGCCTTCCATCTCCTGTGGCATGGTGAAATGCTTGCGATACCAGCAGACGCCTTGGTAGTTGCGGCAGCCGCTGGCCTCCGAGGGCTCCAGACGCACGGTATGGGGTGCGCAGACCACGGGCCAGGAGGAGTCGTCGAGGGTGACGGTCTCGCCGTGAGCGACATCGCCCGTCATGAAACGCCATCCTTCGTTGAAGTTGAAGACGATGCGCCCTGCGTCTTCCAAGGGGAAGAAACCTGCCACGGAGACGGGTTGTGCCGCGGCGCGGGCGGCCAAAAGCAGAATGAGAAGTGGGAGGATGGTTTTCTTCATGATGACTTTTTTTCGGAGTGGTCGGAGTAATCGGATTGGTTGGACTATTCCTATTGTTTTTATTCTGTTGTCAGTTCCACGTGCTTGACACGCTGGCGCCTCCAGGTGTAGACGGCGTGGAGGTGTCCGTCGCGGCTTTGTATGATGGAGGGATAGGAGTATTGCAGGATGGGACTGTCCTCGAGGGTGACCCAGTGTTTCCAGTGTATGCCGTCGTCGCTGCGCAGGATGGAGAGTGGCGTGCGCGCCCCTTTCTCCTTGTCAGGCTCTATGGGCCATTCATTGCAGATGAGGGCGTAACCCCCGTCCTCGAGGTTGACAGCGTCGATGCCGCTGTTGTTGTTGGGGGTGTCGATGAGTTGCAGTTTGCTCCACGTCTCTCCGTTGTCGCTGCTGAAGGTGATGCCAATGTGTCGGCTGCGCGTGCGGCAGAGGGCTTCCAATCGTCCATCGGGGAGCACGAGGATGGTTGGCTGTATGGCTTTCACGCCGGGGTCGGCCTCCACGAAGGGTGTCCTGCGCCAAGTCTTTCCCATGTCGTCGCTGTATTCGAAATAGATTTTCCATCCGTCACGCTCGTCGCTGGTGGGCGAGATGAGCCGTCCGTCGTGCAGGATGGGTTTGTTTTTGATGGGGCCGTAGAGCGAGTCGGGGAGTTGCTCCCGCTTGCTCCACGTCTTGCCGCCGTCTTTCGAGCGCACCATCCATCCTTTCCATCCCGCCACGTTGGGTCCTATCTTGAAGTAGAGCAGCAGTTCGCCCTCGGGGGTCTCATAGAGTACGGGGTTCCAACAAGCCTCGCGGTGGTCGGTGCTGAACACGCCGTCGGCCACCATTTGCGGAGCCGTCCATTCGCTCTTGCCTTTGGGTTTGCGACTCACCCAGATGCATACGTCGGGGTTGCGTTCCTTGGTGCCTCCGAAATAGGTGGCCACGAGGTCGCCCTTGCGGGTCTCCACGATGCTGGCGGAATGGCATTCGGGGAAGGAGGCTTTCTTGTAAAGGAACTCATCAGTCACCACTTGCGGGCCGCGTCGGGGCAGGTCGCAGGTGAAGTCGTGGGCGCCCGACCCTATTTCTCGCATCTCGCCATTCGGCAGGCACACCGTGGCGGTGGTGTTGGCAGGAACCTCTACATGCCAGAAGAGTCGGCCGCCTTCCTTCTTCCACCTGCTGCCTATCTTGCCGTATATGGATTGGTAAGTGCCCTCGATGTCGTCCATCTCATCGACGGAGAAGTCGGGTTGAAAACGTATCTTCTTGAATCCCGGTGTGGCGGCTTGGATGCCGACCACGTCCTCATAGAGCCAGGAGAGGAGGTCGCCGAGGAGCATCACATGGTTGCCGCTGTTCATCGCCGGACTGGCGGTGTCGCCGTTCCATAGTTCCCAGATGGTGGTGGCGCCGTGTTCGGCCATGTATCCCCAACTGGGGTATTTCTTGTTGGTGGCGAGGAGCCAGGCGAGGTCTGTGCGTCCCATGTCGGTGAGTCCGTGCATGAGCCATCCTATGCCGATGACTCCGCAGGTGACGGTGCCTAAGTTTTGGTTGATGAGGGTTTTGACGATGTTCTTCCCCACTTCCTCCTTGACGTAGTCGTCGTCAACCATGCCGAAGACGAGCGGCAGGAGGTTGGCTGTGACGGTGTTGTTGCCATAAAACGTGCTGTCGGGGTAGAGGATGTGTCCCGGCACGTTGGTGGTGCCTTTCTTCAAAGTGAGGAATTTCTGGTTGAATGCTTTTTTGGTAAGGGCGGCCTCTTCCTCGAAATAGGCAGCATCTGCCTTGAACCCTTGTAGTTCGGCAAACTCCTTCATCATGTTGCAGATGCGGTGGTAGTAGGCGGTGGAGATGAGTGTGCCGTCGGTGATGCGGGCAGGGTCTTCACTGTGGATGAGGTGTTCTTCCTCTGGTGGCACGCACCAGTCGCCATACTTGTCTTTGGTGATGAGGCCTTCTTTTTGATATTGGTATTTGAGGTGTTCCATCCACCGTTTCACATTGGGATAGAAGGCACGCATGGGGGCGTCGTTGCCATAGTGCCTGTAGAGCATGTCGAGGGCCATGGGCAGGGCGGCGGGCCAGGTGACGTCGTCGGAGTAGTAGTTCCAGAAGGCAGGGGCCACGTCGGGGATGCAGCCGTCCTCCCGCTGTGCCTCCGCGATGTCGCGCACCCATTTGGCATAGAGGTTTTGGTTGTCGTAGAGGAAGGCCTCGCCGTAACAGCCGCGTGTGCGGTCGCCGAGCCACGGTTGCCGCTCATCGCGTTGCGGACAGTCGACGGGCATCCCCTTGTAGTTGCTCCTCACGCCCCATGTGGCGTTGTGATACACCTTGGCGAGGATGGTGTCGGTGGTGGCGAAGGTGCCGCTGACCGCCATCTGGTCTTCCACCACCTCTCCGGTGAAGTCGGAGAGATTCGCTTGGCGCAGTCCGCTGACCTCCACGTATCTGAACCCATGGTAGACGAAGGTGGGTCGCCAGATCGTGCCGTTCTCCTTTCCGTTGGCGATGTAGGTGTCGGTGCTCCAGGCGTGTCGGAAGTTCTCCACCCAGATGTTGCCGGTGGAGTCGAGCCTTTCGGCGAATCTGAGGCGTATGGTGTCTCCGCTGTGGGCCTCCCTGATGTTGATGGCGAGCCATCCCGCCATGTTCTGCCCCATGTCCACCACCACGTTGTCACCTTTCCGCTCCATGGCCTTGGGTTGTATGACCTTGGCGATGGTCATGTTGGGTGTCATGGCGCCCCTGAGCGTGCCGGTGGGTATGGCCACACGTTCGGCATTGCCCCATGCACTGTCGTCGTAGTCGGGCGATGTCCATCCGTCCAGGGTCTTCCTCGCGTCGTAGGTCTCTCCGTCATATTCGTTGTTGCTGCGGATGGGACCGTCGAGGTTGATTTTCCATTTGTCGTTGGTGGACACCACCTTCCGTTTGCCGTCGGCATATTCGATGATGAGGTTGGCGCGCAGTTTGGGATAGCCGAACTGGTTGATTTTATAAGGTTTCTTGTTCTGCTGCATGGTGTAGTAGCGACCGTTGCCTAACACCACGGCGAGGGCGTGGGTGGTTCCTTTCAATTCCTCCGTGACATCGAAAGCGTTGTAGAGCACGGTCTTGCGGTAGTCGGTGGGGCAGGGGGCGAGCACCTGTCGGCTTCCGTTGACATCGAGGTCTATCTTTTTCCCATCGATGAAAGCCTCATACATGCCCAATCCGCTGATGTAGAGGGTGGCCTGCCGTATGCCATCGCTGGTGTCGAAGGTGGTGCGCAGGTAGCGAGCGCTCAGTTGGCTGTGTTCTTCCTCGACATCCCACGGCATGGCGTGGTCGTAGCCGATCCACTGTCCCTGCCATTCCGCCTCGGTGAGCAGTCCCACGTTCCACATCGCGACGTCGCTCCAATCGCTCTCTCCTTGCGTGGTGGTCACTTTCACTCGCCAGTAGCAACGGGTGTTTCCCCGCAGGGGCTTTCCGGCATACCTCACCCATTGCGACTGGTCGGTGGCTTCTTCCACATCCCAAAGGTCGCCCTCAAGGGCTTCCGCCTTATCCTTCGTGGATGCTACGATGAGGTGGTAGGCGGTTTGCATCACGTCTTTCTTGTCGGTGTTGATGACCCATCCCAGTCGCGGGGTGGGGGTGTCGATGCTCATGGGGCGTGTCATGCGCTCCGTACGCAGGTCGGTGACGCGGATGGCGGCTTTCCCATCGCCTTTCTTCTTCGTCGGCGGGGCGGCAAAGGCTATTGTGGCGGCGAGAAGGCAGGTCGCCAGGATGGCGGCCCAATGTGTTTTCTTTACCATTTCTCTTCCAGTTTTGTGGCGTTTTTGTCGAGGTAGTTGGCGCGGGTGTCTATGGCGATGAGCACGCGGTCGCTGCCCCTGAGGTAGGCGCCGTCGAAAGTGAACTCCGT
Source organism: Prevotella sp. (assembly GCA_017619375.1). Lineage (GTDB taxonomy): Bacteria > Bacteroidota > Bacteroidia > Bacteroidales > Bacteroidaceae > Prevotella. The sequence continues at coordinate 11,023 of JAFZSL010000019.1, read as the reverse complement.
CGTCTTGCTGTCATATTCGCCTAAATAGGCGAGCGTGCCGTCGGAGGGATTCATCACCCATACGTTTTTCTTTGCTCCACTGACCTTGGCGAGGTCGATGAGCATCGGCTTTCCGCTATAGTTGTAGGCCATCAGGTAGTCGTTTCCCCTGGTGGCGATGACGCGGTCGTAGCGTTCGCCGTTCTCTCCTGCCACGATGCTCTGGTCAGCCACGCGGTCGGTGAACGGGAGGGCGAGCATCAGCCATTTCAAGTATTTCATCTGTTGGTAGCCGGGGTCTTCCATGGCATCCCACCAGGCCTTTTTCGCCCCGAAGGAGGGGAGCACGCCCGGTCGCATGAACTGCATGATGCTGTTGTGGCCGTAGGTGTGTCCGAAGCATCCGGCGAAGACAGCCCAATAGGCGTAACGCCTCACGTCGTAGTCCTGCCACCTTGGTGCATTGAAGTCGTGCAATCCTTGTGGGATGTCCTCGTATGAGGGTTCACCGTCAATGACGGGTTTCAATGGCGATTTCTCCACGCTCATGTCCACATAGCGCCAGTTGTCTTCCTCGGTGTTCTCCTTGATGGTGTAGTCGCCGTCTCCGTTGCGTTGCCCGTATCTCCTGTGTCCGCTTTGGAACATATTGAAATCCAACCACTCGCGGTCGTTGTACCACCAGGCGCTGGTGGTGCGCCCCCGTGGATGGAAGGTCATCAGGTGGTTGGGGTCGGCCTTCTTGATGGCTCGTGCCAGGGCGTCCCACGAGGCGGTGCCCTTGTCGCCTTTGATGTCGCCGCCGATCATCCAGATGATGTTGGGCTTTTCCTTGTAGCGTTGGCCGAGGAACTTCCCGTAGGCGGCGGCCTTCTTCTCGTCCATTTTCTCTATCTGCGACCCCCAGATGCAGTCCATGGCGATGTAGATGCCGTTGGCCTCCGCCATGTCGACGATGTAGTCGAGATGGTCCCAGTAGCCGTAGTTGCCGGGTTGGGTGTATCGTGTGAAGTCGAAGGTCTCGTCGTTGGCGGCTTGGCCGTAGATGTTGTAGGTGGGGATGGCGTTGAGCACTTGTATCTGTTCTACGTTATAGCCCTCCTCCCGCTCTTTGTTGAGGAAGAATTCCACCTCGTCGCGGTTGAGCCTTTCGGGCAACAGCCACGCCGTGTTTCCCATCCAGAAGAAGGGGTGGCCGTTCTCGTGGACGAGGTAGCGTTGGTTGTCAGACACTTTGAGTCTGCCGTTCTTCCATGGCTTGTAGATGGGGGTGGCTTGTGTGGCGGTGACGATGAGGGCCAATAGCAGCCCGGTGAGGATTTTTTTCATATCTGGTGTGGTTTTTTTAGGGTCTTTAAGAACTTTAAGGCCTTTATGCTCTTTATGGTTTTGCTTTCAGGGTGATGGTCTCACCTTTTTTTGTCTTGATGTCATAGAGGTGGTAGCCTTGTTCCATGGTGTGCTTCATCTTGGGACCTTTGAGGGGAGTGATGGAGCGCACGTGGAGTGTCCCACCATGGTGGGAGGTGATGCGGGCTTGCCGGAGTTGTCCGTTTTCCCATTCCATATTCACCTCGGCGTTGCCCCTTGCCCTCAGTCCGTTCATGCTGCCTTTTTCCCAGGCGTCGGGTAGGGCTGGCAACAGGTGTATGGTGCCGTCGTGGCTCTGCAGCAACATCTCGGCGATGCCTGCGGTGCAACCGAAGTTGCCGTCGATTTGGAATGGCGGGTGTGCGTCGAAGAGGTTGGAATAAGTACCTCCCCTTTTCTTTTCCGTTCGCACGAGGGTGAGTTGGTCGCCGATGAGTTTGTAGGCGTGGTTGCCGTCGAGGAGTCTTGCCCAGAGGCACACCTTCCACCCCATGCTCCATCCCGTGGAGGGGTCTCCTCGGTGGATGAGTGAGGTCTTGGCCGCCTCTGCCAGTCTTGGAGTGTGAAGCGGCGTGACTTGGTTGCTGGGGAAGATAGCGTAGAGGTGCGACACGTGTCGGTGGGTGTCGTCGGGGTTGTCCCAGTCGTCAAGCCATTCCTGCAACTGTCCCCACCGTCCCATGTGAAGGGGTGGCAGTCCTGCGAGTTTCTCCTCCAAACTGTCTTTCAAGGCGAGAGGCTGCCCCAGGATGTCGGCGGCTTCGATGACATGGGAGAACAGGTCGCGGAGGAGTTCGTTGTCCATCGTCACGCCGGCGGCGGTGCTGGCGCCATGGAGGTGTGGGTTTTCAGGTGAGAGCGAAGGGCATATCACCCAGTAGGTCTCTGGCTTTCCGTCGATGTCGAAGGTGTGCTGCACCATCGTCTGGTTGAAGAAGCGCGCCGCGCCTTCCATGATGGGGAATACATCGCGAAGGAAGTTGGTGTCGCCGGTGTAGAGCCAATGCTCCCAGAGGTGCTGGCACATCCATGCGCCTCCCGTGGGCCACAGTCCTGAGGGGGCCTTGTCGATGGCTCCCGTGACGCGCCAGATGTCGGTGTTGTGGTGCAGCACCCATCCATCGGCGCCATACATGATGCGGGCGGTCTCATGACCCGTCTCGCTGACATCGCGGATGAGGGAGAAGAGGGGCGCGTTGAGGTCGGAGAGGTTGGTGACCTCCGCCGGCCAGTAGTTCATCTCGCAGTTGATGTTCGTGGTGTATTTGGAGTCCCAGTTGGGAAACATCTTGTCGTTCCAGATGCCTTGCAGGGTGGGGGGCTGGCAGCCCTCCTGCGAAGTGCAGATGAGGAGATATCTGCCAAACTGGAAATAGGTTTCCACGAGGTGGTTGTCTTGGTGGTTTTTGAACTCCTCCACCCGGCGGTCGGTGGTCATCTCTGGATAAAGGTCGGGACCCAGGTCGAAGTCGACACGGTCGAAGAATTTCCTGTAGTGTGCGACGTGCTGATGGCGCATCGTGCCGTAGTCTTGCCGTAGGGCTTCGCGCAGGATGTTTTCGGAGAGGATGGTGTCGTTGCCGCTAATGTCGTCGTAATGTTTGAAGTTGGTGGCGATGGCCACATAAACGACGGCCTCGTCGGCGCCGCTGATGCTGAGCACGCCGTCCTTGGAGGCGATGCTTCCTCCCTTGGCGGTGGCGGTGAGTCGTCCGGTGAAGGTCACCTTGCCCTTCAGTCCTTCGTGGTTGGAGGTGGTGCCGCTGAGGGTCACCTCGTCGCCCTCGCTGTTGATGGCCACGTCGGCGTGTGGCGAGGTGAGGATGGCGTTGCAGGTGATGGCGCCCTTGCGGTCGGCGGTGAGTCTGACGGCGATGACATTCCCGGAGAAGGAGGCGATGTATTCGCGCTGGTAGGTGATGCCGTCGGCGGTGTAGCGCGTGACGGCCACGGCGGAGTCGAGGGAGAGTTCTCGTCGGTAATCGGTGTATCCGCTTTGTCCGGGAAAATGGATGTAGAGGTCGCCAAACGGTTGGTAGGGCATACCGTGGTTGGTGTTGCTCTGCACGTGTTGCGTGGCCATGTCTTGAGCCTCCTTGTAGCGTCCTTCCCACACCAGTTGCCGCACCTTGGGCAGGTATTCCAAGGCTTCGGGGTTGGCGTTGTTGTTGGGGCGTCCCGCCCAGATGGTCTCTTCGTTGAGTTGGAGCCGCTCTGCCGCGACGTTGCCGAAGACCATCGCACCGAGACGACCGTTGCCGATGGGCAGGGCCTCGTTCCAGTTTTGCGCGGGATGGTCATACCATAACTTGTGGGGGCCGCCGGCCTGTGCGGATGCGGCATACATGGCCGACAGCAGGATAAGCAGCACGAGGGCAACTTGCCCAATGGTAGGACGCTCGGTGAAGAGGCAATCGATGTCGTTGTCGTGGGTGGCGTTGGGCATGGGCTTTAGCGTTTTGGGGTGAATCGTAGGGTATTCTCGTCTTCTATGGTCGCTTTGCTCTCATCGAGTTTAGAGGCATTGAGTCCGAAGGTGTCGATGAAGAACTGATAGACGGCCTGCCGCTTGTTGGGACCGAAGTCATGGCCCTCGTCGGGCAGATGGACATTGCGCACCTTGTCGGCGGCGCCGTAGAACCCGTAGATGCGTTGCAGGTAGGGATATTCCACATCGGGGGTGGTGGATGTCCAGTCGCCTCCGTCGCTCACGACCATCATCGGCTTGGGTGCGAACATGGCGGCGAGTTCGGCGTTGCAGGTGCCTCCTCCGGCGAGTTGGATGGGTTTGCCGCTCTCGCAGGGACAACCGCCGTCAAACCACGATGACATGCTCACCACGGGGCAACAAGCAGTGAACCTGTCATCGAGCACGGAGAGCAGCACGGCTTGCGTACCACCGCCCGACCCACCGTTGACACCTACTCGCCGTGGGTCGATGTCCTTGTGCAAGAGCATGAAGTCGAGGATGCGGAGACCGTTGTAGGCTTGCATCACATGGGCCTCGCTGGTGTGGTGGGCGTCGCCCTCCAGTTCTTCCTCGCTTTCGCCCCATCCCCAGAGGTCGTAACTCACGCAGACGGCTCCCATGCGTGCGAGCGTGGCATATCGTTTCTGAAGGTCGGCATTGTAACGCCCGCCGCTGAAATGGCCGTTGGGACAGATGATGAGAGGATATTTCCCTTTTTCGTGTTCAGAGGAGATATGGCTTTTCTTCCATTTTAAAGCGACAGGGGCATAGATGCTGCCGCAGACGGTATGGCCATTGACGGTGGATAGACGGAAGTTTTGCACGGTGTAGCCATCGTGTTTGCGCACTGCACCAAACTCATTCTTTTCTATCAGGCAAAGTTGACGCAGTGGAACGATGCCGAGTCGTTCGGCCACCTCACGCCGCAGCGTGTCGCGTCGTGCCTCCCATTGCGCCTTGTCATGATAGAGGCTGCTCAGGTATGCAATGAGTTTCTCACCATCGGTGGGTTGGCGGCGGGGATACTCGTAACGCTTCACCTTCCATACGTTCTTCTGCTGATAGACGGGTTTGAAGTCAAAAGGGGCGAGGATGTTGGTCAACGTCTCTTCCACGCTGTAGGGGCGGATGCGGAAGTCGGCGTAAGGCACCTTCAGGCCGGTGGTGTCCATGTCGTATTTCAGGCGGATGCCGAAACGACGTTGCACATCGCCCATCACGTCGCTCAGGGAACGTGTGTAGTGGTCTTCGAAGGTCTGGGCCGTGGCTCCAAGGGTGGACAAGAGGAGGGCTATGGTGAGGAGTCTTCTCATTTTATAGGAGATTTTAGGAGGATATAGGAGATATTAGGATGTTTTAGGGGGCCAGGTATGTCAATTTTCCGAGGTCGGGGCGGTGGGCGCGGGGGATGCCGTCGATGAGGATGGTGAGGCCGGAACCTTGGTGGTAGCGTTGGCCGTCCTTGTCCCAGATGATGGTGAGGTCGTGTCCTCGGTAGCGGATGCCGTCGAGGCAGAAAAAGTTCCACTTGTCGTGTGGCAGGAGGGGGTTGACCACGATGCTGCCGTCTGTTTGTGGTCTGAGGCCGACGATACCGGTGATCACCAGGTCGTTGAAGGTGCTGTGGTTATAGTAACAGCTTCGCTCACGGTCGCCCATGAGCCATGCGCCGTTGGTCTCGTCGAGGTATTCGCCGATATAAGGTTTTCCGCGATGGTGCTGACTTTCCACATATAGCTCCATCTGACGGAAGAAAACGGAGTCGCCAACCACATGTGGGGTGCGGTAGTCGTTCAGGTAGTTGGCCAGGGCGGTCAGTGTTTGTGAAGTGGCGAAAGGCCAGATGGCACCGTCCCATTCGCATCTTCCCACACCATGGCTGCGGAACTCGGGATGTCGGCGCTCGGCAGTGGTCAGGCCGTAGGGAGCAGAGAATCCCTGCTCGTCGAGCAGTTGCAGCCATGCCACATCATATTTCGGATTCGTAAATGTGAGGTTGAAATACCAAGGGATGAAACCAATCGCCTCGCGCACTGCAGCCAGCGTATCGCCAACATCGCCGCGACGTGTCTCGAAGAACTTGTCTTCCTCATTCCATAGGTGAGTCACAATGAGGTTGCGCAGAGTACCTGCTTTCTTTTTGTAGAGACGGGCCTTGTCGACATCGTAATCCAGCATGTTCATCCAGGCCAGGGCCTCGGCGTTGCCACACATGTAACTGTTGATGGTGGGACGCGCATATTGCTTCTTGCGTCCACCGCTGATGCTTTCTTCCATGCCGTCTTGCACGTCTCCCTGCCAGTAGAGTCCTGAGGGCAAACGGTTTGTCGATTCCCAGCGGGCATACTCCTCTTCCAACCGTGGTCTCAGGGATAGGACGAACGCCGTGTCGCCCTGCACCTTGAAAAGTTGTTGCACTGCATAAGGGTTCCAACTGGAGAACTTGTTCATCTTGCTCATGGCTTGTCCGTCGTTGCCGTAATACCAGGTGCGCAGTATCTGGTGGATGTAAGTGGTGTCGCGCAGCCAGCGGCTTTCCATCACATGGTGGCCGATGGCGCAGGCGATGAGGTTGTAGCGGTCGGCATAGGAGCGGTCGACGAGGAACTCTGTCATGCCAAAGCCTGCGGGGGTGCGCTTGATGTGTTTGCGGAGAGTCCACCAACGGAAATAATAGATTTCGCGGAAGTCGTCGTCGGGACAGTCGAAGAGGGGGATGTTGCGTTCCATCCATTCCGACGCCTGGGTGTTGGGAATGGTGGTGGGCGTCAGTTCGTCGTCCATGGCGTTGAACCTCTCAGCATAATGGGCGAAGTCGGCATAGCGCAGCACTGCGGCGGGTGCATCGCCGTCGAGGGAACGGCTGACAACGTTGGCGATGTGGAAGGTTGCCGAGGGGTCGCGCTCGTCGGCACGGGGCATGTCGAAGTCCTGGTCGGCAGGGGTGTCGGTGTCGGGCTTGTCGAAAAGCGGGCCGGTGCGGAAGACAATGCGTGAGATGCTTTCCACAGGGGTGTCAAACTGCCGTTCGCAGGCTTTCTTGCCATCGACGTAATAGACGGCACGGTGGAGCGAAGTGGAGAGCATGGCCTTGACGTGGTAGGTGACACCGGCCTCGTAGCGTTTCAGCAGCGTGCCGTAGCGTGCGCCGCCTTTCACACGGATGACGCCGGTGGAATCGGCCACGATGCGTGAGGCGACGTTGCCGCCGTCGTCCACGAACTCGACATCCAGTTCTCCGTGGTTGGCTTGGTCGAAGGTGAGGTCGAACTCCACCTCGAGTTCCTGCGTGTTGGGGATGACGCGCTCCGCCTTGGCGTAGTCATAGGGGTCGCTGTCGTGGAGGGTGAGTCGGCCTTCGTCAAGGGTGATGGGGCAAAGCACGGGGATGTGGAGGTTCCAGTCGTTGAGGCTGGCGAGGGTGGCGTCGGGGTTGAAGGGTGCGGCGTGGGTGGTGGCGTTGAGGCGCACTGGAACGGGGATGTGGCTCACCCACATGTCTTCCTTGTTGTTCGAGTAGGTCACCCATAGGTCGCTGTCACGCGGGATGCCATTGCCTTCCTGTATGCCACGGGTGTACTGCGGACCATAACTCTTGTAGTTGCCACCGTGACGCAGGGGTGTCACATCGCCGTGCACCAGCGAGAGGGTGGTGTATTCCAGTCCGTCGCTGCTGAGCGAGATGGCCAAGGGCCAACGGTATTCGGCAGGATTGTAGACGGTGGCGTAGGTGCCGTCAGTGAGTCGCTGACCCCAGATCTTGGCATTGGCGTTGACGAAGCCGGGGGCTCGGTCGCAAGGTTCGCGCCATGTGTTGCCTCCGTCGATGGAGAGGCTGGTGACGGCGTGTTTCCACAGGGCCACCTTGCGACCGTCGGGAAGGGTGTAACCGCTGAATGCCTTGTATGCTTTGTTCAACGGGATGAGCGGGTCGTTGCGGTCGGCCTCCTCCACCCACTGCATGCGTTGCATGGGGTCTGCGAGCAGGGCGTCGACTGCTTTGACAAAAGCTTTGTCTTTTGAGCGTTTGTACCAGGGATAGAGGGTGTTGCGATCGTTGAAGTCGTGGTTGTAATAGACAAAATAAATGGGGCCGAACGTCCCGTCGCACTTGACCTCACGCACCACGCGGCCGATGCCGTTGCCATCGTTGGGGTCGTCCTTGGGGGTGAGGGCGATGCCGTAGTTGCCTATGGCGATGAGTTTGCCGTTGGGGGCGACATAAAAGCCCACGCGTTGGTGCATGACGGCCTTCAGGTCGCTGGCGGTGACGCCGGGGAGACTCTCCTTGGCGAACCCGTCGGGCACGGGATATTCTGGGAACAGTTCCACGGGTTCTGACCAGGTGTAGCCGTCGTCGGAGGTCTGCAGCATCGTCTTGCCCGGTGGTTCGTGCTCATGGCGCGGGTTGGTGAGATAGTGCATGTAGAACTTCCCGTTCCACCACGCCATCATCGGTTGGTGATTGTAGGTCCAAGGGCGCTCGCCACGCATCGTCTGGATGCTGTGGACACCCACCACGGGCTTCAGGCCTCCGTCGTGACGCTCGGGACGGGCGATGGTGCCGCCGGTGTAGTGCACCACGTCGCGGTTGTACTTCACCAGGTTTTCCACCAGTTCCTTGGGGGCCATGAAGACAGTGCCGTGCTTGTGCCCCGGGGGGAAGACGACGGCGCCGGTCTGGTCTTGGAAATGGATGAAGTCCTTCGTGCGGTGGGCGCCGTAGATGCCGTGGCGGTAGGAGTCGTAATAGATGTACCACCAATCGCCCACCTTCGCCGTCGTAGGCCCTTCGGTGAACGACTCGGTGAAGGGTTCGGAGGAGTCGCTCCACGGACCGTAGGGGGAGGTGGCGAAGGCCACCTTGATATTGCGCATCGGACGGGAGTTGTCTTTCACCACCATCACATAGTCGCCTTTTCCACGCTTCACCAAGGTGGCGTCGATGGCGCTATAGCCGGGGTCGTAGAAAAGGGCGGCTTTGCTGAAGGTCCTGAAATCCTTCGTGGTGACATAGTAGAGGCGATGGTTGTTGAGATGGTCTTCCTGGTGGTCGGGAAACTTCCCGGGGACGCAGGAGGCCCACACCACAAGGTATTGCCGGCGCTCGTCGTCGTAGAACAATTCGGGAGCCCATACGTTGACGGTCGTCGTGTCGGACATCACTTCCACGAAACGTTGCTCGCTCCAATGGATGAGGTCTTTGGAAGAGGCATAGCCGAAACCGCGGTCACCGCGCCACGAACTGGTCCACACGAGATGGAACGTGTCATCGGGACCGCGCACGATGGAGGGGTCGCGCATCACCCGCTGCACACCTACCTCGGGAGTGAGGAACACACCCTGGATGGAGTCCCACCGCACACCGTCGTGGCTGTAGATGAAGCGCAACCCTTCGGTGGCTGGCTCGTGGAAGGAGGTGGACACATAAATGTCTTGCGCGGGCGCATGCGCAAAAAAAAGCGACAGCAACAGCGCGAGGGTGAAGTTTTTTTGCATTTGTAGACCAGTCTTTCTTTATATGGTCATCATTCTTCAATGATGTAATCTGTCATGGCACGTTTCTCGATGGAGAAACCCATTGTTACCACGCCGCTAAGATAATGATAAAAAATGGTTCTTCAAAATGTTTTCTTTTTTTTTTGATCATAGTATGTTTTCGCTGAGCAGTTAAGATGTTTGTCATGTTGTTTTTTTTTGCCCAAACTTGGAAAAAGTAAAATATTTTTCCTATCTTTGCACCAAATACCATACATTCACCATCTACACCTTTTGTCTTATGAAAAAAGCAACATTGTTATTCGCGCTCGCCATGCTGTTGCTGTTTGGCTGCAGGGCGAAAAAGGAAGTCGATGTCATCGACCTTCCAAGGACAGATGCCTCTCCTGAGGTGGTCGCCGCCGTGGACTCCTTCGTCAATGCTACACAGACACGTCCCGTGAAGCCCGACTCCATCACCCTTCACAGCATCATGATACTCAAACATGGGAAGGTGGTGCTCGAGAAATGGTTCAACGGACAGAGTGCGGAGATGCCACACCAGATGTTCTCCGTCAGCAAGACCTTCACCGCCACTGCCGTGGGGCTGGCCATCAACGAGGGAAAACTCAAACTCGACGACCCGGTCGTGAGTTTCTTCCCCGACAAACTGCCGGCGGAACAGAGCGACAACCTCAAGGCGATGACCGTGCGCGACCTGCTCACCATGACTTGCGGCCATGACACGGAACCGAATGCTAAGAATACAGACTCCTTGGATTGGGTGAAAGGGTTCCTGGCATGGCCTGTGACACACAAGCCGGGAGAGTATTACCTCTACAACTCTGTGGGCACCTACATGCTCGCTGCCATCGTGCAGAAGGTGACGGGAGAGAAACTCCTCGACTACCTCGACACACGCCTCTTCCAACCTCTTCATATCGCCAAGCCGGAATGGGAAGAGAGTCCGCAAGGCATCAACTGCGGCGGTTGGGGACTGAAGTTGAAGACGGAGGACATGGCGAAGATGGGACAACTCTTCCTCCAAGAAGGCAAATGGAACGGGAAGCAAATCGTCCCTGCCGACTGGCTGAAGGAAATGTCGAAATACCAGGTGCCTTCTGCTCCGTCAGGGACAAGGTTCGAGGACTTGGAGAAAGCAGGTCTCAACAAGGATAACAATGAATGGGTGCAGGGCTACGGATATCAGATGTGGATGTGCCGCCACAACGCTTTCCGTGCCGACGGCTTCGCAGGACAATACATCATGGTGTTCCCCGACAAGGATGCCGTCCTTGTGCTCACCACCTCGTCCTCGCTCTATCAGCCCTACATGGACCTCATCTGGCAATATCTCCTGCCAGTGCTTTGATAGATTAATTCAAGTTCCGCATTCACTCAACTTTCAGGAGTTAAAGGGGAGTTAAAGGGACATATGCTCACTTTTTCCAGCTTTTTTAAAGGAAATGATTTAATCCTGACTTCTTTAAAACCTCCTTCACTCCTCATTTTTTCCTACTTGCGGAACTTTAATAGATTAACTGAAGTCTCCCACCTTGAAGGCCGAAGGTCTGGTCAGACCACAGGCAGGGGTGAAACCCCTGCTAATAAGTGGTTTATACAATAACCCCGAAGGGGTGACAGATCATTCTGTCACCCCTTCGGGGTTATTATGTGTGTCGCCTATACCGGGGGCTCCACCCCCGGCTGTGGTCTTTTCGCCCC
>JAFZSL010000018.1 GCA_017619375.1 Prevotella sp. | reverse complement strand
GTCGCTGCCGATGTCCCTCACCGTTGTCGCAGAACCATTGGCGTGCTGGTAATTCACCCATGTATAGTCGTCCTTCGTGGAGGTCTCGCCCCAGGCGTAGTAGTCGCCATAGGGGGACTCATCGGTGGCGCCCACGTTCTTCGAGCACCATTTCACACTTAGTCCAAGGTCGACCAGTTGCGGGTCTGTGGAAGGAGGGGTGACCGGGTCCGGTTCCACTGCATCCTTGGAACGAACGGCCCTTATGACAGCGCCGTAGCGTCTTGACGCCTCCGTTGTCTTCACCTTTCCCGAAGTGGAGGTACGCGTGAAGTAAAGGGCTATCGACTCGTAGGCCACATTGGTGACGATGTCCTTGGTATCGGTCCAGAAATAGGCTTGCGAACCTTCTGAACTGTAAGAAGAGTCATACTTGTATCCTGTCATGGGGAAGAAGATGGAGTTGCCATTTGGCCCCTTGAAGCGTACCCCCCTGACATTGTTCACCGTGGCCAGCGAGACGGTGCATTTGGAAATCAGTTCTTTGGCCTGGTCGTGGGTGGGCATCACCCATTCGCGACCCCATACAGCAGTAGCCGTATCATACTGTGTTCCTGCTATATGTGTCCCGATGTCCTGAACGGTGGACGACGAGCCACTGGCGTAGAGATAGTTGCTCCACGAGTAAGTGGTTTTGGGTTTCGTCTCGCCCCAGGCATAGAAGTCGCCGTATTCCTCGGGGGTGTTGGCACCCACATTGCAATCAGCCCACAATGTGCCACTTGGCAGGCCGAGATCAATGTAATCATGTGCGGCGGCCGTCACAGGGAGCAGGAACGGCAGTAGCCACAGGCCGACCTGCTTGAGAATGAAGGTTGCTTTCATCTTGTATGATTTGTATGCATGGTTGGTGAAAATGGCATGCGTGAGGGGTTCTAAAACACACATTTCCGAAGAAGAATGACACGCACGACATTTTTGCGTTGCAAAATTACACAAAAAAAAACGAAACAAGGACAAATCCACTGAAAATTGAATCCATTTATGGAAAAGTGGACTAATGAGAAAAAAAGATTGAAAAATGAAGAAACTTTTTCGTTTACAAGTTGTTTTCGGAAAAATATGCCTAAATTTGCAGCGTCATGCTAACTCTACGAGCCTAAGACAACCCCGTATCATAGGAAGCAAATAGAATCAACGAAAAAATCGACCATCAGTCTCTTTGTCATGAATGAGGATTTGGAACGCCGTGTATCACTTGCCGTGGACTATTTCATGGAGGGCTTTGGCTGTTGCCAGAGCGTAGTGCTTGCCTTCAGCGACCTTTATGGACTGGATGCCCAATTGGCCAAACGTGTATCGGCCGGTTTCGGTGGCGGTGTTGGCCGTCTGCGCATGATGTGCGGTGCCGTTTCCGCCCTCGTTATCCTGTCAGGCCTCGACAGCGGCCAGACAGAGGGTAGCGACCGTGCCGGCAAGTCGGCTTGTTACAAGTTGGTCCAGGACCTGCTGTCGCGCTCAAAGGAAGCGAACGGTTCACTGACATGTGCAGAACTTCTCGGCCTCAAGGGTCCTGCTCCAGCGGGTGACTACGTGGCCTCAGAACGCACGAAAGAATATTACAAGACACGTCCATGCGCAGCAAAGGTGGAGAGTGCCGCCCGTATCTTCGCAGAATATCTCCATGAAAAAAAATATGAAAAAAATGATTAAGGTGTTTTTGATTATCTTCTTATGTGTGCTATTCATTGCCATCACCGTCATCGTGACCTGCAATGTTGCGGTCTTGCAGGCATGCAAAGGAAAGAAATATGACAATGCCAGCACCGTCCCCCATCGTGAAGTAGGCCTTCTGCTTGGCACCTGTCCCGTCGGACGCACGGGCAACCCCAACCAATTCTTCCTGCGACGCATCGATGCCACCGTCGCACTGTGGAAAGCAGGGAAATTCGACAGCCTTCTCATCAGCGGTGGCAATTTCCCCAACAGTTACAACGAACCGGAAGAGATGAAAGCGCGATTGGTGGAGCGTGGTGTCCCGGCAGACATCATGACGCTGGACGGCAAAGGTTTCCGCACCATCAACTCCATCGAAAAGACCAAGGAGCTTTTCGAAGGGAAGACCGTGACCATCATTTCCCAGGAATTCCACAACGAGCGCGCCCTCTATCTCGCCAAGACAAACGGCGTGGATGCCATCGCATTCAATGCCGGCAACACCAAGAGCCGCAAATGGAAATTCAGAATGAAATGTCGGGAGATCCTGGCGAGGGTGAAAGCCGTCTTTGAAACCTTGTGAGGGGAAGGAAGAAAAAGTTGGAGAAGTTAACGACAATACTCCGTGAATGACAAGTCATTCGTAGAATTAATGTCGTTAACTTCTCCAACTTCTATGATTTCGTTAACTTCTTCTACAACTTTTCTGCCATATTATTGCACATAGCTGAACTGGTCGGAAATCCAAAGGATTTTGCCATTGTATTTCACTTTGTACCAGCTTCCTTGCATGCCGAGATAAGGCAGTTTGGCTCCTTTATTGAACCTGAATCCACTGTCGGCACCTGCGGGAGCCAACCGACCAATGACCCTGTTGCCTGTGATGACGACATAAGAAGTCACAGCTGCAGCAGTCGACCCCGTTGACCCATTGTAAGGTTTTGCATAAGATGACGACACCCAGCGCACGCCGTTGCCGTATTTCACTTTGTACCAAGACCCATCCATACCGTAGCATGTGAGTGTCTGCCCTTTATAGAAGCGCACACCTGTGTCATACCCTGCAGGGCCGTCACGTCCGATGACTCCATTTCCAGTGATAATGATGGTATAGGGACCTGTGACTTCTTGCACCTCATTGTTTTTCGGACCAGTCAGTTCGCCTGCCATCACGTTGCACGTCATTGCCAACAAAAGGAACAACGTTGTAATAAAAGATTTCATTTTCATAGTTGTCGGTATTAATTAATAAATGCTTTTTGCAAAGATAAGATAAAAAAACAAATGTTCCAACAAAAAACGAAAAAATAGTTATCAGACGTGATGTCTAACTGGAAATTGAAGATTGAAGATTGTTCCGATACAATCTTCAATCTTCAACGTTGCGATTAAGCGAGGGCAGACCAAGCTTGCTTGAAGTCTGCCGAGCGTGAGCAACTTAGGCCGAAGGCCAATCTTCAATCTTCAATCTTCAATCTTCAATTTTCAATTTTCAATCTAATAATAGTCCTTCGTCATCTCGTAGAGTTTCTGCAAGCGTGTTGAGGACGGAGCGCTGAAGAATTCGCGCGCGTGGCTGGATTGCAAGCCCAAAAAACTTTCACATCTTTTGCATTGTTGTCCCGGGCTGCAGTTGTTGCACTGATACGACCTTGTGATTCGCACTACGCAGGCCACTCCTTTTCCTGGTCGATTGCGCAGGATGTTGTTGGTATACTGGTTGTTGTCCATAAGAACGAAAGCATACATGCCGATATCGACATACCTATTGTTACCACCCAGCATGGGGAATTCATAGCGGATATATGGGTCTGGCGTGCCGGTTTTGGCAAAGAGGGTCAAATGGGCATTCTCACTATCGTTAAGGCTTCTCACCTTGTTGCGCATAGGCGGCAGCAGCGTACCGTCTTGTTGCGCGTCATGCAGTTTGTCAAGGAAAGCATTCCATGTGTTGTTGATGGCCCCAACCGACCTCTGCCCCAACACACATCCCGGATATTCCGCACCCGACTGAACAAGTGAGGGGAGAGTATCGCCACGCTGCTTAATGAAAGAAGCGTGCACGGCCCTCTTGCCAATCATCCGGCACCAAGCCTCTGCCAACTTGACACAGTTCCACATGTTGTCACCCTGCCCCAATGTCCATGGCACCAATCTGTCGTGGAAGTCATCCCCGTCATAGAACCGTTCGAGTCGAAGGTTGGTGTACTCCGGCGCAATTTCCTCCAATCCGAACTGTTTTTGCTCTGCATCGAGAGATTCGTTGGCGAACAGTCCGTTGAAGAGATTGAGGTCGCAAACATTAATGTCATCATAACTGGTGTCATAAAGGTATGACAGCCAGTCGGTGAAATATCGGTTACGCTGGTTGACCGTACGGGGGTCTTCCGCCTTCCTGAACGCCAGCAACCCATTGTTCAATGTAAAGAAATTGTTGTCCCCATCTACGGGAAGTGTTGTTACGGAGGCATCCAGCCGTTGATTGGTCATGGCCAAGGCAGCCAATGCCACAGGATAGACGTCGTCGGAACGAGAAAAGAATGTGGTGAAATTGCATCCTCCCCAATGGCTTGAACTTTTCCTTGCCCACACCTTGGTTTGTCGGCCAAAGAAATTGACTATTGCATTTCGGTCCTTCCAGTCCTTCGGCCCTTCATATCTCCTCGGGCTGGAGGTGTTCATATCCAATAGATTGGGATTGGTGAGAACCGATGGCAAAGCCACGAGTGGCTTGAACACAGACCCCACGGAGCGTCTGGAAAGCGAGGTGTTGCGTGCTGTCATCTTCATATTCTCCGGCATGTCTTCATAGTCGAACAACGAGGTGTAGAAGGGAGTGGCGAGCACCTGTCCTGTGGCCATGTCCATGACAGTGACCGACATGTCATATTGTTCCTTGATTTGACTTTGGGGTTTGTTGTTTCTGATGTTACCCTGCAGGGAATGCAGATATTGCACTATTTCCTGTTCCAACATCTTTGACAGCATGGGGTCGATGGACAGTTCCACCTTCTCGACATTGTCACGATTGGAGAGGTGCCTTGACAATCCCCTGAGCATTTGCTGCGTGAAGAGGTCGGTCTGTGCCGGGTCGATGAAGAATCGGCTTTGTCCCATGTTCGACTGCACCAAGCATGAGAGCAATCGCGAAGGGTCCTTTCTTTGTATGACAAACTCTCCCAACTTCCTATCCTCATCGTCATACACCAGCAATTTCATGCCATCGACAAGAGGTATTTTATCAGCCCTTTGGCTTCCCGTCTTCGGTTTTTGGAAAGCTTTTGCATTACCCTCGCCCACCACGACGAGGTTGGTGTTGTGTGAGATGATTAGCGTATCGTGGGAATAGCAAAGGAGGAACTCGGCCTGACCCCTGGAGTCGAGTTGGTCTCTCAAGTCGATGTTGATGCTGTGCCCTCCCCCATTCTTGAAAGCACGCAGGTAATAGTCATAGTAATCTATCGGTCCACTCATGCCTATGAGTTTGCCCTCGCTCATCAACGCATGGAAATTCAGAGGATTGTCTCGTATAAGCCTCTCTTCGTTGTGCAGTGGCAGCACGCTGTTGCCATAGGTGAGAAACACCGTGTTGGTGTCTGTGAACAAGCAGTTGGGCGCCCCATAGACAGCCCCTGTCCATGGATTCTTAGCAAGCGCGACCTTGAACATGGAAGGCACCAATTGTATGTATTGCAAATCGATAGGCCTGACATGGCTAAGCCTGATGCTGTCTCCTTTGAAACGTATCCTGAAATAGGTTTCGTCGAGTTGTTCGCTCTGTCGTTTCAGCAACTGCGGCAATCGGCTGTTGAAATAGAAAGTCCTTAACTTCTCGCTTTTGATTCTCTCTGGGTGTATGGCCACCAATCTCAGGTCGGAAGCCTCGATATAAGGTTTGTGCTCTTCACCGTAGGGAAGGCCGAATTCCAACGCACGGTAACGTTTGTTGAGGCTGTCGAGGCAAGTGGCCCTCACCGACTCATCGACATCTGCCACCAATTCGCGTAGCAACACGTTGGCCTTGCCCACAAAGCCCTCGTCCTCCCCCACTTTCTCCGCCGGGTTGTAGCGTTTTCCGGCACCCGCCTTTCCCAACGGCGTACATCCTTTCGTGAAAGAAAAGACGAGTGCCGCCAACAAGACGAGCACAGGCAATCCTGCCACGAAAAAAGGCCTAAGCTTGATTTCACCGTCTCCGAGTATCCTTGACTCTATTCTTGGTTCCTCCATATCCTTGTCATTTTAAGTTTTTTCAAAAAGTGTCAATATGCGAAAGACACGGAGTCGGGCAGTTCCTTTGACAGGAAATTCACCAAGGAGAGGTAATACTTGGCATCCTTGGTGCTCATCAACGTGTCCTTGCCCAAGATCTTGTCATTGGGAATATCAAAGGTCTTGCCATTGATGGTGACATCCTTGATGCGGTATGGCTTATCAAAGATGCTTTCTATCAGCGGATTACCTTCATTCACGTAGAGCGAGTCCATTTTCCCCTCCATTTCACCTTTTTTGTTGAACAGAAAAGCCCTTACCACGGCCGTGTCAAGTACTTCGGGCAACTTATTGTAATAAGCTTTGCTGAGGGGTCTCAAGTCGGCGGTTTTCACAAACTTGAGGTGTGGCACCTCGAGGGTGTCCACTTTCACCTTGCTGACACTGTCCCAATCGGCCAGACATGCCAACCGGCTCATCAAGTTGCTGCTTTTGTCACCCTCCCATAAGATGGCGATTCCGCCCTCTTCCTGTTGTTGGGCGTTGCCGAACAGGTATTTTCCCGCCATCAAGCCTCCGAAGGCGAAGATGACAGCAATGGAAATCCCGGCTATCAGTCCTATTATTCTCCAGTTGCGTGTCTTTTTCCTAAGGTCACGAAACAGATGCTCCAACTCTTTTGACATTTTCTTGTTGCTTTTTTTTATGGTCGATATATATAAACTAATGATGGGATACGCTTTCTTGGCATCTTTCTTGTATTTGATGGATTTGCCGTCCTTCTCCTCATCCTTTCTCTTTTTCTCCTCCTTGAGCGATGTGGCATAAATGAACTGCTCTTTGATTTCTCCACCCAGTTTCGACGAGGTCGAATCGAAAAGTGTCTTGAGCCGTTCCGCCACCACATTGAACACCCAGGGGTGTGTCTTGTTCAGTTCGGCAATCTTGGGCCATTTGCTCACATCGAGGAGTGCCTCCTTGCTCAACGACTGCAGGCCACCCTGTCCTTTCTTCCCACCTACCAGCACATGCTGCACTGCGGGGAGCAAGGTGTCTCTCACGAAATCGTCCCACACTTTGGGCAATTTGCGGGCCATCTTCAGCAATCTCTCACAGTTGTCGACCACCTCGCTCTCCTTTCCCACAGCCAGCAACGAGATGAGTTCACTCTCATCGACATGTTCCAGTGCCATCTGCTCGGGCGAGCGTCCCTCATCCTTTGAAGCTGCCAGCACCCTGTCGAAAGCCTTCATCAGCATTCCGATGTCACCGAATGAAAAAGCCGATGCGGCCTCGCTCACCCATTGCTCCACCAATTCCCTGTAGGCGGGTTTCAAGTCCTTGACTTCACCGAGCAGGGCGACATCCTTGGGCGGGTTGAAATAATCGACGGGAATGAAAGGATATCTCCTCATGCATTCCACCACCTTCTTCATCGACTTGAGTTTGGGTACGACCAAATCTCCGAACAACTTGCCGAAAGCAACCTTCACGCCACTGTTTCCATCGCACTCAAAGCGTTTGAAGATATGATACCAGTCGATGACCTGTTGCGCATCGTTGAGTTGCAACGACCTTACAAAATTGCCGTCGAGCATTTGCTTCACCTCATCGTTCATCCCGTTTTGGAAAAGGAAGGAGTAACGTCCTTCTTTCAAATATTCCGACAAAGCCTTTTTCTGCAGCTTGGTCACATCTTCTTCCTTGTAATCCATGAGGTTGAACATGTCTTCAGTAAAGCCTTCAGTCGTCCAATCCAGCGAAGCGTTGCACGCCCAGCGAGCGTAAGCCACCTTTGTCTCATCATCCATTTGTGCATGGAAACGTTTGAAAGACTTCCATCCCTGCGTTTGGAGCAGTTCGAATCCATTCCCCAGTGCACGCCAGATGGCCCAGTCGCCATCCAGCAGCTTCTCCACAGGCATGGCGGCCACCTTGAAGGCCCTTCTCAACTGTTCATTGGTCAGCAAAGGTTCATTTTCCCCTGGCAAATGGATGGTTTGCAGCTGCTCTCTCTTTTCATTGCTGATTTGTGCCGGACGGGCGAGAGCCTCCTTCCATGTCAACGACAAGGCATCAGCAGGAGGCAACAATTGACTCGCCTTGTCATAGACAACGACAAGCACACCATCCAACACATTGGCAAAATGCTCGTCGACACAGAAGCCGAAAGAGACGTATCTCCGCAAGTTGACGGGCAGCGCATCCATCGCCCCTGTCAGGATCTGGAACTCTCCCTTGAACACGCCATCGCAAAAATATTGTTCCCCGACATTGTCGAGCGCGACAAACAAAGTCTTGCCCTCGGCCAAGGCAGCCATGACATGCGTGGCAAAGTTGCGCTCCTCCTCTGTTGGCTTCGTCTGCCTTACATCAACGTCCGTGGCTTCCACCACGCGTCCCACAGGCATGGCATCAATCCTTGGAACGGCCTGCATGAAGGAAGTGATGGCAAACCCGATGGCATTCATCCCGTCACGACTCACCTCATAGCCCGCGCGGAAAGGATAGATGCGCCCCAGCGCCCTGCTCACGACATGCGACCCCTGCACATGGATGAGGATGTAGCGGTCTACATCTGCATTGTATTTCCACACCAGAGAGGCATGCTTGGAGGAGAGTACTGGTGGGTTGTCGAGAAACAGGCCGCTCAAGTCACTGGCATGGTGCGTATAGTTCTCCGAGTAGAACAACGTTGTGTCGCCTATGCGGTCAGGCCACGAGCCAGATGCGTATTTAGATATGTTGATTGTCTTTATCATATGAAAAACATTATCTTTTACATTTTACTTTGCATATATAGTAAATGTTCGCCACGTTGGCGCAATCCATCCGAACTGATGCCGTTCTGCCACAGGATGTCTGTGAGCAACTGGTAGCTCCCCAGGCATAAATGCTGCTCACGGCCGCTGTTGACCTCCTGCGTAAACACTTTCATCCGTCCACCATCCTCCCAGTAGAACCTGGTGACGTCAACCTCGTCATTCTTGTAGACGCGGAAAGCGGCATCAATTGGCGTGGCCGTGAAATAAACGTGTGGCGGCAACCGTTTTCCCGACTCCTGCAGCAACTCACCAGGTGTCTTCTTGTGCGCCAGCAAACGTTCCAAGGGGCCCTCCACCATCGTTTCATTGAGGAGATGCCAAAAACCATTTCCCGGTGAAGGACCAAAGCTCTGACGGGTATGTTGCACCCATTCATCCGGCAACCTTGCCATGTTGCCAAATGTATTTTTCTCGAGTTGCCCCTGTATGTCATCCATCATCCATTCGTAGATCTTGTTTCGCAAAGAGGCATCGGAACTGATGAGGGAGAGGATTTGCGAGCCCTTGTTTCCCGGAAAGTTGACAAATGCCTTGTCTACTCCTCTGAAAGCCAGATAGGCATTCGGCCTCCGTTTTCCCTCACTCATGAAATACGCCACATTCTTCGCCAGATTCCCCGCACTCGAGCCGTGGACGAGATTGTCGCAAATGACCAAGTCGGTGGCTTGCTGGCAATAGACGAGGGGATAGAAATAGAAGAGCACTTGCACATAGTCTTTAAGCAACATCTTTTGATCTTGCTGTTGCAATGAGACTATTGCATTCCAACTATCCTTGATGGTGAGCAGCACGGAGTCGGTCTGCAGTTCCCTCAGGTGGGAGAGCATATACCTTCCGCTGACAGGTTTGCGGCTCGCCTCCTTGAAACGGCCCTCTTGGAGTTCGTATCGCAAGTGTTCCCATCCGATATAGTTTCCAAAGCGGGAACTGCTCTCAGGTTTGATTATATTGCCATTGGCCAAATCGAGTCCTTTGTAAACAATCAGCCGGATTTCCTTTCCCGCGGCATTTCGCCATACGGAGAGGAAGAAAACTCCCTTGTCCCGTTTTTCGATGTGTTGCCTGAGATCAAAGAACTTTTGCAACACCTCTTCACCCAAGTTGAACATCTCCCCCGGGATATTGAGGAAGTCCACCTCCAATCGCCGGCCGAATCTCCCTTTCGAGAGCCATGCTGCATAGTGGTTGTCGGGTCGGCATGCATAGCGCTCAGTTCCTCGCATGCCTCCGGTCTTGCTGTTGAAAGTGTCATAAAAGTAGGTGCCGAAACTACCATGCGGGAAACTCAGTGGCAACTGTTCCGGTACATACCCCAACAATTCGAAAGCATGGATGAGGTCGTAGAGGAGATAGCTCTTTCCGCTTGCCGTCTCCCCTATCACCGCTATTCTGATGCTTTTATTCATACCTGCCATCACTGTATGTTTCAAACTTTGTTCTGCATGATTCTCAGCAACCCTCCCACTTTGATATTACCCAATTGATGCTGTGCAAGGATGTCCATGGTCAACTGGAAAGTTCCAAAACAAAGTTTGTTGGCCTCCAGGTCTTTGAAATAATAATCATCGCCATTCTTTGTTTTTTTGAAATCTGAGGACGTACCGTTTTTTTCATCAACATAATTGTGGTAAATATCATATTCGCTCGTGATGGGTGTGCAAGAGAAATATACATGGGGAACTATTCTCCCCGTCGGTTTTGTCTCATCCATCGGTTTGAACTGGGTTTTGTTGAGCAAACCCTTGAAGCCTAACTTTAGACTACCCAATCGACTAGATATGTGTTCTTTTAGACCTGGGACGACAGTCAGGTAGCCACTTCCACCTTTTGGATCCACGAGCGCTTGTAGCAGCAAGTCGACATCAGTAGTGATACCATCAGGCGTGACTGCCTGAGTCCCGTCTGACTGGAACTTGTCCTCAGGAATGCCCAAGAATGCAGCGATTCTTTTTTGGACATTCAAAGTAGGGTCCAAGTAATGCTGCATGGCATAAGCAAATAGCGAGTAGATGGCGTTATGACGCTCCATATCAGGCATTTCAGCCAAAGTTCTTTCGTTGAGCATCTTGTATGTATCCTCATGCGCATCCATGATGAAGTCCACATTCCGGAAAGCAAGGTATACATGTAGGCTATCACTCTCACTGCTATCCTTGATGAAGGCGTTAAGACCATTGACCAAGTCTTCGAACGGCATCTGCGTCAAATTGTCCTTTGCATTGGCGAAAATTCTGTCACAAACCACGATGTCAGTGGCTAAAGAGCAATACTGGAAGAATACGAAGCTCCTATCAATACCGGTTGTGGAAAAATCGGTCTTGTCAAACCCCAATTTATCCTTGCCATTAGCTTTTATCCACTCCCCTATGCTGTCGATAGCTGAATCAGTGTCGTATTCAAAGAAATGCTTGAGCAGATAGGCACCGCTTATTTTCCTTTCCGACCCCTTGACAGGTTTGAATCTATAGTCATTCAAATCTTTAAACAACTTGGTCCAATTCTTGAAAGACATAAGCGTATCGTCGTTGGCACTTTGGGTGTCACTGGTTGCCCCATGCACATATTCCACAATCCAGACCTCCTCTTCCGTATCCTCTCGCATCCACAATTTGACGACGAACACCCTTCCCGCCTTTTTGAGTTGGTCTCTCAAAACGTTATATGCATACAACCTGGATATTGAGCCATCTTTGGGGACTTCGAAAATTTCGCCAGGGATGTTGAGGAAGTCGATGTCATATTCATCATGATTGGGGTTGTTATGTTTGACAGTAGCCCCATAATGGTCATCTTGCCGGCATGCATAAAGGGGCGTTCCACCATTGCCACCCTTTTGGTCTGGTTTATAGCTGTAAATATTGCTATATGGCTGAAGCGCTGTTTCCAAATCATGAAAGTTGGCACACATATTCTGCAAGGAGGAAATGATGTCTTTCAACAAGAAACTCTTGCCACTGGAGGTTGTGCCCAGCACGGCCAGGCGGATGCGCTTCCTTTTTATTACCTCATATCTATAAAAGTAGCTCAGCCTTTTGCATACATGCTTTAAATGAACAGCTGAAAGACGATACTTCAATTTATCGACGAATCCCATGTCTTTTGATGTTTTATGTGATTGATTAATAAAATATGTTCATTACCTTGATTGTCAGTCCCACTCGTCATCATAACTTCTGCTGGTTTCCCTGCATGTGACGGCCGCCATGAATGCGAGGAGGAATGCCGTTTCCAATGCTTCTCCCACCGCATCGACACCGCATCCAGGATTGAGTCTTCCGGTGAACGGCAACTTGCCCACATATGACAGATAGATATAGAAACTGGTTCCCACCCACATCATCATGGCAAGCAACCGCCACTGCATCGCCCTGGTGAGACGAGAGTCATTGTCGTAATAGGAGAGACTGAACTGCATCACCATCCACATGACGATGAAGAGGAGCAGGAAATACACTGTTGTGGTGAGATAGATGCCGTAGGTGCCGAAGAAGGCCGCCGGCATGCTCAGGTCGTTGAGCACGACAGGCGATTGCCCCGAACTGATGGACATATGCAGGAAATGGTTGTCGTTGGAGAGCGGGTCGCGTCCATCGGCAGGCCGCATGTAGTGGCTCATGATGACCATGAACTCAGCGTCGCTCTCACTATACCTGTATCCGCTTCGCTCCAGGTCTTCGAAATTGGAGTAGAGCATCACCCTTCGTGCAAAACGGTCGTAGTTCACCTTTTCAGGATTGAACAACCAACTGCAGACCCCGGGCAGGAGCAACATCATACCCACCAGCACGAAAAGGATGGCATTCGCCCAGCGTTTCTCCTTCTGCATTCTCTCATAAACCTCATCGTCGACTGCAACCGGCCTCTTCATCAAGAAATAGAAACAGAAGACACACATCAAGAAACCCAGGTAATTGGTCACATACCCATGGTCGCCCACCATGGCAGCGACAATGTAGGCCATGGAAATGAAAAGCATCTGGCAGAAGATGACATGCCCTGGCACCTTCCCTCCATACACATCCACGTTGGTGAGTGCCCGCGTCATGCCGACAATGACTATCAGCGTGATGAACGCCGTTCCAAAATTCCCAGAGATATCGCCTATGACATACAAGATGATGAACACGATGAAATGCGTGGGGAACAAACTCTTCAGTGCGGCGAAAAAAGCCTCTGTCACGAAAGGCACACACCACACAATGGCCAAAAGCACCACCGACCCGAGGGACAACCACCAGTTGAATCCCACCTTGCATTGAAAAATGACAGCCAGCACCAGGAAGATGACGGCCAAGATGTGATGGCTGGGGTGTTTTTTGCTGATTTTCTGCCACCATCCGCCTATTTTCTCCATCATCTTGTCAGAGCATTTCTTCCAAGCTTCCCTCTTGCCTTCCAATTTCACCGACAATGGCTTCCACAACCAGTCGGCCAAAAGCCACAACACCAACACGGCCGCCTCCACCGCCAGCAGTGCGTACACCACGGAGCGGTGGGTGTCGTTGATGCCGTATGTCTCCAACCATTTGAATGGATTGAGCCGGTACACCTCGTCATGGAAATAGGAGTCGATGACGCTTTGGCTCACCAGCTTGTCGGCCACGAAGAAGAACAAGACGCCCAATCCGACACACAGCAAGGCACACACCATCCAATGCATCATGCGCCTCATCGGTTTCCTCTGTGTAGCATAATGACGCAAAGGTGTATTGAACAGCATGGTCAAACTGAAGAAGAGGAGCATCATCAGCGATGTGGAGAACGGCATGATGCCGGTGAGTTTCTCAAAATACGGATATGAATAGCTTAGTTTGAGCGTAATGAGCGACTTGCAAACGCAATAGGCCATGCAACAGATGAGGAGCAGTGACAAGTAAGGCCTGTAGTTGGCTACATGCTTGGGATTATAGAGACAGCTGGTATCGCGAACATACACCGGGCCCGTCTTGAGCCACACCATCACCAACAGCACCATGAGCACTCCAAGCGGGAGCCACAGGTACTCCATGATGAAAGAGCCCTTGATGAAACCAACCCGACACGACATCAAGTCCTTTCCCGAATGCAGCGCCATCTTCCCCAACGCTGGAATGACGCTTGTCGGGTTTTTCACCAACTGCGCCTTGTCATTGTTACCCTTGATGCAAATGGAATCCTTCTGATGATAGAATTCAATGTTGCAAAGGTCGAAATTGATGGCACTGGAGAATGCCGGCAGGTAGAGGTCGCTCTTGGTGGGATAGGAATTGTTGAGCTGCTTGATGGTGAGGATCTTGCTTGCCGTTTCCGCCCTCTTCCGTAGAGAGTCCACCGACTCCACATAGGAGATGGGCTTGGGAAAAGTGATGCGCAGCCCCGCACCCGACGGGATGATGGTGGCGTGCCCCGCACCCCACTCCGTCAGTTTGACAGCAGGCTTCATCACATAGTTGACACCATCGACCTTGAAATAGGCCTTGGACTTGTCGCCGTCCATATAGCACCAATCAGCAAGTCCGAAGAATTGCACCTTGAGCCGTCCGTCCTTGAGGGGTGCCTCCCCCTCCCTGTTGTAAGTTTGCTTTTCCCCATCGGTGGTCACCGTGGTCATCTCGTCGAGGATGACAAGGACGATGTTGTCACCCACTTTCTCGAAAAAGGACCGCACCTTGCTGCCCTGCATCTGGGCGAGGAAGCGAACGCTGTCCTGATGAGTCGCCCCGTCCCCTGCAAGTTTGAGATAGGCGGCGAGATGGCGTGCCATCACGTCTTTCTGCTTTTTGAAATCCTTCCATGCTTTCCATACATCAGCCCCGGTGAAAGTGGCTTTCAATGTGTCGCCATCATTGACGGAAAGGTTCATTTCCACCACTTGCGAGGCATCGTTGCGGATGACGTGCTTGTTGGGGTTTTCACCATTGATCTTGAAATACTGCAAGGTATCCTTGAACTGTTTTCCCACACTCCATTTGAACATGCCCTTTTCTGGCAGATAAGTGACAGTAAGGAAGTCGTGTGGCACATTCTTCATGCAGAAATCGCTGTTTTCCCCAAAGGTGACCGTCGTGACGCCACCCAGAGTGTATTCATCGATGGTGAAGACCAACTTTCGCTCCACTTTTGCCGACATCATCCAACAGAGCGAGAAAACAACGGCCAAGAGGATGAAAGCGACAACACTGGCAAAGCGGCTGCTGGAGCTTCTGAATTTACATAGGCTCAAAAGATTGAGCAGTTTGTAAAGCAAGTTCATATATTCTCGATTGAATGGTGAAACATGTTATGACAGATGTGGTCAATTAAACCACGGCTCATTGGTGTTACTCTCTATTTTTTTCCGAGTTGCCCTAAGGATGGACCTTGCCTTGTCGAAAGCATCACCTTTCCCGTCCAACCGTTCCAGCAAGGAATCCACATCATATTCATAGGGGGTCATCAGCTCTATGCGTTTGTTAGCATTATCATCATAAGCAAAAGACCACAAAGGTTTGGGATACTTTTCGGCGATGGTATCGATTCGGTCTTGGAAATACTTGGCACAATTCTCGTAAGCATTCACCGTAGCCATCCTAAGTCCCTCCTTGAGATTGATTTCGTTGTCATAAGGGTATTTGAGCCACTCCTGCCCATCCTTGCTCTCCACGAAGTCCACATCCTTGATGCTTTTACAATTCTGGCTCTTCACAATGAGCGGCTTCACCTGTTTGAAATAGTCGTCCAGGGCCGTGTGATAATCATTGACATCGTCCCTGATCAGCACATCTTGATGGGCCAACAACTCCTTCGTCCTGGAGAGGAGTTGCTGCAGGATTTTCTCATCTTCACTCCAATGGCTCGACGCAAGCAGGTTGTCGCATTTGGCAGACACCACCTTGGCATAATCATTGGTCAAGGCGGAATCGCAGACACGCAGGTCCTCCGCCGTCAGGACCGTCTCGCCCGATGCCTGGAACAGAGCCCTTTCCACATTGAGGTCTTTGCGCTTCTTGTCATATAACGACGAGGCCTTCGTGAAGTTCATCCACGGCAGGTCCTTCTCCTCTTCCAGAAAAGCAGCCCTATAGTCGTAAGGCAGCATGGGTGCGGTAGGAGGAGCGGTCAACACCTTGTATGCCTTGTAGCCACCCCAGATGATGACACAAGCCAGGAGTACGGCACACAGGGCTGCCTGCCACCATTTTCCCATCGAGAGGATTTTTCCAATCATGCTGCGCCGAGGTTGGCACTTGGGCAGCAAGGCATCGTGGAAGAGTGCCTCGGCATCGCCGGCATCCAAACATGCCAAGTCGCGAACAACAAACCTACCCGTACTGAAAGGTATGGGCAACACATTGAAAATCTGTTTCTCGAAACACACGTTCTGTATGCTGCACCATAATCGCGGCATCCCTTTCGTCACGAGCGTCTGCGCGGCGTTTTCCTTGTATGCCGCTGGCGCGTTCATCAGGTCTGTCTTTGTGACAAGGGCATAGATTCCATCGGTGCGGTTGAGACAGCCACCCAATTTTCCCATCAACTCGAGCAGCCTGCTCTCCTGTTTCCTGATATCTTGGCGGCAATCGATGCAAAACACATGAATCAGCATCTTGTCCCCGCTCACATACTTGTCGACATCCATGTCGCCATTCTCCGGGATGGTGGCTTCCGTGATGACAAGGGGGTAGCTTTTTCCCATCAGATGGGTCCGATAGACGACGGGGTAATCCACCTTGCATGAACTGTCATGCGGAACTTGTTGCAAACCTTTATTGGCAAACAGTCCCTTCATCCTATTGATGCGGTCAGACATCCCGTTTGCTTGCAATTCCATGCCTTTGAGGGAGAGCAGCGAAGCAATGACCAAGGTCTTGCCCGACTTAGGCATTCCCCAAACCACCACCTGTGTGGCATCGCCCATCTTTCCCATAGCAGCTTCATCGGCACTCCCCGATGGAAGAGGGGGAACCAACTCGCCATCCAATATCTTTTCTACCACGTCGTTCCCAAACACGCCTTGCAATTGGGTGCGCGTCACCTCTCCGCCCGACACCTTCTCCCGGATGTCGGACACCGTGTAGCCACATGGATTGAATGCGATATCCTTTATCATATCCTGCATATTCTCATTTGTCGTCATCTGTGGTTGCCAACATACCAGCTCTTGGGCCGTCTGACATGGAAATAGGTTGTCAGTATCAGCAGGCAGCATAGGACAGTGGCCACAAGGCTACGCCCATTGGGCATGTGTGGCGTGCTGAACTGCAGATTCGCTTCGCTTTGGGTGAAAGCCGTGTCGCCCTCACCGAAAGGGATGGCCTCCTCGTTCTGATAAATGACAGCAGACACCTGCTTGTACTCTTCTGTCCAGTCGTGGCCCGCAGTCACGATGTAATGCAAGTTGCGGGGAGTGGAGACATTCCACACGCTGGCGTCATTGATGGAAGCAAGCCACTGCTTTCGCTGCACACAAATGGTGTCATAATCAGCGGGGATGAGCCGCCGTTTCAGGCTTCTTTTCTTCTCTGAACGGTCCTTGTCGTGTGCTTTCTTCAAGGTTTTGTCGTATGTCTTTATACGGCTTTGGGCATAATCCTTGTATACAGAGTCTATTTTCGACACCTCGCCGATGGTGGCGAACATGGACTCCCTCAACTCCTTCTGATGGTCGTACACGAAAAGGAACTGTGTGAAAGCCACGCTCCCAACCAAGAGGATGGCAATGGCGCCAATGATGGCCGACACCTCTTTGGGAAGACCACTGCGCTTGTCACGAGAAGCCTTGCTCCTGCACATCACGCGGATGCACCATGAAAGCAACATGCCTCCCAAGAGCAGCAATGGGATGGTCAGCAGGTGATTGCCCTCGAACAGGTATTCCATCCCCAGGAAAGAGATGTAGGCGAACACGACAAGAGCCATGATCGTCAAAAACAAGGCAAATCCCGCTATGGTTTCTTTCTTCATTGTCTTTTATCTTGTCTTATCAATAGAAAGAGTGAAATTACCGCCAACATCTATCACTGTCATCATGATAAATTGACATGCACAGGCCTCCCGTGACCTATTTCACCTCCAAAGCCACGGGTCCTGACATCGGCATGGGAAGCGTAACCTCCACCCTGCCGTCCTTGACCACATGCCTCAATGTGCGCCCGTTGGCCACCAAGCGAACCTTCTGTCCCTTGCGAGGAAGATTTCCGCTCCATGAGATGGTGGTGACAGGTGCCGCCTCCTCACCAGGTACGAAGATGGCGAAGAGCGAGCGTCCGTCTTTCGACTGCGTGAACCACACATCGCCATCATGGTAGTGTGGTGTGGTGATGGTGCCATAGATGGCCCGCCCGTTCTGTTCGAGCCACCGGCCTACCTCTTTCAACCGTTCCACCACCTCGGGCTGGATGAGTCCTTGCGGCGTTGGTCCAACGCCGAGCAAGAGGTTGCCGCCCTTGGCCACCACCTCCACGAGTGTGGCGATGACGCGCTGCGGTGTCTTCCATCGAGGCCTTGGCACATATCCCCAATCGTCGCTCAATGGGACACAACTCTCCCAAGGATGGTGCATCAAGGTGTCGGGGACGGAGCGTTCGGGGGTCTGGTAATTCTCATAAGGGCCGCGAATGGTGCGGTCGACGATGAGCACGCCGGGGTTGTAGCCGCGAGCCATGCGGGCGATGGCCGGCATATCGATGTCCTGCCCCCTGTTCTCCTGACAGACCCATCCGCCATCCAACCAGAGGATATCGATGGGCCCATAGCCTTCAAACAGTTCCCTCACTTGCCTGTGAGTGAAGTCTGTGAACTGCCTCCATCGCCAGGGATGCTGGTCGACGGGATAGTTGACATTCCTCCCCTTCTTCGCATACACATCCCACCAATAGTATTGGGAATGCCAGTCGGGCTTGGAGAAATAGGCTCCCACCATGAAGTCTTCCGCACGGAAGGCATCAAACACATGGCGCAGGACATCACGGCGCGGGTCATTGGCGAAGGCGTGACGGGCAATGGTGAAGTCGGTTTCCTTGCTGTCCCACATGCAAAAGCCATCGTGGTGCTTCGTGGTGAACACCACATAGCGCATACCTGCTTCGCGACACACCTTCGCCCATTGGGAGGGGTCGAAATCCGTGGGGCGGAACTGGCCGGCAAGACCGAAATACCAATCCATATACTGCTGATAGGTCTTCGTGGCGTCTCGCGTAATCCAATTCTCGTCACAGATGCTCCACGATTCCACGATGCCGGGGACGGCATACAAGCCCCAATGCAGTATGACGCCGAACTTCAGGTCCTGCCACTGAGCGAGTTGGTCGAGCACTTCCTGCTCCTTGGGCCACTCATAGCCATCCGCCTGCCCCACCACATCACCTTGAGCCATTGCGGGTGTTGTCGCCGTCGCCAACCATAATGCGGTGGCAACAAGCAGTTTTCTTGTCATTGTCTTCGTCATTGCAGATAAAAAAGCCGAAGGCCGGAACAGGCTACTGGTCGGAGTGGCTTGATTACATCTGTTTCAGTTGCCAACACCATCAAAGGTGAATCCGTTTTTGCCGTTGACCACCATGTCCAGGATGTCGCGACCTCCTTTGAGGATGTAGTTCACCAATGAAGTCACGTCGGTGATGTTGACTTGTCTGTCGCCGCTGATGTCGGCATTGCTCTCTATGAAGCCTTCGTTGTCTATGCCCAAGATGCGATTGACAAGCAAGGACACATCGGTGATGTTGACTTCTCCGTCGCCGTTCACGTCGCCAAAGTTGGAATTCATTTTGAAATAGGCTCTGAAAGCATTCTGTGAAACATCATCTCTCAAGACGAAGGATTTTCCATTGTCATCAAGCACGTAACCGCTGACATTTGTCTTCCCACTGAGCCCGACAAATACAAAAGCATCAGTCATGGACTTGAGTTTTGAAGTCTCTGGAATGTTCACATTGTCTGCCGTGAATTCTATCGTCTTGTTGAGAAGGTTGTGTCCTGCCCCCCAATTGTTGCCTGGTGTGGCGATAAGATAGGGCACGTTGGCACGAATTTCGTCAACATAGTCGAAATAAACTGATACTCCATCGGTGTATGCGAACTGCTCAAGCCAGAAATCCTTCCCACTATCACTATCGTTCATAAACCAGGAAATCTGCTTGTTGTCGGTTCTATTGAAGGCTTTCTGTGCTGCAAAAGGCAATACGATGGTCTCCCATCCGGCATTTCCGCTGGCACCGTGTGTCGGCACCCTTGAATAGGTTGCCTTTTGGGCCGTGAATCCCGATGGTACATAGAAATCGTATCCATCCACGAACTTGATTTCATTGATTTTCCCGTTCAAGACCACATTTTTGCCGGAAAGGCTTGAAGGAGTGGTGCTCCCCGAAACATAATAGATGGTGTTGGGATTACTGTTGAGGCTGATGGTTCCTGTAGGTGTTGTGAAGAATTTCACGGCTACGGCTTCCGGGACCACTGTTATACTTGTACTGCCAGAGACAGCCTTGGTTTTCGCTGTGCCATCAGCAGTCCAATAAGTATATCCTCCTTCCACGAGTTCAAACATTGGTGTCTCACCGATTTTACTGTTCCAGTCAACATTGAGCCAACACGCAAGTTTATACTTTTTGCCGATGGTGGGTTCTTTCACAGTATATTCAAGATTCACACTTTCCCCCACAGCCAACGTATAGCCACCGGGATTATAGGTCATGCTTGAAGTTCCTGAACTATCAGTATAACCTATACCAATTATACCGCTAAAAGTCTTGGTACCGGTATTGGTAACGGTCAGCGTTCCTGTCACGACCCCGCCACAAATCTTTTTACCATCCAGGTCAGCGTTGTCGATGTTCCAAGATGTGAGTTCAAGATGGTAAGCAGCGTTCTCAGGTTCGTTGACGACATTGATGGAACCTGTGTATATTACATTCTCACCACTGGAATCCAGTGTAACCTTTACAGGCAAGTTTCCTGTAACTGTTGGCGTGAATGAAAGACTCAAATCGATGGTCTTGCCGGCATCAATATATGCCATATCATTGGCAACCTTGTTATTATTTATCCAAAGATAGATTTTATCTTGGAAGAAAGTACCACCTCTATTGGTAAGAGAGACCACAGCGCTGGTCTTGTTGTTGACATAAATGTTGGGGGACGTGGTGAACGACGTGCATTCGATTTGCGGACTCACCGTGCTATTGTAATATATCACGGGGGTGTCGGAACCTCGATTGATGGTGACCTCATTATGATAATACTCCGAACCCAGGCAAGGAACCCATTCGAATTCTTTGCCCTCTTCTTCCATACGACAGACCAAACGCACCTCATAAGTACCATTTGCGATATTGGATATTCGATAGAAAAATGGATAGGGAATGATACGGGGATTATAATGTCCGACTCCAAGGTCGATTCCCCAGGGTGCTTCATTAAGTATTGCTCCCTGATATACGACTTCACCATTTTGAAGGAGTTGTGCGCTCAATTGGTGCTCACCATCCATCATTCCTTGCAATTGATAACCTACCCCAAAATATTGGGGGCCATATTGTTGAACGTAATCGGCATTATAATCCATCAATTTAAAATCCAAGATTTTGAGGCAAGGTCCGGTGACAGTCACCTCGTCGGAAACACCAGGCTGGATACCCACGATGGCCGATTGCTCGTAGTTGTATCCGGAATTACTTCCACCAGCACCTTGCTTGCCGGGTTCCAAAATCGACAACAAGTAATAACCGTCGGACATTCCACCCCATCCCCAGTTGATATGGAAATATCCTTCCTCTCCATAACCGTCGCAGATAAAGGCATGACCACTGTCTGAACTTGTTCTTCCGCTATACAGAACAGGTCTCCCATGATATAGTTCGTTGTAAATGAGGTCGTCCCAATCGGCGCTACTAAAGGAAGAACGGTCCACAGAAGTGATGGAACCCTGATACCCGAAGTAGTCCCTCAAGGCAGAAGGAATATATGAAGACGATGCTGAAGTCGAACCAGTATTGTAACTGGCCTTCACGGCATATCCACAATATTTCATCAATTGAGCCACAGCCGTTTGGTTGGTTTCGCTATCAGAGCAACCTGCATCATAATTACCCCCTCCTTGGTAATCATAAAGCATGTTGCTCCATTGGAAAGTGATGGGCGCCAAGTCTTCCAAAGTGGTGCCGTTCCAAGAATAACCAGGCACCGTGGTGGTAGCTTGCTTGGGCCATTCGTAGTATTTCATCACTTGGGCGAACGCTGTTGCAACGCACCCTGTCACGCACGGTTTGCCTCCCCTCGTGGGAGTCAGATTGTAATAAGGAGCATATTGATTCCAATGGGTCATCACCAAAGGTGAGATGCTGATTCGAGCCGTCTGGGTGGCAGACCTCACCAGTCGGGCTGCATCATTTGGATGGCTGGTCAAAATCTCGATTTGCTCAGCACAATAGTCCAACCAAGCTGTGATGTTTTCAGGTACGTTGGTTTCTTCAAAAGTACCTGTGTAGCTGTAACCTATCACCTTGGGAGCGATGTCGTCGCCAGAAACGATGACAAAACCTCCGTCTTGCCCATTATTAAACACATAATAGGGGCATGTACCATCGGCCTTGACTTTTGCTATCTTCTCAACTGAACGCAATGGGCCAACTTTCAAACCTTTTTCAACCATGAAATCGCGGGCTATGCTTTGTGCCCGTTGTTTGTCAACGGGTGCAGCATCCACACCTAACGTGGTCAATAGCAACACCATCAAAAGTAAAACATTTTTTTTCATCTCGTAGATTTTTAGTTTTATATTCGTTGGTTTTAATCGTAGACATCATCTTGATTTCATAATCATCACAAATGAATGCCAAAGATACATATAAATCATCATAAATGCAAATCTTGGGTGATTATTTTCTGATTTTTCATCTTTTCGAAGTGACTCAAACCGAAAACCATTCAAGGCGTCGTCTCGGAATAGAAAATAAAAACTTCGTTATTTGTTTTGTATTTTCTTTGTCTTGCACTATCTTTGTCCTTTAATTACAACACGATATGAAAAAGCATTATTTTCAACTACTGACGACGGTGTTGCTGTGCTGTCTCTTTTGGCTGCCATCGACACCGGCGGCTGCCCAGAAATGGGAAGACCTGGCCGACACGCCACAGATGGGATGGAGCACTTGGAACAAATTCCAGGAAAAAATCTCGGAGGATGTCATCAAGGGCATCGCCGATGCAATGGTGTCCACCGGCCTTCGCGATGCGGGATACACCTATATCAACATCGATGACTGCTGGCACGGGCAGCGTGATGCCGATGGCTTCATCCAGGTCGACCCGGTGAAATTTCCGGGAGGGATGAAGGCGTTGGCCGACTACATACACTCAAAAGGCTTGAAACTCGGCATATACAGCGACGCCGGTACTGCCACCTGCGGAGGAATGCCCGGTTCGTTGGGACACGAATACCAAGATGCCCTGCAGTATGCCCGTTGGGGAATTGACTACTTGAAATATGACTGGTGCAACACGCAGAACATCAACCCGCAAGGTGCATACCAACTCATCAGCGATGCCCTTTGCGCCTCTGGACGACCCATCTTCCTCAGCATGTGCGAGTGGGGCAACAGCCATCCCTGGCGATGGGCACGCGACATCGGCCACTCCTGGCGCACAACGCCCGACATCTGGTGCAATTTCGACTCTCTTCGCGTGTTCCCACAAGGATACAGCCAGTTTGGCGTGATGCAGTGCATTCAATACAACGACACGCTGAGGCGATATGCCGGCCGCGGCCATTGGAACGACCCCGATATGTTGGAGGTGGGCAACGGCATGAGCGTGAACGAGGACCGTGCCCACTTCACCATGTGGTGCATGATGGCCAGTCCGCTCATACTCGGCAACGATGTCCGCAACATGACACCCGAAGTGCTCGACATCCTGACCAACCGCGAGATGATTGCCGTGGACCAGGACACCCTCGGCGTACAAGGCCTGCACCTATGCGACGATGACGGCCTGCAGTTCTGGTTCAAGCCTCTTGCCGGCGGCGACTGGGCTTTCACCATCCTCAACCCTTCGAAAGAGGACAAGGTCTACTCCATCGACTGGCAGAAGTTCAATTTCACAGACACTGAAGTGAGCGGACTTTCCACCGCCTTCGACCAAAAGAGCTATCGGATTTACAACATCTGGACGCACAAGATGGAGGGCAAGACCTCGCTCAAGAGCAAGCCCTTCAAAGTCATAGTGAAAAGTCACGATGTGGTCTCCTATCGGCTCTATAAGCTTTAAAAAAACTATAATGTCCTATAGCTACCTATAATATCCTATAGCTACCTATAATATCCTATAGCTACCTATAATATCCTATAGCTACCTATAATATCCTAAAAAAGCCCAAAAAATGAAAAAGGCAAAAACCATCCTCCTTTCAACCCTATTGCTTCTCGGAGCTGTCGCTGAGGCACAGGAAAACGACCTGGAAACCATCGTTTCCGCCGATGTTGTCAACCAATATGTCTGGCGCGGGCAGGAACTGGGCGACGTGTCCCTGCAACCAACCCTCGGCTTGAACTACAAAGGCCTGTCGCTGACCGCTTGGGGCAGCGTGGGACTGAGCAACTCCGACGACACGAAAGAGTTTGACCTCACCCTCGACTACGCCTTGGGGAACTTCCACTTCGGGGTCACCGACTATTGGACCAACGACGGCCTCGACCCCAAAAGCCGATACTTCAAATACGACGCCCACGGCACCAACCATGTCTTCGAGGGCAACATCGGCTATGACTTCGGAGTGGCGAGCATCGATTGGTACACCAACTTCGCGGGTGCCGACGGAGAGAACGAAGATGGCGACCGTGCCTATAGCAGCTATATAGAGGCGGCGGTGCCGTTCCGCCTTGGAGGCGCTGACTGGACGGCCACGGCGGGAGCCGTGCCATGGGCCACCACTTACTACGACACCAACGGCTTCGCCGTGACACATCTCGCACTAAGGGCGGAGAAAGCCATCCAAGTGACGGAGAAATTCAGCATCCCCGTTTTCGGAGAGGTGGTCGCCAATCCCCGGAGTCAGAAAGCCTATCTGGTGTTCGGGGTGACATTGCAATATTAACTTGGCCTCGCCGGCTTCATTCTTGGTGATACGTTACGCACCTATAATATTTCTTCTTATTTTCTCCTTAACATTCAACATACTGCTTGTCATTTGCTCATGCAGCAGCGAAAAGCAGTAATGCTTTTCAAGAAACGGGAGACAGCAACATTTCGGGAGATGCATGTCCTTCATCATTTTGATTAGATGAGATTATTTTTGGAGAAGTCGTTGGAAATGCTTATCTTCGCAGCGTCAATCAAAACTTGCAATGACAACCATATCGAACTGCACTACATCAAATCAAAACCTACTTATCCAACCCACTAAAATGAAGAGAATCCTCAGTTTCCTCCTATTGGCCTTGCTCTCGGCAAGCACTTACGCCTACACCCTGAACAGGGTCAGCGTCCACGACCCGAGCATCGTATGGGACCCTGCAACCCAATCCTATTATATCTTCGGCTCACATCGCGCCTCCGCCAAAAGTACCGACTTGATGAGTTGGAACGCTTTCACTGCTGCGTGGAAGACACCCACCAGCAACAACGCCTCCAACACCATCGCCTTCAAGGAAAACCAGACCAAGACAATCGTCATCGGCGGACAAGAAGTGACTTTCGGCAACTTCGACGCCTTCGCCTGGTCGTCGGCCTACGGCAACGGCTATAACATCGACGGCAACATGTGGGCTCCCGATGTCATCTACAACAACGCGATGGGAAAATGGTGCATGTACCTCAGCATCAACGGCCCCACGTGGAACTCCAGCATCATCTTGCTGACCGCCGACAGAATCACCGGCCCCTATATGTACCAAGGTCCGGTGGTGTTCTCCGGCTTCAACGTCACCTCTACCGAAGCCGTCAATTACAAGCACACCGACCTGGAACTCGCCATCGGCGAGCAGACGAACTTGCCGGGACGCTACAACGTAGGCAACAAATGGGGTTCACGATGGCCCCACGCCATCGACCCCTGCGTGTTCTACGATGAGGAAGGCAAACTGTGGATGTCGTATGGCTCGTGGAGCGGCGGCATCTGGATGCTCGAGTTGGACGAGGCCACGGGATTGCGCGACTATGACGTCAACTACGCCATCCAAGGCAATGGCGACGGTGTGACCAGCGACCCCTATTTCGGGAAGAAAATCGCCGGCGGCTACTACGTTTCCGGCGAGGCCTCCTACATCGAGCATATCGGTAACCACTATTTCCTCTTCGTCACCTACGGCGGACTCGCTGCCGGCGGCAACCCCGACGACTACAACAACGGCGGCTACCAGATGCGCGTGTTCCGCTCTGCCAACCCCAACGGCCCCTATGTCGACGCCAATGGCGTCAATGCCATTTTTGCCAACTACAAGTTGAATTTCGGCCCCAACGCCACCGACAACCGAGGGGTGAACATCTTCGGAGCCTACGGTGAATGGGGCTTCCAGACCGTGGGCACATGGTCGGAACGTTCCCAAGGGCACAACTCCATCCTCGCCGCCGAGGACGGGCGCACCTACCTCGTCTACCACACCCGTTTCCAGAACAGGGGCGAGGGACATGAGGTGCGCGTCCACCAAGTGTTCCAAAACACGGACGGCTGGCTCGTCGCAGCGCCCTTCGAATACACCGGAGAGCAGGTGACAAGCGCTGACATCGCCACTACGCAGCAGGTGGCCACCAGCGACATCCCTGGCAATTACAAGTTGCTCATTCACAAATATAAGTTGGACCACACCCATAAGGAGTTGGCCACACCCGTGGAAATCCAACTCAACGGCGACGGCACCATCAGCGGCAACAACACCGGGAAATGGAGCATACAGGAAGGCACCTCATACATCACCATCACCCTCGGCAACACCATCTACAAGGGCGTCATGGTGGAACAAACCTTGGAGAAGACCAACATCAAGGCGGCTTCCTTCACAGCAATGACAAAGAGCGGCGTGAGCATCTGGGGATACCGCACCGGTGCGCTCGCAGGCATCGAGGAGGTCACCACCTTCAAAGACATCGAAGCTCCCGTCTACGACCTGCAAGGAAGACGCGTCAATACCCCGATGCAAAAAGGCATCTACATCAAGAACGGCAAGAAATACATCAAGCATTGAAAAAAAGCATCCTCATCGCATTGGCTTCCCTTTGGAGCCTCTTCCTATCGGCCCAGCAGCCATCTGTGACGTGGGACCGCCAAAGCCTCATCATCGACGGCCACCGTGTGCTACCCGTCATGGGCGAAATCCACTACAGCCGAGTCCCCGCCGACGAGTGGCTCACTGAAATCCGCAAGATGAAGGAGGGCGGCGTCACCATCATCGCCACCTACGTGTTCTGGAACCACGTGGAAGAGCAGGAAGGCATTTTTGATTGGAGCGGCCAGCGCGACCTGCGCACCTTCCTGGAACTATGCCGCCAGGAAGACATGCCCGTGGTGCTCCGCCTGGGGCCGTTCTGCCACGGCGAGGTGCGCTGCGGCGGCATACCCGACTGGGTGTTGACGAAACAGGTAAAAGACACCGACGACAGCGGCGTCACCATCATGCGCCCGGTGAAAGTGAGAACCGAAGACCCCGTCTTCCTCGCCGCAGTGGAACGCCTCTACCGACAGATATTCACCCAGGTGCAAGGCCTGCAATGGAAAGACGGCGGACCGGTGCTGGCGGCACAGTTCGACAACGAATACCGCGGCCACGGCAGCTATCTCGTCGCCCTGAAGCGGATGGCGGAGCGCATAGGCTTCGACCTGCCTTTCTATACCCGCACGGGATGGCCGCAATTGCGCACACCCGTCGCCTTCGGCGAGATGCTCCCGCTGTATGGCGACTACGCCGACGGCTTCTGGGACAAGGAAATCACGGAAGGTGCCGGCAACTACTGGAAAGCGTTCCATTTCAAAGCCTTCCGCAGTTCCACAGCCATCGGCACCGACTTGTTGGGCAAGCAGGAGGAAAAGACGGAGAAGGGCGACGATGACTACCCCTATTTCACCTGCGAACTGGGTGGCGGCATGACGACCTCCTACCACCGTCGTCCCTTCATCTACGCCAAGGACGCCCTCTCCCTCGCCATCGTGAAACTGGGCAGCGGCAGCAACCTGCTGGGTTACTACATGTATCACGGCGGCACCAATCCCGAAGGCCATCTCACCACGCTCAACGAAAACCAACGGACACTGGCCACCGCCAACAACGACCTGCCGGTGAAGAGTTACGAGTTCCAAGCGCCTTTGGGGGAGTTCGGCCAGCGCAACGACTCCTATTACCTGCTCAGGCCCCTCCATCTCTTCCTCCAAGACTACGGCGAGACCCTCGCCCCGATGGAGGCGCACTTCCCCGATGACGGAAAGGAAGCCGTAAAAGGCGATGACAGCCACCTGAGATGGTGCTGGAGGGCGGCTGATTCCCCCTCTGCCCGAGAGGGGGCGGCCGTAGGCGGGGGGCGAGGAAGCGGCTTCGTCTTCGTCAACAACTACGAACGCCTGCAAAACCTGACCGACAAGCACGGCGTGCGATTCACCATCGACGGCCTCCCCTTCCCCAGCCGCCCCGTCACCATCCCCGCCGGCACCACCTGCATCTTCCCCATCGGCATCGAAGGGATGCGCTACGCCACCGCGCAACTTGTGGCACGACGCGACGGGAAGGTGTATCTCATGCAGGTGAAAGGCGTGCCCACAGAAATCGCCATCGACGGCAAGGTGCTTCGCAACGTGAAGGCCAAGGGACTGACACACCCCATATACAAGAACCTGTACCTCATCGACGAGGAGACAGCCCAAAAACTGTTCCTTGAACCACAAGCCGCCCCTGACCCGCCCCGTGAGGTCTCCTATACGAAAACGGCGGAGGCCGGTGTGGCGCGCACCATCGTGAAAGGACCTGCCAAAGTGGCGGAAGCCCCCGGCGACAGCGACTTCGAACAAGCCGCCACCTACGTCATCACGCTGCCCAAGGATGCCGACAGCCTGCTGCTCGACATCGACTACCAAGGCGATTGCGCACGACTCTACGCCGGCGACCAACTCCTCGACGACAATTTCTACAACGGACGCCATTTCCAATACGGCCTGTGGCGGTTGCCCAAAGGCTGCCACACGCTCACTCTGCGCATCCTCCCGCTGCAGAGCGACATGCCCGTATACCTGCCACGCGAGGCTGACACCACCCCGGGCGAGCGCGTCAACCACATCACACTCATCCAACCATGACACGAAAACAATTCCTCTGCACGTTTTTCGCCCTCTGCACGCTGAGTGCCGGCGCACAAGAAAGCATCGACCTCTCAGGACAATGGCAGTTCGCCATCGACCGCAACAACAATACGGCAAAACCTTCCAAGCCCCCAAAGGGGAAAGAGACGGTGACCCTTCCCGGTTCGATGCTCACCAACGGCAAGGGCGACCCGGTGACCCTCGACACGAAATGGGTGGGGTCGCTCTACGACTCCTCCTACTATTTCAATCCCAAGATGGAGCCATACCGCCAGGCGGGGAACATGAAATTTCCCTTCTTCCTCACTCCCGCCAGACATTACGTGGGAAACGCATGGTACACACGCACCGTGGAGACTCCCAGGGAATGGGAAGGCCGGCAAGTGACGCTTTTCCTCGAACGGCCGCACATAGAGACCACCGTCTACGTGAACGGTGTGGAGGTGGGCCACCAGATGTCGCTCAGTGCTCCTCACCAATACGACCTCACCGGACTCCTGCGACCCGGCAAGAAGGACAAAATCGCCATCAAGGTGTACAACGGCATTGAGAACGTCTGCGTGGGACAAGACTCGCACAGCGTCACCGACCAGACGCAGGGCGACTGGAACGGCATCGCAGGGCGCATCACGCTCGACACGTCGCCCATCATCCATCGCAAAAGGGTGGAGACCGATGTGGAGAGCGGCACGGTGCGCATCCTCATCAACGACACCACTTACACCCTGCAACTGCCTCAGCCCGTCAGGTTGTGGAGCGCAGAAGACCCGCAACTATACACCGTCAAGGTGGATTACCGGGGCGACTCCATCCCCGTCACCTTCGGCATGCGCGAAATCTCCATCGTAGGAAGGCAGTTCATGCTCAACGACATGCCCATCTGGCTGAGAGGCACGGTGGAGAACTGCTGCTTCCCCGAGACCGGCTACCCACCCACCGACGTGGAGTCGTGGCTGGCCATCTTTGCCAAATGCAAGGAATATGGCCTCAACCACATCCGTTTCCATAGTTACTGCCCGCCGGAGGCCGCCTTCACCGCCGCCGACCAACTGGGCCTCTACCTGCAGCCCGAAGGGCCGTCATGGCCCAACCATGGCGTGAAGTTGCGCCGGGGGATGGCCATCGACCAATACCTCACCGACGAGTGCAAGCGCATCATCGACACCTATGGCAGCCATCCCTCCTTCGTGATGCTCGCCGCCGGCAACGAGCCGGCTGGTGACTGGGTGTCGTGGGGCAACGACTTCGTCAAGGAGATGAAAGCCTACGACCCCACCCGCGTCTATTGCACGGCGAGCGTCGGTGGCGGCTGGGCATGGGACGAGGGGTCGGAATACCATGTGAAAGGGGGCGCACGAGGCCTCGACTGGGACAACCATGCACCACAGAGCACGGACAATTTCGACGAGATGATCAAACTGCCGCGCAACTTCAAACCCACAGAGGAACGGCCCGAGAACACCCAACCTTGCATCAGCCATGAACAAGGACAGTGGTGCGCCTTCCCCGACTTCAAGGAAATACCGCAATATACCGGCGCCTACCAACCCGGAAACCTTGAAATATTCCGCGACCTGTTGCGCAACGGAGGAATGGCCTCGCAAGCCAACCATTTCCTCATGGCCAGCGGACGCCTGCAGACCCTGGCCTACAAATATGAAATGGAGCGCAACCTCAGGAGCAGCGACTACGCGGGATTCCAACTCCTCAGCCTCAATGACTACAGCGGCCAGGGCACCGCCCTTGTCGGCGTGCTCAACGTACATTGGAAGGAGAAAGGCTACTGCACGGCGGAAGAGTGGAGGGAGTTCTGCGACGACATCGTCCCATTGGCGATGTTCCCCAGATTCGTCTATTCCAACACCGACACCATACGCATCGGCACGGCCCTATACAACACCACGACACGGTTTGGTGGTGGAATGAACTACCGCATCAGTCGTGGCGAGGAGGTGCTCGCCGACAGTTCTTGCACCATCGGGCAGACCATTGTCTTCGACCCGTCCGCCATCCAGGCACCCACCAAACTCACCCTCACCCTCTCCATCTACGGGCATCACAACCACTATGACTTCTGGGTCTATCCCCGCCAATTGGAGGCCGTGGACACTGAGGGCATCCTCATCACCGACACCCTCGACGCTCGCGCCAAGGACGTGCTGAAAGCAGGAGGGAAAGTGCTGGTGTGTGCCGCGGGGAAGGTGCGTTACGGCAACGACGTGCGACACACCTATATGCCCGTCTTCTGGAACACCAGTTGGTTCAAGATGCGTCCGCCACACACCACCGGAGCATACATTGAAAACACCCACCCTGTCTTCACCCTCTTCCCCACCGACGATTGGCAAAACCTGAACTGGTGGGAATTGGTGAACCGCACGCAAGTGATGAACCTTGGAGAATTCCCCACCACCTACCAACCCATCGTGCAAC
The DNA here is from genome assembly GCA_017619375.1 of Prevotella sp. Classification (GTDB taxonomy): domain Bacteria; phylum Bacteroidota; class Bacteroidia; order Bacteroidales; family Bacteroidaceae; genus Prevotella. The sequence goes on along the minus strand of JAFZSL010000018.1, from coordinate 6,347 downwards.
CCATAGATACATGGCACATCTCTCGAAAGTTAGGCATGATGGTGGAGGCCAACGTGCTGGGCGGCCGCTTGCTGATGACCACTATCGACATCGACAGCAACCTGGACCACCGCCACGCTGCACGACAACTGCGATATTCCATCCTCAACTACATGCAGTCGGAGAATTTCCGTCCCACCATCACACTCGACCCGCAAGTCATCACCCACCTCTTTGAACAAGAAGCCCCAAAGGTGGACATGTTCACCAAGGATTCACCCGACGAACTCAAACCAAAACTGAAATAATATTCAGTTGTAGGGGTGGGTCTTGTGTCCTTCCGAATACATCTATGAGTCCACTTTTAAAAGTGGAATAAGATGGCCGTGAGCCGAATGGTATCCCCTCCCATTCAAGGGGAGGGGCAGGGGTGGGGTCTGTAACTTGTTGATTTCCAAATATGATTCACCCCACCCCATCACCCCTACGAGGGGAGGGGAGATGCGCACTGCCCTTTTGCTCATAACTGACTTTTTAAAGTGGACTCATCTATTAAAATCTAAAGCCATATGAAGTCATAGGGACGGGCACAAGCCCCGTCCCTACAATTTTTGGGCTTTATTCAGCAACTTTTAGTCGTTTTGTATCATTTTTCCATTTTTTGCAGCATTTCCAATGTTCTTTTTATCCATAATACCATAAAATTTGTTTGTTGTCACATTGTATCAAAATAAAAAGAAAAAGATGCAAACAATTATGATACATTTTGGAAAATTTTAATTAACTTTGTAACCAAATGGGGTTCATGTGTACTAAGAGGAACCATACTTCAACACAAAAATTGACATATTCAACATACATATTTTCCAATTATAACTCAATAATTTACAATTAAACTAACGCAAATGAAAAAACTATTAACTTTATTAATTCTATCGCTTGCGTTCATCACGAATGCGAGGGCGCAAGCACAGACCGGGTGGATCTCCGACCCTGCGATCAGGGAATACCACTGGTTCGGTCAGTATGAGTATCTTGACACTCACCCTTTGAGATTCATCTCAAAAAACATCCACTGGAGTGGCAACTATCTTGAGTACATCGAAATTGCGAAGGATTGGACAAATGAGTACACCCAATACCCCGTAACCAGTTTCTATTCCTGGCTCGACCACAAGTTGCGTTTCAGTGTGGACAATACCGGAGATTGGACCATTGACGGTGTTGACAACAGTGCTTATTATACAGAACAATATACCAGTGATCCTGGAAGTAGTTATCAGTATAATCATAGGGCTTATGGCCAAGGTCTCAAGAACAACACTTATGAAGCCAAGAATTTCTACATCCACAACCTGGAAGCCGGCGACGAATACACGGTCACATATTATGAGAATTACGGTAATGCGGCGACTAAAATAACAGGAAGTGCCACTGGTACAGCCACTGTGAGCATCCCTGCCGGGGCTGTCATCCGAGGCGTGGAAATCAAGTTGGAGGAATATGTGGCAAGTGATTTCAAAGTGGAGGAAGTGAGTGGTGCTGCTGCGGCGGCTTTGACAAGTTCACATGATGCTTTCTTAAGAAGCCAAGGTATTAATGATGCAAAGTTTGGTACTTTAGGTTATAAATACTCCTTCAAAGGCCCTGGTGTGTTGGAAGACAAGCGCGGTGCAGCACCGTATATCACCATGAAGTTTGGTAACGACAACGATATGACCTTCGTCAGGGCACTGACTGAAACCCAAGTCACTTGGGGAAACCAAAAGAACGTGACTCCTAAGTTATACAAGAAAAATGGCGATGATCAATTCGCAACTGAAGCAACTTCTACTACCATTGATGGAGAAGAGGTCTATGTTGTTACTTCTCATGACAATCCCCAAGCAGCTTGGGACACTCAGTTCTGGATTGGAACAGACGAATATCCTCTCCCTGCTGGACAGAAAATCCATCTTAAGTTCAAATATAAGGCTGACGCCTCTGCTACGGTACAAACACAGACCCATGGTGCTGAACCAGGTTCCTATATTACATGGCATTGCATTGGTGATTTGAACTTTCCTACTGATGATTGGGTGGAATTTGATCAAGATATAAATATTTCCGAAGGAACTGAATGGGATAATACGCCATGGAGCATGGGCGGTTGGCAGTCTGTTGCATTCAATCTGAATGTGCTTGCAGATGCCACCAACTACTATTTCAAGGACATTGAACTTACCATCCCTGAAAGGACGGAAACCATCAGCGCCGACAACCTCGGTGCCGCTTCCACCATCCATGCGAGCAACGACCTGAATCCCGACCATAACCATCTCCAATACAGATGGACGTTTAGAGATGCTGATTACGGCCAATATTACGGTCGTTTCGATGAGGAAACGATCAAAGACAGGATGGTAGGAAAAGAATGGTCCACCTTCACGGCACATGTTCCAGAAAACCATGAAGCCAACCCAAGAAGCAATGGCGAATGGGTGAATGGCACCAATTATGTCTATGGTGATGAATTCACCACCATTTGGCCCTTGTGTGGCAACTTCTTCTACTTCTTCCCCGAGGTGGATGGCTTGTTGGAAATAGAATACTACTGCGAGGGTAGGAATGAGATAAATGCTTTCTGGTATAAACAAACTGCAGAGGGTAGAGACTTGTATGTTGAAGACCAGCCAAAGATTCAATTCATCAACTCACAAGGAAATAACACAAACAGTTTCACCGACGGCGGTAACAATTACAAGATGATGGTGAATGTGGAGAAGGGTGGTATCTATTACCTTTGCTCGCTGCCAACGAACATCTCACACGAGCGACCCATCTTCCGACTGAAGTCATACACCTTCATCCCCATCTTCCGCGTGGCTCCTCTTTATAAAGTGGTGCATAATAGCGAAGTGAATACCGATGCAACAAGAAAAGTTGCAGAAATCTTTGGTGGTCCTTACACTGATTTGGATGGAAGTGATAATACCACATACGGTCGTAATGCTTATCCTCTCACAGGAGAATTTACTCGCAACGCTGAACCTGAGACAAGAGTGAAATGCCTTGGCAACGTGGTGAGTGCCGATGCCGAGGTGGAATACGAAAATAATAAGCAGTACTTGAGTTTCTCTAACATCAAATTCAGGGAAGGCAATGATCCTGTAACGGGCGAAGCATACAACCCTGGTGGAGCCATCGTGGTCCATGTCAACAATAAAGAGGGACAAGCCAGTTTCGTGCTCACCATCGCCTACGATGCAGCAACGGCAAAATGGGATGTGGTAGATGGCAAGGATACCCGTATCGCAGCAACTGCAGGAGGAAAAGCTGTGAAGCACTGGGACTTCTATTCTGGTAAAGGTGATTATATCACCATGAGAGATGGAGTTGTAAGTTATAATGGTGGGGACACATACACCACAGAAATGAATTCTGGCTGGAACCTTGGCAAATATGTTGAGGATGACGGCACAAGATATGCCACCAATGAGAATGCTTGGAAAGGCAAGTCCAAACTCTTCAAGGAGACGCACAAGGCCGATGGTCTGACTGCTGACTGGGAATATGACTGGGTCGATGTCCCAAATAAGAAAGAACCTTTATTCAAGAGCATCTATGACATGGAGGCCGACAATGCCGACATGATTCATGAGACCGCAGGTCTGGTGTTCTTCACAGAACCCAACGAGTTGGGTATCTACAATGAGAAAGATTATCCCACAGCCGAATACCAAGACCGCTTCATCGGCCTGATGGGTGGTGGCAAACTCATCATCCCGAGACTGAAGGAAGACGACCGCGTGGTCATCAAGATGGGATGCTTTGGAAACGTTGAAGATAAGGGCGATTCTGAATTTGAGCAGGAAGCAGTCCTGTGGCTCAAGAATGCAAAGGATGCCATGGGTACTGTCATTCCTGAAGAAACCGATTACATCATTGGCGGTTCAGAGCCATTCGCAGAGCCTGCCAAAGCCTTGATGTATCCTCATGGTGAGTATCACTTCATGGTCAACCAAGACAGTAATTCAGACGATACGGACTTCACCATCCAGTTGAAGGAAGGTGGACTGCTGAAAATCTACTCCATCGACATCTACCGCAATGCAGCCAACAACAATGCCGACATCCTGACGGAGAACGTGGTGACAGGCGTGGAGCCTGAAATGCTCTTCACCGACCAGGATACAGAGGCCAAAGACGCAGTTTGCTACCTGCGCTACAGCGGATGGCAGGAGAAGTCGGAATTCCATGAAAATGGTTTTGACCAGATTCGTGGCAACCTCGGCTCCATCTCGGCAAGCGACTTCCAGGGCGAGGAATTTGAAACTCAACCTTATTGGAAATACACCCAGGAATCCGCATTCGAACTGGGTGACTTCGGTTCGTTCCGCGCCAAGATGGCAGTGAAGACCAAGGATGATGCCAACACCTTCGTCACCGACTATGCTCCGGGATGTATGGCAGTGGACTACCTCTCGACCATGCCTTATCCTTATACCTGGGACTTCACCGACCTCGTCCAATACGGAGGCGCAGATGAGGCCATCGCGGATGAGCAGGGAAGGACAGACCTCCTTGCCGACTATAATGGTTGGAAGGTTGTCAATGGCGATAATACCACCACCGGTCTGCGCAATGCACCCGAGACAGAGCCTGGCATCCTGTTTGCCAACGGCGGACAAATCTATGCAGACGACCTGATGTTGGCTGAGGCTGCCGGTATCGGTCTCAAGCGCTCCCTCGAAAATGCCGATGATGCCAAGTTGTTGAACAACAGCGTGAACGTCACAGCCGATGGACTCGTGCTCAACAGCACCACGAATGCATTCCACAAACTGGTGCTCCCGAAGGTGACAAAGGCAGCTGTCTATGTGAGAGCCACACCTATCGCAGGTGCCAAATTCAAGGCCGAGTACTCCACCGACGGAGAGTCAAGCACAGGACTTACCGCAGTTGATGTTGCAGGTAGCAACGACAAGATCTATGTGATGGAGAATGCCATGGGAGAAAATGACGATCCTCGCAACGTAGAGCTCTGGCTGAATGGCATGACCGTGAAGAAGATCGGCGTGTCTGAAGACCCGAAGGCACTCAACAAGTATGGATGGGCCACTGAGAGCCGCATGCGCATCATCGACCCGGAACTCACATCATACATGACCGGACAACCCATCGCAACATACATTGTGACTGGTACGTCTGTCAGTGATAAGAAAGTCACCCTTACACCGGTCGATGGAACCGCCAATGTGTTGGATGAAGCCACAGATGATGGCCAACCCCAAGCATACATCCTCCACAACACGGCTGCAAACGAGAATGTCGATATCCTCAACGGTGGATTCCACCTCTTCGTGCCCGACATGCATGACCGTGACCTCTATGGCCTCAACAATGACAACTTGAAGTTGCTCCAGGATGTAACGGGAAATCTTATGATTTCAAAACTGATTCCTGGAAAACTCGACATGTATGACGGTGAATACACCAACTATGTCCTTACCTTCATGACCAACCAGGCTGGCTGGGGAGCAACTGATGAAAACTGGGCAGATGAAGATACGGAACGTACCTCGGTAGGATTCTATCGCGTGCAGCCAGCGGGTGTGACCAGTAAAGGCAACCAAGGCTATATGCACTTCCTCACCACTGATGTGAAACCTGGAAGCAACGGAATCAACGGCTTCACCTTCGTATTCGACGGCGATGACATCAACTCCATCAGCAACATAGGCATTAACGATGTAGAACCTGTCTATTACAACCTCCAGGGACAGCAGCTGAACGGCATACCTACACAGCGTGGCATCTATATCGTCAAAGGGAAGAAAATCACTATCAAGTAAGTCTAACAATTGATTACATTCAAAAGAAAATGAAAAAGCAATATATCACACCTGTCACAGAATTGGTAGTTGTCAACCTTCAGGATTCCATCTTGGAAGATCTGCCCATAGGCGACCCCAGTGATGTGGGAACAGGAATGGATGCCAATCAAGGTTCATTAGACTTGGAAGATGACGTGAATGACCTACCTACGTCCAAAAGCTTGTGGGATTGACAATCCCATCACTCTATAACAAATCGGGGCAGCCGCTTGGCTGCCCCGATTTGTTTTTATGCAACGAATATTGGTCACTCTGCCCTGTTGGTCAAAGAGCCCACCCCTACCCCTCCCCTCTTTAATCTTTATACACATCTCTTATACCTTTGATTCACAAGATGTTAATGATTGCAATAAAAAAAGAAGATTAAAAAAGGAGGAAAAAGATATAAAAAGGAGGAAAATCGCGATTAAGCGAGAGCAGACGAAAGCTTGTTTTCAGTTTGCCGAGCGAGAGCGATTTATCCAAAAATGAAGATGGAAAAAGTGCCAAGGC
>JAFZSL010000017.1 GCA_017619375.1 Prevotella sp. | reverse complement strand
GACACACATAATAACCCCGAAGGGGTGACAGAATGATCTGTCACCCCTTCGGGGTTATTGTATAAACCACTTATTAGCAGGGGTTTCACCCCTGCCTATGGTCTGACCAGGCCTTCGGCCTTCAAGGTGGGAGACTTCAGTAACATTAAAAAATTTTAGTGCCATATAATTATTCGAAAATTTATAATTCAAGTTCCGCAAGTAGGGAAAAATGAGGCGTGAAAAAGGTTTTAAAGAAGTATAGATAGCATGATTTACTCCCAAAAGGCGGTAAAAGTGAACATATGTCCCTTTAACTCCTCTTTAACTTCCTTTTAACTCCCCTTTAACTCCTGATAGTTGAGCGAATGCGGAACTTGAATTTATAATCATAGGCATACAAGACTTGGGGGGGAATTTTATGTATAATGATTATCCACGATTTGCCGCAAAGCCCCTGAAAAGATTATCTCTCAGTAGTCCGGGGTGTGCGTTACATCGTTTAATTCGAAGTGTGAAGCAATGGATGGGGGAATTCCCTACCACAAAATAGGGAAAATCCCTATTCTTATAGGAATCTCCCCTTTGCAGATAGGATAAAGGAGGTTAATTTTGCAGCAGAAAAAGGAAAAAACTGTTTCATAGATAGATATATAACTCACTCACCAACACAAAGACTGTAAAATAGATGCCAGAAAGGCATCATCAGCAGTGACTGCTGATTGACACTACCGTAAAAAAGTAAGCGAAAGACAGGGGCGCACTTTGGTGTGCCCCTGTTCCTTTTTACAGTTTGTATCCAAAATCAGTACAGGGCAACTTTTGTTCGCACCTTTTTTTTTCCTTTTTGTGAAACGCTTGCGTTTTTTTCTTTATCAACAAGTATTTTTCAAACTTTTTATTTCTTTTTCTTAAGCGAAGCGTTTTTTTTAATTTATTGTCATTCAGAAGGATGCAGACTTGTGTATAAGATTTGCCTTGAATGTGAGGGGATACCATTCGACTCACGGCTATCTTATTCCACTTTTTCAAGTGGACTCATTCTTTGAAAAACTATGTGACAAAAAACAGATATTTCTCCTCTTTTTATTTCATTGCGCAAAATAGTTGATTTTAGATTTCTTTTTTCAATATTATTTTCTATATTTGCATCTAAATCTATGAAGACTTGAGATATGAAGACACAAATCATGCAGATTCTGACGCGGGCGGCGGTGGTGCTGCTCCTTTCTTTCATCGTCACCATTGCCACCACTGCTAAGGAGTTCATAACCGATGTGATGGTCATCGGTGCCAAGACCGAAGGCCAGGCAAACCTGCTGAAAGTCACCTATCAGAACAAGGGCTGGAAGGTTATCGACAAAGACCTTAACGCGGGATGCGGCTCGGGCAGCGACTACATCTATCTACTCTACAAGTCGGTGGAGAACACCGATGGCCTGAACCATGGCTACATCACCAACTTATACATCAGCAACGCCCCAGACACGGTGCCCGACGAACTGACCTATGACAACCACACCTACCAGCTGGTGGCCTTCGACGGCGACGACCCACAGCAATTCAACAACGGCAGCGGCGAGTTCAAGGCGTCGAAGGGCAATCTGAACTGCGGAACAAGCGGTGTCAACATACACCTATACTACACCCGTGAACTGTTCACCGACAAACGCACCGTCAGCGCCATCACCTTCAACGCCAACCCATCAAGAGCCGTGGGGTGGAACGGCGGCGGCCAGGCAGCCGACCTGAACAGTGGCTGCTCTTCCGGAAGCGAAAGCATTTACATGCATGTCAGCACAGCCACCACGGAATTCCTTGGGTATCTGAAAGACGTGATGCTCATCGGCGGCACCAGCAACGAGGTGAACCTCCTGAAGACCACCCTTACATCACAGGGCTGGACGGTCATCGATAACGACCTGAACGCGGGCTGCGGCTCGAGCAGCGACTACATCTACCTGCTCTACAAGTCGGAATACAGCACCGACGGCTACAACCATGACTATATCACCGACTTCTACATCAGCAACGCCTCCGGCACGCCACCCGACGAGCTAACTTACAACGGGCGCACCTACCACCTCGTGACTTACGATGGCGGCAACCACTTCAAGGAGAAGAAAGGCGACCTGAACAGCAACGCCGGCGGCGATGACATACACCTCTACTACTCGAAGATACCATACATTGAAGGCCAAACCGTTTCCAGCGTCTGGTTCAACAACATCAAAACCGACGCAGTAGGGGTGAACGGCGGCACCACAGGCTACAACCTGAACGCGGGCTGCAGCTCCGGGAACGCCATCTACATGCACACCATCACCTCCCAAACCCCAAACCGCCCGGAACCACTCAATCTCACCCTGGACCACTGCTCATACGAGGAAGCCACCCTGACCTGGGAGGTTCCCTACATAAGCGACATCATGGGCTACACCTACCAGTTCAAGGCTGAGAGAGCTAACAAATGGTCGGGCGCAGTCACCACGACAGCCACATCAGCCACCATCAGCGGGCTCACACCCCAAACGACATATTACTTCCGCGTGAAGACACTTTATGACAACAACGAAAGCGAATACGAGAACATAGAGTTCTGTTTTGTGCCCGATTCACCCTACCCCATGCCCACCAACCTTGTTGCGAGCAACTTGACCGACCATGGCGCCACGCTGACATGGACTGCTCCCGATGATGCATCACTTGAAGGTTTTGCCTATGAATATAAGAAGGCCCTCGAGACGTCGTGGTCCACTACCGCCACAGTGAGCACAAATTCAGTCACCTTGAACAACCTGTCTGCCAACACCTCCTACGACTTCCGGGTGAGAGCTCTTTATCCAAACAATAATGTCAGTTACGACATGCCCCTGCAGTTTGACACCGAGGGCAATCCAGTCAACCTACCTCACAATCAGGGCTTCGAGTACGGAATGGGAGGCTGGCGCATCGTGGATCGCTACGAGGGAACAGGCTACGGTACATATTCTGCTGCACATTCAGGTAATCGTGTCTTCTATTTCCGTTGGGGCGCTGATGCTCCCACCCAATACCTGATGTCCCCGCAAATAAATGTCAGTTCGCCCATAATGGTTTCTTTCTACTACAACAACTATTCATTAGGGGATACGTGTTTTATTGCTCGTTTCCATGTGGGCTACTCCACCACGACCAAAGACCCCGATGCGTTTACGTGGAGCGACTTGATTGAAAGCAAGACTCATGATTGGGAGCTATTTTCAGATATGTTCCCCGCGGAAACCAAATATGTGGCTATCAAATGGGTAAAGAGCAACCCGCTCTATTTGGACGACTTCTGCTTCGAAGAGCCCAATTACACACTGTCAAGTGATCATGACTGGAACAAATGGACACAGGCCATGGAGAAAGGAGCCTCGACCACAGGCGCGGAGTTCAAGTTGACAGCCGACATCCAGGCGACAACGATGATGGGCACCGAAGCCAATCCCTTCTGCGGCACGTTCGACGGACAGGGTCACAAACTGACTCTCAAGATAGACAAGAAGGGTCACGGCGTGGCACCGTTCTGTAACGTCAACGGGGTGACCATCAAGAACCTGAAGACCGCCGGCGTCGTCAAGATCCGGGGCGATTACGGCGCGGGCCTGGTGGGCTACGTCCGTGGAGGCACGAACGTGATAGAGAACTGCGTGGTAGGCGCAGAAGTCTCGATGATTGGGGCTGATGGCGGCGGCATCGTCGGAAATTTGGCCAGCAGCGCCACCACGACCATCCAAGGCTGCGTGTTCTCGGGAAGAATCACCCCCTTGGAGATGTTCGGAGGCTTGTATGCCGCCACCCTGGTGGGCTTTGGCGTAAATGGCACGACGCTGACCTTGAAGGACTGTCTCGACGCCAGCAGCAGCAACAAACCCATCGGGCGCGGAGAGTCGATAATAACAATCTCCAACGTCTATTACACAGCCGACAAGCATCGCGAACCCAACCAACACTATTGGCCGGACTATTATGGCACCCATGCCCGTTCCATCGCCACGCAGCCCGCCAACATCGGTGGCCTGAAGCAGGAGTACGGTTTCGTGACGTCCTACTCAAACGGCATGAAATACGACGGAAATTACTATATGAAACCCACCATTATCTTCCTCGCCGACAATGCTGACAACAGCTCTGTACTAAACGGCAGGGACGGCTACTTCGCCGACGTAACACTCCAAGACCGTACACTCTACAAGGATGGCACATGGAACACGCTCTGCCTGCCGTTCTCGCTCTCAAGCGCTGGAGGGGATTTGCAATCCCCGACTTTTGCCGGCACGCCGCTCGAAGGCGCCATTGTAAAGACTCTGACAGGGGCCACGTTCAATGACGGCACACTAACACTGAATTTCAGCGACAATCTGAATAACATCGAAGCCGGCAAACCCTACATCATCAGGTGGGAGAAGCCCGAAGGCTACGAAGGACATGAGAGCGACTTCGACATCACCAAACCCCAATTCTATAGTGTCACCGTCAGCAACAGTTCCGCTGCGGACAGCATCACGACGGACTATGCCGATTTCATGGGCACATACTCGTCCGTGGCGATCTGCGAAAGTGACAAAGACAAAACCAAACTCTACCTGGGCGCCGACAACAAGCTCTACCATCCCACAAACGAGGGCTTTAAGGTGAATGCCTGCCGCGCCTACTTCCGCACCGTTTTCAGCATTGGCGACGTGAATGGCGATGGACAGGTCAATGTGACCGACGTGACATTGTTGGTGAACCATATCTTAGGTAAAGACAATGCCAATTTCATCATCAAGAATGCCGACATCAACGGCGACGGAAGCACCTCCATTACCGACGTGACAGCATTGGTGGACATCATTCTTAGTGGAAATATGGGCATGAACGTGGTGGTCAATGGTGCCGAAAACCTCACTTTCGGCGGCACTGGCAACGGAGCAGCGAAATAATTAATAATTGATAATTAATAATTTATAATTTATAATTGAGTCCACTTTAAAAAGTGGGCTAAGAATGTCAAGAACACACCCGGGGGGCGCATATCCCCTCCCCTCGAGGGGAATAACAGAGCTAAATAGTAAGTACTGCAAATTGGACACCTTGTTCCACAAGTAGGGAAAACTGTTGCGAAAAAGAAAAACAAAACCCTATGAGAAAGACGATAGCAACAATAGGCATGGTGCTGTTTGGCGCCCTCGCCCTGCACGCCCAAAGAAGCGACGTAGAAACCCACCGGCAATACCTCAGCGGCACTGGCTGCGACGACATGGTGGAGTGGGACTTCTACTGCACCGACGGGCGCAATGCCGGCAGATGGACAAAAATCGGCGTACCCTCCTGCTGGGAGTTGCAAGGTTTCGGCACCTACCAATACGGCATGCGCTTCTATGGCAAGGCGACGCCCGAAGGCATTGCCGACGAGAAAGGGCGCTACAAATATGAGTTCACCCTCCCCGCTTCGTGGGCGGGCCGACAGACCTTCCTCGTCTTCGAGGCGGCGATGACCGACGCCACCGTGACCATCAACGGCCGCAAGGGCGGCAGTCACCAAGGTGGTTTCTCCCGTTTCATGCTCGATGTCTCCGACCGCATCTTCTACGGGAAGAAAAGCAACCGCCTGGAGGTGGAGGTGAGCAAGGAGAGTGCGAACACACAGGTGAACATGGCCGAACGCCGTGCCGACTACTGGAACTTCGGCGGACTCATCCGTCCCGTCTTCGTGGTGAGCAAACCGCCGCTCAACATCCGCCGCGTGGCGGTGAACGCCGGCATGGACGGCCGCTTCCAGGCCGACATCTTCCTCAACCGCGCCATTCCCGGCAGCAAAGTGGATGTGGAAATCACCGACGACCACGGCAAGGTGGTGGGTAAAGGCATGGCCGCAGGCACTTCCGACCACCATAAAGCCGACTTCCAAGTCAACGCCCCCCGCCTGTGGACAGCGGAGACCCCTCATCTCTACACCGCCATCTTCACCCTTCGCGACAGCAATGGAGAAGTGCTGCACGTGGAGCGCGAGCGTTTCGGTTTCCGCACCATCGAATACCGCGAGAGCGATGGTGTCTACATCAACGGCGGCAAGGTGATTTTCAAGGGCGTCAACCGCCATTCCTTCCGTCCCGAGAGCGGCCGCACGCTGTCGAAGGAGAAGAACATCGAGGATGTGCGACTCATCAAGAGCATGAACATGAACGCCGTACGCCTCTCCCACTACCCCGCCGACCCGGAGTTTCTCGAGGCTTGCGACTCATTGGGCCTCTATGTCATCAATGAGTTGAGCGGCTGGCACTGGGCGCACGAGACGGTGATTGGCACCCAACTGGTGGAGGAGATGGTGACCCGCGACGTCAACCACCCCTCCGTGGTCTTCTGGAGCAATGGCAATGAAGGAGGTTTCAACTATGAACTGGAGCCCATCTTCACCGCCTTGGACCCCCAGAAGCGCGTGGTGCTCTACCCTTGGGCCAACCGCAACGGATTTGAGACAAAGCACTACCGCTCCTATGGCGAAACGGCAGAATACATGCGGCAGAAAGAAATCTTCATGCCCACCGAGTTCCTACACGGCCTCTACGACGGCGGCCACGGCGCAGGCCTCGCCGACTACTGGCGACTGATGATGTCCAACCCGCGTTGCGCCGGCGGCTTCCTCTGGGACCTCGCCGACGAGGGCGTGGTGCGCACCGACCAAAACGGCATCATCGACTGCGTGGGCAATTTCGGCGCCGACGGCATCGTGGGACCACATTTCGAAAAAGAAGGGTCATATTACACCATCAAACAAGTGTGGAGCCCCATCCAACTGTGGATGCTTGACGATGTGTTGGCAGTGGAGAACAATTACGATTTCACCAACCTGAAAGACTGTCGTTTCACCTACCGTTGGCTGGAAATGCCACCTTTCGGTGGCGACAAGGAGCAGGAGGTGAGCAAAGGGGTGTTGAAGATGCCCGAACTCCCACCCGGCTATGCTACCACCATGCCCCTACCCAACCGTCCCTCTGGTGCCGACGTGTTGGAGGTGAGCGCCACCGACCCTCACGGTGAGGAAATTTTCACCTGGCGTTTTGCCAAAGACATTATGAGGGATGAAGCCAAAACCATCGCCCCAATAACCGTTGTCGAGGACTCCACACGCTATGTGGTGAGCGCCGCCAACCGCACCTACACCTTTTCCAAGGAAGACGGGCGGCTGCAAGGCGTGACGGTCGGAAAGAAACAACTGTCCATCACCAACGGTCCGCGCCTCGTGGTGGCACGACGCAGCGACCGCTCGTTCGACCAGTTCTACAACCATGACGACAAGGAGGCCTTCGAGAAGAAGACGGCATACACCCTCTACGACGACCAAGGGACATTCGATGGATTCACCGTCGAAGACTACACGCTCATCGCCCACTATCGTCATGGCTCGCTCGACCTCGTGAAATGGATGTTTTTCAACGACGGCACGGTGGAAATGAATGCCAACTATCACTTCACCGGCGTGGCCGACCTGATGGGCCTCTGTTTCGACTACCCCGAGGGACAGGTGAGTTGGAAGAAATGGGTGGGCGACGGTCCCTATCGCGTGTGGCAGAACCGTATGCGGGGTCCGCAATATGGATTCTGGCAGAACGACTACAACGACCCCGTCCCTGGCGAGTCCTTTGAATACCCGGAGTTCAAGGGCTACTTCTCCCATGTGGCGTGGATGCAGATTGGCACCAAGGAAGGACGCATCGGCCTGGAATCTTACGACGGCAACGTCGGCGTCTATACCCCACGCGACGGACGCGACCACATCCTCTACACTCTCCCCGAAACGGGTATCGCCCTCCTGAAGGTCATTCCCGCCGTGCGCAACAAGGTGAACACGACCGACCTCAACGGTCCCTCGGCACAACCCGTCTGGCTCGAGGGAAATGATAACTTCCACGCCGTGTGGAGATTCGACGAGTAGCCTTCCCCCCGAAGTCGTAGCTCTAGTCCTTCTAGGAGCTCTAGTCTTCCTAGGGGCTCTAGTCCTTCTAAGACCCACGACCATAGGGAGTAATTTAAGAATTTTTCGGGCGGGCACAAGACCCCGTTTCAGTTTTTCTGCATTTTTTATGTATGATTGGTGATTTTTGACTAACTTTGCATTTATAGTCATACCCTTGAACATCGTGAACGCCATCATCAAAAGATTGCTGTTGCTGTTGTGTTTCCTTCCCTCCTTGTCGTGGGGACAGGAGGACGATGCCATGGTGTTCGGCAAAAGGAGTAGCGACGCACGTCCCTGGACCTTCTGGTACTGGATGTATGGCTGCGTGAGCGACGAGGGGATACGCCTCGACCTCCAAGCGATGAAGGATGCGGGCATCGCCGGGTTCTACCTCATGCCCATCAAGGACGTGAGCGACGGCGAGGAACATGGCGGCACGGCACGCCAACTGTCGCCAGAATGGTGGAAGCGGATGGACACCGTCTTTCACGTGGCCGACAGCCTGGGACTTGAGATAGGCATCCATCTCTCCGACGGTTTCGCTCTCGCCGGCGGCCCATGGATTACTCCCGAGATGTCGATGCAGAAGGTGGTGTGGACCGACACCATCGTGGAAGGCGGCAAAGAGGCTGTCACCCTGAGACAGCCCGAAACCTTCCAAGGCTATTACGAAGACATCGGGGTGTATGCCTTCCCACTCGACGGAGGAGACAAGAATAATCAGAGTAATCGGAGTAATCAGACCAGCCCCCTCGCTCACGACCCGGCCAAACCTGTCACCTCAGTGGAATTTCCTTTCCGCAGCACGGAGCCGTGCGAGATACTTTTCACCTATGACGCACCGTTCACCCTGCGCCAAGTACGCATCGTCACCGGCGGCAACAACTACCAAGCCCATCGGTGGAAGGTCATGGCCTCCACCGACGGCGAACAATTCACCCATGTGTGCGACATCAACCCTGCCCGCCAAGGATGGCAGAACACCGACGCACAAGCCACCTACTCCATCCCCGCCACCACCGCACGATTTTTCAAGTTTTGTTGGACACCCGAGGGCAGCGACCCCGGCAGCGAGGACATGGATGCCGCAAAATGGCGCCCTGTGCTGAAAGTGGCCGACATCCAACTGGGCAGCGAAGCCGTAGTCGATGGCTATGAAGGCAAATCGGGCCTGGTGTGGAGAGTGAGTGGACATCAGGGAAGTCGGAGCGATTGGAGTAATCGGAGTGATTGGAGTAATCTGATGACTCCCGTCATCCTCCCTGCTGGTGGCACAGCCGTGCTGCCCCCTGGCCAATGGCGCGTGCTCCGAATGGGGCACACCTCCACCGGTCACACCAATGCCACGGGTGGCGGCGGTCGTGGCCTGGAGTGCGACAAGTTTTCTCGCAAAGCCATCAGGCAACAACTCACCCATTGGTTTGACACCATCTTCCAGCATAACAATGCCCGTGGCATCCACCGCTTGCATGTGGACAGTTGGGAATGTGGTTCCCAGAACTGGGGAGAGCATTTCGCCCAGGAATTTGAGCACCGGCGCGGTTACGACCTGCACCCCTGGCTTCCCGTCTATGCCGGCGTGCCGGTTGGCGGCAGCGAACGCGCCGACTCGGTGCTCCGCGACATCCGACTCACCATCGCCGAATTGGTGGACGAGGTGTTCTTTGCAGAGATGGAGCGAGCCGCCCGCAAATACGGCGTGAAGTTGTCGGCCGAATGTGTCGCCCCCACGATGGTGAGCGACGGCCTACTCCACTTCTGCCACGCAGACCTGCCCATGGGCGAGTTCTGGCTCAACTCCCACACACACGACAAGCCCAACGACATGCTCGACGCCATCAGCGCCGCCCACGCCTATGGGAAGGACATCATCCAGGCCGAAGGGTTCACCGAGGTCCGCGGGACATGGGACGAGACACCAGCCTTGCTCAAACCCTTGTTGGACCGCAACTACTGTCTGGGCATCAACAGCATCGTGTTCCATGTGAACACCCACAACCCGTGGCCCGACCGCAAGCCCGGCATGACGCTCGACGGCATAGGCACCTTCTTCCAGCGCGACAACACATGGTGGCGCGAGATGCCCGCCTTCACCCGATATGCCACCCTCACGCAATGCAACCTCCAGGCCGGGAAACCCGTGGAGGACCTCGCCGTATACATCGGTGACGAAGTGCCACGACGCGCCCTCCTTCCCGAACGGCTCATCGACTTCCTCCCCGGCCTCTTCGGCGACTCGTTGCTCCACCGCGAAGCCCTCCGCCAAGCCAACGTAGGCCAGCCGTTGGAAACCAGTCCCGTGGGGGTCACCCACACGAAAAACATGACCAAGGCGGAAGAATGGGTCAATCCCCTGCACGGCTACAAATACGATTCGTTCAACCACGACGTGCTCGACGGCATGCACGTGGACGACGGCACCATCGTCACCCGCGACGGCATGCGCTATGCCGCCATCGTGGTGCCCGGTGCACACAAAATGAATCCCGACAACATCAACACGGGACGCAAGAAAATCGAGGAACTGCGCCGCCAGGGCGCCACCATCATCGACACTCCTTGGACTGCCTCCGACCTCTCCAGCCTCGGCATTCCGCCCGACATCATCCTGCCAACAGGCATCGACTACGCCCACCGTAGCGACAATCACACCCACACGGACCTCTATTTCCTCTGCAACACGACCGCCACGACCATCACCTTCGTCCCCCGCTGCCGCGCACAAGGAAAGCATCACTACCTCCACGACACGATGGACGACACCATCTGCCTGACAAACGACACCATCACCCTTCGCCCAGGGGCCTCCATCTTCTTCATCGTCACCGATGAAGAGTGCCCAGAAGAAAGACTCACCCCGCAAGGAGACACCCGTCAAGGCCGCCGCCCTCCCACCCATACGACAGAGGTGAGTGGCGAATGGCAACTGACTTTCGAGGAGACCGGCCTGAGCACCACCTCCGACCTCGACAGGGGTTGGCAGGAACATGACGACCCGGCCATCAAATACTATTCCGGCCACGCCACTTATGAGACCACCTTCAGGCTTAAGGGAAAAAACTTAAAGGCCTTAAAGCCCATAAAGGCTGGCAAAATCTGGCTCCGCCTCGAAGAGGTGCACGACATCGCCACCGTCTATGTCAACGGCGTCTGCTGCGGCACGACATGGCTCCAACCCCACCTGGTGGACATCACCAAGGCCGTGCGGCGCGGGAAGAACACGTTGCGCATCGAAGTGGTGAACACCTGGGCCAACGCCCTGCAAGGCGCCGACAACGGCACACCGCCCTATGACGGCATCTGGACCAACGCGAAATATCGCCGAGACGGGAAAGACCTCCTTCCCGCCGGACTGGGAAAGGGGGTTTTTATTGAATATTGAAGATTGAAAGAAATAAAACATACACACAAATGACACACTTCACACGACAACTGACAGGTATCATCGTCATCGGAATGACGTTCTTGATTCCCCGACCTGCTCTCGCCCAAAACGAGGGCGACGACATCCTCCGGCAAATCTTCACCTATTGTCCCGGAGAACACGCCGGCCTGCACGCCGCCTACCTCGACTTCGACAACCAATGGCACGAAATCGGCCAACTCTGCTCTTGCGACTACGGCCAGTGGGGGGTGGAGAAACGGATGTACCACCCCAACCTCGTGCATACCGCCGACGGCACATGGCGCGCCGTGTGGCAAGTGAACGACAACGCCCCCACCTTCGCCGCCGCCTACAGCGCCGACCTCATCACATGGAGACCTCAGGACTATCCGAAGATGAGCACCCGCTCCTGCGAGAGACCCATCGTCTTCGAGGGCGACGAGGGCATGTTCGACATCTATTACAAGTCGGGCAACGAGCGGCGCTACGTCTTTGCATCCAATGACTTCCGCACCTTCTCGCCCGACGTGGAGAGCAGCATCGGCGACGCCGCATGGGGCACCTCCAGCGTCACCATCGGCGGCCGCGAATACGAAGGCCAGATTTTCGACATCAGCCAAGGCGAACTCATCCAGTTGCTCACCCACTTCGAACTGCTGCGCCGCGACAGTGAGATGAGTGCCGAGCGGATGGGCGACGACGCCACCCGCTTCCAAGGCCTCCAGACTGCCAGCGCCACCCTCACCGTGCGTACCGGGGAGAAGAAAGCCATCAGCGACAAACTCATTGGCATCTTCTTCGAGGACATCAGTTATGCCGCTGATGGAGGACTCTATGCCGAACTGCTGCAGAACCGCGACTTCGAGTATTCACCGCAAGACCGCAAAGAGTGGAACGCCACAACAGCGTGGACCTCACCCTCCCCCATCACGGTGGAGACCGACAACCCGTTGAGCGCCAACAATCCTCACTACGTGGTGTTGGAAGCCGACCCCATCACCAACGAGGGCTGGGACGGCATCATGGATCCCGCCCCAGGCCAGGCATACGACTTCTCCATGCATGTGCGCAACATCGACTGCAAGAAGAAACAATGGCTCGTGCAACTGGTGACTTCCAACGGCGAGGTGCTGGCGGAGAGCAAACTCACCACACGCGGCACGGAGTGGCAACAATACACCGCCGTGCTCAACACCAACCAGCCCAAGACGCGTCCCGCCGGCGACGACATCCTGACATGCTCCCTACGCCTCACACCCCTGAAGAAAGGCAAGGCGGCTGTCGACATGGTGAGCCTCTTCCCCCAAGAGACATTCCACAACCACAAGAACGGCCTGCGCAAAGACCTCGCGCAAGTCATCGCCGACCTACATCCCAAGTTCGTGCGCTTCCCCGGCGGGTGCATGAGCCACGGCCAGGGCATCGACAACATCTACCACTGGAACCACACCGTGGGACCGCTCCAGGACCGCAAGCCCGACTTCAACATCTGGGGCTATCACCAGACACGCGGCCTGGGATTCTATGAGTATTTCCTGTTCTGTGAGGACATCGGCGCCGAGCCGCTCCCGGTGCTCGCCGGCGGCGTGCCATGCCAGAACTCGGCGGCCAACAGCGAAGGCTATGGCGGCCAGCAGGGAGGCATCCCCATGGAGGAGATGGAAGCCTACTGCCAAGAGATTCTCAACATGATAGAATGGGCCAATGGCAACCCCGCCACCAGCCGATGGGCACGACTGCGTGCGGAGGCAGGCCATCCCGAACCCTTCCACCTGAAATACGTGGGCATCGGCAATGAAGACCTCTTCTCGTCGGTCTTCGAGGAGCGTTACGGCATGCTCTGCAAGGCCATCAAGGAGAAATATCCCGACATCGTCGTCTGCGGCACGGTGGGGCCCTTCCACTCCCCCTCTGCCGACTATGCCGAGGGATGGGATTACGCCAACAAACACCATGACATCATCGACATGGTGGACGAGCACTACTACGAGAGCACGGGGTGGTTCATCAACCACCAGGACTACTACGACAACTACGACCGCAAGGAGGCCAAGGTATACCTCGGAGAATATGCCGCCAGCACTAAGGAGAAGCGCAGCAACGTGGAGACCGCCCTGGCCGAAGCCATCCACCTCTGCAATGTGGAGCGCAACGGCGACGTGGTGGCGATGACCTCTTACGCCCCGTTGCTCGCCAAGGACAAGCACCACAACTGGAACCCCGACCTCATCTACTTCACCAATACGGAAATACGTGCCACACCCTCGTATGAGACACAACGCCTCTTCTCCATCCACAGCGGCGACCATTATGTCAACTCCACCATGACTGCCGACGAGAGCATTTCCCGCCGCGTGGTGGCCAGCGTGGTGGAGGACAGCAAGACGGGCAAGCGCCACCTGAAGGTGGTCAACGCCCTTCCCGTAGCACTTACACTCCAAGTCGAGGGACTGAGCATCCCGGAAGGCACTCCCTACGAGGGGTTTAGCGGCAAACCTGCCGACCAACAAGTCACAACGGAGAAAGGCACCGTGAACAGCGGCACCCTCACCCTGCCCCCATACTCTTTCCGGGTGATGGAACTTTAGTGCTATTCTTCCTAAGGGCAATAGTTTTCCTATAACCTCTAAAGAAATCTTAATTTCTTGTCGCTATAGACTCATAAATGCGGTTTTTTGCCTAATTTTGCAGCGTTTTAACCAAGCATACAAGACAATGGTCAGAAAAAATATCATCATCATCCTCGTGGCGGTCTTCATCTCACTGACAGCCACAGCACAAACCACCGACATCGCCACACTGCGCAAGAACGCCAATGCTGGCAATGTGAAAGCACAAGTAGAACTGGCCAACTGCCTCCTTGGCGGGAAAGGCGTGAAAGCGGATTTCGCCGAAGCCGTGCAATGGTACACCAAGGCTGCCAACAAGGGCAACATCGAGGCACAGTTCAACCTGGCCTACTGCTATGAGATGGGTTACGGCGTGCCCAAGGACATGAATGCTGCCGTGGCATGGTATACGAAAGCCGCAGACAAAGGCAGCATGCAAGCCATGAACAGCATAGGCCACTGCTACGACGCCGGCGGCGATGGGTTTGACAAGAACTACAAGAAAGCCGTGGAATGGTATACCAAGGCTGCGAACAAGGGACATGCTGGAGCGCAGTTCAACCTTGGCTTGTGCTACTCGCAGATGAAAGGCGTGGACCTCGACTACGCCCAGGCTGTGAAATGGTGGGAGAAAGCCGCCGCACAAGGCAACAGCAACGCCTTGTTCAGCCTTGCCAACAGTTACCTCATCGGCGAAGGGGTGGAGAAAGATGCCACGAAGGCGTTCAATTACTACCTGCAGTTGGCCAACAAAGGAAACGACAAGGCGCAAAACGAGGTGGCCAAACTATACTCCAAAGGGGAAGGCGTGGAACAAGACTATGGAAAGGCCGTGGAGTATTTCACCAAGGCAGCACAGCAGGGCAACGCCGCCGCACAACTCTCCTTGGGCAGGTTCTATGACAATGGCATCGCCGTCCCCCAAGACTACGAGGAAGCCGCCGCCTGGTACCTCAAGGCAGCCGAGCAGGACATTCCCGAGGCTCAATACAACATCGGCAACATGTTCTTCAACGGCATGGGCGTGGCACAGAACTACGAACAGGCCTTCCACTGGATGGAGAAAGCCGCCTTACAGAATTTCCCGGCAGCAGAAACAGGCGTGGGCATCTGCTACTACTACGGCTACGGCGTCAAACGCAACAAAGACTTAGGCCGCCAATGGGTCAACAAGGCTGCCATCATGGGCGACAACTACGCCAAGGAAACGCTGAAGAAACTTAAGTAGATTGACCTGCGGTCGAAGTTGCTCACGCTCGGCAGACTCCAAGCAAGCTTGGTCTGCCCTCTCTTAATCGCAACTTTGAAAATTGACCTGCGGTCGAAGAATCCCTTCTATACTGTGCACACGACCCGAAGGGCGTAAATAATTCGCTAATTACTCCCTATCTGTCGTGGGTCTTCGACAAATCTCTCTAATTCGTGATAATCAAGAACATGGGATAGAATAATTCATCCCGAATTATCGAATTAGAGAATTCTTTGTCATCCATCCCTTTTGGGCATCCATTCGCTAATTCGCTAATTCGGGATAACAAAAACATGGGATTCATCCCGAATTATCGAATTAGAGATTTTTTTCCTGCTCGCTTGGTTATGTCTCGGTTGGCAAAGTAGAGATGGGATTCTTCCCTTCTCAGTGCGCACTGCGAGCAAAAAGCCCGTGCTCATATCCCCTAGGGGATATGAGCACGAACCTTTTGCTAGTAGGTCGACGTGCGGTTCCAGCAGAACATTCTTGGCGTTTATGCTGCACTGCATGAAAAACTCCCCAATTCCATGACTCCGTAGACTATAACAATGCGCCTCTGGCGCATAAAGTCCTTTTAGTCCTAAGAGTCCGTAGACAAAAATAGAACGGTTTTCCGAAGAGGGAGACGAGAATACGTAGCCAAAGGCATCGACATACGCACCTCACCCCTCGTGCAACACCTCTCCATGTCCTCACGGATTTCCATTTAAAGAAGAGTGGCTTCGAGCGGTTTTATCTCTACTTCACTATAGATTTTGTTACGGGTTACTTTTCCTCGATAGTCCCGGTATCAAGCTTCACTCTTTTTTATATTTACAAATTGATTAAAATGTTCAATTACATCAATTAGAGGAGGATCAAGCAGCTCAAGACAAGGGTTTAAAATATGATCTGGAACAGGACGATACGCAGCAACAATACCACCTGTAATTGCTGCTTGTGTATCTGCATCACCTCCAAGAGAGACTGCGTTACGAATACAGTACTCATAATCAACGGAGCCTAATGCACAAAGAATTGCTTCTGGAACAGATCCTTGACAGGTAACATCAAAAGTATAGTTTTGAGCGTGTTCTTCCCATTCCTCCATTTTATATCGCATTTTATAGAAACAATATTTTTCACAATACTCTTTTACTTTTTCCCAACCAATGTGAGGATACCATTTACCTACAGTACGCATAATATAAATAGCAGCTGCTACTGCTTTTGCCCCTATTATTCCGTCAGGATGATTATGAGTTACCTCTGCTGAGATTTCAGCTAATTGAAGTGCTTCTTCTAATGAATTTGCGTAATAAGCAACAGGACTTACTCTCATGGCAGATCCATTTCCATAAGAATTATATGGTTCTGTCCAATTATTTTCTAACCATTTCTTGAACATACCTCCGTATCCCGAATAAGGATATTCATCTCCATAACGATGCATAATTTTGATGAGTTCCTTGTGAGTATGATTTGGGTCTTCCATTAACCATTCTGCTACTGCACAAGTCATTACTGTATCATCAGTAAATTTTGATTTTGGAGTTAATAAATCAAAAGAATAGTCTTTTGTCTTGTGAAATTCATATGCAGATCCGATAATATCTCCGCAAATTGCTCCTATAATACCTTTGTTTTCCATATTTATAATATTATGTTTTACTTATCTAAAAGCAAATTATTTCGTTCTTTTTAACAATTTTCCACCTTTTTTATATCCTAATTCAACTGTTCTATCAAGATTTTTAAAAGAATTTCCATGTACACTTTTTAGATATGGTGCTGATCCATGTTGTCCCCAAATAACTTCAGTACCTACTCCTTTATCATGAAATCCTGGGAATAAAGGATCTACATTTGTTACATGAACACCATAAACTCCATACCTTTCACCATTCTCTGCAAGCGATCTTGCAATAATCTCTGAAAAGGAACTGCAATTCATCGAAAGCGGCGAACCACTGCCACTGTAATACGTCGAAGAAAGACAAGGAAAAAACAGCAAATGCCGAAAGAACTATTTACGTTCTTTCGGCATTTGCATATAGGTGTCGTGCATGGATTCCCGGCGTGGCCATGAACTGTGCTCGACGGACATTTCCACGCTGAAGGAGGGGTTGACATTGTATCTGACGGCCGCCCCTATCCTATCGCCCAGGTCGCCCATGTCATAAAGGGGATAGGGTGTGAAGCGGTTTTCAGTGATGGACTTCTGGCCATAGAGAAAAGCCTCCCAATGGTCATTGAATCGATAACCCAACACAGCAGACAATCCCGCACTGCGATAAGCATCATGGTCCCAATAGAGGTTGTTGAAATACCCTCCCACCGCCATGGAGAGTTTGGAAGTGATAGGCATGGCATACATCGCCGAGATGCTTTGTCCGAAACCGGCTCCGTGGGGCGCATGCTTCCCAAAACTGGCGAAGACGGACGCCCCGATGTTGACATTAAGGCCTTGGTGCAAGTCCCATGTGCTCCATCCCGGTCTGAAGAAAGGCATTCGCGTGGACCACACCTGTCCCAGGTTGTCGAGCGTGGGAAGATGAAGGGTGTCGCGACGCTCTTCCCGGGGAAGTCTGCTGGCGGCATACTCCTCCGGGGTGTATTCCCTCACCGCCTGGGCGGCGTTGTAGGTGTCCACGACTTTCAACGGCGGCTGCACCTCCTGCAGGTCGGTGGTGTTGTACCCTCCACCGACGTCCTGTGCGTTCGCCGCCATGCTGGCGAAAGCCATCATCAGAAAAAAAGCCATTCGTCTCATCATGCTGCAAATATAGGTAAAAAAACGGATTGACAAGCCCGTCGGGATAAAGTTTTTGCTTTTATTTAGAGGAAAGACAAATTTTTATCGAAAATTATATTTTCTTAAATTGACCTGCGGTCGAAGTTGCTCACGCTCGGCAGACTCCATGGATAATTGCTGAGGATGGGGGAATAGCAGCAAAAAATGGGACATCAAAGGTATTTTTGTCTGCTTTTTTCTCACATCATCACATTTTTCACTACCTTTGGCCCTCAAATAAGGAAAATGAGATATCTTGGAGAAATCATTTCACTCGGTGTAGCCTGTTCTTGGACGGTTGCCGCCCTGGCCAGCGAGATTGGAAGCCGCAAACTGGGTGTCTTTGTGATGAACGTCTGGCGGATGGGTCTGGCACTTCTGTTGTCGGCCCTGCTGATGGTTGTCATTTTCGGAAGTCCTTATCCTGAATTTGCCAGCAAGGAGACCTGGGGCTGGCTGCTGCTGTCGGGTGTGGTCGGCTATTTCTTCGGAGACTGGTGTTTGTTCAACTGCTACCTCTCCATCGGTTCGCGTTACGGACAACTGTTCATGACACTTGCTCCCATGTTCACGGCCATCACCGCATGGGTGATGCTGGGACAGACCTTGTCGTGGAGCGCCCTACTGGCCATGGCAGTGACCTTGACCGGCATCGCCATATCAGTGCTTGGAAGAGGGGGGCATCATAAGATTTCGGTGACGCTGCCTGCCAAGGGAATCCTCTTTGGCATCGGTGCCGGATTGGGACAAGGCGTAGGGCTTGTCCTCAGCAAGATAGGACTCGACCATTATGTCGCCGACGTGCCAGGCCATCTGCTGCCCTCAGTGGAAGGTTTCCTGCCATTCGCCTCCAACATGATTCGCTGCATGGCGGGATTCGCCGGCTTCTCTCTTTGGCTTTTGATGCGCGGCGAGGCACGGCGGATGCAGTCCAGCATACATGAATGGAGAGGGATGGCCGCCACGGTCATTGCCGTCTTCTCCGGGCCGTTCATCGGTGTGGGGTTCTCCCTCATGGCCGTGCAGTTCACGGAGGCAGGCATCGCTTCCACGTTGATGGCTCTCACCCCCATACTTATCCTCTGGCCCTCCCGATGGCTTTTCAAACAACCTATTACGATGAAAAGCATCGCTGGTGCCATCATCTCATGCATCGGCGTATCCTTGTTTTTCTTGATTTAGGCAAAGAAAAACCTTGAAAAATCACGGGGTGAGTTGCTTCAAGTATTGGTGGAAGGCATCGGCATATCCGCTGGTGACGTGTATGATTTCGTCGCCGATATAGACGCAGTCGTTGCGGTCCACCTTCCTGATGCTGTCCAGGGCGACGATGTAGGAGCGGTGCACACGGAGGAACTTCGTCGATGGCAACATGTCCTCTACCGCCTTCATGGTGAGGTGTGTGATGAGGGGTTTCCTCTCGTTCTTCAGGTAGAACATGACATAGTCCTTCATGCCCGCGACATAAAGGATGCTGTCGAACAACACTTGGCGCAACTCGCCATCCACCTTGATGTAGATGGTGGTGGTGGCGGGTGAGGCGCTGGTCTCTTGCGACGTGCCGTCCTCCGTGCTGGGGGTCCTCTCAAACCATTGCTGGGCTTTCTCCACGGCAGCCAAGAATTTCACATAGCGTATGGGCTTGAGGAGGAAGTCGAGCGCCGACACCTCGTAACTCTCGAAGGCATATTCCTTGAATGCCGTGGTGAAGATGATGCGTGTGGTGGAAGGAACGGAGCGCGCCAATTCCATCCCGTCGATGTCGGGCATCTGTATGTCGAGGAAGACAAGGTTGGCCTCTCCGCTACGGATGGCTTCGAGGGCTTCCACGGGGTCGGTGTGTGCGGAAAGCAGTTCAAGGCTTGGCGTGCGTTCCACAAACGATTGGATGAGTTTGACGGCCAGGGGCTCGTCATCTACGATGATGCATTTGAGAGGGTTCATGGTTTGAGTGTGATTTTCACGTGGTAGATGTCATCTTCGAGGGTCTGCTCCCATTGATGGTTGTCCTTGTAGAGGAGGTTGAGCCGCCTTCGTGTGTTCTCGATGCCTATTCCCGAGCCGCTGCGGTCTTTCTCGTCCTTGGGGTGGTTGCTGTTGTCGCATATGAATGTCAGCAGCCCGTCTTCCATCGTCAGGCTGATGTCGATGAACGAAGTTTTCGTGTTGCTCACCCCGTGCTTGAAGGCGTTCTCGATGAGTGAGATGAAGAGCAGCGGCGCCACCTCCACATGGCTCGGCACGTCGAAACGGGTGGTGATGGTGGTCTTCTCGTTGCAACGGAGGCGCATCAGTTCCACATAGTTTTTCATGAATTCCACCTCACCAGCCAGCGACACGTGGGGCTTCTGCGTCTCATACATGGCATAGCGCAGCAGGTCGCTGAGTTGGGCGATGGCGTCTTGTGACGCATCGGGGTCTATCTGCACGAGGCTGGAGATGTTGTTGAGCGTGTTGAAGAGGAAGTGTGGATTGATCTGGCTTTTCAACCATGCCAGTTCGGCTTCCATGCTCTTCGCCTTCTCCTCTTCAAGTTGTTGTTTGATTCGCCGCACACGGAGGAAATGCCTGATGCCGATGGCCAGCGTGATGGTAGCGAAAATGAGCAGGAAATGGACAAAGAACCTGAGCAACGTGTCGATTTTCCACCACAGCGGCATGTTATGGCTGGCCATGAAACTGAACATATGGTAAACGCCAAAGTTGAGGATGGCGATGACCACGAGATTGGCCAGGGTGAACCAGAAGAATCGTCTCTTGTAGAAAAGGAAAGGCTCGAAGACGTAGAAGTTGAGGAAGTAGAGCACGAGTGGTGAAAACAGTGTGAACAGCACCATTATTCCCGTCCTCAAAGTGGCTTCGATGTTGAAGGAGGTGAACAACACGGCCAGCATGGGGGTGATGAGAATCACCGCCCATGCCGCCAGCTGCACCAGCAAAATTTGTCTGTCTTTCTTTTCCATTTTCATCATAGCTGCAAAGTTAGTTGTTTTTTTTGATAGTTGATAATGCTTGATGAATTTTTACATCTTACTGGTGATTTTATTGTATTTCAATATGGTATTTGTTGTTGCCCTTGTCCTTGGTTGCCCACGCTGTTAATCATCTCTCCCTGCGACTGTTGCTCGATGAAGTCGTTCTCCACTTTCGACACATGCATCTTGGCCTGGCGCTTGGTGTTGCCGAAGTTGTAACTGATGTTGATGCCTATGTTCTGGATGGGGACGTTGATTTTGGAATGGTTGGTGAAGTCGGCTCCACGGCTGTAGGTCTCCAAACTGAGTTCCCCTCCCTTGGTGAGTCCCGTGGTGGCCATGACGCCCACGGAAAGTTTGTCGTTGAAGAAACTCTTGGTGAGGGAGGCGGTGAGGAGGTTGAAACTGGAGGTCCATCCCTGGAGGGTGTATGTCTTCGTGGAGGTGATGAGGTAGGTGCTGAGTTTGAAGTCGAGAGGCAAGGTCTGCTGCAGTCCCACCATGGCGTTTCCTTCCCATCCGTGGTTGCTGGCGTTGAGTTCGTCGCTGTTCATATGGTTGTAGGCAATCCCTCCGTTGAGGAAGAGTCGTGTGTTCTTGTGCAGAAGCCAGTTGGCGAACACGTTCAGTCCTGTCTCGCTGCTCTCCACGATGTTTCCGTAAGTGGTGTGCAGTATGCCGTTCTGTAAGAAACTGTACTGCTGTATGCCGTCGTTGTGGAAGTTCTGGTTGAGTTTTGCGCTCACCATCAGTTTCGGCGTGTAGAAGTTGTACACCAACCCGATGTTGTTGGAAGTCTCGGTGGAGAGGTCCGGGTTGCCGTAGGTGAGTGCGGTGGGCGTGCTGCTGTCCTTGTAGGGGTTAAGGTATGTGATGCCCGGTCGCGTGATGCGCATGTTGTAGGTGAGTCCGATGTTGCTCGTCATCGAAGCCTGGTAGGAAAGGCTTGCCGAAGGGACGAGGTTGCCGTAGGTCTTGGAGAAGTCGGCTCCGTTGCCCAGTTTGTATTCCACGTCCTGCCAGGTCTGTTCGTAGCGCAGGCCTCCCTTTGCGGTGAACTTGCCCATGGTCCTTTCATACTCAGCATATCCGGCGAGGATGTTGTTGGTATGGCTGTAGTCCATATTGGCGATGTTGTTGGTGGTGGATTCGGTGGTGGCGTGGTGCGAGGTGAGTTTGAGTCCGGCGTTGAGTTTTTGGTTTTCCCCTATCGGTGTGGTGTAATCGGCCTGCAGGATGTGCTGCGTGGTGTTCTCTTCATTGTCCATCTGCGTGGTGAGGTCGATGGCGGATTGCAGGTTGCTTTCCGGTTCATTGCTTTGCTCGGTCTTTGTGGGGCTAAGCGAAAGGAGGTAGGTGATGGAAAACTGACTGGTGCGCTCTTCGTTAAGGAAGCGTTGGTAGTCGAGGCTGCCGGAGAAGGATGTCCTGCGGCTCTTCATGTCCATGTCGTAGCCGTAACTGAAGCCGGTGCCATAGGTGCCTCCTGCCATGTTCATCAGCGAGTGGCCGTTGTTTTTCATCTGGAAGGAGGTGACAGACGCCGAGGCGTTGACGCTACTCATCGGGTCGAGTTCGTAGCCCAGAGAGAAACTACCCATGACGAAAGGTATTTTCGTCTTGGAAGTGATTTCCGACAACATCGTCGACCCGTCGTCGGCGGTGCGGGTGGTTTCCATCTTCGTCGTGCCGGGCTTCATCTGGCTATAGTTGGCGTTGGCGCTGTAGGAGAGTTTCCCTTTCTGTCCGCTGAGGAAGGCTCCCAGGCCGGTGTTGGTGGTGCTGGCCATGGCACGGATGGTTCCATTGTAGCCATCGAGGCTGACGCCGCTTTGCTTGTTCATGATGAGGTTGAGGATGCCACCGGCTCCCTCCGCGTCATACTTGGCACCGGGGTTGGTCACTACCTCGATGTCTTTCACTGCGGTGGCGGGCATGCTTTTGAGCACCACGCTGGCATTTGCCGAAATCATGGGATTGGGCTTGCCGTCCACGTAAATCTGGAAGGAGGAGGAGCCGTTGACGGAGATGTTGTCCTGTCCGTCGACGGTCACCATGGGAACCTTTCGGAGCATGTCGAGCACGGTGGCGGTCTTGGAGTCCTCGTCCTGGCTCACCTTGTATGTCATTTTGTCGGTTTCCATTTTCACCAGTTTCTTCTGGTGCACCACGGTGACCTCATCAAGTTGTTTCTCCCATTTCACGGAGTCATTAGTGATGCTGTCGTTTTGTGCGGCAACCGTGGAGCAGAAGGCTATGGCGATGATGGTGAATAGTTGTTTCATATCTTTGTCTTAGTTTTTTCAAAACACGTTGCAAAGATAGGATGAGACGGGGGTAAAGCAAGATGATTTTCGACGAATGGGGGGGATTTCTTCGACGAATTGAAGGGAGGGTTGTGGATTTGGGTCTAAGGACTGGTATCTTTCGGGAGTTAAAGAGGAGTTAAAGGGACTTATGTCTTTTTTGGGGGAGTTAAAGAGGAGTTAAAAGGGAGTTAAAGGGACGTATGTCTGTTTTAGGGGAGTTAAAGGGGAGTTAAAGAGGAGTTAAAGGGGAGTTAAAGGGACATATGTCTGTTTTGGGGGAGTTAAAAGGGAGTTAAAGAGGAGTTAAAGAGGAGTTAAAGAGGAGTTAAAGAGGAGTTAAAGAGGAGTTAAAGAGGAGTTAAAGAGGAGTTAAAGGGACATATGTCCACTTGCCCGTCCGGAGGGGAGATGGAGTTAAAGGGCACCAACCCCGAAGGGGTGAAAGAACACAGACGGGGGTGTCAACCCCCGGGACGATTGTCACTTTTCCCTATCCTTCCTCCAACAAGAGGAAGGCACCGGCGACATGGACGAGTTCTTCGTGGATGAGTTGCTGCAAGGCGTTGTTGACTTGCTGTGTCGGGAGCAAGAGTGCGTTCAGTTCGGCGATGTGGTGTCGCTGATGGTCGGAAAGGAGTTGCAGGATTTTCTGTCGAGCCCCCGACTCCCCTTTTTCAGTTTCCACCTTCGGCCGGTGTGCCAGGCAGACATCACACTGTCCGCAGTCGGTGGAGCGTGTCTCGCCGAAGTAGCGGAGGAGTTGTCGACTTCTGCACACGTTGTCGTTGGTGGCATAGCCTGCCATGCTGTTGATGCGCTCCACATAACTGGCTTTCCGGTCCTCATACACCTCCTTGGTGATCATGAGCCTGTGCCCGTCCTCACGACGTTGGGTGTAATAGACGGCGGGAATCTGTCTCTGGGGAATGAAATGCAGGATGTTGCGCTTGCTGAGTCCCTTGAGGACCATGTATACTTCACTGCGGTCAATTCCTGCCTTGTAGGCCACTGCACTCTCGTCGATGAAGCAGTAGTCGGCGAAGAGGCCTCCATACATCCTCAAAAGCGCGGTAATCACCTTTTCCTCGTTGGGCGTCGTCCGCTCCAGCAGGTATAATTGGTCGCGTGAGAGCATGAACTTCACTCGCGCACTGTTGTCGGGGTCGGCATCATATTCCACGTAGCCGGCCCTCTGGAGGATTTTCAACGCCGATTCCACATGTACGGGGAAATGGTGGAAGTTGCGGCAGAACTTGTCGATGTCGAACTCGTGTGTCGTCGCCTCGCCGGTTCCCACGCCCATTTGGAAGAAGTCTGCCAAGTGGTCGTAGACCTGTCGCACATATTCCTTCTCGGGGAAGGTGTCGCTGACACGCTTGTTGAGTTTTCGCTTGTCGGAGGAGTTGTAGAGCAACACGGCATAGGCTTTCTTGCCATCGCGGCCGGCACGTCCCGCTTCCTGGAAATAGGCTTCCAGGGAGTCGGGGCAGTCGACGTGTACCACGAAGCGCACGTCGGGCTTGTCGATGCCCATGCCGAAGGCGTTGGTGGCGACCATCACCCTGGTCTTTCCCGCCTGCCATTCTTTCTGCCTCACGTCTTTCAGCGCCGACTCCAGCCCTGCGTGGTAGAAAGTGGAGGAGATGCCTTGCTGGTTGAGCCATTCCGAAGTCTCCTTCGTGCGTTTCCGGCTTCTGGCATACACGATGCCGCTCCCTTTCACCGCTTTGAGGATATGCAGCAGTTCTGCTTGTTTGTCATCGGTCTGGCGCACGATATAGGCGAGGTTCTTCCGCTCGAAACTCATACGGAACACCCGTTTCTCCGCAAATGCCAACCGCTCCTGGATGTCGTCCACGACTTGTGGCGTGGCCGTGGCGGTGAGTGCGAGAACAGGGACGTCGGGTTTGATGCGCCTGATGTCGGCGATGCACAGGTAGGACGGGCGGAAGTCGTAGCCCCATTGGCTGATGCAGTGAGCTTCATCGACAGTGATGAAACTCACCTTCATATGGCTGAACTTGACGAGGAATAGTTCGGAAGCGAGGCGTTCGGGGGATACATAAAGGATTTCCACTCCCCCGAAGACGGCATTGTCGAGCGTGGTGACGATTTCCTGATGGGTCATCCCGGAATAGATGGCTGAGGCGAGGATGCCTTTTGCCCGGAGGTGTGCCACCTGGTCCTTCATCAAGGCGATGAGGGGTGTCACCACCACGCACACCCCCTCTTTCAAAAGTGCGGGCACCTGGAAGGTGATGCTCTTGCCGCCACCTGTGGGCATGAGGCCCAGGGTGTCGTGTCCTCCATCGATGCTCTCTATGATGTCACGCTGGATGCCCCGAAAGTCGTCATACCCCCAGTATTTGTGCAGGATTTCCTGGTATTTGTCCACGATGTCCCCCCCCCTTCCTTGTCCGACCTTAAGGTGTCTCGGCCTTCTCTTCCTCCGCCTGGCGGATGTCTTCTATCTGGAGTTGCACGCTGCCGTGCTTGTAGATGTTCTCCTCGATGGTATAGACGATGTCGAAACTGCGCTTCGACTTGATGTATCGGGCGGCGGCGCTTTGTCCGAAGGCGATGCCGTTCATCACATGGCTCGACTTGGAGTCCACCAGTTCCAGTTTGATGTGCTCCTGCTCGCGCCCCACGACCTTGCTCGTGCCGAAGTCATAGACGCCCACGGTGCAGAAGAGGGGCTTCTCGTTGCCGGGACCGAAGGGTGCCAGACGCTTCAACTCGTTGAAAAGACGTTTCGACGAGATGTCCTTGAAGTCGATGACGGCGTCGATGTTGAGTATGGCTTCCGTCTGCTCGGGTTGGATGTGTTCCTCCACGTATTGCTGGAACCGGCCGCGGAACTTCTTGATGTCATCCCATCTCAAGGTGAGGCCGGCGGCATAGGTATGGCCGCCGAAGTTGAGCAGCAAGTCCCGGCAGTGCTTGATGGCGGAATAGACGTCGAAGCCTGCCACGCTGCGTGCGGAGCCGGTGGCAAGGTCTCCTTCGCGGGTGAGCACCACGGTCGGCCGGAAATAGATTTCCGTCAGTCGTGATGCCACGATGCCGATGACACCCTTCTTCCAGTTCTCGTCATAGAGCACGATGCTGGCCTGGTGTTTCTGGCTCTCCAATTTCGCCACGATCTGGTTGGCTTCCTCCGTCATCTGCTTGTCGATGTCCTTGCGTTGCTCGTTGTAATGGTTGAGATGTCGGGCTTTGTGGAGGGCGGTGCCGAAGTCACGCTCAATGAGCAAGTCCACGCTCTCCTTGCCATTTTCCATGCGCCCCGAGGCATTGATGCGTGGCCCGATTTTGAAGACGATGTCGCTCATGGAGAGTTCCCGCCCGCTGAGGCCGCAGATGTCGATGATGGCTTTCAACCCGATGCTGGGGTTGACATTCAGTTGCTTCAGTCCATGGAAGGCGAGGATGCGGTTCTCCTCCGTCACCGGCACGATGTCGGCGGCGATGCTTACGGCGCAGAAGTCGAGAAGGGGGATGAGGCGCGAGAAGGGGATGTTGTTGTTCTTTGCAAACGCTTGCATGAACTTGAATCCCACGCCGCAGCCACTGAGATGCTTGAAAGGATAGGTGTCGTCCTCACGCTTCGGGTTGAGGACCGCCACCGCATCAGGCATCACGTCGTCGGGGACGTGATGGTCGCAAATGATGAAATCAATGCCCATGCGCTTCGCTTGGGCAATTTCCTCGACGGCCTTGATTCCGCAGTCGAGGATGATGACCAATTTCACACCGTTTCTTTGAGCATATTCCAATCCCTTCGTGCTGATACCATAGCCCTCTTCGTAACGGTCGGGGATATAGTAGTCGATGTTGGAGTAGAATTGCTGCAGAAACTTGTACACCAGAGCTACCGCCGTGCATCCATCCACGTCGTAGTCGCCATAAACCAATATTCTCTCCTTGCGACCCATGGCATCGTTCAGTCTGTCTACTGCGATGTCCATGTCTTTCATCAAGAATGGGTTGATGAGGTCGGCCAGTTGCGGCCGGAAATAGCGCTTGGCTGCTGACTCTGTGGTTATGCCACGCCTGATGAGGAGCGATGACAAGATGGGGCTGATGCTCAGTTTCGTAGCCAGCTCGTCAGCTGCCTTCTTCTCGTCTGGTGTAGGTGGTTCGTAATTCCATTTAAAGTGCATTTATGTTGTTTTTATTTCTGTTTTCCGCTCTCGGGGGGCACCTTTCGCAAGGGAAGGTGCAAAGGCAATAAGACACATCACGGCAAATTGCTTGTAAAGATACGAATATTTTCCCAACCCAATACATTTTTAACTTATTTTTATATTGTTTGTGTTATTGTTTGTGTTATTGGTAACTCTTCTGCGAATACATTTTTCAATACAAATTGCCATAAATTATCCATAAATTATCCATGTTCTCAGCACCTCCCATCGTGGCCTATGTGGCCTACTAATGTCCTGTGCCCGGCCTGAACCTAAAAAGTCTACGGACTCTAAGGACTTCAGAAAAACAAGAAGTGCCCTGACAAGCCACCATTTTCTTACCATTTCTCGCCGCAGGCGACTCCTCATCTCAAAACCTTGTGTGAATATTCCTCCAAAACACCATTCGGGCGGGCACAAGACCCGCCCCTACGACTTCGGGGGAATATCAACACGGTGTTTTTTATCCAAGCCAAGGATGTTGGTGCGGCTGTAGGGGCGGGTCATGTGCCCGCCCGAAAAAATTCTCAAATTCGACCAATTCGGGATGAAAAAAATCGTGCGAGAGTTGTCTACGGAGTCAAAGGACTCAAGGGACTCGAAGACAACGGGCGGGCACAAGACCCGCCCCTACGACTTCGGGGGAATATCAACACGGGGTTTTTCATCCAAGCCAAGGATGTCGGTGCGGCTGCAGAGGCGTGGTTTTTACGAAAACTTTAGAAATAATTGCAATAAGTTGCAATCTTTTTTCGTTTTGCGTGTATATTAAGGTAAAGAACAAAAAAATGGCAACTGTGACGAACATTCTTATCGACGACCTTCGCCATAATAAGCGGACAGCACAAGAGAGGCTGCTCTCTTTGTATGGCGAGATGGTGTTCCGTCAAATCGCGAGAATCGTGACGCGACAGGAAGATGCCGAGGAAATCTATCAGGATGTGTTCGTCAAGGTATTCAGAAAGATTGACACGTATGACGAAAACCAGGCGACGCTTGCCACATGGTTGAGCAGAATCGCACATAACGAGACACTGAACTTTGTACGTAAAAAGAAACCTGGCATCGTGTATTTAGAAGACAGCCATGAAGACTTGGAAAACATAGAGGACACCTCTGCACTTCAGCACAACAAACAGACCACACTGCTTTTGGAACAAGCCTTGGAACAGTTGCCCCCCTATGAAAAATCCATCATCTCCATGTTTTATTACGACAACATCGAACTGAAAGAAATAGCCTATATCACAGATTCCATCCCAACGACCATCGGCTCCCAATTGTGCCGAATCCGTAGGAAATTATATCGAATCATCAAAACCTTGCAGCCATGAGCGAAAACGACATCAACAAAATACTCAATAGCGACACCCACCTTCGTGAAGCCATCAATCGGCGTGAGCAGAAAACACCTCCCATGCCCCATGACTTGAACGCGCGTCTGATGCAGCGCATGCAAGAATCAGACAAGCCATCCAAGTCGTATCACAGGTGGATCTACTTCTCCGTCGCAGCAGCCGCAAGCGTTCTGTTGCTATTGACATTGCATCATTATCTGACACAGGAACATACGCATACCGTGGTGGCACAAAAGACGATGACAGAAACTCCTTCCCTACCCCTCACCGACTCTTCCCAGCCCCTCACCGAAAATGCGCCAACATCAACCATCACAGCCGATGTTTCACCCTCGACCATTACGACAGAGCAAGCCGTGACGGAAACCAGAAGCAAGAAGACGGCATCAATAAAAAAAGCAAAAAGGAAAAGCAGTGTTGCCACCAAGACACAAAATGTGGAAGCACAACCTGTCACCATTGCTGAAAACACAAGCCAACATGCCGCCATGACCGCCGTAGACGAGGATATCCCCGATTCCACTCCCGACCCGTTCCTCACTGTCGCCCTTCAAGCGCAGGATATTCGTGCACGTGGCGAAAGAATGGAAAAGGAAATTGCCCAATTCAAGAATCAAATACAATAACAATACAATTATGAAAAGACTATTTGCAATCATTCTAATCATGTCACTGACAACCTCAACATACAGTCAGGACATGAACAGCAGTCTTCGTCAGTTGGAAGACTATTTGGAACAACAGGGCTTTAGTTTTACATATTGTCAGTCGCAGTCGAACACCATGGTAGGAAGAACCACATTCCAATGGAATGCCTGGGTCTCGGGGTGGTATGACGCATCGACCTATCAAGAAAACATGGGCGAAGAAACAAAACAACAATATAGTATCAAGAAACTAAGCCATCAAAACATACTGAATGCTATCGACACCACCCGCTTCACCTTTTCCCGCATAAGCAAAGATGCCTCGGAAAGTTTTCTCTATGAATACCACGAAAACGACATGGACACCATCAGATACAACTTGATTTTTCGCTTTAAGGACGACTCTCCCAACTCCCCAAATTCCATCAACAACGTTAATTACACCAATATTCGTGAGTCTGTCGGACTCAAATACTATAGGGATAAAAGTAATCGGGCAGGATGCTTCGATGAGATGTTCATGTATGACCACAATTATTCCATGCCCAACGGCCTCACGAAGGAAGACATAAAACCTTTTGACATCCCTGCTTTTGAAGCCTTGATAAAGCCGGTGTTGAATTCCATCAAGAAATTGAAGGGCGCAAGCATCAATCCCGTTTATTGGCAGTATGATGAAGGGTTTGAGAGCAACGATTTGTATGGCTCCAACAAACACATGGGATTGACCACGGGCACCTATTATTTCATTCCAGCCCAATATGACAAAGAAATAGAGGCATTGTACACACAACTCGCCACGCTCGCCCAAGACTATGTCAACCGCCATCCCGAGCAGTCATATCATTATTATTACTACCACAACCCCATCCCCAATGTCTCCAACCTTAGGGAAATACTCAATTGCAACTCCCAAACGGGCGGCGACAAATACCGTCTCTCTTTCCTTATCAACGACAACGGCTACTACGACGGGTTCCACATCCTCTCCATCACCACCAAAGGCGAATACAAACTTCCAAAGGACTGGCAAACACTGAAGAGTTACATCAATGGGGAAAAGACCTATCTGAAGTGAGTCTGCAGACGGGATTCTTCCCGTCTTCCCTGCGGAAAGCCGTTTTCTTTGGTCTACGGACTTTTAGGACTAAAAGGACTTTATGCGCCAGAGGCGCCTTGTTATCGTCTACGGAGTCAAGGAGTTGGGGAGTTTTTCATGCGCCTTGGCGCATTCTCCTTTCCTCCTCAACTCCGTAGACACTTCACTGAGAACATTCATGGCGTTTTAGATGTTCAGGCGGAACATCCTCTGCTCCGCACATCGACTTGAATCATGGGGACGGAGTATTTGATTCATTTTTTATAAATCCGATATGTTATCGTCTTCTGAACATCCTGTCCAATGTGAGAAAAGCCAAAGGTCGAACTTTTCCTTGTTCGACCTTTGGCTTGTTTTTTAAGGGATGCTTCTTATGATGTTAGTCGCCCAGGGGTTGGTTCTTGCGGGCGTCCTGCATCTTCTTGAGGATGTCCTTGGGAATGGCGTTGACGTTCACCAGGTAGTCCATGGTGTTGTCGGCGATGAAGGCCTTGGTCATGTACCAGATGCCTTTGTATTCGCCAGCCTCACCCCAGGAGTTCTTCACCATGTAATATTCCTTGCCGTTCTGGTCCTTGGCGAGTCCGTAGATGAGCATGCCATGGTCGTCGGTCAATTCCCAGTTGTCATAGCGCATTTGACGGCGCTCCTGTGTCGGGGTGAGTTCCGGCACCGTGCAGCCCAGGGAGTCGAGGAGGTTGGTCTTCTCCACGCGGGAGAGTTTCAGCCAACGGGCCATGTCGCTGCCTGCGAGGCTGGTGCCTTTCGTGTCGATGGCGTAAGCCAGGCCCTTGCGGGTGAAGCCGTCTTCTGACACATCGCCACCCCATGCCACGGTGTAGCCTTTATCCACGGCATTGTCGATGATGCGCATCATATCCTCCATGGGAAGGTTCCAAGACAGCGGGTTGCGCCAGTTGTCCTGCACCTCCACGGGGAACTGTGTATAGAAAGGCTTGTGTGTGTAACTCGTGATGGACACGTAGTCGTTGAGGTTGATGCCTAAACTCTGCACGAAAGTCTCCGGGGTGTAGGTCTTGCCCTCATACTTGAACTCCTTGGGGCACTCGCCCAAATAGGCGTCGAGGATGCCCTGGAGTCCCGGCTTCCATTGGGTGGAAATCTTGCTGGCGCTGTTCTTTGCCACGGCGTCAACATAGGGGGACATCAGACTGAAGAATTCGGTGAAGTTGTTCAAGGAGTCGCCATAAAGGCTGCCGGGGAAGGGCATGGCATCCTCCGGGCAGATGCCGTAGTTCTTCAACACGTAAAGCACGTCATAGGCGCTACCGCCTTGAGAGAACTGGCAGTCGCCATGCAGGCGCACCACTTGGACGGCACGATCCATATAGGTCTTGTTGGCTACGAAACTCTCGCAGAGGTCGTAGGTCTTTCCGGTGGCCTTGAGGATTTCGGCCTCGAAATAACTCAGCGTGGAGTAGTCCCAGCAGGTGCCGGAACGGTTCTGGTCCTTGATGCTGGTGATGGGGATTTCCTTCACCGTGGTGAAAACGGGCTTGTTGTTTTTCTTCTCTTGCGCGTTGGCACCGACGGCAAAGGCTGCCAGCAGGGCCATCATGATGATTTTTCTCATATTCTTATTATTGTTTTTAATGGTTGTTTTTTTTCAGGAAGTTTTAGGAAACTATAGGAGACCCAGAGGCTATGCCATGGTGTGCGAAGCCATGTATTCCTCCACGTCCTTGGGATGGTAGGGGATGCGCTCCTCTCCGAGGAAGCGGCAGCCGTCGGCGGTGATGAGCACGTCGTCCTCGATGCGAATGCCTCCGAAATCCTTGTAGGTCTCCAGAAGGTCGAAGTTGAGGAACTCTGCGCAATGTCCGCTCTTTCTCCAATCATCGATGAGTGCGGGAATGAAATAGATGCCCGGTTCGTCTGTGACGACGAAGCCTTCCTCCAGCCGGCGCCCCATGCGGAGGCAATTGGTGCCGAACTGGTCGAGAATGGGCCTTGTCTCCTCGTCGAAACCTACGTTGATTTGGTCGAGACCCTCCATGTCATGGACATCCATGCCCATCATGTGGCCCAAGCCGTGAGGCAGGAACATGGCGTGTGCGCCAGCCCTGACGGCCTCCTCGGTGTCGCCACGCATCAGCCCCAACTCCTTCAGGCGGTCGGTCATCATGCGGCAAACGGCGAAATGCACATCCATGTATTTCACGCCGGGACGGGCCACTTCCAACACATAGTCGTGGCAAGCCTCGACGATGGAGTAGATTTCCAACTGCCTTTGCGTGTATTTTCCGCTCACGGGCATGGTGCGGGTGTTGTCGGAGCAGTAGTGCTCCAAGGTCTCGGCACCGCAGTCGCAGAGGGCGAGACGACCTTCTTGCAACGGCGTGTCAGAGGGGTTGCCGTGCATGATTTCCCCATGCTGTGAGAAGATGGTGGCGAAACTGACCATCGCCCCATAGGAATGGGCTATGCCGTCCACCTGTCCTCCGATGTATTTCTCCGTCACTCCGGGGCGTATGAGTTTCATCGCCGTGGTGTGCATCTTGTATCCGATGGCACAGGCGTCGGTGATGGCGTCGATTTCCTGCGGTTCCTTGGTGGAGCGCATCTTCACCACGGCCTTGATAAGCGGCATGGAAGCAGCGGCTTTCTGTTGTGAGGGGTGGATGCCCAAGAGGTCCATCAATTGAATCTTGATGTCGTGACGGTAGGGCGGCAGGAAATGGATGGTGCGTCCCTTGGCGGCATCGCAGATGGTTTTCAAGGTTGCCATGGGGGCGGAATTGGCCACGCCCACCTGTGCGGCCAGGTCAGCCACGCTCTCCACGCTGCCATACCACACGATGTCCTCAATGTCGATGTCGTCGCCAATGAGTGTCTCCACGTCGTTGTCGACATCGATGACGCCCACCAGGCCATCACGTTTCTGACCGAAATAGTATAGGTACGATGAGTCTTGACGCATCGGATAATAACTGTTGGCGGGATAGTTGCATGGCGACTCGTTGTTGCCGAAGAGCAGGATGATGCCTTCGCCGACCAATTTTTTCAATTCAGCACGTCGTCTGACGTATGTCTCTTTGCTAAACATATGCGGTCATGTATAGATTGTTGATGAATGTGCAAAGATAGTGCAAAAAAATGATTCCGTGTGCAAAAAAAACGAATATTTCTTACTTTTTTGAACGTGGGATTCTTATCCCAGCCAAACAAAATGCATATTACGGGCGGGCACGAGACCCGCCCCTACATCATGCCTCCACGGGATACCTGTTGCCTCCATGTCACTTGGCAAGCGAGACGACTCCCACAATGCCCAGTCCGGTGAGGCTTGCCGCCGTGCCATACATCAATATGGAACTGACGAGGTTTCGCTTCTTATGTGTTTGGTCGGAGAACATGAAGATGGTTTTCGACTTGTAGGTTTCTCCCGGCCGCAACACCGTCGACGGGAACACGGGATGGTTGGGACTGTCTGCCAGGTGCATGGTTTCCAGGCACACGGCGCTTTGCTTCTGGTATTCGACGCCGTTCTTCCCCACCAGCGAACCATCCAACCCATTCGCGGTATAGACGTGTATGGCGGGTTCCGTGGTGAAGACGCTCATGCTGCGCCCGCTCTGCTCGTCATAGAGCACGGCAGCCGGTTTGTTCAGGTTTCCGGGATGCCTCAAGACGAAGGAGTGGTCGTAGCCCTTGGTGATTCCCATTTGCTCGTCGAAGAGGTCGATGTCGGTTCCTATCGCCTTGGATGATGTGAAATCGAAGGGAGTGTTCTTCACTTTCATGAAATTCCCGTCGAGGTTCTTGTTCTTGTCGTAGGTGGCGATGTATTTCGCATCAACCTTCAACATCTGTGAAAGCACTTGGGATGTGGGTGTCCCGGAGATGTTGAAGAAAGTATGGTTGGCGAGGTTAACGACGGTGGGTTGGTCGGTGACGGCTTCATATTCAACGACGAGGGCGTCGTCATATGTAAGTTGATAGGTGACGACGACCTCCAACGTCCCGGGGAAGCCGTTCTCCCCGTCGGGCGACACCAGTTTGAGTTTCAGCGTGCTGTCGTTGTGCTCCACCATCTCCCACACCTTGTCGGCAAAGCCGGGGTATCCTCCATGGGAGATGTTCGCTCCTGTCCTTTGCAATTCCACCTCTTTCCCGTCAAGGGTGTAATGCGCGTCCTTGATGCGTCCTGCATACCGTCCGACAACACTTCCGAAATTCTGCTTGAAGAGATGGTAGTCGTCGATGTTGTCGAAGCCGAGCACCACATCCTGCAACTCTCCGTTCTTGTCGGGTATCATCAGCGAGACGACCCTTGCCCCATAGTTGGTGATGCAAGCCTCAATCCTCTTGTTGGACAGTACGTAGAGAGCGGTGGGCTTTCCTTCCACGGTGGAGACGAAGCGTTCCGGGTCGAGTCCCGACAGGGTGACGCTCATCGGTTTCAAACTGGCAATCAGCGTGGCCATGTTCTGTATGTAGGTGCGTGTGGAGATGCCCTTGACCTCGCGATTCTCATACGGCGAGGTGTCGTATTCATCACCCACCATGGTCTGTGCGTAGGTCATGTCCTCGCTTGGCGCCATGTCTTTGGGCAGTGGCTTGTAGGGATTGGACACCTGCCTCAAAGGCGACAGCCAACGTCCCTCTTCATCCGGAAAAGCCACGATGTCGCTGACGCTTGCCATTGGAATCCCTCTCCTGATGCTTTCCTCACGGAGGTCGAAATAGCAAGTCTTCGGTCCTGCCGTCTTGGCCTGGAGCAGGGGTGAGTTGCGCTCGAGGTCCTTTCTCACCTTCTTCTTCTCTCTCTCCAAAGCAGCCTTCAGTCGTGAGATGTCGACGATGGCGAATGAATTATAATGGGCGATGGTCGCTTCCGGATTCTCGTCGGTGAAATAAGCACCATTGCCCGTGTTGGAACCCTTGCGGTGCACATAAAGAGGCCTTCCGTTGTCGGGATTGACAAACCTGGGCATCATGACCATCCCATCCATCATTTGATAGCGCATTACCTTCTTCACCACATCTTCAGGAAGTTGCTGGCTTTCAAGGAACCGAATGGCATCGGGTATGCCGTTGAGGAAAGAGGGGTCGCCTGTAAGGGAGTAGAACTCCATCATCTTGTTGGCCATGGCGAAGGTGGTCGCGGTGTTGACGGCCCTGGCCTCGTAGGAGCGTGCAGAGGCAGGCAGGAGGTCGTCGGGGGTGTACTGGTCAGCCCACCCAGCCAACGGCGACTTCTGCTGCAAGTCTCTCAAGAGGTGCATGGCCTTGAGGATGGGTTGTTTCAAGTCTTCCCTTCCCAGCGAGGTGTAGCACTGCAGGAGGAAGTCGATGTTCTCTTCCATCACGCCATCGTTGAGAGTGACATAGGACGTGTAGTCGGCCTTTTCCTTGAAATCGCTCATGAGAGGATACCTCTGCGGCCATCCTCCGTTGGGATATTGGCTTTTCACAAAGAAGTCGATGGCCTTTTCCAACGGCGCAAGGAAAGTCTTGTCGTGTTTCTCCAGATAGATTCTCAAGAGGAATTCGGCACAATGCTTGGTGACTTTGTCGTCGAAGGTGGCGTTGCCGTAATAGTGCTGGAATTCCTCCAGTCTCCAAGCCTGTTTTCCTATGGTTTCATACCATGTCTTGAGGGAGTCCTCTGGTTCGAGGTCGAACATGTAGTTCCACCCGCCGCAAGGGAGTTGTCCCTGCATGATGCACAAGGCCACGCATTGTGCACACTCGTAATAATACTCATCGTTGGTGGCGTGGTAGGCATCGAGCAGCACCTGCCCCACATCGGGCGTGGAAGGCGACTGCAGCCACACCATGGTGCGAGGCGCCTCCAACTCCCCCCATTGTCGCGAGTAGTCGGGCAGGTAGTTCCACACGAAGCCACCGTTGTAGGAAGCCACGTCCATCATGTATTGCGTGGCGCGTCGCATGGCCTGCTGCACGTCGCCATCGCCGGCAGAAGCGCCCAGAGTCGCCAGCCACAAGGCTATGGTAAGGGAGAGATATCTCATAATAGCATGGTTTGTAATATAGAAATAGCGTGTCCTTGTCGCGAATACCCTGTCAAACAAGCATTCACCTATGATTAGACGATGTAAAAATATAAAATTTTATGCTTGTTACAGACTGTTTTACAAATTTTAACATATATTCATGCCTCCAAACCACTTGTCATATGGACGTTAAGCCTTAATTTTGCAAAATCATAAGTCACGACACCACGATTCAACACCATGCCAAACCATTATTCAGAAAAAGCCGTCGCCTTGCTCCGTGAACTGATAGCCACTCCCAGCGTCAGCCGCGAGGAGCATGCAGCAGCCGACTTGATGGAGTCCGCCCTCTCCTCCTCAGGGCTTTCGCCTCATCGCGAGATGAACAATGTGTGGGCCATCGCTCCCGGTTACGATGCGTCACGCCCCACGCTGTTGCTGAACGCCCATCTGGACACCGTCCGTCCCGTGTCGTCATGGGTACGTCCTCCCTTCACCCCCACTCTCGAGGGCGACCGCCTCCATGGCCTGGGCAGCAACGACTGTGGCGGCGGCCTGGTGTCGCTGCTCCAGGTATTCATCCATCTGTCGAGCACGCACCAGCACTACAACCTGGTGTACCTGGCCTCCGCCGAGGAGGAAGTGTCGGGAGCCAACGGACTGAGCCGCGTCCTGCCCCTCCTGCCCCCCATCGACACGGCATTGGTGGGCGAACCCACGGGGATGCAGCCCGCAGTGGCGGAAAAGGGATTGATGGTGGTCGACATGGTGGCCCATGGGAAGTCGGGGCACGCCGCCCGCGGTGAGGGTGTGAACGCCTTGTACCTGATGCTCGACGACCTGCTGTGGCTTCGGGAGCATCGCTTTGAGAAGGTGAGTCCGCTGCTCGGCCCCACGCTGATGAATGTCACGGTG
The DNA here is from genome assembly GCA_017619375.1 of Prevotella sp. Classification (GTDB taxonomy): domain Bacteria; phylum Bacteroidota; class Bacteroidia; order Bacteroidales; family Bacteroidaceae; genus Prevotella. The sequence continues at coordinate 59,393 of JAFZSL010000017.1, read as the reverse complement.
CTGAATGCCGGCACCCAGCACAATGTCATCCCCGACACATGCCAGGCTGTCATCGACGTACGCACCAATGAATTGTACACCAACGAGGAGGTGTTCGACATCATCCGCTCCCATGTGCGCAGCGAGGTGAAGGCTCGCTCGTTCCGTTTGAAATCATCTTCCATCTCCCTCGACCATCCGGTGGTCAAGCGTTGTGTGGACATGGGGAAGCAGCCCTTTGGTTCGCCCACGCTGAGCGACCAGGCGTTGATGCCTTTCCCGTCGTTGAAGATGGGTCCGGGCGAGTCTTCCCGTTCCCATTCCGCCGACGAGTTCATCTGCATTTCAGAGATAGAAGACGCCATCGAGCAATACATCCGGCTCCTCGATGGCGTGAAACTTGAGGGTTAGCAGTCGAAACACAAACACATAACAACCCCGAAGGGGTGACAGGCCATTCTGTCACCCCTTCGGGGTTGTTATGTGTGTCGCCTATACCGGGGGTTTCACCCCCGGCTGTAGTCTTACCACCTCTTCGGGGTATTGTATAAACCACTTATTAGCAGGGGTTTCACCCCTGCCTGTGGTCTAACCAGGCCTTCGGCCTTCAGGGTGGGAAACTTCAGTACTCAGAGTATTCCGAGTACTCCAAATATTCCGATTTTTATCTTCCCAGCCAGACTTCGGGGTTGAGTTTTTGGATGTCTCTTCTGAGTTGGAACTGCAGTATGTTGTCCTGGCCGACGGTTCCGAGGACCTGCCTTGTGGTCACTTGCTGTCCCTTTCTCACCACGACGTTCTTGAGGTTGCAATAAACGGAGATGAAATCGCCATGGCGCACCATCACCACCAGTTGCCCTGCCACGCTGGCCACTGCAGCGACCTCGCCGTCGAAGATGGAGCGTGCGCTGGCACCCGGCTGGCACTGGATGTTGATGCCTTTGTTGTCAAGTTGCACATTGGACAACCCTTCGACGTTGTATTGCCCGAAATGGCTGACAATCTTGTATGAGCCGGTCACAGGCATGGGGAGCCTTCCCCTGTTGTTCTCGAAACTTCCGCTGATTTGACGGTCGACGACAGACATGGTTTCAGCCTTCGTCTCTTCCCTGGCGGCAGCAGCGGCTTCTCTCTCACGCCGTTGTGCGTCGGCGGCAGCCTTGCGCTCTGCAGCCACGCGAGCGGCCTCGGCCTCTCTTGCAGCCTGTTCGGCTTTCTGCTGCTCGGCGGCAGCCTTTCTGGCGGCTTCCTCGGCAGCCCTTGCCTCCTCTGCAGCCGCACGAGCCTGCTTCTCCGCCTCACGTTTGGCCTTGGCTTCGGCATCGCGTCTGGCCTTGGCTTCGGCATCACGCTTGGCCCTGTTCTCGGCGTCGCGTTTGGCAGCCGCCTCGGCAGCCGCTTTTTGACGTGCCTCTTCGGCCGCCTTCTCAGCGGCGGCTCTTCTCTCTGCCGCAGCCCTTTCCGCAGCCGCCCTGCGCTCCGCCTCCCTTCGTGCTTGTTCGGCAGCGGCTTTTGCCCTTGCCTCCTCGGCTTTGGCGGCAGCGATGCGTTTCTCCTCCTCACGCTTGGCCCTCTCTTCGGCAGCCTTGCGCTTGGCGTCTTCTTCGGCTCTTTTCTTGGCTGCCGCAGCCTCGGCCTTTCTCGCAGCCTCGGCGGCAGCGCGTGCACGCGCCTTCTCCACCTCGACAGCCACGAGTCGGTCTATTTCAGCGTTGATTTGGGCGTTTTTCTTCTCTTGGTCGGCAATGATGACCTGTATGGTTTTCTGTTCGCCCTTCAGGTCTTCCACTATCTTCTCCTGCTCCGTATGCTTCACCACCAATTCGGCCTTGGCGTCTTTCCCTTTGGAAAGGAGTTGGTTCTTCTGGTTCCTGACCACTTTCAACTGCTGGTCCTTGGCATTGATTTCCTCTTGCTTGAGCCTTACCTGCTCACCTTGAGCCCTTTGGAAATCCGCGTACTCCTGTACGAACCTGAGTCGCCGATATGCCTGCGTGAGACTGTTGGCGCTGAAGATGAACATCAGTTTTTCCTGTATGGAACTATGTTTGGCCATGTACCTGACCGATTTGATGTACTTTTCCTGCCGGTCTTTGAGTTGTTCCTGCAAGGTGGCCATCTGCGACTTGAGGATTTCTATGTTCCCGTCGAGTTTTTGGATATCGTTTTCAAATCCCTCGATATCCTTTTGCTTGGACTCTATTTCCCCATTGATCACCAAGAGGTTGTTGAGTCTTTTCTCCACATCCTCCTTGTTGGCCCTCAATCTGTTTTGCTGATTGCGGATGTCCTGTTCGATTTGCTGTCTTTGGCTTTGTAGTCCCCTGATTTCGTTGGTGGTGTAGTTTTGCTTTTGGGGCTTCGTCGTCGTTGCTGCCCTCCCACTCTTTTTCGCACGTCTGTTCGTCTGTGTGGTAGTGGTGGTTCGATTGGTGCTTTGCCTATGCTTTTGCCTTGTCTGCGCCCCCATTGGCAACACCAATATCAGGGCGAGTAATGCCATGATGACCTTTTTCATTGTATTTTAAGAATTTGATTAATGACATCTTCGAGTTTCACGGGTTTGTATTTGCTCGACACCTTGGTGACGGTATCCCAGTTGCCGTCCGTCTTCATGTTTTTGAGAGTCAGTCCCACGTTGATGACTTTTTGCGAGCCTTTTGCGTGGGTGTCGAGTGTGATGAGTTGGCTTGCCGGGAAGGGTTTCCCTCCAAAGGTTTTGAAATCAGAGTATTCCCATCCCAGTAGCGATTTTCCCGAGTTGGTGCCTGTATAGGTGGCCAGTGCCGAGACGAGGTGCTCCATCCCGTCGTCCATCTTCCACTGGTAATCCATTTTCCCGTTGTGATAGGTGATGTTCGTCCCATCGACCTCGAAAGCATTCAGTTGATTCTCCCCCAGCGTCTCCTGCCCCGGGAGGAACAGTTGGTTCCAGAAGAGCGCTTGCAGGGCGTTGAAGTCGATGCCGTTGTTCTTGAGGAAACTCACCTGGTCGTAACTGCTTTTGAGATATTGCTTGTGGATGCGGTCCATGATGAGCACGGAGTCTTTGGTGAACTCCATCCTTCCCACCTCCATGAGCCCCATGGGGGTGAGTTGTATCCTGACGACCTCTCCCCTTTTCATCGACAACTTGCCATCCACGGTGATGTCCTTCTTTCCCGATTTGAGGTTGAAGTCGATGCTGGCCACCATGGCATTTTGCGTTGGGGCGTTGTCGAGCACTTTTGCGAGGTACGTGGCGTTGTCGGCTTTATCGCGTGCGGGTGTCGTCGTATTTCCGGTGTTCGTGACATTCACCGTGTTGTTGCCCGTATTGTTTTCCTTCACAAGGTTTTTCTTGGAACCACACGCCGTGATGACGAGGGGTGCCAAGAGCAAGGCCAATTTGGCCATTCGTCTGAATTGTTCTCCTATCATGTTCATTTTTGAATGTCGTCGATATATTGTTTCTGTTTGATTTTCTCTTCCAACAATGCGTTTTCCTCTTCACCCATCTTGAGCGCCTTTTTCCAGAACTCCATGGCCTTTTCCTCTTCCCCGGCCATGAAGTAGATGTCTCCTGCATGCTCGACGATGACGCTGCCTGCGGTGGAGTCGTTGGCAAGTGCCTGGTCGATATAGACCTTGGCCTCCTGATAACGCTGCTGCCTGAAGAGAATCCAGGCGTAGGTGTCGAGATAGGTGGAGTTCTTGGGTTCCGCCTTGACGGTCCGGTAACTCATCTGTTCGGCTTTCGACAGGTCCCTGTCCTTCACGCTGAGGTAGTAGGCGTAGTTGTTGAGGCAGGGGATGTTGTTGGGCTTCCATTGCAGGCAACTGTCGTAAGCCGCATAAGCCTCCTCGTCGAACCCTTTCTCATGGAGGATGTCGCCCATGATGTTGTAGAAATCGGAAACCAGGTCCTTGTTGCTGGTCTCGTTGACCTGCCCCACGCCTTTTCTGAACGTATCAAGTGCGTTGTCGTTGTCATCCTTCTGAGCGTAGGCCAATCCCTGGAAATAGTAGAAGACGATGTTGTCGGGGTTGTACTCGATGGCGGGTTTGGAAAGGCTGATGATGCGGTCGAAATCTTTCCTCCCCCAGGCGTTCTGGAGCAGTTGGATGCGTGCCCCCACGTTTCCCGGCTCAATCTCCAGCACACGTTCGAGCGCCTTGTTGATGGTGTCCTCAGGCATTTTCTTGAGCGACATGTAAGCGGTTTGCAATTCCGCCATGTCAGCGTTGGCTTGCGGCATCTGAAGGATTTTCTTGAACAGGTCGAGCACTTGCGTGCTGTCGGTGGCCTCGTCGGTCTCGCTATCGGAGATGAACTGTCTCATGAGGAGCATCTTGCTTTCGGCCTCGGTGCCGGGGTCCAGCAATAGTTGGATGGTTTGTTCCTTGGCGAGCGAATCCATGTTTTCCGACTTGTAGTAGTCGAGAATGGACATGCGAGCCATGATGTTGTTGGGTTCCTTTTTCAACACGGCGTTGTATTCAGCGAGAGCGTCCTTCTTCTTGCCGTTTTGAAGAAGCCAGTTGCCCATCATCACCCTGTAGTTGTAGTCGTAGGGATGTTGCTTGGCGAGGTTGCGCAACTCGTTGTATTCCTTTTTCTTGTCTCCCAGGAGGGAGTAAACCTGCATTTTGGAAAGCGTGAGGTCCTCGCTGCTCCCCTCTATGGTCTCCAACCTGTTGAGAGCCTCGATGACCTTGGGGTAGTCGGGCCTCCAGTTGTAAAGTTGGATGAGCGTGGAGAGCACGTCTGTCCTTCCGGGGTTGTTGGCCAGCAACTTCTCATAAATGCCTATGGCGCTTTCAAAATCATGGATTCCGAGATAAGCCTCTCCCAGGTTCTCCAGGTAGGTGTCGTTGCCGGGTGCCATCTCCGCCGCCTTTCTCATGCATTCCAGCATGGCGACCCTGTCGTTCATGCCACGATAAAGGTTGGCGAGGGCGAAATGCACTTCCGGAGCCTGTGGGTCGATGTCAAGACAATGCTTGAAGAGGTCGAAGGCGGCGGCATATTTTTCGTTCTGCTGCTGCCTGACGGCTTCGAGGAAGAAATAGTTGAAGCGTTTGGCGTCGTTTTCGCTGAGTTGCATGCGGAACACCGGTCGCACTTGTCCGTTGTCGACCGGTTTCTGTTTCTTCTGCGCCTCGATGGAGAGGCACGTCATCAACCCCAGGAGGATGAGTATCAACCCCCTTGTGGCCTTTTGCATGCATGAGCAACCTTTCATCATCATTTCACTCCCGTATGGCCGTAACCTCCGGCTCCCCGTTCTGTCTCATCGAGAATTACCACCTCTTCCCACCTGGCTTGCTCATGGCGGGCCACCACCATCTGGGCGATGCGTTCGCCATCTTCCACGATGAAATCCTCTTGTGAGAAGTTCACCAGCAGCACCATCACCTCTCCACGGTAGTCGGCATCGATGGTGCCGGGGGTGTTGAGCACGGTGACACCACGCTTGAGGGCAAGTCCGCTTCGCGGTCTCACCTGCGCCTCGAACCCTGGAGGCAGGGCAATGTAAAGTCCTGTGGGTATGAGCCTTCTCTCTAAAGGGCGCAGGGTTACAGGTTCTGGGATGTTGGCCCTGAGATCCATTCCGGCACTCAACGCCGTGGCGTACTCAGGCAACTGATGACGGCTTTTATTGACTACTTTTATATTGACCATGGAGGTTTAGCATTTTGAATAGACTGCAAAAATAACCAATTCCCCCCAAAAACCACCATTTTTTAGTGTAAAAAAAGGCGTTTTTAGGTTTTTTCACTGAAGATTCCCACCTCATTCAAATGTGACCTTCGGGCGAAGATAGGCGGCGCCTCGGAAAAGAAAATAAAAACTTCGTTATTTATTTTGCTTTTCGCTCGGCTTGCACTATTTTTGCAAATGAAACAATCACCACTTAATAATGTCATATATGAAAAATAATAAATCCTATTTGCTTATAGCAGCGGTGCTTGCCTTCATATTTGCACTCACACCCACGCAAATGCTTGCGCAGGAGAATCTCGTGGACCGACTCAACAAGGCACTCAATCTCAAACTACCTGACAATTACTATGCTGAGGCAAGGAAGTTCATCGAGAAATACAAAATCTGCCAGTCTAAAAATGTAATCGATTATACGGAAAAGTTCATCGTGGAGCAGATGAAAGAGGACATGGGAATCAACAAGCAAGACCAATACCTTTTCCTTTTAAGTGAATGCTTTACAGAACTCACTAATGATTATCTTTACTATGGAGGTGACGGAAATGATAAAAGATACGATGATTATTTATCGCTAAATGAGGACAACAAGTGGGAACAATGCCGTGAAAAATACGGAAATGGATTAAAAGCATATCTCAATCAACTTAGCGAAGAGGCTAGAAAACAGAGCGAAGAGGCTAGAAAACAGAGCGAAGAGGCTAGAAAAGAAGCCCAAGAGACTTTGAACCAAATATTTGATGAGGTAATTAAATGTTTTAAATTAGCTCCTAATGACAAAAGGTTGGAAGCATTTAAACCCAATGTAAATAAAGTAATTGAGACTTCTAAACGTTACGACTTCGACTACAAAGCCGTCATTCATAAAATATTCGGAGACGAGACAGAACTAGAAAAAGAGTTCCTTAAATATTTTGAAATAGAGTAACTACTCTATATAATATGCCATACTGAATTGCCCACTTCAATATCGTTGATGCAACCAAGCCCCGAAGGGGCGATAAGACCACAGCCGGGGGTGTAGCACCGGTATAGGCGACACACATAACAACCCCGAAGGTCATTTGACTTGTCGTTTCATACACATGGTCATCCACTTTGACCATCAACCTATCATAATATGAACTGGAACCAACTGATATCCAACAAGCGCCTGGGTCAGGAAAACCGGCACATCGAGCGCCACGACGACCGCTCGGAGTTCAAGCGCGACAGCGACCGCCTGATTTTCTCCGCTCCCTTCCGTCGTCTTCAGAACAAGACACAGGTGTTCCCGCTGCCAGGCAGCGTTTTCGTGCACAACCGCTTGACACACAGCCTTGAGGTGTCGAGTGTGGGGATGTCGCTGGGCAACGATGTCGCCCGACAACTCACCTCCATCCACCCGGAACTACGTGGCACCTTGTTCGAGGAAATCGGCACCATCGTCTCCACCGCCTGCCTTGCCCACGACATGGGCAACCCGCCTTTCGGACATTCCGGCGAACGAGCCATCCAGACCTTCTTCACCGAGGGTCCGGGTCGTCATCTACGCGAAAAGGTGAGCGAGGCGTTCTGGAGCGACATCACACATTTCGAGGGCAACGCCAATGCCTTCCGCCTGCTGACCCACCGTTTTAAAGGTCGCCGCGATGGCGGTTTCGTCCTCACCTACTCCACCCTCGCCTCCATCGTGAAATACCCTCATTCGTCGACCATGGCGGGAAAGAAAGGGAAGTTCGGCTTTTTCCTCAGCGAGGAGCCCATCTATGTCAAGATAGCCAAAGATTTGGGCATCAGACAATTGGAGAGCACCAACGCTGGCATGCGCTTCTCTCGACACCCGTTGGTTTACCTCGTGGAGGCCGCCGATGACATCTGTTATGAAATCATGGACATCGAGGATGCGCACAAGTTGAAAATCCTGTCTTTCGAGGAGACCTCCGACCTCCTCCTTGGCTTCTTCACCGAAGAACGGCAGTCGAAGATGCGCCGCCGCATCATCGACGAGGGCATCACCGACCGCAACGAACAAGTGGTTTACATGCGTGCGTCTGTCATAGGACTGTTGGAATACGAATGTGCGAAGGCTTTCGTGGAACACGAGACAGAAATCCTCCAAGGGGAGTTCGAGGGAAGCCTCATCGACCATGTGAGCGAGCGCACCCGCTCCGCCTACAAGCATTGCGAGAAAGTCTCGCGGGCCAGGATTTACAACAGCAAGCCGGTGCTCGACGTGGAACTATCCGGTTATAAAATCATCGAGACTTTGATGGAGAAGATGGTGGAAGCCGTGGTGAATCCCGACCGCTACTACTCCCAGCAACTCATCAACCGCGTGAGCAGCCAATATGACATCGTCGCCGACGACCTGGAGACACGCCTGATGGCCGTGGTGGACTACATCAGCGGGATGACCGATGTCTACGCCCTCGACATCTACCAGAAAATCAACGGCATCTCACTGCCGATAGTATAGGAGCCCTATGAATCCTATGAGCACTTGTATTCTTAGGAGCCACTTGTTTTCCTATAGCCACTATAATCCCTGGAAATTTTTTTCATTTTTTTTGTAGTTTTATTCATGCCTTTGCGTCTAATGGGTAAAAAACGAATAACAAGACGACAATGACAACGACAGAAAAACAGTTTGCGCAAACCGTTTCCGAACACAAGGACACCATCTACACGGTGTGCTACATGTTCTCCCAAGACGCCGACGAGGTGAACGACCTCTTCCAAGAAACATTGGTCAACCTATGGAAAGGGTTCTCCTCCTTTGAGCATCGCAGCGACATCAAGACGTGGATTTACCGCATCGCCCTCAATACCTGCATCTCGCAGGAGAGGAAGAAGCGCCGCGCCGCCACCGTACGCCTGACGATGGACATCAACCTCTTCGAAGACCAAGACAAGGACACGCGTCAAGTAGACATGCTCCACAAGCGCATCTCCAAACTCAAACCCTTCGACCGTGCGATTGTCCTGCTCTGGCTCGAGAACCTCAGTTACGAAGAAATCGGACAAATTGTCGGCATCTCTGAGACGAATGTCAGTGTCAGACTGTATCGCATCAAGGAACAACTAAAGAAAATGTCAAACGATTAAAACTACAAGCAACATGGATACCACATTTGAAGAAATGCGCCAGCAAATGGCCATCTTGAAAAAGAAACTCGAGAAGCAGGAAATCATCAACGAAAGCATCATCCGGCAAACGATAAAGAAAAACGCCTCCAGCATCCTCACTCATTACTACATCACCACCTTGCTATGCATCCTTATCATACCCTTTAGTTACTGGGTATTCGTCAAACTCAACCATTGCTCCATGGCATTCTGGATCGGGACGAGCATCTTCATGCTGATTTGCATGGGCGTGTCATTATACAACAGCCAGAACCTGAAGGGAACGAACCTCTTCGAAAAAGACCTGATGGAAAGTCAGAGCCACCTGGCACGTGCCAAGAAGTTGGATGCCAACTGGTTGCTCATCGGAATCCCACTTTGCCTCATCTGGCTGGGCTGGTTGACCTATGAATTATATTGTCAAGGGAATGAAGTCGCAAATGGCATGTTCGTAGGTGAGTTTACCGGAGCCGCCATCGGAACCGCCATCGGACTCTTCATACACTTCAAGACGCAACGGCAATACAAGGAAATGATTGAGCAGATAGAGGAATTGAAAAAGATTGAAGAGTGAAGGTTTGAGATTTGAGGTTTGAGATTGGAGATTGGAGATTTGGTCTGACTAGTCTGATGCATCAGACTAGTCAGACTTTTCATCATCCCTGAATACAAAAAATGATGATTGTTCCAAAAAACGGCATCATCTGTTGCATTTTTTCAAAAAAAAACATATCTTTGCAGATGCATTTAGGACATTTTGCAATGTCCAAGACATCCGGCAATTATAGCAAGACCAAGAATAATCATCAAAACTCCTACGATATGGAATCCAAAGCAAGACTCTACACCTTGAATTATGACGAGGCAAAGACCTATGTCTGGGCGGCAGTGTTCGTGGCCTGCAATATCGTCCTGCCTCATGTGTTTCACCTTATCCCCCAAGGAGGCATCATCTTCGCCCCGCTTTCGCTGGTGATTCTTGCCGGAGCCTACAAGTTCGGTTGGAAAGTCGGTTTGCTGGCAGCCGTGGCGTCTCCTTTGCTCAACCACACCTTATCCGGCCAACCCGCCTGGGGCGTGCTTCAGGTGATGACGCTCAAACTTGTGGTGCTGGCCCTCGTCGCCGGACTCGCCGCCCAGCATTTCAAGAAAGCGACACTCCCACTGATTGTCGGCGTGGTGCTGGCAGCGGAGGTGCTTGGCGGACTGGGCGAACTGGCTCTGACTGGCGGCATCGATGCCACCATCCAGGACTTCACCATAGGATGGCCCGGCCTGCTGTTGCAAGTGATCGGCACTTGGCTTTTCTGCAAGTTTCTGTAAGATTTTCTCCTAAGAGACAACAGGAGGTTTTAGGAAATAAAAAGGAGGTTTTAGGACATTTGGAAATTCCTAAAACCTCCTATAACTTTCTAAAGACTCCCCTATCAATTCTGTGCCTGGCTGAAACGATTTGAGAGGATTCTCCCCAAGTCGCCACCGGAGGTGAACTGCAACACTTCCGGGTGCTCCCTGATGAAGGAGTCGATGTGTCGTATGCGCTTCTGCTCCAAGATTTCGTCGACAGCGATGAGAATGCTGGTTTCCTCCACGTCGCCAAAGCCATCGTTGATGGCCGTTCCGAACATCCTCATGGTCGGGCTGAGTCCCATATAGGCATTGACCAATGGCGGGATGTTGATGCCCAACTTCCTGATTTCCGTGTTAAGGATGCGGTAGTCTTCTCTCAAGTCATCCTTGCACAAGATGGAAGCGAGCATTTCCTGGTCGTTCTCTATCTTCAGCGGGGTCATTGGCGTGATGAGTTTTTCCTTGTCGCCGAAATGCTTGTTGAGGAAGAAGAGGATCATGTCACGCCCCAACCTGTTGTAAGAGGGATACATGGTCATCTTGCCGAAGAAATACTTCACATTGGGCATGATGACGGTGAGCGCCCCCAGTCCGTCCCACAGGTTGTCGAGCGCGAAGAGGCTCTTCGCCCCCATCTTGCTGCTCTGGTAAGGCAGGGTGACGTATGAGCGTGCCAGTTCCACGGTCTGTGGCAGGTATTCCTTAATGAATTTGTCGGAGAAATGAAACATGTGGCTGGTGGCAAGAATGGGTTGGCCATTGCTGTCGAAGTCCACCTCCGTTCCAAGTTTGTACCTGTATCCGCCGATGATTTCCTCTTCTTCTGGATTCCAGACGAGGAGTTGCTTGTAGCAATTGTCCATGACGTCGAACTCGTCAAGGTCAAGTGCCTTTCCCGTTCCGCCACCTGCAGCACGGAAGACTTCCTCACGTTGACGTCCTATTTCTCTCAATACGTTGGGTGAGTCATGGCAGTCGACAACATAGATTTGGTTGTTACTCTTGTTGGTCATTCTCAACCTTTTTTCAGGAGTCAACTCACTCTTGATCAATTCTTTGTCTACAGGGGGGATGATCTGTTCCATGGGTTAGTTATCTATAGGGTAGTATCAGAGTTCATAGACCTTGTCTTGCACAAATTGCGCCCATTCCGCCGGCGTGCGCGACTTGTCGAAAGTCTGCCATGGTATGGGTTTTCCTATGGCCACCCTGAAGGTCTTGTGCACATTCTTGTACATCTCGTCCACAAGGAAGAGCATGGCCAGGTTGACCTTCAAGCCAAGGGTTTTGCACAGGTTGGCGATGCGGTAGAATTTTTCAGAATTGGACCCGCCAAAATGAATGGGCACGACATCCCTTTGCGTTTGCACGCTTTTGGAAATGAAAGTCTTCTTCCACGGGAGGTCCCTGATTTGCCCGTTGGTTTTCCTTGAGCACAGTCCAGCAGGGAACATGAGCATGTGGTAGTCGCTGTTGAAGCCCGCGTTCACCATGGCAGGGAAGTTGCGGCTTTGGTTTCCGGTCTTGTTGATGGGGATGCACAATGGCGCCAGTCCGGGAAGGTTCATCAGCAGGTCGTTGACCAGGTATTTGAATTTCCCGTCGTAATGACGGCCGATGACCGCTCCGAGAGCCACGCCATCCTCGCCACCGAGGGGGTGGTTGCTTACGAAGGTGTATAGTCGCCCATCATCCTTTGAAGGCAGGTTCTCCGCACCTTCTATCTGGAGTGTCATATCCAGGTATCTGACGCATTCCTCCAACCACTCCACACCAGTCTTGTCGCGGCTTTCCCACAAGAACCTGTTCACCTCGTCCTGATGCACGATGCGCTTGAGCCAACTGACTGCGAAAGAGGGCACGAATTTCGCCTTGGACCCCATTTTTTCCTGAAGGACCTTCTCGATGTTGATGGTTTGCTCCATTACCTCTGCCATGACATTTGTTTTACTATTGAAATGCAAAAATAAACAACTTTTTCAAAACAACGGCATTTTCAAACAAAAATATTCAAAAAACAGCATTTTTAGTAAAAAATTGCCACAACGACCTTGAGTGCCTTGGACACGGGCAAGTGGTATGAAAAATGGAGAAGTTGGCGCTTTGCTCAAAGTCATCGACAACATCCAGGGACTTGATGTTCTTAAACATCAAGAGAAAAAGGAGTCAAACATTTGCCGATGTCAAACAAATTTCCTATTTTTGCAAGCGAAACATCTTACTTACCTTCTTACCATCTTACCTTCCTACCTTTATGAGAAAAGCCTTTCTTACACTGCTACTGGTGGCCGTGGTCCTCATGCCTTCTTCCGGAGCGCCCGTCACCCCTGCACAAGCCCTGCAGAAAGCCGCCATATTCCTCTCAGCAAGAGGCAGCAAGCCCAATCTTTCATTGGTCCGACAAGAACGTCAAGGCGCCCCCTCTAACCAGGCGACAAAGGAGGCCTGCTATTACGTGTTCAACCAAGGCGACGGGCAAGGTTTCGTCATCGTCTCGGGCGACGATGCCGCTTACGACATCCTGGGGTATTCCGATGAAGGACGCTTCGACCAGACCGATGTCCCGAAGAACCTGCAAGCGTTGCTCGACGACTACGCTAACGACATCGCCTGGGCACGCGCCAACGTTGCTTCAACAGACTACGCACCCGCCAACGCTCCATCGGACACCAACGACGCCCTAAAGGTCGTCGCCCCGCTGCTCACCTGCCATTGGGCCCAGAAGTCACCATACAACCATCAATGCTTCACCACCAGCGGCGCGCAATCAGTAACAGGATGCGTGGCCACCGCCCTCGCACAGGTGATGTACTACTACAAATGGCCCCGCACAAGCACTACGGAAATCCCTGCCTATAGCACCTATTCCGCCCTGCCGTCCGTCACCTTCGACTGGGCGTCGATGCTGGACTCCTATAACGAAAGCAGCAGTACGAGCAACCCTTCCAACAAGGCTGTCTCCACCCTGATGGTGTATTGCGGCCATGCCGTGCAAATGAAATACTACTCGGGGGTGGCGACCGCCGCCACCGCCTCCATTCCCAATGCATTGTGCAACTATTTCGGTTATGACAATCTTGCGACAATGGTGAAGCGTGACAAATACGACATCAACGGATGGTTCGCACTCGTCTATGAGGAGTTGGCAGCCGGCCGACCCGTCATCTACAGCGCCTCCTCCTCCAACATGAGCCACGCCTTCGTCTGCGACGGCTTCGATGGACAAGGGCTGTTCCACATCAACTGGGGGTGGGGAGGCCTGAGCGACGGCTATTTCAGGCTGGAAGCCCTCAACCCGTTGTCGCAAGGGACGGGAGGCAGTTCGACCTCCGGCGGCTATTCCAATGGCCAATATGCCATCATAGGCATCAGTCCGCAACCTTTGGAGCCTTTCTGCGGCGACAGCATCTTCGGCATCATCAACACTGGTTTCACACTGATCGACGAAAGCAAGACCGAGATAGATGTGGCGACCGACACCTGTGATGCCACCAATGGCCTCAGCCCCTTCAGGGTGAAATACCTATACTCCCGCATCGGCGTGGAACCATCCTATGACGTAGGCATCGGCCTTTTCGACAAAGACGGGCAGATGATAGACACGCGTTTGGTGAGAAGCAACTACCAAAGCGGTCCAAACACCAACGCCTCCAACACGTTCTATCTCACCTCTTTCGGCAGGAACCTCGACGACGGCACCTATGAAATCAAGGGCATCGACCGGATCAACGGCACCGAGGAATGGCGTCTCAGCAAAAACGCAAGCAGATACTACCTGCAAGTGGAGAAAAGCGGAGACCAGGCAACACTCCACACCAAGGAGGCCGCCGACATAACAGTGAATCAGGTGATGCAGAATCACAACACCGGCACCTCGCCCAAATGCATCAGGGTCTTCGTGAAGAACAACGGCGATAACGATTTCAACTCTCCCATCTATTTTTACATGAACAACAAATCGGGGAAGGACAGCCTTGTCACCTATGAGACCCCCTACCTTCCCCCGGGAGCGGAAGACTACATCGACTTCTATCTGAAAAAGAATGCAGGCACCTATAAGGTGACCTTCTCCCTGGGCAGCGGACCGTCCAACATCATCTACTCCAACGACGCCTTCGTCCTTACCGACGAGAGCACCATCCCTGTACTCGACTTTGTCTCGGCCGAGGTCAAGAACATAGAAGACAATTACATGTATGGCAGCCTCATCGACGGCAGCATCACCCTGACCAACAACACGTCCGTCGACTACGACAGTCCGCTGTCGCTGAAACTGATGAAACCGAAAAGTTCAAACGTGTGGTGGGTGTTCACCGAAACCCTGCCGGTTTACATCCCGGCAGGGCAGACCGTCACCACAGCCTTCCAAATCCCCATCAGCGTGGGCGAGAAATTCAGGCTGTCCATCTACGACAGCAACCAGACTTACGCCAACATCCCCGCCAAGACGGTGAAAGCGGCATTCGTCACTTGGAAAGCCGATGGCGAACGCACGGCAACAGCGCCCACCGACACCCTGGCCGTGCCTGACGATGCCGCCGCAGTGAGTTTCGAGGAACTGGGCGCCCTGTCCTCCTACACCATCACCGCCAACGACAACCCCAACACCCTCTATTACCTTCATAAAAAGGCCTCCGTACCTGACATCCTGCAAGGCAGGAACGTGGTGAAGGACACCAAGGCCGAAAGCATCACGCTCACCGACGGCCACGACTACCATGTGCCAAAGACTTTCCATACCTCCCATATAGCCTATACACGCAGACCCACCCTCGCCTGCGACGGGCAGACAGGATGGCAGACCATCCACCTGCCTTTCCCCGTGCAAGAGGTGACCTCGAACGGCAGCACCCTCAGCCAACTCCATGACGCCTCCTCAGAAGAAGGCTATTGGTTGAAAATGTTCGACAGCGATGACGGAGTCAACGTGAACTTCTCCGACGTGGATGAATGGACACCCAACACCCCGTTCCTCTTCGGCACATCCGCCAGTTGCAAAGACCATGACCTCGTGTTGGGCGCCGACGACGCATGGGTGTTGAAAACTCCTGCCTGCATCATGAAAAGCAAGAACTACCAGTTCATCGGCACGACCTGTGACAAGTCGGTGAGCGATGCCTATGTCCTGAATGACGAGGGCACCGCCTTCATGCTCACCAACATCGGCGACGTGGATGCCTTCCAAGCATACTTCATCACAAGCCTGAATCTGGCAGACGCTCCCATGTTGTTACCCTTAGCCAGCCTCATAGGCGACATCAACGGCGATGCCACCATCAACATCTCCGACATCACCACCTTGGTGGATTACATCCTCGAAAGACCTTGCACGAACATCAATATTTCCAATGCAGATGTCAACGGCGACGGCGAAATCAACGTTATCGACATGACCTGCCTCGTAAACATCGTGCTGAATAGATAGGAGGATATAGGAGATTTTAGGAGGAAATGGGAGATTTTAGGAGGAAATAGGAGATTATAGGAGGAAATAGGAGGTTTTAGGAGATTTTAGGAGGCTTTAGGAGAAGCCTGCTTCCAACTGTGAGGCCACTTCCTCCAACTCTTTGTACCATTGTTCGCCAAATCTGCGAACAAGCGGCTCCTTGAGGAAGCGATAGATGGGAAGATGCAACTGGTTTCCCTTTTCCACGGCATCCCTGCAGACATCCCATCGGTGGTAGTTGAGTCCAACAGTGCCATTGGCGAACACCTTCTCCCTGATGGGGTAAAGGGCGCAACTGATGGGTTTGCAGAACTTGCTTCTCCCCTCTCGGAAAGCCTTCTCCAAGGTGCAGAGGCAGAGGCCGTCTTCGTGGCAGGTGAACACGCAGTCGCGTCCCGCCACGATGCTGGTGACCATATCCCCGTCGATGTCGGGATAAGCCACGCCCTGCTTGTCGACCACGGCCTGTGCCGCCGCCGTCATGTCACCCCATACGGTATCGAGCGACTCCTCCAACTGGTCAATCTCTTCCAAGGTAACGGGCGCTCCGGCATCGCCTTCCACGCAACATTGCCCATGACATTTTTCCAAGTCGCAGCAGAAGCATTGCGTCAAGATGTCCGACGAGAGCAAAACATTTCCTACTTGGATGATGGGAGGAACCGGAGAGGTCATTAGATTTGAGATTTGAGATTGGAGATTGGAGATTGGAGATTGGAGATTGGAGATTGGAGATTGGAGATTGGAGATTGGAGATTGGAGATTGGAGATTTGAGATTGGGGATTGGAGATTGGGGATTGGAGATTGGAGATTGGGGATTGGAGATTGGGGATTGGAGATTGGGGCGCCATCACCATTGGATGGGGGTCTCCCCATTGGCTTCCAAATACGTGTTGGCTTGGGAGAAATGGCGGTTTCCAAACCACCCTCCACGATTGGCGGAGAGCGGCGAAGGATGAACCGACTGGAGCACAAGATGCCTTTTTTTGTCGATGTAGGCCGCCTTGCTGCGGGCATACGTCCCCCATAGGATGAAGACGAGGTGCTCACGCTCCTTGTTGAGCGCCCTGATGGCGGCATCTGTGAAAATCTCCCATCCCTTCCGTTGGTGGCTTCCAGCGGCATGCTGCCTGACGGTCAATGTGGCATTGAGGAGCAATACGCCCTGCGTGGCCCATCGGGTGAGGTCGCCGGAGGAAGGCATGGGCGTCCCCACGTCGCCTTGAATCTCCTTGAAGATGTTGATGAGCGACGGCGGCATCGGCACCCCTTGCGGCACGGAGAAACTCAACCCCATGGCCTGCCCCGGCTCATGGTAAGGGTCTTGTCCGATGATGACCACCTTCACCTTGTCGAAAGGGCAAAGGTTGAAGGCGTTGAAGATGAGTCTTCCCGGTGGGTAACAAGTGTGCTGCGCATATTCTTGTCGCACCATCTGCACGAGTTGGGCGAAATAAGGTTGTTGGAACTCCTTCTCCAGACGTTCCTTCCAGGAAGGCTCAATTTTTACGTCCATTGATGTGTGATGTTATCAAGGGTCATAGTGACTTTAAGGCCCTTAAGGCCCCTGAAGACCTTAAGGACCTTAAAGACCCTGAAGACTAATAGATGAGGTTGTCACCCGTCATGTCGCCAGGCTGCTCCAGTCCCATGATGTGGAGGATGGTGGGAGCCACGTCGGCGAGTCTTCCATTCTTCACCTTGCGGCTGTTGTCGTTGGTGACATAGATGATGGGCACGGGATTGAGGGAGTGTGCGGTGTTGGGTGTGCCGTCCTCGTTGATGGCGTTGTCGGCATTGCCATGGTCGGCGATGATGACCACCTCGTAGTCGGCGGCCTTTGCAGCCTCGACGACCTCTTTGACGCAGTGGTCGACGGCCCAGACGGCCTTTGCGATGGCGTAATATACGCCGGTGTGTCCCACCATGTCGCCATTGGCGAAATTGACCACGATGAAGTCATATTGCTCGGTCTTGATGGCCTCCACGAGTTTGTCTTTCACCTCGTAGGCGCTCATCTCCGGTTTGAGGTCGTAGGTGGCCACCTTGGGTGAGGGCACGAGGATGCGGTCCTCGTTCTCGTAGGGTGCTTCCCTTCCTCCGTTGAAGAAGAAGGTGACGTGTGCGTATTTCTCCGTCTCGGCGGTATGCAACTGCTTCTTCCCGAGTTTGGAGAGATATTCTCCGAGGGTGTCTTCCACGTTCTCCTTGGGGAAGAGGATGTGCACGCCCTTGAAGTTGGCGTCATAGGGTGTCATGCAATAGTATTGCAGTCCCGGGATGGTGTGCATGCCAGCCTCCGGCATGTCCTGCTGGGTGAGCACGGTGGTGAGTTCCTTGGCACGGTCGTTGCGGAAGTTGATGAAGATGACCACGTCGCCCTCCTGGATGGTGCCGTCGACGTTGGCGTTGTTGATGGGCTTGATGAATTCATCGGTCACCCCTTCCAGATAACTTTCCTCCATGGCCTTCACCATGTCGGTGGCTTGCTTGCCCTTTCCTTCCACGAGGAGGTCGTAAGCCTCTTTCACCCTCTCCCATCGCTTGTCGCGGTCCATGGCGTAGAATCGTCCCACGATGGATGCGATGGCGGCATCGTTGGCCTTGCACACGTCGGTGAGTTGGCTGATGAATCCCACGCCGCTCTTGGGGTCGGTGTCGCGACCGTCCATGAAGCAGTGGACGTAGGTCTCCTTCAGTCCGTATTGCTTGCCGATTTCCACAAGTTTGAAGAGATGGTCGAGTGAGGAGTGCACGCCTCCGTCGGAGGTGAGCCCCATGAGGTGGAGCCTCTTCCCTGTCTTCTGTGCATAGGAATAGGCCGAGACGATTTCCGGATTCTCCAAGATGGAGTTGTCACGGCAGGCGCGGTTGATTTTCACCAAGTCCTGGTAAACCACCCTTCCGGCACCGATATTGAGGTGCCCCACCTCGGAATTTCCCATCTGGCCGTCGGGCAAACCGACGTCTTCTCCAGAAGCATTCAGTTGCGCATGAGGACTCACTGCGTTGAGATAGTCCAAATATGGTGTGGGTGTCTGGAAGATGACGTCTCCCTCGTTGTGTTTACCGATACCCCATCCGTCGAGTATCATCAAAAGTGCTTTTTTTGCCATAATTGTGAGTTGTGTTATTTTCTTTTTAATCCATCTTTCTTTTAGCGTGCAAAATTAGCACTTTTTTTCCAAAACACAAAACAATATGAGAAATTGAATCGGAGGAATCGGAATAATCCGACCACCCCGATTACTCCAACCATTCCGATTACTCCGACCACTCCGACGACACAAAAAGGGCACTCCGCACAGGGAGCGCCCTTTTTGAGCCAAATGAAGAGGTTATTGGATGTCGATGGATCTGGCGACTTTCACCTTTGCCTCCTCCACCTTGGGGAGTTTGACGGTGAGGATGCCGTCCTCGACCTTGGCCTCAATCTTGTTCTTGTCCACATCATCGGGGAGGATGAGGGTCTGCTCATACTTGGTGTAGGAGAACTCCCTGCGGAGGTAGTGCATCTTCTCGTCGGTGTTCTTCTCTTCGGCTTTCTGCTCCATCTTTACGACCAAGTTGCCCTCGTCATTGATGTTTACAAAGAAATCCTCCTTCTTCATGCCCGGTGCAGCAAGTTGCACGACATACATCTCTTCGTTTTCCATCACGTTAGTAGCAGGTGCGGTGGTGCAAGGTCTTGCAGCCTGCAAACCAGCATTCATCAAGTCGTTGAACAACTCGGGTAACCAACCATTTCCATTCATAGTTCTCATTTTCTTTATCTCCTATTTTTAAGTTTGTAAAATGTTCTTGTCTCATGGCGCCTCACGTTTCATCGCGCCTTCACACCCTATCTTGCAAGGAGCGTACCAAGACCGAAAAACAAGACAAAATGTCACCATTTGACTGACATTTTGTCAAAAACCATCATAAAAACGAAAAAAAATGCCTTCACCTACCTTATTATAGAAAAAAACACTATCTTTGCCCTCATCATAAAGAAACGGGATACACCCGGAAAACAACACTCAAAGTCTGAACAACATGAGAATTACCTTTTTGAAGACCCGTCTACAGCAATTGGGTCTCCTATTCATCGTGACAACCGCATGCTGCTGCAGCGGAAACGCCCGCAACGGCGGCGACAAACCTTCCAACGAACCCAAAGAGCAAAAAGTGACCCTGCTTTTCGGTGGCGACCTCATGCAGCACGAAGGGCAGTTCAAGTCGGCTCACCAACCCGACGGCACTTACAACTATAGCGGCGTCTTCGACCTGATGGCTCCTGAAATCAAAAAAGCCGACCTCGCCATCGCCAACTTCGAGGTGACGCTTGGCGGCCCTCCCTACAAAGGCTATCCACAGTTCTGCGCTCCCGACGAATACCTGCAGGCCTGCATAGACTGCGGATTCGACATCCTCACCACCTGCAACAACCATAGCGTGGACACATACGGACGCGGCATCGACCGCACCATCACCATGATGGACTCCCTCGGCGTGAAGCACCTCGGCACCTACCGCAACGAGGCGGAGCGCAACCAACTCTATCCCTTCATCATCGAGCAGAACGGCATACGCATCTGCCTGCTCAACTACACTTACGGCACCAACGGCATCCCCGTGCCCAAACCCTACATCGTCAACCTCATCGACACCGCCGTCATCGCACAGGACATCGAAAGAGCGAAAGCACTCTCTCCCGACGTCATCATCTGCATGCCACACTGGGGAGACGAATACAAACTGCTACCCAACAAGACCCAGCAAACCCTCGCCGACTGGATGTTTGAGAAAGGCGTGGACCACATCGTCGGCGGACACCCGCATGTGGTGGAGCCCATAGAGGTGCGCGAGGGCGTGGACGGCAAGCATCTCCTCGCCTATTCCCTCGGCAACTTCGTGAGCAACCAGTCGCGCCCCAACACCTACGGCGGCACGATGATACGCATGACGCTGACGAAAAAGGACGGCAAGACAACACTCACCGACTGCGGCTACAACCTCTACTGGGTGTCGCGACCGGCCGACAGCGGCAACAAGCACGGATATGTGGTCTACCCTGCATGCCACACCACTGAAGGACTCACCGCCACCGAGCGAACCAAGAGGGAAACCTTCCTCAAAACCACACGCGAACTCTTCGCCAAGCACAACAAAGGCATCGAGGAATACATGCTCGACGGCTCTGAGGCACCGAAAGTCGACATGGAGAAAAAATAAATTCCAACTTTTCGGTACAACGAAACATAATTTTTCCTAACTTTGCACAAAATCAATATCATCTCAACTTAATACCCATTATTACTATGAACAAGAATTTACGACTATTCATGACTGCACTGCTATGCGCAGTGCTCGGAGTGACATGGGGACAAACGCCCGCTGTCACCCTCGACTTCACCACCAATGATGTGTGGCAATTCCCAGAAGGCTCTGGCAACAGTACCACGGAAACAAAAACCTTCACCAATGACGGCTACACCATCACCTTGGCCGACGGCTACTACTACAACACCGGCTACCTGATGCTCACACCAGGAGCATCCCTCTCCCTCCCCGCTTTCGACTTCGCCGTAAGCACCATCGAGGTTGTGGGCAGAACCGGTGCTTCCGGTAAAACCAAAGAGAACATCTACGTGGGTGATGTGGCGGTCAGTACCGAGGCAACCGGCTCAACAAGCACCAACACCTTCGCAATCGCGGCCGACTACCAAGCCGCCGGCAACATCTACACCTTGAAAGTGAGTGAGAAAAACGCTCAAATCACGGCGATCAAGGTTTACAAGGCTGGCGGCCAGACTGTCAAGCCCACACCTACCATGTCATTCAGCCCCTCATCCATCTCTGTCGTTGTGGGAGAAGACTTCGCAACACCCGTGCTCACCTACGATGGCGACGGCACCGTGACCTACTCGTCAGACAATGAGGAAGTGGCCACCGTGGATGCCAGCACCGGAGAAGTGGATGTCGTGGCTGCAGGTGTTGCCAACATCACCGCCTCCGCCCCGGAAACCAGCAATTATAAGGAAGCATCGGCATCCTACAAAATCACCGCTGCCAACCCACAAGGCACCCATGAGATAGTGGACGGTGTATTCGACTTCTCCGACAACACCGATTACGGCTCAGGACTGACTCCTGGTTTGTATACTGACCCCGAGCACGACTACGAATACGACCCCAACACATGGACTGCAGGCAACATCACCCTCGTGACCGAAGGCAAATACCGCTGGTGGTTCAATGCCAGTAGTGGCAACACCCTGCGCTTCTACAGCAACTTGGTGGAAGAGGAGCAGACTTCAAAGATGACCATCTCCGCACCAGCAGGAAAGACCATCACCGAAATTGCTCTATCCGGTAGCAGTTTGGCTTTCACTGCCGATGTGGGCGAGTTTGCCAGTGGCAAATGGACGGGCGAAGCACAAAGCGTGGTGCTGACCTATTCCGGCTCAGGGACAAAGCAGATCAAGACCATCACCGTGACCTACACCGACGGCGATACTCCTCCTGAGAAGCAGACTCCTACTATGAAGTTCACTCCCAACTACGTCAACTTCTTCCTGGGTGGCACTTTCACCGCTCCTGAACTGACCTATGACGGCGACGGCACTGTGACCTATGCTTCCGACAACGAGGAGGTGGCCACCGTGAACGCTACAACCGGTGCTGTGACCATCAAGAATGTCGTCGGCAGGGCTACCATCAAGGCAACTGCCACTGAAACCGAAAACTACGAGGCTGCCGATGCATCCTACACCATCAACGTGGCAGAGCCGCAAAACACCCACGAGGTGGTGGACGGCACCTTCGACTTCACTGATGCCACCGACTACGGCTCAGGCCTGACTCCCTCTGATGATGGCAACGAATACATCTATGATCCTTCCACATGGACTGCCGGCAACGTCGTCCTCAATGTCGAAGGCAAATATCGTTGGTGGCTCAACGCCAGTGGCAACACCTTGCGCCTCTACAGCAACTTGGTGGAGGAAGAGCAGACCACGAAGATCACCCTTTCCGTACCCGCAGGCAAGAAAATCAACAAGATTGACTTTACTGGCAGCGGCACCAACAACTTCACCGCCGACAGCGGCGAACTCTCCAATGGTGCTTGGACGGGAGAAGCACAGACCGTGGTGCTGACCTACAACGGCAGTGGAACCATCCAGATCAAGACCATCACCGTGGACTACGGCGGCAACCGCATCGACCCAGCGTTTGCATGGAGTGCAGAGTCAGCCACAGCCACCCTCGGCCAGCCATTCACCGCCCCCACCCTCTCCTATGCTCAAGGCTTC
Source organism: Prevotella sp. (assembly GCA_017619375.1). Lineage (GTDB taxonomy): Bacteria > Bacteroidota > Bacteroidia > Bacteroidales > Bacteroidaceae > Prevotella. Next base: position 36,510 of record JAFZSL010000017.1, on the reverse strand, counting down.
AACGGTGAAATCACCTACACCAGCAGCAATGAGAACGTGGCCACCATCAGCGCAACAGGTGCCGTGACCATTGTGGGCGCCGGTACAACCACCATCAAGGCCACCACGCCTTCCACACCTGACTACCTTGAGAGTTCTGCCTTCTACACGCTCACCGTGAAAGACCCCGCTGCTTCCGATGTCACCTATGACTTTACAGGAACCGAGGACTACGGCTCAGGAGTAGAGCCTACAAATGACGGATCCGTCTACATCTATGATGACTCTACTTGGAAGAACGACCCAGTGTCGCTCGTCACCTCCGGCAAGTATCGTTGGTGGACGGGAACAAATGGCAACACCCTGCGCCTGTATTCCAATATCGTGAACGAGGAGGAAACTACCAAACTCACCTTCTCAGTACCTTCTGGCAAGTCCATCACAGCCATCGACTTCGTGGTTGGCGTAAACGATGCCTTCACCGCCAACGTGGGTGAATTCGGAGGAAAATCCTGGGCAGGAGACGCACAAAACGTGGTGCTGACCCTCGCTGGCAACATCAAGCCTTATATCAGCACCATCAAGGTGACCTACAAGGATGCTGGCAAACTCCTCGGCGATGCCAATAATGACGGTGCCGTGAACATTGCCGATGTCACTGTCACAGTGGACTATGTGCTCACTGGAGATTCATCATTCATCATACTTGAGAATGCAAACGTCAATGGCGATTTTACAGAAGATGGCACTCCCGATGTCAACATCACCGATGTCACGCTCATCGTCAATATGATTCTTTCCTCACATTGATGCACTAAAGATGACTTGAGAACTCTATAGACATCCCTTCCTTACCATACCATCCCGCCGTGCACACGACGGGATGGTATTTTATTTAAATATTTTCCTTAGTTTTACATCGCATTCGTTTTTTTTGTTTATATTTGCAATCGTAAACGCACTTGATCAAGACTATAAATAAAAGGAAACTATGAAAAAGATGATTTTATGGATTGCCGCCGCTGCCATGGCGATGACGGCAACAGCACAGACGGTGGAGGGAAGTAAGGGCCTCGACAACATCTATTTTGGCATCAACGGAGGCGTGGCCACCAAGGCCACCGGCGTGAAATGGCTCGACAACCTCAACGGCAACGCCGGCGTGCGCTTGGGCAAATGGATCACACCTTCATTCGGTCTGGCCATCGACGGGACGGCCTATTTCAACAACAAACCCTACATCGAGACAGGGACGATAGTAAAGGCCACCAACGTCTCACTCCTGGGAACAGTCAATTTCACCAACCTCTTCGGAGGATATCCCGGCGAACCACGCTGTTTCGAGGTCGTTGGCCTCTACGGACTGGGATGGGGACATCTCTACACCTCAAACCATGATATCTACGAGCCCACCAACAAGATGACCTCCAAGGCAGGACTCGACTTCACTTTCAACCTTGGAAGTGCCAAGAAATGGCAGTTCTATATCGAGCCATCCGTCACCTGGGCATTCCTCGGTTCCAAGAACCAGCCGGCAGTGCAAGACCCCTACAAACTCTCCTGGAGCGACGAGCAACCACGCTACAACGTGAACAATGCCGCCGTGCAACTCAACGCCGGACTCATCTACAAATTCCGCAACTCCAACGGGACACATAATTTCAAACTCTATCGAGGCGTGGCCAGCGACAACAGTTACGAAATCGACCGTCTCAACGGCATCATCAACGACCTCAGGGCAGAACTTGCCCAGAAACCCAAGGAGGTGGTCAAGGAAGTGGTGAAAGAGGTGACGGTGGAGAACAACAGGGAAGTGAGGGTGGAAAACCTCGTCTTCGTCACCTTCGCACAAGGAAAGTCACTACTCACCAAGGAGGCCATGGATGCACTCAACACCGTGAAGGCAGGCTCTCACGTGCAAATCGTGGGCACTGCATCGCCAGAGGGTGACCCCGACCTCAACAAGAGGCTGTCACAGGCCAGGGCCGATGCCGTAGCAGCCTACCTCAGAGACCGTGGCGTCATCGTAGACGAGGCTTTGGGCAAGGGCGTGCAAGGCAACACCTCCAACCGCCTCGCCATCGTCTATGTCAAATAATTAATAATTAACAATTAATAATTTATAATTCTGGAGGCCCTGAAGTAGATTTAGGGCTTCCAGGGTTTTTCTAAATGCTCTAATATTTCTATGGATATTAGGGATGCAAGGGATACCAGGAATCATTACACCTTATGAGCAAAATCATCCTCATCACCGGGGGGCAACGCTCCGGCAAAAGTTCCTATGCCGAGCGTATGGCGCTGCAACTCTCTCCCAACCCTGTATACATGGCCACCGCCCATGTATGGGATGAAGAGTTCCGCGAGCGCATCCGCCGTCATCAAGAGCGCCGCGGGCCCTGTTGGACCAACATCGAAGAGGAGCGCCTACTCAGTCGTCACGACGTCAGTGGTCGTGTGGTGTTGGTAGACTGCCTCACGCTTTGGTGCACCAACTTTTTCTACTCGCCGGAAAATCAAGGGCAGGCGGAAGACCCTGAAAGCGACGCCCTCCCCGATATCGACCATATCTTGAAAGAGATGTGCGCAGAGTTCGACCGCCTGGTTTCCCAAGACGCCACTTTCATCTTCGTCACCAACGAAATCGGCTGTGGCGGGGTGAGTGCCAATGTACTACAACGACGCTTCACCGACCTGCTTGGATGGCTCAACCAATATGTCGCTGCTCGTGCCGACACCGTCATCCTCATGGTGAGCGGAATAGCGGTGAGAATAAAAATTGAAAATTGAAGATTGAAAATTGAAAATTAAACACTGCCGAGTCGCGACAAAAATCATCGAAGCGAAAAATTGAGTCAGACCACTCCTATTATTCCGAAAAAAATGCAGCAATCCCTCAACACCTCCAAATGGTATAACAATGCATGGGCGGCATTCATCTACTTCACCCGACTGCCCTTTTATAAAATCTACGAGCCACCCAAGGCCGCCTATCGTGCCGTGGTGGAGTTCTGGCCCTTGACGGGTTGGCTGACAGCCACGGTGATGGCCGCCACACTCTATTTTGGTTCGATGGTGATGCCCTACGCTCTCGCCGTGGCCCTGGCCATCGTGGCTCGTTTGTTGCTCACCGGAGCATTCCACGAGGATGGCCTGGCCGACTTCATCGATGGTTTCGGCGGTGGCGGCAGCAACCGCCAGCGGGTGCTCGACATCATGAAGGACTCCCATATCGGTGCCTATGGCGTGATAGGCCTTGTCGCCTACTTCGCCCTCCTTTTCCTCTGCCTTTACAACCTTCCGCCGTTGTCGGCGGCCTTGTCGGTCATTGCCGCCGACCCTTTCTCCAAGATGCTTGCCAGTCAGGTGGTGCAGATGCTCCCCTACGCACGCAACGAAAACGAGGCGAAATCAAAGGTGGTATACCGCAAGGTGAGCATTGGCAGCAGCATCGCCCTCGCCTTCCAAGGACTGCTCCCCGCCATCCCGCTGTTGCTCTTCGGCGGTCTGACCACAGGCTGGGAACTGGTGGTTTTCATTCCATGCATAGTGATGTATTTCCTCTATCAGAAGATTTACCGCACACTCCATGGCTATACAGGCGACTGCTGCGGAGCCATCTTCCTTTTGTTGGAACTGACCATATACCTCATCTTGTGCATCATCAACTTCAACGTCACGCCATGAAGGTGACCCTTGTCCGACATACCAGCGTCGCAGTGCCCCGTGGCACTTGCTATGGATGGAGCGACGTGCCGTTGGCCGACACCTTTGAGGAAGAGGCGGTGGTGACACAGCAGCGACTTCACGGCATGGCATTCGACCACGCCTTCACTTCCCCTTTGACACGCGCCCGGCGTCTTGCCGCTTTTTGCGGCTTCCCCGACGCCACCGTGGACGACCGCTTGCGCGAGATGAACATGGGCGCATGGGAAATGCAACGCTACGATGAGATACGCGACGAGGCTTTGCAGCGATGGTATGCCGACTACATGCACCTCCCCGCCACCGGTGGAGAGAGTTTCCCGATGCTGTGCCAGCGCGTAGGCTGTTTCCTCGATGAGTTGCGCACCCTCCCCTACCGCCATGTGGCCGTCTTCACCCATGGTGGCGTCATCGTGGCCGCCGGCCTGCATGCGGGATTGTTCAGCGAAAGCGATGCCTTCTCCCACCAGCCCCCCTTCGGAGGTGTTTTGGAGATTGAAGTTTGAAGAAAGCCCGGGGAGGAATCGGAATAATCAGAGTTGTCGGAGGAATCAGAATAGTCGGAGGAACCGGGCTTTTCCGGTTCCTCCGACTATCATATAAAAAACTTGTAGACTGGGTTGGACTCGAACCAACATCTCACGCCAGGAAAAAGAAGTAAGTGATATTTGGACCTTCACAGATAATCATACCACTAAGATTCGCATGCGTCCTAACCATTAGACGACCAGTCCCAAAAAGGCGGCAATGATGTCTCTATCTCTAAAACAGGATTGAAGTAAGAGGCATTTGGCCGCCCGTAAGTTCATCCTTTTAGTCTTTTCCTTTTCCTCCATCGGAGTGCCAGGAAGATGACGATGGCCAATGCAAGAAGAGCAATCAAAATCCAGAGCAACAAAGCGTGTTCTAAAGAAGCCTTTTCTGCCACTTCACGAACAGAGCCTATGGAGTCCTCATCGATGTCCCATACTCGTTTCTTTTCTTCGGAAGGGAATGAAAACGCATCGCGCTCCGGGTCTGGATTTCTTACTATGTCAAGCAAAGGAATCATCTTGATGTATTCTGAAATTCCGAAAGCAATATTTGCACGATTCGCTCAGAAGCCCTGCCATCCCATCTGTCGGGGATGTTGCTTTTCTTCCACTTGCCTTCCACCATGTCGGCGACGGCTTCCTTGAGCCTTTGCGGTTCCTCTCCCACAAGGATGTTGGAACCCACCTTGACGGTTTCGATGTGTTCGGTGTAACTGTTGAGGGTGGCGCAAGGGACGCTGTTGAACGTTGCCTCCTCCGCCACGTTGCCCGAATCGGTGACGATTCCTTTGGCATGGGCGGTGAGGTATCCGAATTCCAGGTATCCCATGGGTTCCACGAGGTGGAAGTGGTCAAGAGGTTCATCGATGGTGGTCAACAGGTTTGCCACCTTCTCCTTGGCGAGTTGTCGCAGCGGTGCTATGACAGGCATGCCATTGGCGGCCTCGAGGATGGCCTTGAGCATGAGCCTCAAGTTGTTGTCATTGGCGATGAGCGCCTTCCTGTTGAGGGTGAAGACGATATATTGCCCATCCTCCACCTTGAATTGTTCCAGCACCTCCGGCCTTTTCAGACGAGGATGGTTGGCCCTGAGGGAGTCCATGAGGATGTTGCCCACCTGGTATACCTGCGAGAGGTGCACACCTTCCCTGGTGACGATGTTGCTGGCTCCCGCCCCTGCGGTGAAGAGCAGGTCAGAAAGTCCGTCGATGACGAGCCGGTTGATTTCCTTTGGCATCTTGATGTCGAAGGACCTTGTCCCGGCCACGAGGTGCGCCAGTTTGATGCCTTGCTTCTTGGTGACGATGGCCGCAGCCATGGTTGATGCGAGGTCGTCGACGACGATGACGACGTCGGTGGGATGAGTTTCGAGGTATTTCTCAAACTCTCCCATCACCCTCCCGGTAAGTTCGTTCAGGCTGGTGCACTCCACCCCCAGGAAGACATCGGGCCTTCTCATCTGCAGGTCATCGAAGAGCGACTGTTCCAAGGTGCTGTCGCTTTCCATTCCGGCATACACCAGTTGGCATTGCAGGTTCTTCCCCTGCTCTTTTGCTTTCTCTATAGCTCTCATGATAGGCGCGACCTTGATGAAATTGGGTCTTGCGCCTGCCACAATGCAAATGTTCATACGTTCCTATTTATTGTTGAAAAGATCCTTGATGCCTCCCAAACTCCCCAGCAGGTTGGTGGCCTCATAAGGCAGATAGACGGTCTTGGCGTCCTGTCCGGTGGCCAGGTCTTGCATCATTTGAATGTATTTCTGTGCCAAGAGGTAGTTGGCAGGGTTGGAGGAGTCGCCCACGGCCTCGGTGATTCGCTGGATGGCGACGGCTTCGGCCTCAGCCTTTCTGATGCGTGCTTGAGCCACACCTTCCGCCTCAAGGATGGTTTTCTGTTTGAGCGCCTCAGCCTTGTTGATGGTGGCGGCTTTCTCGCCTTCCGACTTCAGGATTTGCGACTGCTTCTCGCCTTCGCTGGTGAGGATGACGGCACGCTTGTTTCTTTCCGCCTGCATCTGCTTCTCCATGGCCATGAGCACGCTTTGCGGCGGCATGATGTCCTGCAACTCCACCCTGGTGACCTTGACGCCCCATTTGTCGGTGGCCTCGTCGAGCACGGCACGCAGTTTGGTGTTCACGGTGTCTCTCGAGGTGAGGGTTTGGTCCAGTTCCATCTCGCCGATGATGTTTCTCAATGTGGTTTGAGTGAGTTTCTCTATGGCGGCTGGCAGGTTATTGATTTCATACATCGCCTTGAAAGGGTCGAAGATTTGGAAGTAGAGCAAGGCATTTATTTCCATCTGGATGTTATCCTTGGTGATGACATTCTGCTTGGGGAAGTCATAGACTTGCTCCCTTAGGTCGATGGAATTGGAATAGACATACCTCCCATGGCTCATGGTGACCATGCTTTTTGCAGCATCGATGAAAGGAATGATGATATTGATGCCAGGCTCCAAAGTGGCGTGATATTTTCCAAGCCTTTCAATGATTTTCGTTTCCGACTGTGGTATGACGACCAATGTTTTCTTAGCCAGGATGGCCACAAGAACGACTATGACGATTAATGCGATGACGGTAGGTGACATGGCGATATAAATATTTTGATGAATGAATAAAACAAGATTTGAAATAATGGTTGATGTCAGATTTTTTCCACTGTGATGACGATGCTGTCCCTTGCCACCACCTTGACCTTGGCATTTTTCTCTATGCGTTTCCCGTCGGCGGAGACTGCTTTCCAATCGTCACCGCCAGCCAAGACACGCCCGAAGCCACCCTCTTCGATGGCCTGGGTCACTTTCCCCTCTTTACCAAGGATGGCGTCGGCGTTGCTCACCCTGTCGTCCTCATTCCGGTGCAGGTATCTGAGAGCCACCGGCCTGACGAAGTAGATGCTGAGCAAGGAACAAAGCGCCAAAGCGATGAGTTGGGGGATGATGCCCATTCCTATTGCTGCCGAGAGCGAGGCAGCGAGTGCTCCTATGGCGAAACAAAGGAGGAAGAGGTCTCCAAAGCCCAATTCCACGATAAGGCAGAGAACGGATATGATAATCCATATCAACCAAACGTTGTTGGAAAGATATTCAATCATTGTTGCGTCTTTTAAGGTTTGATGTCATATAGGCCCATGGCCTTTTATTGTGGTTTGTAATATTTGAGCGCCTCAGGCAGGAATTTCTGGATGTTGGCGATGCGTGTGGCATCGGAGGGGTGGGTGCTCATCCATTCCGGACCACTTCCTCCTGATTTGGCTGCCATCCTCTGCCAGAAAGTAAGGGCCTCGTTGGGGTTGTAGCCGGCCATGGCGGCGAAGATGAGCCCGATGCGGTCGGCCTCCGTCTCATTGTCCCTGGAATATTTCAGCGTGGCAACCTGCGAACCCAGACCATAGAGTTGGGAGAGGGTGGAAACGGCTGCCTGCGTGTTGGTACCGGTGACAACCGACCCGAGGATGCTGATGCCTTGGCCTATCATGTTGATGTTTTCTGCCTTGGCCATCTGTTCGGAGGAGTGGTATGCCACGGCATGTGCTATCTCATGGCCAAGGACGATGGCCAGGGATGTTTCCGTCTGAGTGACGGGGAGCAGTCCTTCATAGACAACAATCTTTCCTCCCGGCATGCAGAACGCATTGACCTGGTTCTCTGCCACAAGGTTGAACTCCCAGTTGTAGTTGGGCACCTCGTTGGCATAGCCGTTGTTTTTAAGATAGGTGATGACGGCGTTGGCGAGCCTTTGCCCCACACGTTTCACCATGTTGGTGTTGTTGGCATTGGTGGACAACTTGGCCGAGGAGACGTATTTTCTGTATTCGGTCAGGCTTTGCGACAAAATGGTGGCATTGTCGGTAGACACTTTCTGTTTTCTTCCCGTGACGGGCACGGTGCGCGTGGTCCCCATGCAGGCCGCAAGGATGGTGGCCACGAGGAACAGCATGATGCTTTTCGTTGTTTTCATATTCGTCAGTTTTAAAGATTATTGTTGATATCAAGGTTCTCAAGGGCTTTAAAGCCTATAATAAACTACACCACAGCAGGATTGTTGCCTGCCGCCATGCTGATTTGGTCGATTTGCTCGTTGATCCTGGTGCTGAACTCCATGGGGCTTTTGATGTATTTGAACACATCCTTTTCCTCACCAGCCAGGACGATGACATCGCCATAACCCAGGATGCGTCCCATGATGCTCTGACGGACATTGATGCTCTCGCATTTCCTTAGCATGAGTTCCTTGGAATTGCGCTGCACGATGCCCGTCTTGAGGATGATGCGCTTGTTGGTGAGTATGAATTTCTTACCATTGTTGATGACGATATACCAAAGGAAGGCCAGTACAAGCAGGATGCCGGTGAAAAGCAACCGTATTTTGAGCGTTCCTTCTCCTATGGGGATGAACGGGAACACCACTGCCAGGATGGCTAGCAACACCGGCAGCCAAAACATGATCCAGTGAAACTGTGCTTCACGAATCACCACTTCACCTTCCATCATATTGTTTTTCTGCATAGACTTGTAGTTTTTTTTAATTCATTACCACGTTTCAAGCGGTTTTCTTGATGCAAATGTAAGCAAAATTTCCGATATGTCATCAAAAAACACGGGAAATTTGAAAACAAGAAACAAAAAGAATGGAAAATGAAAAAATGAAGATGGAAAAATGGACCGCAATAGAAAAAGGCCTAGGCCTAAAAACTCTTAAAGCGGCCTTAAATCTCCTATGACCTCCAAAAAAATCTCCTATGACCTCCTAAAATCTCCTATGACCACCTAAAATCTCCTATGACCACCTATCCATGAAAGCAAAAACTTCGTCTTTTGCTTTGCATTGCACTCGGTTTTCACTACCTTTGCTCAAGCTAAGGTAGGATGCACCTCTGAAAAGAAAACATGCCAGCATATTTTGCTTTTCTCTCGGTTTTCACTACCTTTGCCCAAGCTAAGGTAGGATGCACCTCTGAAAAGAAAACATGCCAGCATATTTTGCTTTTCACTCGGTTTTCACTACCTTTGCACCATAAAAGCGAGACATGCCCGACCTGAGCCATTATTTTCCCATCAGCAACCCGACGTTGATATTCTTCGTCGTGTTGAGCATCATCCTATTTGCTCCCATCATCATGGGCAAGCTCCGCATTCCCCATATCGTGGGCATGGTGCTTGCCGGGGTTATTGTAGGGAAATACGGTCTCGACATTCTGAAGCGCGACAGCAGTTTTGAGTTGTTCGGCAAAGTGGGCATGTACTACATCATGTTCCTTGCTGGTTTGGAGATGGACATGGAGAGCATGCGCAAGTCGAAGAACCACTTCATCGTCTTCGGCCTTCTCACAGCCATCGTCCCCTTCGTCATCACTTATGTCATCTCCATCCTGCTGATGGGTTACACGCATGCAGCCTCCGTGCTGCTGGGATGCATCATGGCTTCCAACACGCTTGTGGCCTATCCCATCGTGTGTCGCTATGGCCTGCAACAGCATCCAGCCACAGCCCTCAGCGTAGGTTCCACGATGATAGCCCTCTTCCTCTCACTGACGATGATCGCCGCCTTGGCAGGGACGTTCGGCAGTAGTGGCGGTGTGGCGTTCTGGTTGGTGTTCATCCTTAAAATCGCCATTTTCTGCGCCATCCTCATCGTCGCCATCCCCCGCGCCACCAGATGGTTCCTCCATCGCTACTCCGATGCCGTGATGCAGTACATCTTCGTACTTTCCATCATGTTCTTCAGTGCTGCATTGGCCGAGGCGGCCAACCTCGAAGGCATTCTCGGCGCATTCCTTTCCGGCCTCATCCTCAACCGTTACATCCCCCGCCTGTCGCCCCTGATGAACCGCATCGAGTTCATCGGCAACGCCCTCTTCATCCCCTATTTCCTCATCGGCGTGGGCATGCTCATCAACGTCCGCGTGCTCTTCATGGGTGGCAACATCCTCTGGGTGGTGCTCTTCATGGTCTTCGTGGGCACCTTCGGCAAGGCCCTTGCCGCCTACATGGCCTGCATCCACTTCCGAATGCCCCTCCGCTCCGGCCATCTGATGTGCGGACTCACCTCCGCCCATGCCGCCGGCGCCATCGCCATGGTGATGGTGGGCATGCGCCTTGAGACATCCCCCAGCCACTACCTGGTGGACGACAACATGCTCAACGGCGTGGTGATCATGATACTCTTCACCTGCATCATCAGCAGCATCATCACCGAACGCTCCGCCAAGCGCATCGTGCTCAAGGACAAGACACGCACCTCCATCGACGAAAGCCACGACGACGAGAAAATCTTCCTGTCGGTGAAATACCCCGAATTGGCAGAGGGCCTGCTCAACGTCGCCATGATGGTGCGCAACCCGAAATTGAACCGAGGCATGGTGGCGCTGAACATCGTGTATGACGACACCAATCGACAGGAAAACCAGGAGAAGGGGCGGCAACTCCTCGACAGCCTGGTGAAAACCGCCAGCGCCTCAGACGTGCGCTTGCAGACACAGGTGCGCATCGCCGCGAACATCGCCAACGGCATCAAGCACGCCTTTAAGGAGTTTGAAGCTTCCGAAATTATCATGGGCCTGCACATCCACAAGGAAATCTCACCGAAATTCTGGGGAGAATTCGCCCAAAGCCTCTACAACGGCCTCAACCGCCAAATCATGTTCGTCAGGCTCAAGCAGCCCCTCAACACCCTGCGATGCATCAAGGTGGCCATACCCTCGCGGGCGGAATTCGAGGCCGGCTTCCTCCGGTGGTTGGAACGCCTCGCACGTCTGGCCGGCAACCTCGACTGCCGCATCCTGTTCTACGCCCGCCACGACTGCCAAATGCTCATCAAGGACTATTTGCAAGCGCGACATCCCAGCGTCAGGGCGGAATTCGAGGATATGGAGCACTGGAACGAGATACCCCACATCGCCCAACGCATGAATGACGACCACCTGATGGTCTTCATCATCTCCCGCAAGGGCAACATCAGTTACAAGACCGCCTTTGAGAAACTACCCAAGGAAATCGAGCAGTTCTACGCCGGCAAGAGCCTCATGATCATCTTCCCCGACCAGCACGGCGACCGTATGGACTCCATGACCTTCGCCGAGCCACAGCACCAGGAAGAAGAGAGCGCCTATCAAAGTTTCCTGAACTGGCTTGAGAAGAAAAAGCGAGCACTGATTATCAGTTTGAGGGGCGGCCGCAAGAAATAGGAAAAGTAGAAAATACGAAAACAATGATCAAGATAGAGAACATCACCAAGAGTTTCGGCGACCTCCAGGTGCTCAAGGGCATCAACATGGAAATCGCCAAGGGAGAGATTGTCAGCATCGTCGGACCCAGTGGCGCCGGCAAGACCACGCTGCTCCAAATCATCGGCACGCTCGACCGCCCCGACACCGGAACCGTCGTCATCGACGGCACAGAGGTGGCCCAACTGTCGTCCAACCGGCTGTCAGACTTCCGCAACAAGCATGTGGGCTTCGTCTTCCAGTTCCACCAACTGCTGCCGGAATTCACTGCGATAGAGAACATCATGATTCCCGCCTATATCGCCGGGAAAAACGCCTCTGCAGCGAAAGCCCGGGCACAGGAACTGTTGGAGTTCATGGGACTTTCCGACCGCGCCCATCACAAGCCCAACCAACTCTCCGGTGGTGAGAAGCAAAGGGTGGCGGTGGCCAGGGCACTCGTCAACGAGCCATCCGTCGTGCTCGCCGACGAACCCTCCGGAAGCCTCGACTCGAAGAACAAGGCCGAACTGCACCAACTCTTCTTCGACCTTCGCGACAAATACGGCATGACCTTCATCATCGTCACTCACGATGAAAGCCTCGCCGAACTAACCGACCGCACCATCTGCCTCAAAGACGGACGCATCGTGGACAACCTCCATGATGAGGAAAACGTCCTTGCATCCACCAGCCCAGAAACCACCCCAACCATACAAGAATCATGAGCAACATCCGTTTAGGCGACTACAACCAATTGACCGTGACAAAAGAAGTGGACTTCGGCCTCTATCTCGACGGCGGAGAGGAAGGAGAAATCCTGCTGCCAACACGCTATGTGCCGAAAGGCACCCGAGTCGGCGACACCCTCGAAGTGTTCATCTACCTTGACCAAGACGAGCGGCTCACCGCCACCACAGAGCGCCCCATCGCCAAGGTGGGGGAGTTCGGCTATATGGAAGTGGCGTGGGTCAACCAATACGGGGCGTTCCTGCGCTGGGGACTGATGAAAGACCTCTTCTGCCCGTTCCGTGAGCAAAAGCGGAAGATGGTGAAAGGAAGCCACCACATCGTACATGTGCACATCGACGAGGAAAGTTACCGCATCATGGCCTCTGCGAAAGTGGAGCATTACTTGAGCGATGAAACCGCCGACTACTACCATAACGAGACTGTCGACCTGCTGATATGGCAGAAGACCGACATGGGCTACAAGGTAATCATCGACAACACCTACCAAGGACTGGTCTACAACAACCAGGTGTTCCGCCCCATCCATATCGGCGAACGCCTTCGCGGCTATATCGACCAAGTGAGGCCCGACGGCAAGATCGATGTCATGCTCCAACCCTCCGGCCGCCAACAGACCATCGACTTCGCAGATGAACTCACCGACTACCTCATCGCACACGGTGGCAACTGCCCCTATGGCGACAAGACTTCGCCAGAAACCATCAAGGAGGTCTTCGGCGTCAGCAAGAAAACATTCAAGCGAGCAGTAGGCGACCTCTACCGCCGACACATCATCACCATCGAGGATGACGGGCTCCACTTGGTGTGAGAGCCCATCACCTCGCATTACCTCCTAAAGCCTCCTATTTCCTCCTAAAACCTCCTATTGGTCCTCTCTGTCAGGAAAGCAATAGCAAAAACTTCGTTGTTTGTTTTGCTTTCCGCTCGCTTATTCGTACCTTTGCAAGAAATTTACGACATCCATCATGATTCATTTTTTCAAGACCCAGTCAAAGAGCATCATCGCCGTAGAGGCCACCCAGCAGTTGAACCAAGAAACGCTTGAACGCCTGAAATGGCTGTTCGGCGACGCAGAAGCACTCCCCGGCGAAGCCCTCGACGGCTTTTTCGTAGGCCCTCGCCGTGAGATGGTAACCCCCTGGAGCACCAACGCAGTGGAAATCACCCAAAACATGAACATCGCCGGCATCCGACGCATCGAGGAATATTTCCCCGTGGAGAATGAAGAAGCGGCACACGACCCCATGCTCCAACGCATGTACAAGGGACTCGACCAGCGCGTCTTCACCATCAACCACCAGCCGGAACCAATCAAGCAAGTGGCCGACTTGGAAAAATACAACGAGGAGGAAGGACTCGCCCTCTCCCAAGAAGAGATGGAATACCTCCACCACATCGAGAGCCAATTGGGACGCCCCCTCACCGATTCCGAGGTGTTCGGCTTCGCCCAAATCAACTCCGAGCACTGCCGCCACAAGATCTTCAGCGGCACGTTCATCATCGACGGTGTGGAGAAAGAGTCGTCGCTCTTCGCCATGATCAAAAGGACAACCCAGGAGAACCCCAACAAGATACTCTCTGCCTACAAGGACAACGTGGCCTTCTCCAAAGGCCCCGTGGTGGAACAGTTCGCTCCACGCGACCAATCCACCTCCGACTTCTTCGAGGTGAAGGAGGTGGAGAGCGTCATCTCCCTCAAGGCCGAGACCCACAACTTCCCCACCACCGTGGAGCCTTTCAACGGAGCCGCCACCGGCACCGGAGGTGAAATCCGCGACCGCATGGGTGGCGGCGTGGGGTCATGGCCCATCGCCGGCACCGCCGTCTACATGACCGCATACCCCCGCCTGCTCACCGATGAAGGCACCCGTGACGAAGCCCGCGACTGGGAAGACATCCTCCCCGTGCGCGAATGGCTCTACCAGTCGCCGGAGCAAATCCTCATCAAAGCCTCCAACGGCGCCTCCGACTTCGGAAACAAGTTCGGCCAACCCCTCATCTGCGGCTCCGTCCTCACCTTCGAGCATCAGGAAGGAGCAGAGAAATATGCCTACGACAAGGTCATCATGCTTGCCGGCGGCGTGGGTTACGGCACCCGTCGCGACTGTCTGAAGAAGACTCCCCAGAAAGGCAACAAGATTGTCGTGGTGGGTGGCGACAACTACCGCATCGGACTCGGCGGAGGCTCCGTATCCTCCGTGGACACCGGCCGCTACTCCAACGGCATCGAACTGAACGCCGTGCAGCGCGCCAACCCCGAGATGCAGAAACGTGCCTACAACCTCGTGCGCGCACTCTGCGAAGAAGAGGTCAACCCCGTTGTGAGCATCCACGACCATGGTTCGGCAGGACACCTCAACTGCCTCTCCGAACTGGTGGAGGAGTGTGGCGGCGAAATCGACATGGCCGCCCTTCCCATCGGCGACCCCACTCTCTCGGCAAAGGAAATCATCGCCAACGAAAGCCAGGAGCGCATGGGACTGCTCATCGACGAGAAGCATATCGAACACGTGGCACGCATCGCCGAGCGCGAGCGCGCACCGCTGTACGTGGTGGGAGAGACGACGGGCGACGCCCACTTCTCCTTCAAGCAAGCCGACGGCGTACGCCCCTTCGACCTCGACGTGGCGCAGATGTTCGGCCACTCCCCCAAGACGGTCATGGTGGACCGCACCGTGGAACGCCACTACGCCGACGTGCCTTATGACCCTGACCGCATCGACGAATACATCGAACGGGTCTTGCAACTCGAGGCCGTCGCCTGCAAGGACTGGCTCACCAACAAGGTGGACCGCTCCGTGACGGGCAAGATAGCACGCCAGCAATGCCAGGGGCAACTGCAACTGCCGCTCTCCGACTGCGGCGTGGTGGCCCTCGACTATCAAGGCAAGAAAGGCATCGCCACCGCTCTGGGACACGCCCCGCAAGCCGGACTGGCCTCCCCGGAAAAGGGTAGCGTGCTGTCTGTCGCCGAGTCGCTCACCAACATCGTGTGGGCGCCACTGACCGACGGTCTGCAAGGTGTATCCCTCTCCGCCAACTGGATGTGGCCGTGCCGCTCCCAAGAGGGTGAGGACGCCCGTCTCTACAATGCCGTGGAAGCCCTCAGCGATTTCTGCCGGCAACTGCGCATCAACGTCCCCACGGGCAAGGACTCCCTCTCCCTGAGCCAGCAATATCCCAACGGCGAGAAAATCATCTCCCCGGGCACCGTCATCGTCACCAGCGGCGGCGAGGTGAGCGACATCCGCAAGGTGGTGTCGCCCGTGCTGGTCAACGACAAGAACTCCTCCATCTATCACATCGACTTCAGTTTCGACAACCTCCGCCTCGGCGGTTCGGCCCTGGCACAGTCCTTGGGCAAGGTGGGCGACGACGTCCCCACCGTCCATCACGCAGAATATTTCGCCGGCTGCTTCGACGCCGTGCAACAAATGATTCGCAAGGGATGGGTGATGGCCGGCCACGACATCAGTGCCGGCGGCATGCTCACCACGCTGCTCGAGATGTGCTTCGCCAACACCACCGGCGGCATGCGCATCAACCTTTATAACATGAAGGAAGACCTGGTGAAGACGCTCTTCGCCGAGAATCCCGGCGTCATTGTCCAAGTGAGCGACAAATACAAGTTCGAGATGCGCGAACTGCTCGACGACCTCGGCGTGGGATATGCCAAGATCGGCTACCCCACCCCCGGCGACCGCACCCTCACCATCGTCAAGGACGACTACAAACATCAGTTCGACATCGACCGTCTGCGCGACATCTGGTACAAGACTTCCTACCTGCTCGACCGCAAGCAGAGCCGCAACGGACGCGCCCGCATGCGCTACGACAACTATAAGAAACAGCCTTTGGAGATGCGCTTCCCCGCCTCCTTCAAAGGAAAATTGGTGAATTACTATCTCAGCGCCAACCGCCGCAAGCCCTCTGGCGTGAAGGCTGCCATCATCCGTGAGAAAGGCACCAACGGCGAGCGCGAGATGGCATGGTCGCTCTACCTCGCCGGCTTCGACGTGAAGGATGTGATGATGACCGACCTCATCAGCGGCCGCGAAACGCTGGAGGACATCTCGATGATTGTCTTCTGCGGTGGATTCTCCAACAGCGACGTGCTGGGCAGCGCCAAGGGGTGGGCAGGTGCCTTCCTCTACAACCCGAAGGCGAAGGAGGCCCTCGACCGATTCTACGCTCGTGACAACACCCTCTCGCTCGGCATCTGCAACGGTTGCCAACTGATGGTGGAACTGAACCTCATCAACCCTGACCACAGCCAACCCACCCGCATGTTGCACAACGACTCACACAAGTTCGAGAGCAACTTCGTAGGACTCACCATCCCGCAGAACGAGAGCGTGATGCTGGGTTCGCTCAGCGGCAGCCGTCTCGGCATCTGGGTGGCCCACGGAGAAGGCAAGTTCTACCTCCCCGAAGCAGAGGAGAAATACCATATCGTGGCGAAATACAGTTACGACAGTTATCCCGGCAACCCCAATGGTTCCGACCATGCCGTGGCAGGCATCTGCAGCGCCGACGGCCGCCATCTGGCCATGATGCCTCACCTGGAGCGCGCCATCTACCCATGGCAATGCGGATGGTATCCCGCCGAGCGCCGCAAAGACGAGGTGACCCCGTGGCTGGAGGCTTTCGTCAACGCCCGCCGCTGGATAGAAGAAAGAAAAGACTAGAAACCCTAGGAATACTAGAAACCCTAGAGCCCCATGGACAGGTTTTATTGGGATAGTTTCAAGACCTTTTTCAGCATCGGAGCCTTCACCATCGGTGGAGGCTATGCCATGATTCCCCTCATCGAGTCGGAAGTGGTGGACCGCCACCGCTGGATACAGCGTGAGGAGTTTCTCGACATCATCGCCATAGCACAGAGTTGTCCCGGTGTGTTCGCCATCAACATGAGCGTATTCATCGGCTACAAACTCCGCAGACTTCCCGGAGCCATCTGCGCCACGCTGGGTGCCGCCTTGCCATCGTTTATCATCATCCTGTTGATTGCGTTGTTCTTCGCCCGCATACAGGACAGTCCCGTGGTGGAGTCCATCTTCCGCGGCATCCGGCCCGCCGTGGTGGCGCTGATAGCCGCCCCGACCTTCTCCCTGGCCAAGAGTGCGAAAATCACACTGGCCAACTGCTGGATTCCCATCTTTGGCGCCATCGCCATTTGGGCACTGCACGTGAACCCCGTTTTCATCATCCTTCTGGCCGGTCTTGGGGGATACCTCTATGGCCGTCTCATCAAACCCGTTGAGAAATGATTTTCCTCTCCTTGTTCGTCACATTCTTCGAGATAGGAATCTTCGGATTCGGCGGCGGCTATGGCATGTTGTCGCTCATACAAAACGAGGTGGTGCACCATCATGCATGGATGAAATCGGCTGAATTCACCAACATCGTGGCCATCAGTCAGATGACACCAGGTCCCATAGGCATCAATTCGGCCACCTACTGCGGCTTCACCGCCGTGAAAAATGCAGGGATGGGGTCCACGATGGCCATCCTGGGCAGCGCCACAGCCACCTTCGCCCTCGTGCTACCCTCCTTCATCCTGATGGTGCTCATAGCAAAACTGTTTCTGAAATACATGAAGACGCCGCTCGTGGAGAGCATCTTCAGCGGTCTGCGCCCTGCCGTGGTGGGACTGCTGGCTGCCGCAGCCCTCCTCTTGATGAATGAGGAGAATTTCGGCACCTTTTCCAACGACCCTTGGCGTTTCTGCATCAGCGTGGCACTCTTCTTCGCCACCTGGATAGGCACCAAGGTGATGCGTGTCAACCCCATCCTGATGATGGCTTTCGCCGGCTTCGCCGGCCTCTTGCTGTTATATTGAGAGTTTTAGGAAAAATAGGAAGTCCTATGAAAAAAACAGGAGGTCATAGGATTCCTAAGACCTCCTAAAACCTCCTGTTTTCTCCTTGAGAATAGTTCCTCTCCTCAAAAATCCAGTATCATGGTTTGTCTTGGCCTGAGGGAGATGTTCTTGTCCAACCTGACGTTTCTGTTATTGGTGACATCCTTGGCCGTGGTGGCGCTGCCGATGACCTCTGCATAGCGTTTCACGTCCAATTCCGCAGTCTGTCGCGTGCCGTTGAGGATGGTCATCACGGTGCGCCCTTTGTATTGCCGTGCGATGACATAGATGCCGTTATAGGGGATGAACTGCGTCTGCTTTCCCTTGATCACCACCTCGTTGCCCTGCCTCCAATGCAGGAGTCGGCTGCACCAGTCGAACATGGCGTTTTCCGCGTTGGTGCGTCCCTCCGCCGTGAAGCAGTTTTTCTTGTCGCCGGGGAAACCTCCCGGAAAATCCTTCCTCACATTGCCGTCCGTCACCTCCTTGGTGCCGTTCATCAGCACCTCCGTGCCATAATAGAGTTGGGGGGTGCGGTTGATGGTGAGCAACAGGGCGAGAGCCTGCTTGAGCGCCAGGGTGTCGTTGCCGTTGCCCAGGAAGCGGTCGGTGTCGTGATTCTCGATGAAGGCCATCACGCTGGAAGGATTGGGATAGAGGTAGTCGTAGACAAGGCTGTTGTAGATGCGGTTGAGGCCGTTCCACCAGGGGTCTGTCTCCTCATTCTTGGCCATGTTGATCTTGTCGTAGAAACTGAAGTCCATCACCGTCTTGAGATAACTGTTGGCCTTGGCCAACTTGGACTCCTTCTGCCATGTGGCGGTGTAAGCCGGTTCGGTGACCCAAGTTTCTCCCACGGTATTGAAATTGGGGTATTCCTCGTCGAGGATTTTCATCCATTTTGCCATTCCCTCTGCATCGGCATAGGGATAGGTGTCCATTCGTATGCCGTCGATGCCCACGGTCTCTATCCACCAGATACTGTTTTGTATGAGATAGTTCATCACGTGTGGGTTCTTCTGGTTGAGGTCGGGCATGGTGGGTACGAACCATCCCTCGACGGTTTCCTTGAGGTCCACTTTGGAGGCGTAGGGGTCGACCACCGGTGTGAGTTTGTAACTGGTCTGGAGGAAGGAGGTTCCCCTGGGGTCAGACGTTCCCTGCGACTCCTTGAGCCAACCCGAGAGGTTGAACCAGTCGGTGGTAGGCATGTCGGCCACCCAGGGATGTTCGAAGCCACAGTGGTTGAAGATCATGTCCATCACCACCTTCAACCCATGCTGGTGTGCCTCGTCGATAAGTCTTTTGTATTCCTCGTTGGTGCCGAAGCGCGGGTCCACCTTGTAGTAGTCGGTGGTGGCATAGCCATGGTAGGTGCTGAAGCCGTTGTTGTCGGGGGAGTTGTTCTCCAACACGGGAGTGAACCATAATGCGGTAATGCCGAGTTGGTTGAAATAGTCGAGATGCTGCCTGATGCCTTCCAAGTCTCCGCCGTGCCTCAAACTGGGCTGCGAACGGTCGTTGACATAGGTGTTGAGGCCCTTGATTTGGTCGTTGGCACTGCTGCCGCTGGCGAAACGGTCGGGCATGAGCATATAGAGGACGTCGGCGTTGGAAAATCCCACCCTTTGGTCACCAGCCTTCTCGCGCTGCTTCAAGGTGTATTTCACCTCCTGCTTCTGCTTGCCGTTGGCGAACTTGAGTGTCATCTGCCCGGGTTTGGCATCCTTGAGGTTGAGATACACCAGGAGGTAGTTGGGTGAGTCGAGCCTGACGATGGAGTCGACGGTCACTCCCGGGTAGTCGGTGGTGACGAGCGCCTGTCGTATGCCCGGCCCATAGACCATCAGTTGGAGTGTCGGGTTTTTCATCCCCACATACCAGTCGGTGGGGTCGATGCGAGTGACTTTGATGGCAGCCGTCATGGTGATGGTGGCGAGTAGTGCGACGATAGTGGTGAGGATTCTTGTTTTCATAAGGCTTGGGGTGTTAAGGTTTTAGTTGTGGATGATGACCGCCGACTGTGGTTCCACCTGCACGGAAGCACCGTTGACGGTGCCCATTCCGTTTTCATCGATGGCGCCGTTGCGGCAGACGACGGTGTATTTGCCGTTAGGGATGCTCACCTGCCTGGTTTCCTTGCTGGCATTGAGCACGACGATGATGTTCTTCCAAGCATCTCCTCCAGCATTGTTCTTGAGGATGAAGGCCACGGTGCAGGGCTGTGTGGGCAAGAACTCCAACGCCTGCCTCACTTTATCAGCATCGGCGAGACGGAAGGCGGGATGGTTCTTGCGCATCTGGATGAGGCGGGAGTAGTATTTGAACACGTTGGGATACTTGACCATGTTCCTCCACTCCAGTTCGTTGACAGAGTCAGGCGACTCGAAACTGTTGTGCACCCCCTTCTTGTCACGGAGCATCTCCTCTCCGGAGAGGATGAACGGCACGCCTTGCGAAGTGAACACCGCCGTCTGTGCGAGCAGGTCGAGGCGGATGAGTTCGTCATTGGAGATGCCGGGGATGGAAGAACGCAGCCTGTCGGTGAGGCAGAGGTCGTCGTGGCAACTGACGTATGAAATCATCTGCGTGGGTTGCGTGGCCCAAGGCTGCTTGGTGTAGTTCACCTTGGACATGTCGACCTGCGGATGACGGATGGCGCCGGCGATGCCGTATTTGAGGCTTTCCTCCTCACCGGGGATGCCTGCGAGGAACGCGCCCTTGTTGTCGTTGTCGAAAGGTCCTCTCAGCGCGTCACGCATTTCGTCGCTGAAGGCGGCGATGCGAGGCATGTTGGGGATGTTGGCCTTGGTGCCGAGTTTTTCTGCCGGATAGGCGCACTGCCCTGCCGACCATCCCTCTCCATAGATGAAGATTTCGGGATTGATTTTGTCCACTTCGGCACGTATGGCATTCATCGTCTCGATGTCGTGCACGCCCATGAGGTCGAAACGGAAGCCGTCGATGTGGTATTCGTTGATCCAGTATTTGACGCTCTCGATCATGAAGTCCCTCATGTGCTGCCTTTCAGAGGCTGTCTCGTTGCCACATCCCGAGCCGTTGCTGTATTTGCCGTCGGCGGTCTTGCGGTAGTAATGGTCGGGCCAGGTGAGTTGGAAGTTGCTGTTCTCCACGTTGAACGTGTGGTTGTAGACCACGTCGAGGATGACCCTGATGCCCGCCTTGTGAAGTTTGCTCACCATCGTCTTGAAGTCGCGGATGCGTGTTGCCGGGTCGTAGGCGTTGGTGGCATAGGACCCTTCAGGCACGTTGTAGTTGAGTGGGTCGTAACCCCAATTGTATTTTGGCTCGTCACTGCTCTCGTCGATGGAGGCGAAGTCGAAGGATGGCAAGATATGCACGGCATTGACTCCCAAGGACTTGAGATGATTGATGGCCCAGTTCTCACCAAGCGCCACGAACTTTCCCGGATAGTCGGTGCAGACACGCCCCCCATTGAGTTCAGCGGGGTCGAGGTGGATGTTCCTGGCGATGGAGAAGTCGCGGATATGCATCTCATAGATGACGAGGTCGGCCGGCGACTTGATTTTCGGGAGATTATCCCGGTCTCTGTCCCATTCAAAAGGGTTGGTGGCTTCCAAATCGACAACCATGGCCCTTCTCCCGTTGACGGCGACCGCCTTGGCAAAGACGCCCGGAGTCTCTTTCCAGTTCTTCTTGTCGCCCAGCACGTCGAAGGTGTAGAATTTCCCCACCATCCATGCCTTCACCATGGGCACGGTGGTCGTCCAGATGCCATTCTCACACGTCATCTTGATGGTTTTGATGGGTTTGCCTCCCACGCCCTGGGTGTAAAGCCTTAGTTTCACCTCTTTGGCATCGGGCGGAGCCAACAGCCGGAAGGTGGTCTTGAAGAGTTCCACATCACATTCGTTGAAATCGAATTGCTGTGCCTGTATGGTTTGCATAAGCATCAATGTTGCCAAAACGGCCAAAAATCTTTTCATCTTTTCTTGAAGAGTGGTTGTAAAATGGTCTGTGCTGTCTTTCAGCACCTAAAAGCATGCAAAGTTAACATTTCTGCCCCAAAACACAAAATTTTGGGGCAGATAGTGTTGAAAAAAGCGTCGGACTCGTCCTTTCATCGTGCAATCAGCGACACAGCGAAGCCTCCGCCAGGAGCTTCCTTGAGCTTGAGCACATCGCCTTTCTTGACAGTCTTTTTGGTGATGGTGTAGGCTTTGGGATTGTCCTTGTAGTGGGCGTCCTTGGCATCTGCGTAGATGGTGCAGTCATACTTCTTCCCCTTGTCGAGGAAGTCGAGTTTGATGACGCTGTCGTGTCCGTTCTCATCGCATTTGCCACCGATGAACCAGTTGTCGGAACCTTTGGCCTTGCGGGCGACGGTGATGTAGTCGGCAGGTTCTGCTTCAAGGTACTTGGAGTCATCCCAGTCGACGGCCACGTCGCGAATGAATTGGAAGGCATCGTCGAACTTGGCATAATTCTCCGGCAGGTCGGCGGCCATCTGCAGCGGTGAATACATGGTGACGTAGAGTGCGAGTTGTCCCACGAGGGTGGTGTGCACATAGTTGGGGTTGTCGCTCCAAGTGGAGAGTTGCGTCTCGAGGATGCCCGGGGTGAAGTCCATCGGCCCGCCTTGCAGACGAGTGAATGGTAGAATGACGGTATGGTCGGGACGGCTGCCACCGAAAGCCTCATACTCCGTTCCGCGTGCGCTCTCGTTGCCCACGAGGTTGGGCCATGTGCGGCAGAGTCCGGTGGGTCTCACCGCCTCGTGTGCGTTGACCATGATGTGGTGCTTGGCGGCTTCCTGGATGCAGAAGAGGTAGTGGTTGTTCATCGATTGCGAGTAATGATGGTCGCCACGAGGGATGATGTCGCCCACGTAACCGCTCTTCACGGCATCGTAGCCATAATGGTTCATCAAGTTGTAAGCAGCTTCCATATGCCGCTCGTAATTCTGTGTCGAGGAAGAGGTCTCATGATGCATGAGAAGTTTCACCCCTTTGGAATGGGCATACTCGTTGAGCATCTTGATGTCGAAGTCGGGATAGGGTGTGACGAAGTCGAAGACGTCGCGCTTCCACATGTTGGCCCAGTCCTCCCAACCTACGTTCCATCCTTCCACGAGGACCTCGTCGAGTCCGTTTTTTGCGGCGAAGTCGATGTAACGTTTCACTTTCTCGTTGTTGGCGGCATGGCGTCCATGTGGATGGACCTTGTTCCAATCAATCTGGTCGAGTTTGACGGAAGGGTAATCGTCGGTATAGTGCCAGTTGCTCTTGCCCACGATCATCTCCCACCACACGCCGCAGTATTTTACGGGATGAATCCAAGAGGTGTCTTCTATCTTGCACGGCTCGTTGAGGTTGAGGATGAGGTTGGAGGAGAGCATGTCACGGGCGTCGTCGCTCACCATGACGGTGCGCCATGGTGTCTGGCAGGGAGTCTGCATGCACCCCTTTAGTCCAGTGGCATCGGGGGTGAGGTGGCTGACGAAGGTGAAAGGCTTGGGCAGCGGATAGGGCGATGGTGCCGGGTCGGGGGTGTAGGCATTGCTTCCACCACCCAGTTTCTGGCTGAGGTTTTTGGTCAGGGCATCAACCAATTCGAGGTGCATGGTGGCATAGTCGATGCACGCTGCCTCGTGGATGTTGATGTAGAGTCCGTCGTCGGTCTTCATCTGCAAAGAGGTCTGCACGCCGGTGGGCGAGAAGACGGCCACGGAGGAGTTGCCCCAGTTGACGGCTTTTTGATACCGTTCCCGTATTTCCGACAGTCGTGTCTCCTGGGTTTCCTGCTCCTGTGTGTCGTAGTCGCCTGGGAGCCACCAAGCGGTATGGTCGCCAGCCATGGCGAACTCGGTGCGTTCCTCTTTGATGAGGAAGTAGTTGAGCGACTTCTGCTGCGGGAACTCATACCGCAGTCCGATGCCGTCGTCATAGACGCGGAACCTGATGATGATGTTGCGGTCGGTGGCTGGTTGGGAGAGGTCTACTTCAAGTTCGTTGTAATGGTTCCTGATGGTGGCCGTCTCTCCCCACACGGGTTTCCACGTCTCATCGAAGGTGGAGGTGGAGGTCTTGGTCACGACAAAGCCGTCGATGAGGTCGGTCTCGTCCATTCCCTTGCTGGCATGCTTGTCCTTGGCCAGTTCGAGTCCCAGGTGGCTGGGGTTGACCACCGCCTTGCCCTTGTAGGTGAGTTGGTAGGTGGGCTTCCCGTTGTCGAGGCTGAAGGCAAGTTCGATGTTGCCATTGGGTGAGTGTACTGTCTGCGCCATGGCTCCTGTTGCGAAGATGGCGGCAAGCAAAAAGATGCGGGTTCTCATTTTCTTGTCTATTTCTGTTTGATGTGATATCTTGAAACCAAAGTAGGTGTCCAACTATTGAACACCTACTTTGCATGACAGCATCTCACTTCCTGCCACTCTGCACGATGAGGTCGGCAATCTCGTCGTTGAAGCGATGCTCAGCCATGAGTTGCTCGATGGTGAGGTGCATGCGGTATCTCCAATAGTGCCTCGGGTTGGCGGGAATGTTGATGCGCTCGGCGTTGGCGTCGGGCAGCCTGAGTTTCTCGTCGATGGCGAGCCAGTCCTGTATGGAGATGACACAGAGCATGGAGGGACTGGTGAGATGCCTCGAGATGATGTCCTTGGCAAGCCATCCCGACAGCGGGTGCGGCGCCTCGCCTCCACGGTAGAGCATGGTGTTGTAATATTCCTGGGTGCGGTCCAGATCCTCGTCCCACCATTGCCTGAGGGTGGGCATGTCGTGACTGGAGATGGTGCACACAGAGCGGTAGGGGTTGCGTGAGAGGTGTCCAAACTTGACACTGGGGTCTTTGGGCATCGACTGCAGTTCGAGACTGAGGATGCGCAGTTCGTTCATCACCCATGGCACGCAGTCGGGCACCATGCCGAGGTCTTCCGCACAGACGAGCATGCGTGTGGCCTCGACGAGTCTTGGCAACTTCCGCATGGCCTCCTGGTACCAGAACTGGTTGTTGCGACGGTAATAGTAGTCGTTGTAGAGTCTGTTGAAAGCCTCTTTCTCCTGCTCGTTGAGTGTCTCATAGACGAAGTCGAGCTGCACGGCGATCCTGGGATGGTATTTCTCCGGGTCCCTGTGGTCCCTGATGAAAAGGACGTCGCTGATGAGTGCATAAAGTCCGTCTCTCATCATGACGGATGTTTCGTCGGTCTTTCCTGCGAAAACCTTCTCCACCTTGCGTTGCGTGTCGTATTCAGGACGCATGCGGTAGAGGCCGTCCTCCGTGCGCTCCACGAAGCGGTCTCTCACCTCCTGGGCGTGCTCGTGGAAGATCCTGTCAAGGACGCTGTCGCTGATGTAAGGTTGCAGGTATTGCTCCTTGAAGGCCAGGCCGCTGTTCTCGATTTCCGTCTTCGTCAGTGCGAGGGCAGGTGCGAACTGTCCGAGCAGCCCGTGGACGGAGTGTATGGGAATCTCCCATATGCGGAAGAAGCCGAGCACATGGTCGATGCGGTAGGCGTCGAAGAACTTGGCCATGTTGGCGAACCTTCTTACCCACCAGGCACAACCGTCTTCGAGCATGGCTTCCCAGTTGTAGGTGGGGAATCCCCAGTTCTGCCCGTTGGCGGAGAAGTCGTCTGGTGGTGCTCCCGCTTGTCCATTGAGGTTGAAGTACCGGGGTTCCATCCACACGTCGCATCCGTATCTGTTGACACCGATGGGGATGTCTCCCTTGAGGACGACACCTCTCTCCCTGGCATACTCGTGTACGGACTGCATCTGCTTGTTGAGGACGAACTGCACATAATAGTAGAACGACACCTCCTTGTAAGCCTTCGTCCTTGGCGACGAGAGGGTTTGGCGGTCGGCCTCATCCCAAGTGTTGTGGTCGGGCCACTGGCTGGAATCGGCCGTGCCATACTTGTCCCTGAGGAGGGAATATTGTGCGTAAGGTACGAGCCACTGCTTGACTCCTTCGAAGAATGCCTTGAAAGCCGGGGAGGCAAGTACTTTCTTCCCTTCCTGTTCGAAGAGGATATGCAGGTATTCGTTCTTGGCCTTGTTCACGCGCTCATAGTCGATTTGCGGCAAGGCGTTGAGTTCCTGACGCAAGCATTCCATCTCCTCTCTCTTGGCTGCGTCCTCGATGGCGGGCAGTGCGGTGAGGTCGACGTATTGCGGATGGAGTGCGAAGATGCTGATGCAACTGTAGGGATAGGAGTCTGTCCAAGTGTGGGTGATGGTGGTGTCGTTGATGGGCAGTACCTGGAGGAGGCGCTGGCGGGTGTGTGCCACCCAGTCCACCATCTTTCTCAAGTCACCGAAGTCGCCCACGCCGAAACTGTCGTTGGAGCGAAGGGAGAATACGGGGACGAGGGTGCCGGCGCATTTGAGTTCGTAGATGTCGAAACGGGCCTCGGGCAGTTCATACACCACGACATCGCCGTCTTTCATGTCGGGGAGCAAGATGACGCGGTTGTCGCCCAACTCCCAGACGGGTGTGGCATCCACTTCTTCGTCGAGGACGACGAATTTGATTTCCAAACGGCGGTTGCGCAACCTCGTGGCGTCGAGGTCCACCCACCACTCGTTGTAATTGTGCTCCATCATGGGCACTGCGACGAGGGGCGACCAGTTGCCCAGCGCCTCTTCGTTGCCGAGTAGCGCCAGACGCTCATCGCGCCTCAACTGAGGTGCACGGACTTTCATCCTCACGGTCTGCAGGAAGGCGTGGGGGTGTGGTGTGATGCGGTCGTGGCGGCAGATGCAGTCGGTGAAGGCCGAACTGTAGAGGTAAGCATTGTCGGGGATGTCGATCCAGTGGTCGTAGATGGTGACATCCTTTGCTTTCGTGGCGGCCATCTCCAACCGATGGGTCTCAAGGGTCCATTCTCTCCTGAGCACCTCGTCTCCCTTAACCAAAGTATAGTAATAGTCAAGGAAATCGCTGACCTTGTGCACATTGTTGAGTACACACGACCATCTCATCCCGTCCTTGGTCTCCATGCGGCAAGGGGTGGCCTCCCTTTCTCCGCCATGTGCTGGCGAGAGAAGGTTTAGCACCAGTTCCTCACCAAAATTCGTCTGGTAGTCGATATGGAAATATAGGTTCATAAGATGTAGGTTTGGTTATTCTTTCGGTATCTTATCTGAAATTTTTTGTAAAATTAAAGGTTATTCCCATCGGTTGTCATTCAAAAAGGCAACATTTTTGCATTTATGTAGCGCAAACGATTGCACTTGACCCTAGGAGAACCTAGGAAATCCTAGGCCGTCCTATGATTTCTTCTTGAAATAGTCGTTATAGATCTTGATGCCGAAAACGATGCTGCTGCAGATGGTGGTGATGAGATTGGTGATGAAAAGCGCCCAAAGGGTGTCGGGTTTGTGTAAGATGCCTTGAAGCATGAAACATGCGCTTCCTATACCCATCATTAGGAAAGTGGGCAAGGCTATGCCGTCCGTGTTCCGCGTGCGGATGGTCTGGATGGCCTGGGGAAGATAGCCAAGAATCATCGTGATGCTGGCAACCCATCCCAAAATTTCAAAAAGGGTTCCTTGATCTTCCATAATCTATATTTATTTAAGGTGTAATAAAATGAGACAGGTTGTCTTTAGAGGTTTTAAGGGCTTTAAGGACCCTGGGGTCACTAAAGCCCTTAAAGACAAGTGTTGATGTCAAGCAAGCTTTTCCTTATTTTCCTTGATGACATTCACGCATAGAGCACCGATGATGAACAGCACCCCGGCCACGATCATCATCGAACTTTGCTTCGAGCCTATGGCGTGAAGGATGGTTCCACCCAACAATGCCGCAACAATCTGAGGCACGCAAATCGTACCATTGAAGAGTCCCAGGTAGGCACCCATGTGTCCATAACCCTTCAAGGCGTTGGTGACAAAGGTGAAAGGCATGGCCAGCATGGCAGCCCACGCGCAACCAACAAGAAGGAACGGAACAATCATCAGATACTTGTCATGGACGAAAGGAATGAGGATGAATCCGATGCCGCCAATGACCAGACTGAGTGCATAGGCTAATTTGGTGTTGCTGAAACGTGGAAGGATGGCCGCCCAACAGACGCTGCCCAATGCCTGGATGGCGTAAAGAACGCCCGTCCAGTTGCCAGCCACCTGGTAATCCTCGGAAGCAGGGTCGGTAGTGCCCCATACCACTTCAGAAACGGCATCCACGACGTATGTCCACATATAAAGCATGGCTGCCCAGCAGAAGAACTGCACCAAACCTACTTTCCAAAAGGTGGAAGGGGCGTTTTTCAGCAATACGAACCAATTGGCGCTGTCTTTCTTCCCTTCATCCACGGCGTGGTACATGGCATACTCCTCTGGCGGCATCTCACGAACCTTCATGGTAGTGTAAATCACACAGAGGATGAGGATGAGCGCACCGATGTAGAACGACCAGATGACCGTATCGGGCACCACCCCCTCGGGGGCGACATTCTTCAATCCTATCCATGCAAAGATGAAAGGGAAGAGGAAACCCACCACGCTACCAGCATTGCAAAGGAAGGACTGGATGCTGTATGCCTTCGCCTTCTGCTTCTCGTTCACCATGTCGCCCACCATCATCTTGAACGGCTGCATGGCCATGTTGATGGAGGTGTCGAGGAGCATGAGGGCAAAGAGGCCGAAGATGAGCGCAGCCTTCACCGACATGCCAAAGGAACCGGCATTGGGCAACAGGCACATCACGGCCACCGCCATCGCCGCACCCACAAAGAGATAAGGGATGCGTCGTCCAAAGCGGCACCACGTCTTGTCGGAGAGAGAGCCCACAACGGGTTGCACGAGAATGCCCATCAGCGGTGGCAGAATCCAAAAGAAACTGAGAGAATGGGGGTCGGCACCCAATGTGCGGAAGATGCGACTGATATTCGCACTCTGCAAGGCGTAGGCAATTTGCACGCCGAAGAAGCCGAAACTGAGGTTCCAAAGCTTCCAAAAACTCAAATCAGGTCTTGTCTTCATAAGATATTGTTTTTTCAGGTTGTTTCTTTTTTTCTAGTTTTCCTAGGGATACTAGTTTTCCTAGGGGCACTAGGGAGACTAGGGATACTAGTTTTCCTAGGGGGCTAGAGGTCAGCGGGTTGTCCCCCTGACGATGAGGCGGGTGCGGACGACGCGCTTCTCCACCTTGTCGGCAGGGAGCGAGCCTTCCACCTTGCTGATGAGGATATCGGCGGCCTCCTCACCCACCATGGCCCCCCGTTGCTCCACGGTGGTGAGCATGGGGTCGCACGCCACGGCACGCTCACCGTTGGTGAAGCCGCAGATGGACACATCGCTTGGGATTTGAAGCCCCATCTTCTTTGCAGTATAGAGAATGCCGATGGCGGTATCGTCGTTGACGGCGAAAAAAGCGTCGGGCCTGTCATCCAGGGAGAGCAACTCCGGGGTGATGGCCTCCGCGTCGGCGCGGTTGTCACAGAAGCGCATATAACGCTCGTCGGCCACCAGCCCGTGCCTGGCCAAGGCGTCGCGATAGCCATTGTAGCGATTCTTGGAAATCTCAAGATGCATGGACGAACCATAATAGGCAATCCTCCGGCATCCTGTCTCGATGAGGTAGTTGACGGCATTGAAGGCCCCCATGTAGTCATCCACCACCACCCGGTTGCTGTTGAGTCCCGTGCAGATGCGGTCGAAGAAGACCAAAGGCACGCCGGTGTCGATGAGCCATTTGAAATGGTCATACTTCACCGTGTCCTTTGCCTGTGAGACGATGATGCCACACACCTTGTTCTCATAAAACGTCTGACAGATGCGCACCTCTTTCTCATAACGCTCGTCGCTCTGCGCCACCATCAGCATGTAACCCCTTGCCGAAGCCTCCTCCTCGATGCCGCTAAGGATGGAGGAGAAATAGAAATGGTTGAGTTGCGGCATGATGACGCCGATGATGCGCACCGGATGGACATGACTGTGGCGGAGCGACTCCGCCAGGAGGTTGGGAGCGAAGTTGTGCTCCCTGGCATAGGCCTTGATGGCTTCGCGTCGCTCCACACTGATGCGAGGGCTGTCCTTGAGAGCCCTTGAGACAGTGGCCACGGAGACGCCGAACGCCTGGGCGATGTCCTTCATCGTGAGTGGAGCATGGTCTTTCATTTGGCTGCAAATATAAGAAAAATTCAAATACGTTGTTCTCACACCTCTTTATTATATTGCAAAATTGGTTGCGCAAACGTTTGCGCAATGATTATTAAAGATTTTTTCATTAAAAAAGTACAATGGTAACAAAAAAAAACTATTTTTGCATTCTGAAAGACGATTAAAACCTCTTACTGTATTACTCAGATTTTTTACTAACCATACCTAATATAAAAACTTAAAAGAAAAATGATGAAGCAGGTAAATTTTGCAATTCCTGTTAGGTTATTCGGCCTCTTGTTGGGGCTGTTCCTATCAGCAAGCGCCTTTGGACAGTCATTAACTGTCAACGGCCATGTAAAGGATGCTACCGGCGAAGACATTATCGGCGCCACCGTCCGCGTTGTCGGACAACCTGGCGGCGTGATAACCGATTTCGACGGTAACTTCACGATTGAAGCAAAGCAAGGCGACATGCTCTCGATTTCCTACATCGGATACGAAACAGCAGAAGTTGCCGCAGCACCTCAAGTGGAGGTTCTCCTCAAAGATGACTCCCACTCCCTCAACGAAGTGGTGGTGATCGGTTACGGTGTGGCCAGGAAGAACGACCTCACCGGATCCGTAACAGCACTCAAACCCGATGAGAAGAACCACGGTATGATCACCAACGCCCAGGACATGATCCAGGGTAAGATCGCCGGTGTGAACGTCACCACAGGCGGTGGTATTCCCGGTGGCGGTGCCACCATCCGCATCCGCGGTGGTTCGTCGCTCAACGCCAGTGAAGACCCGCTGATCGTCATCGACGGTCTGGCCATGGACAACGTCGGTGTGAAGGGTGCAGCCAACCCCCTCACGATGGTCAACCCGAACGACATCGAGAGTTTCACCGTGTTGAAGGACGCCTCCGCAACTGCCATCTACGGTAGCCGCGGCTCCAACGGCGTCATCATCATCACCACGAAAAAAGGCCGCGCCAACATGGCTCCGAAGGTGAGTTACAACGGCAACGTCAGTTATTCCACAAAGAAGAAGACTATCGACGTGCTCAATGCCGCCGAGTACAAAGACTTCATCAAAAAGTACTACGGTGCCGAGTCCGAGGCCGCAGGTCTCTTGGGCAATGCCGATACCGACTGGCAGGAAGAACTCTTCCACGGAGCCGTTTCACACGACCACAACGTCACCGTGCAAGGTGGTCTGTTGCACATGCCATACCGCTTCAGCGCCGGCTACACCGACCAGAACGGTATCCTCAAGACCTCCAACTTCCAGCGTGTGACCACCAGCGTAACGTTGAACCCATCCTTCTTCCAGGACCACCTGAAGTTCAACATCAACGGCAAGTTCATGTACGCACACAACCGCTATGCCAACGAGACAGCCATCGGCGATGCCACCCGCATGGACCCCACACAGCCCATTTACTCCACAGCCGACGCCTACAAGAACTATCACGGCTACTGGCAGTGGACCGACAGCGGCGCATCACTCATGGACAGCAACTATCCCACCATGTGGAACCGCAACACCGTGGCCAACCCGCTCTCCCGCCTGTTTGAGAAGAACGACCGCGCCAACTCCTATGACTACATGGGCAACGTCGAGGTGGACTACCAAGTCCATGGATTCGAAGACCTGCGCTTGCATGCCAACGCCAGCGGCGATTGGGCCAACGGCCAACAGGACACCGACTATGCCAACTGGGGACCCTCCAACTTCTACTATGGGAACAGCGGTTTCTCCTATGAGCAGAAATACAACCTCACCTTCTCCACCTACGCCCAATACTACAAAGACTTCCTGGAGACACAGCACTTCGACATCATGGGCGGCTACGAATGGAGCCACAGCAAGCATTCAGGTCATTCCTACTATGCAGGACTTTATCCTACAACAACCAGACAAGTCATCACCTACGATGACGGCACCACGGCAGCGGCTGCAGGCAAGCCTTACAAAGCAACCTCAAGCATCTGGAGGACAGAGAACTACCTCGTCTCCTTCTTCGGACGTGCCAACTACATCGCTTGGGACCAACTCATGCTGACCGCCACCGTCCGTCATGACGGTTCATCGAGGTTCAAGGACCACTGGGCAACCTTCCCCTCATTCGCCATCGGATGGAAGATCAACGAACTTCCGTTCCTCAAGAGTGCCAACTGGATTGACGAAATAAAACTACGCCTCGGCTGGGGTAAGACCGGACAGCAGGATGTAAATAGCGACTATCCCTATTTCGCATCCTACAACGTCAACTCCACCAATGTCGATGGACGCTATCCACTCCTCGGCATCAACGACAGCGGTCTGCTCTACCGCCCGGATGCATACAACCAAGACCTGAAGTGGGAAACCACCACAACCAAGAACATCGGTCTCGACTTCCAGTTCTTCCACAACAGGGTCAGCGGTAGCGTCGATGTCTATCACCGCAAGACCACCGACCTTATCAACTGGGCTTCCGTCTCGGCAGGTTCCAACTTCCGCAACCAGGTCATCTCCAACATCGGTTCACTCGTGAACAAAGGTGTGGAGGCTTCATTGACCGTGCGCCCCATTGCCACGGAGAAAGTCCAATGGGAGGTCACTGCCAACTTCACCTACAATGAGAACGAAATCACCGAACTCACCGGCGAATCCTCGCTCATCCTCACCGGCGGCATATCGGCAGGTACGGGCAACCAAGTGCAAGCCCACACCCCGGGCTATCCCAAGCGCTCGTTCTATGTCTTCCAGCAAGTGTACGACCAGAACGGCATTCCTCTCGAGGGTGTCTATGTGGACCGTAACGCCGACGGCATCATCAACGACTCCGACCGCTACCTCTACAAGAGCCCCGACGCCCCATACACCGCAGGCCTGAGTTCACGCTTGCAGTTCTGGAACTGGGACCTCGGAATCGGACTCCGTGCCAGCTTTGACAACTATGTCTATTGGGACAAGGAGGCAGGTTACTCCAACGTGTCGAAACGCTTCGACTCCTCCTTCGGCTATCTGCAGAATGTCATCCCGGGAGCCGTTGAGCGTAACTGGTCAACCTATGACCACGCCCTCTCCGACTACTTCGTGCACAACGCATCATTCCTCAAGTGCGACAACATCACACTGGGCTACTCGTTCAACAACCTCTTCAAGGGTGGTTCGTACAACGGCATCAACGGACGTATCTACGCCTCCGCCACCAATGTATTCACCATCACCAACTATGAGGGAATCGACCCTGAGGTCTTTGGCGGCATCGACAACAACATGTACCCAAGACCCTTCACAGTGCAACTTGGCGTGAACCTCAACTTCTAAGATTTGAGATTTGAGATTTAAAATTGAAAATTGGAAATCGAAGAAAGAAGATTGATGATTGAATATTGAATATCGAACATTATAATATATAGAAGACTATGAACTTAAGATATATCAAAAATCTGATTCCAGCAGCAGCACTTGTTGTTGCAGGACTGAGTTCTTGTACTGGCGACCTGGACGTCACTCCTATCGACCCCAGTTCTACCATGGTGCCCGACGAGCCGGCTCTCTTCACCAAATGCTACGCCAACATGGCCCTGCAAGGCCAGGGTGGACAAGGTGGAGACTGCGACATCGACGGTCTGGATGGCGGTACCGCTGGCTTCGTACGTCAGTTGTGGAACTCCAACGAACTCACCACCGACGAGGCCATCTGCGCTTGGGGCGACCCGGGAATCCCCGCTTTCAACTACAACCAGTATGACGCCTCACATCCCATGCTCAAGGGATTCTACTATAGACTTTATACCGGCATCGCTTTCTGCAACCACTATCTTGAGGTTTGCGCAGGTGTTGACGCCACACGCGAGGCAGAGGTGAGGTTCCTCCGCGCCCTGTACTACTATCATCTGATGGACGCCTTCGGCAACGTGCCTTTCGCCACCAAACTGATGTCCACACCACCGGAGCAAATCCAGCGCGCCGAACTCTTCAAGTGGATTGAGAGCGAACTGCTGGAAGTGAAAGACCTGATGATGGCTCCCGCAGCCCGCAAGGACACTGACAGCGGTTATGGTCGCGCCGACCAGGATGCCGCCAACCTGTTGCTGGCCCGCATGTACCTCAATGCCGAGGTATACACCGGCACCGCACGCTGGGCTGAGGCCAAGGAATATGCAGAGAAGGTCATCAACGGCCCGCACAAACTCTTTACAGGTGGCATTAACGGCTGGAGCGCCTACCAGATGCTCTTCATGGGTGACAATGGCAGCAACGGTGCCTCCGTGGAGGCCATCCTCCCACTGCTCCAGGACGGCGTGAAGACCACCGCATGGTGTACCACCCTCTTCCTCATGGCATCCACATGGAAAGCCGACATGGACACCGAGAGCAACTACAGCACCAGTGAATTCTGGGCAGGTAACCGCGCAAGACCACAACTCGTGGCCAAGTTCTTCCCCAACAACGACGCACCACAGGTGAAAATCAGCGACATGGCGATGGCTGCTGGCGACGACCGCGCACTGTTCTACGGAATCGACCGCGAACTGAACATCTCCACACCGACCGAATTCACCTCCGGCTATTCCGTGGGCAAGTTCCGCAACACCTACGCCGGAAGCGGAAGTCCGCACAACTCACAGTTCATCGATGCCGACTACTTCCTCATGCGCTCAGCAGAGGCTTACCTCATCGCAGCAGAGGCAGATGCAAGACTCAATGGTGGAACCACGACCAGTGCTGGTGCCAACTACATCAATGCACTGCGCCAACGTGCACACACTTCAACAGTGAGCAGTTACTCCCTCAACCAGATTCTTGACGAGCGTTCACGCGAACTTTATTTCGAGGGATTCCGCCGCACCGACCTCATCCGCTACGGCTACTTCGGAGGCTCCAACAGTGGAGCATACCTCTGGGAGTGGAAAGCCGGTGCACAAAACGGTGCTGCCTTCTCGGCAGACCTCAACCTCTTCGCCATTCCTGCAGAGGATGTCAACGCCAACCCCAACCTCAAGCAGAATCCTGGATATTGATAATTGATAATTAATAATTTACAATTAACAATTTATAATTGAAAATTATGAAGACTATATTCAAATCTACCATACTGCTGGCCGCTGCGGGGCTCTTCGTCCTCACCTCCTGCGATGACGACAATGATTCGAACCCCACACTGACCCAGCCCACCACATTCGTACTCAACGAACCAGCCATCACCGGCTTCGTGGATATGGAAAAGACGCCCACGGTGGCTCTCACCTGGTCGCAGCCCACTCCCTACAACGATTTCAACGCCCCCGTGGTGCCCACCTACACCGTGCAGGTGTCGCCTACAGGACAGTTCAACCAAGCCTTCGACGAGTCTCTCGAAGACAACACTGGTGCTGACTTCGTGAACGTGAACGAAACCTATAGCAGCGGAAAGGACGTGAACATCAACCTTCAGAACCTGAACCGCCAACTGTTGCAACTTTGCGGATGGACACCCACCACCACTCCCGAGAGGCTTCCCCTCGCCGTGCGTGTGAAATCGACCATACGCGATGCCTCGTTCAGGGAATACAGCACCATCTACTCCAACGTTGTCACACTGAACACCGTACCCTATTATGTTGAACTGAAGCCCGCCGATCCTGAGATTTGGTGGCTCATCGGCGCTGACATCGCCGACGGCTCATGGGGCGGCGACAAGGCCAAGTGCGTTATCCCGATGCAGACCATAGACGGTGCAGAATATGACACCAAGACCGGACAAGGCGAAATCCAATGGATCGGCTACCTCGGCGGCAATGGCTTCAAACTCCGTGGCTCACTCGATGACGGATGGGAGAACCAGATTGGTCAGAACGACGGCGGCTTCGTCAAGAACGACGGCGGCTCCGGAAACATCACTGTCAGCGAACCGGGCATCTACAAGGTGACCCTCAATACAGCGGAACTGGCAAAAGCCGCTGCGGGTGATAACACCACTGCACTGAAAATCGAGAAATACGACGGCTCAGCACCTGTCTTCAGTGGCATGGCCATCTCCGGCTCGTTCAATGAATGGGGTGACACAGACATGACACCTTGCTCCACCGGTTGGGAGAACCACGACTGGTACATCACCTATAGTTTCGCCGCTGGCGACGAGGTGAAGATCAAGCAAGCCGGTTCCTGGGACTTCAACAAGGGCGGCTCGTTCATCAACTACGGCGAAGGCATGTACGTCTATGGTGTGGGCGGCGGTGCCAACCTCGTCTTCGAGGAAGGCGGCACTTACCTGATCATCTTCAACGACATCACGGGCTACATCCGCTTCATCAAACAGTAAAGTGAGAGCAAAACTCACCAACCCATCAACTTAATAAATGAACATATCATGACTAAGAAAATATTATTGGGAATAGCTCTTGTAGCCTCGTTG
>JAFZSL010000016.1 GCA_017619375.1 Prevotella sp. | reverse complement strand
TTGTTCTCACCTTTTTCTTCCTTTTTCAGAAACGCTTGCGTTTTTTTATTTCTTCATAAACAAGATATTTTCAAACTTTTTATTTCTTTTTCTTAAGCGAAGCGTTTTTTTAATTTATTGTCATTCAGAAGGATGCAGACTTGTGTATAAAGTTTAGCCCCTCGAGGGGAGGGGCAGGGGTGGGGTCTTTGACCAACAGGGTATATTTTGACCAACAGGGTATATTGTGACCAACAGGAAAGAGTGCCCTGCACTCTTTGCACAAAAACAAATGGGGGCAGCCAAGCGGCTGCCCCCATTTGTTGTAGAGTAAGGGGATTCTCAATCCCACAGACTTTTAGAAGTAGGTAAGTCGTCCATGTCTTCTTCCAAGTCTATTGAACCTATGTTGGAGTCCATGCCTGTACCCACGTCGCTGGGATCTCCTATGGGGAGGTCTTCCAAGACGGAATCCTGAAGGTTGACAACTACCAATTCTGTGATAGGTTTGATATATAACTTTTTCATTTTCTTTTGAATAGACTAAAATTAGACTTACTTGACAGTGACCTTCTTACCATTGATGATGTAGACGCCACGCTGCGTGGGCTGACCGTTCAACTTCTGTCCCCAGAGGTTGTAATAGTTCGGTTCTGCATTACTCGTCTCAACGGTCGTGTTGATGATGGAGTTGGTGCCCTCCTCGCCAAAGTCGAGGATGAAGCAGTTGCCACTATCTTCGGGCCTCACAGCAGAGGTGAGGAACTGCAGATAGCCTTGATGTCCAGAACTTGTCACACCAGCTGGCTGCACGCGATAGAAGCCAACACCGTTAATGTCGTTATCTTTTTCCAACTGGTTTGTATCATTTTCACCCCATCCTGCTTGGTTGGTCTGCCAGGTAAGGATATAGTTGGTGCATGGATTTCCATCTGCGTCCACATCGTACATTGTAACAGGACCACCAGTCAGCTTTGATCTAAGAATAGATTCCGTCATTGTCGGGAAATTCTTCTCGCCGCTTGTTTCATTGGCGAGGTCGTAGTCATGCATGTCGGGCACGAACAGGTGGAATTTATTGTCGAGAAGCTCGACCTTCCCACCATTCGTGTTGTGCAGGATGCAAGCGTTGTAATCAAATCCTTCTTCGTAGTTTTCCTCCGGAACCTTGGACATCAGCTTTCCAGCCGCAGTCTCATACGGAGAGATTCTCTGAAGAGTGACTTTCTTTGATTTGACATTTGCGGATGTCGCGATGAATGTCTCGATGGGTTGGCCGGTCAGGTATGCAGTGAGTTCCGGGTCGATGACGCGCTCACGGCTCTCAGTAGCCCATCCATACTTGTTGAGGTTCTTTCCATCTAAGGATACGGACAGCTTCTCCACGATCCAACCGTTGAAGGTGAGGTGGAGTTCGCCTTGTGTTCCCTTGTTGAGGATGGCGACAATGTATTCATCCGAACCGTCATTTGCTGAATAAGGAGTCAAAGTCGCAGCGTTGTTAGCCTTGTAGAAGCGGCACTCGTAATAGTTGTCATTTTTGATATTATCTGCGATATCCACCTTTTCTGGCATGCCTACATCAACAATCGTTACATCTTTATTATTTATTCTTTCTATATGCTTTTCTGTGATGAATTGGAACCTGCTCCACAGGAATGCAGTAGTTGCACCATCACTACCTGTAGCTTCATCAGCCACCTTTACGGTATTGTCTCTCTTTACACGTGCATAGACTGCGGCACCGTTGGGCACGCTGGGAACCACCATCTTGGTGTTCCACCAGCCCATGGTGCTACCTCCATTACTCAAAGTTCTCTTCGTGTTGGATAGCCTCAATCCTTCTTCTGTAAACTGTAAGCTGCCATCGTAAGATTTGTCGTTGTTGTCGAAGTAGAACCACAAGCCTTGGGTCTCGGGGATGACATCACCGTTGGCCCAGAGCTGGTTGCCATCGATGCCCTTGCAATTCTCGAAGATCATGTTCTGGTTGACGTATTCCTCTGTTGAAGGTTTGAGCACTATGCCTTTGTTGGTGTCCCACATGGAGAGTTCGCGTCCAAGCGGCTCATACCAAGTTTTATTACCATCATTCTCAGCATTAATGGTTGAAAGGTCGGTGATTTCGTTGTATTTGTTATACTCGCCTTGGAGATCCGCGCTTGAGAAGCCGTTTACGTCGGTGAAGTCCCAAGTGTATGGGTAGGACTGAGTCTCATGGAGGGCCAGCGTGAAGTTGCGGTCGGCAAAGTCGGTCACGTAGTTGTAGTTGAACTCCATGCACTTGACGCGTACGCGGAGCATGCCGATTTCACCTTCGTTGGTGTATTCGATACCCTGTCCGCTTGACAGTCTCTTGATGTCGGAGTTCTGGCAGTATGTGATGTTGCCGGAGTGTGTCAACACTTCGTTTTCCTGGCTGAATTTGCCAGAACCATCAGCCACTCTCTCACCCTTGCCACGGAAGTGCAGGTTCCATGACTTGGTCTCTTTGGATGTCACATTGCCGCTTTGGTCTTTCTCAGCAAGGATGGTGTAGCCACCGCCATTCTCTTGCACACCATTGGTGCATTCACGTGCGCCGCGGTAGATTCTGATTTCATAGAGTTTGCACATTGTGCCTCTTGCCATCTCGAATGTCATATCGCCATCTTCCTTTGCGAAGAAGTGGTAGCAGCCACGATAGTAGGGGTCTTTGTGACCATCGGGCACGTTCCACATCGAACCGCCGGCATGATAGAAGTCTTCTGGGTCGATTATGTTATAGACAGCGTCGCGGGCGTTGGTGATATGGAACTCCATAGACTCAGCACCACTGCCTTCGCCACTGCCCATATATATGATCACGCGGTCGTCTTTCTTCAGTTTCGGAATGATGAACGAACCACCTTCGAGGAAGCCTATGTAGCGGTCGGGGTCGGCCTGTTCCTTGTCGCTGTGGTTAATCTCCCTGTTGCTAGTCAGCATGAACTCATCGAAGATACAGCTCTGTGTGGAGCCGGCGTTGATGATGAGGCCCTCGGTGTCCCACATCATGTCGGCGTTGTCGCCTTCCATGTCGTAGTTGTTGAGGAATCTCGGATCGTGGAACTGTCCGTTCTTCTTCACGCGGTAGTTGAATGTCCAGTCGGAGTGTTTCGTTCCGTCAGGATTCCACTTGTTCATTTCCTCATAGAGGAAGCAGTTGCTGTTGACTCCATTTCGTGGAACACCATTCTCATCTATACCTTCAGTACCTTCATTTTTCACACCTTTACCAAACTCTTTGGCATAGTCGTTGAAATAGGGGCCGAAGACAACCTCGTCGGCCTCAGCATCCTTGTCGTTCCACTTCAAGCCTTTCAGTGGTTTGTCGGAGAAGTTCCATGTGTGGCCTTCACTTTTTGTAATATCTGTGCCGTTGATATCTTTACCAACATTTGATGGATTGTAACCTGCATTGTAGGCGATGGTGTAAGCAAACACGGGGTCGGCATCGATGTTGGGGTCGCCAACCTTGATAAGGATGGTGCCGCCGCCAATGTTCTCGTCAACGAAGGTGATGTTCCTGATCTTCAGCTTGTCACCCTCAATATATGGTTCACATGAAGCGATGTTGGAAGACTTCTTCTTGATAGTGACATTACGATAACCTTTAACCCTTGCCAGCTCGTTGTCTGAAGTTGTTCCAGACTCCACCCACTTGGCGAGTGGTTCTACTAATTGGTCAGGCTTGAATGTGACTTCAATCAGCTCGGCAACACCACATGCATAGTTCTGCAATTGACTCACGTCGGTGCCATCTTGCCACCAGCCATAGAGATAATAGGTCTTGCCTCTTTCCACGGTGATGCCTTTGTCGGGGCCAGCTGATGGATTCCCGTTGTCAGCACCGAAAAATCCATTAGCTCCGTTGCTGTAATAATGTGGATTTTCAACTTGCGAGAAAGAAGAAGAATTGCCTTCTTGCACCATCAGATAATAAGGACAGTTGACAGCTGCGGTGTATTCGTTTGGTGTACCATTGCCGTCAATGTTTTCATTATTGCCTTCTAAGCCGTAATTTCTGTATTTAATACTTGCAGTCTTGAACTTCAACCACATCTTTCCGCTTACCTCAGGAACAAACTTGTAGTAGGTTCCAGTTGCTGGGAGTCCGCTCCATACGTTGACACTTCCCCATGCGCTATGTCTTGCCATCTTGAAGTGGGATTGGTCATAGACGAAGGAAACGGGGCCTTGGTCGGACATAACAACCTCGGCATGCTGGGTGTTGTCGGTGTTGCCCACATACACGTTCAAGCCGCCGGGTACGATGTGCTGCTTGGCCTCCAACTGTCCGGTCTGGTCAAAATAAGAGGTGTTGGTCTCGTGTGCATTCTCCCTGTCCACCATCTGAGCCTGGTGGTCACCGTAGATGACAACCTTTACAATCCTTGAATCCGCAGCTAGTGCGATGTCAAGGTGACCGTCCTCTGTGATGACGTATGGATAACTTGTGTATATATTAGCCTGGGCATTATAGTCCCAATTGGTGTATTTTGCCTCCAATGACATTCCAAGAGCAATCTCTGTGTCTGTTCCCTCGGTGAAATCACCATCGTTGCCATTGTCTTTGAAAGCGGCACAGCCATTGTAAGCCATTTGCTCTGCTTTGCTGGAGAATTTGGCATTGCCTATCCAGGTGATGACAACACGGTCGCCCTCCACCAAGTTGGTGATACTGATGTTGTGCCAATTATACAGGGATTTAAATCCGTGGTCAATCTGCCATGGTGTATAATAACCATTGTATTCCACCTGGCTGATTGCAACTCTGTCGTTGAGTGCCGTACCTGATTGAAGATTTGTCAAGTATTGAGCCTCATAATCGTCATAATCCAAGGGGAAGCCTGCGGGCTTAAGATTGTTGGATTGAATGCCGTCAGTATTATTATACATGTCATAAGTCTCAACGGCTGGGTCATAACCCCAGACAGCAGCATCGTCGTGCTGGATAGTGATTTTACCTATCCATGTTGTTTTTGTTATCTCTACAACAAGGCTGCCTTTTTCAGTAATGGTGAAAGTATTACCATTAGCGGTTGCATTTTGTTTCACTGTGATTGAAGGGGTAACACCGTTGCCAACCACGTCTTCAAAAGTCACAACATCATCTTTATACAAATTGTCTATTACGAAATACCTTCCTCCACTATTTGAATTGTAAAGTCCATTTCTGAAAAGATGGAATTTATTTGCACCTTGAGCAGCAAATCTACCTGGGTTATCTATTTCTGCAATTTGAGTGAAATAATTACAGACTTTTCCGTCGTAAGTACATGTCTTGTCTGTACTATATGTGACGGTCATCTGAGTGTCACCATTAGTCTGACCTTTGAAGTCATACGTCGTTGTTACAATTTCCGCAGAGGCGATGTTCGATACGAACAAGGCAGAGAGCAAAAGGACAAGTCCAAGAGGCGTGTACCGCCATGATGAACCATTCCTTGACCTGTTACGCCACCCATCCATGAGATGGATGGCCTTGGTTAGTGTAGTTTTACTCATCATGATTAATTTTGATTTAGTTAGGTATTTAACTTGTTTCCAACTCTTGAGCGATGTTTGATTTGTCTTGTAGTTCGTTGTTTCTGCAAAGTACTCGTCAATTTTCGCAATCCGGCTGCAAAATTACATATATTATAATAATAATACTTTATTATATGTATCAAAAAGTTTATCGTATGTAACGTGAAATAAAGTGGAAAAAATACACTCATTTTTGATACAAAAACGAAATAAGTGGAAGGAATACACTCATTATGAGGGCGGATTTTTAAATAAAAATAGTAAAAAAACGGAAAAGTTGATTGATGGATGGAATGTCTATGAAAAATGAATGTATTTTC
This sequence comes from Prevotella sp., assembly GCA_017619375.1. Lineage (GTDB taxonomy): Bacteria > Bacteroidota > Bacteroidia > Bacteroidales > Bacteroidaceae > Prevotella. The sequence goes on along the minus strand of JAFZSL010000016.1, from coordinate 8,586 downwards.
TTGTTGTCAAGCGTTTGAATAAATTATTAAAGTCATTCTATCAAAGTGGTTTGATGCTGTGAATGTAAAAAACTCTTTCCTTTTCCATTTCCAATCACGCAACCTCCCGTTTTCATTCCGAAATAGTTGGTTGCAACGAAAAACAAAGACCAAACTGGTGAGAAAGCAGTTTGAATTTTCGACCTGTGCGGTTGCATCAATCAGAAAAAACTCGAATATTGAGTCCACTTGAAAAAGAGGACGGTGAGCAAAAGGGCTGTGCGCATCTCCCCGCCCCTCGTAGGGGAGGGGATGGGGTGGGGTGAATCATATTTGGAAATCAACAAGTTACAGACCACACCCCTGACCCCTTGCGGGCGGGCACAAGACCCGCCCCTACTTTAGGGGCAGTGATGTTGCACCCTGGGTGAGCACCCCGTGTGAGCACCCTTGGTGTGACCATGTCATCTAGGCATTGAAGATGCAACAGTGAGCAAAAAGCCGTGAGTAAAAGGTTGGTGTGCATCTCCCTGCCCCTTGAGGTCGGCAATGAAAGCAAAAACTTCGTTTTTTGCTTTGCATTGCTCTCAGTTTGGATAAAATCCTCACGTTCGAAAAAACTAATAAATTCGTTTTTTACTCACTTAATCGGATTTTTTCACTATCTTTGTCGCAAAATGCACGACTATGAAAAGAATATCCTTTCTGTTCACCGCTTTTTTGTTGACAACCGCCGTTGTTGCCAACCCCATAGACCTGGCTAAGGCCAAGGCCCTCGCAAGTGAATACATCCCTGGAAATGCCGAACCTATGCTCCACCATTCCGCCAAGGCACGGTGGACAGGCAGTCAGACACCACCATATTATGTCTTCAGCCGAGGCGCGGGACAGGGATATGTCATCGTGGCCGGCGACGACTGCATACCCTCCATCATAGGCTACACCGAGAGCGGCGACTTCGACGAGAGCAAGGAAGCCCCGCAACTGCTTGCCATGCTCGACCACTACGCCCGACTGGTGGAGACACTGCAGGCCGAAGGCCGCAACACCCCCTATGATGGCCAAAAGGCAGGCCCTCTCCGCGCCCCCGCCGGTCGCATCGACGTGCCCATCCTCCTCACCACCCATTGGCACCAGTCGGCGCCCTACAGCGACATGGTGCCCAAGTTGCCCAACGGCAATCGTGCCTTGGTGGGTTGTGTGGCCACCGCTGGTTCGCAGGTCTTCTATTACTGGCGGCGTGACCTCCCCACCGCCGTACCCGCCACCACACCCACCTACGACTATGGAGCAGCCCCTGCCACCGCCGAGTACCAGATCAAGGCAGGAACCCCGTTGAAGTGGGAACTGATGTGCAACAGCTACAGCACCCAACCGGCAGAATACAAGGAGGCAGTGGCCGTCTTGTGCGCCGCTGTCGGCATGCAGGGATATTTGGAGTATGGGGAATCGACGGGCGGCTACATCTGGAATCTCCCCTACGACCTCTACAATCTCAGTTGGAAGCAAGCCAACAAGGACGACGGTTTCAATGATGAAACGTGGTCGGCACTGATTTACAGCGACTTGAAGAAAGGGCATCCCGTCGTTTATTCCGGCTATTTGGATGACTGGGAGGGACACGCCCTTGTCATCGACGGCTACAAAGCCTCCGGCGACCTCTTCCATTTCAACTATGGATGGGGAGGCCAGAGCGATGGATACTATACGGTGAGGGAACCGGGCCTTGGCACCCAGAACATCGACTTTGCCATGAGTCCCTCCGTCATCTATGGCATCCAACCCAAGAAGCAGAACATGACCGTAGGCATCCAGACACCGGAGGAGGTCTTCGCCTCCGTCACCAACACGCTGACCATAAAGGTGACCAACCGCTCCACCATCCCTGCATCGGGTTTCTACCTCTTCACCAACAGGAGCGGACAGGTTCCCACCAACCTTTCCGACGCACAGTCAGAGGAGACCGCCACGGAGGTGGGCGTGGACCAAACGAAGGAACTCACCCTTACCGCCATACCACCAACCAAGGGGACGTGCCATGTCATCATCACCGACGCCAACCTCCATGTGTTGGCTTCCAAGGAAATGACGGCCGTGGAAGGCGTGCCTGACCTCTGGGTGGAAGGGATGCATATGACAGGCAACGCCGAGACAGAGCGCTATGGCGACCAAGACTACCGGGTGACCTATCACTCGCACGGCACCCTTGTCGTCCGCCTGCGCAACAAGAGCGCGGCGGCCTTCGAGCGCAACCTCCGCGTGCGGCTGTGGAGCACCGACGACGAAGGGGCTTCCTGGAAAGAAGTCGGCATGAAGGCGGCGAAGGCCGTGGTGCCTGCCGGCGAGGCGGTCGACGTAGAGTTCGCCATCGCCAACTCCTCCTCCACACCGGTGAAAGAAGGCATCCACTACCGCGTGACGATGGTGGAGCAGGTGCCCTCGACCAACTACCCCATACACTTCGAGGAGGGGAGCGAAACGGCGGCCTATTTCGTGCTCAAGACACCCGACCTCGTCGTCGATGGCTATGAAGAGGGCGTAATGCGCCTTTCGGGACACTGGGACCCCACGCTGTTTGCTTCCAACACGATGGCTGGCATGGCGACCTACGCCGATGCCGTGGCCTATGACCTCACGAAGGTGGAAGGCGTGGACAGCGTTCCGCAACTGGCCGTCAACCCCAACGCGCTATACCTTGTCGCTGAAGGACAGGACGTGAAGGGTCTCAACGTCGTGAGCGGCGGCCTCTGTGAAAACCTCGTCCTCACGCCCGGCTTCTCCTTCGCCCCGCAAGGTGAGATGCAGGTGGGCAAAGCAATCATCTCGCTGCAGGGCAAGGTGGGCAAATGGCAACTGCTGACCTCGCCCTTCGACGCCACGGTGCACGAAGGCATCATCGCACGACGCATCGACGGGCACAACACCTCAGGCATCATCGGCAACACCACCGACGTGAAGGTGATGGAGGCTGGAAAGACCTACATGGTGATGACGTCGCGCAAGACCAACCAGACATTGGCCGCCGCGACGGAAAACGGGTCGATACCGGTCTCGGTGAGCCCCGTTCCCAATGCCGACCCCGCACTGGTGGGCACCTACGCCAACATCCCCGCCCCGGAAGATGCCATGGCACCCAATGACAACGACAGCCAATCGTTTGCCTACCTCGTGGATGGCGACCATGTGGAGGCATTGCGAGGCTACTTCGCCGCCGAGGACATCACAAGGGCGTTCTCCACCAACACCGACCTCACCCTCGACCCCGCCTACCGCAACCTGGCACTCAGCATCGATGAGGCTTATGACATATTGGAGAAATACCGCCACGTCGTGGAAGAGGATGACTACGAGGAGTACCTCGAGGAAATCATCCATGCGGAATGGCTGTTTTCCAACCGCACCGGCACCACGCTCAACACCGCGCCGAAGGTGAACGCCTACGCAGAAGAGTTGCTCGCCAAGGGCAACGCCTACATGCGCCGCATCGTACGACCCGGCAACGTGGAGGTGGACTTCACCTCCAACATCAAGAACCCGTCGTTTGAACAGAAGACCACGGCGGGATGGACGCTCACGAAGCCACTCAACACCGCCATCACCGCCACCACGGCGGCAAAGGTGTATGGCAATGCCGCATACAACCACTTCACCGCCCATGCCGACGGCGACTACATCCTCAGTTCGTCGTATGTCTATGTCAACGACGAGGGTGTGAGAGACACCTTGGGAGTGGGCATCTCGCAAGAGGTGGAAGGCCTCGTGCCGGGATACTACCGACTGACGGCCTGCCTCGCCTCGGACGAGGGAAACACCATCTCCCTCCTGGCCGGCGACTCCACCGTCACCTTCAGCGCCCATCCTTTCGGTCGCCACTACTTCAACGAGGCCGTGGTGGACAGCATCAAGGTGGTGCCGGGGGATGATGGGACAGGAACACTCCTCATCGGGGTGGCGCCCGGAAAATGGTTCAAGGCGGACCACTTCCGACTGACCTTCATCGGTGCCATCGATGACAGTCAAGAGCCCGACATCATTGAGAATGTCACGACAAGGCCGCGACAAGTCCCGAAGGGCATCTACACCATCCAGGGCCAGCGGGTGAACCGCATCACGAAACCGGGAATCTACATCGTGGATGGCAAGAAAAAAGTCGTGAGATAGAGATTTTTATCCCGAATGGGAGAGATTTGTCGAAGACCCACGACCATAAGGAGTAATTAGAGAATTTTTTAGTGGTTATGGATGTTCATCGCGAGCATCAAAGTTTGGGCGACCCCTTCAGGGTCGATACCCCTCCATCGTATTTCCATCCGGGGGTGCTACGCACACCCCGGCTACTGAGAGGCGCCCCCTTCAGGGGCTTTACGGCAAATAGCGGATAATCATATAATAAAACCCATGCAAAAAGAAATCATCAGAAAAAGGGTGGAAGCCCTGAGGAAATGGATGTCGCAGGAACACCTCGACGCCTTCATCTTCCCAAGTACCGACCCCCATAACGGGGAATATGTGCCCGAACATTGGAAAGGACGCGAGTGGATCTCCGGCTTCAACGGTTCTGCCGGCACCGCCGTGGTGACTTCCGACAGCGCCGCGCTGTGGACGGACTCCAGGTATTTCATCGCCGCCCAGGAACAGTTGGAGGGGACAGGTTTCGCACTCATGCGTGAACGCATCCCCGGCACGCCAGACATCCCAGAATGGCTTGACAGTCAATGGGATGATAAACCACGTAGGGTTGGCATCGATGGTATGGCCTGCTGTCACAACATGGTATGTGCCATGGCTCACGACATGGAACTCCGTGGCATCCAACTGGTGACAGACCTCGACCCGTTGGGGAAGGTGTGGGAGGATCGGCCGCCCATCCCTCGGCATCCCGTGGTCGTCCACCCCATGGAGTATGCCGGGGAGTCGACGAAAGACAAAATCTGTCGCATCAGGACGGCCCTGAAGGAACGTTTTTGCGACGCCATCCTCGTCACCACGCTCGACGACATCGCATGGACGCTCAACCTCAGGGGGAGCGACGTGCATTGCAACCCCGTTTTCGTGGCCTATCTCCTCATCACACAAGAGGAGGCAACGCTTTTCGTCAACCCCGAGAAGGTGGACGGACAGGTGCTGAAATACCTCGGCACACAAGGTGTGGGATGTGATGACTACGACAGGGTGGGGGAGTGCCTGCAAGCATTGGCAAAAGGAGTGCTCCTCCTTGACCCGGACGCCGTGAATCACACGTTGTGGCAACAGGCGGGATGCGAGGTGAGGCCGGCTGCGTCGCCCATCCCTGCCATGAAGGCCGTGAAAAACGCAGCGGAGACCGAGGGATATCGCAAGGCGATGGAGCGTGACGGGGTGGCGATGGTGAAGTTCCTGCGCTGGCTCGACGAGAAGTTGGAGAGAGGGGAGGTGGACACGCTCACGGAGATGGCTGTCGACCGCCAACTCACCGCGTTCAGGGCGGAGCAGCCGCTCTTCCGCGGCATCTCGTTCGACACCATCGCTGGCTATGGCTTCCATGGCGCCATTGTGCATTACGAAGCCACGGAGGAGACCGACGCCACCTTGCAAGCCAAGGGCTTCCTGCTCCTCGACTCGGGCGGGCAATACCTCGACGGCACCACGGACATCACACGCACCATAGCCCTGGGTCCTCTCACCGAAGAGGAGCGGAGGGTGTATACGCTGGTGCTCAAGGGACATGTCCGGCTGCAGATGCTGAAATTCCCCGACGGCGCCTGTGGGTCGCAGCTTGACGCGGTGGCGAGGAGTCCGCTATGGGAGGAAGGACTCAACTTCCTCCATGGTACGGGACATGGCGTGGGGGCGTACCTCAACGTGCACGAAGGGCCGCACCAGATAAGGATGGAATGGAAACCGGCTCCCTTGCACGCCGGGATGACCGTCACCGACGAACCGGGCATCTATGTCGAGGGGAAATTCGGCGTGAGGATAGAGAACACACTCCTCATCATACCCTACAAAACAACGGACTTCGGCTCCTTCCTGCAGTTTGAGACGCTCACCCTTTGTCCCATCGACCTCAAACCTGTCATCCCCGGTCTCTTGAGTGAGGATGAGATAGCGTGGCTCAACCAATACCACCAGATGGTGCGCCAGCGCCTTTCACCACTGCTCGACGAAGAACACCGGCTCTGGCTGGAGAAAGCAACTACTTTTATTGAAGATTGAAAATTGCAGATTGAAAATTGAAGATTGAAGATTGAAAATTGAATTTTTGGAGCAGCGAGGGCAGAGTCAAGCAAGCTTGATTCTGCCCTCGCTTAATCGCAACTTTGAAGATTGGCCTTCGGGCGAAATTGCTCTCGCTCGGCAGACTCAAGTGAACTTGGTCTGCCGAGCGTGAGCAGCTTGGAAAATACCTAAAATCTTCTATTTCTTCCTAAAATCTCCTATTTGCTATTTCCTTTGCTATTTCCTCCTATGTTTTCTTAAGAAAAATCCAATAAAAGTTTGGCTAATAGGAAAATAAGTTGTAATTTTGCACCCACGTCTTTAAAAAGACGACTTTTTACCACAAGTTTAACATTAAAAATTTAAAAACAAAGGCATGATTATCGTACCCGTAAAAGATGGCGAGAACATCGAGAGAGCTTTGAAGAAATTCAAGAGAAAGTATGAGAAGACAGGTGTGGTGAAGGAGTTGCGCGCACGTCAGCAATACACCAAGCCCTCTGTTTTGAAGCGTCTCAAGATGGAGAAAGCGATCTACGTACAGAAACTGAGACAGGCAGAGGATTAAAAAATCCCCCCGAAAATTTGGAGGTTTGAATTTTATTCCGTAAATTCGTTGCCGAAAACATCCTTCAAACGACAAGACGCGCCATGGTAGAAGGTTTCCTTCATTACCTCCGGTATGAGCGCAATTATGCAGAACTCACCGTGACGGGCTACGGAAAGGACCTGGAAGATTTCCAGCAATATTTCCAAAGTCTTGATGACAACTTGTCGTGGACGACCGTCGACTCTGACGTGGTGAGGGGATGGATGGAGAGCATGATGGACAGGGGAAACAGCGCCAGTTCCGTCAACCGACGACTCAGCGCGCTGAGGGCATTCTACAGATATGCCATGAGGATGGGAATCATCACCCACGACCCCGCACATGCCATCAAAGGTCCCAAAAAACACAAGCCACTCCCCAAGTTCGTCAGGGAAAAAGAGATGGACCAGGTGCTGGAGCCGGAAAGATGGAAAGAAGAATTTAAAGATGTACGCGCACGTACATTATTATTAATGCTCTATTCCACCGGCATCCGACTCGCCGAACTCATCTCACTCGACGACCAGATGATTGACTTCACCGCTTGCGAGATCCGTGTCACGGGCAAGCGCGACAAGCAACGCATCATACCCTTCGGCCAAGAGCTGGGGGACGCCCTGAAGGAGTATATGGCATGCCGCGACACCGAAGTGACCACCAACAGCGGAGCGCTCTTCGTCACCAACAAAGGAGAGAGGATGAACCGCAACCAGGTGAGATACGAGGTGGAGAAAGCACTCTCGCAGGTGACCACGCTGAAGAAGCGCTCGCCGCACGTGCTAAGGCATACATTCGCCACCGCCATGCTCAACCATGGAGCAGGTCTGGAAAGTGTGAAAAAGCTGCTGGGTCATGAGAGCCTCACCACCACCGAGGTTTACACTCACGCCACATTCGAGCAGCTCAAGCGAATTTATAACAGTGCCCACCCAAGGGCTTAACCCTAAAAAAAGAGGTAACTATGGAAATCAAAATTCAAGCGATTCATTTCGACGCTACAGAGAAGTTAGAGGCGTTCATCCAAAAGAAGGCCGAGAAGTTACAGAAATCATTTGAAGACATACAGAAAGTAGAGGTGCAACTGAAAGTTGTCAAGCCTGCCACCGCACTGAACAAGGCGACCAGCCTTACCGTCACCGTACCGGGACAGACACTCTTTGTAGAGAAGACGTGCGACTCTTTCGAGGAAGGAATAGACCAATGTGTGGATTCCATGAAAGTGCAGCTGACCAAATTCAAGGAAAAACTACGCAACAGATGAAAAAAAGCCGAAAATATTTTGGCGATTGAAAAATAATACCTATCTTTGCAGCCGTTTTACGACTTGTCCCTCACGAGTACGAAATACGGCTGCAATGATTGCCTCTTTAGCTCAGTTGGCCAGAGCACGTGATTTGTAATCTCGGGGTCGTTGGTTCGAATCCGACAAGAGGCTCAAGCCACAGGTCAAGGGTGTTTTCCAGAGTGGCCAAATGGGGCAGACTGTAAATCTGCTGTCTTTCGACTTCGGTGGTTCGAATCCATCAGCACCCACGAAAGAGCAAATGCGGAAATAGCTCAGTTGATAGAGCACTAGCCTTCCAAGCTGGGGGTCGCGGGTTTGAGTCCCGTTTTCCGCTCCATTGCTGTTATAGCTCAGTGGTAGAGCGCTTCCTTGGTAAGGAAGAGGTCCCGAGTTCAACTCTCGGTAACAGCTCAAAGTTGTGTGAGAAGCGAAAATCACGATTCTTTTAAATTATAACAAACAATAAGCAATGGCTAAAGAAAGTTTTGTGCGTACCAAACCGCACGTGAACATTGGTACCATCGGTCACGTGGAC
>JAFZSL010000015.1 GCA_017619375.1 Prevotella sp. | reverse complement strand
TTTTCCTTGTCGGAACGCCCCGGATGGATGCGGTTGAAAGCCTTTCTTCCATTGAAGCAAGGCGTTTTCCTTTCTGCTGGCAATACACTGACACAGCGTTCTTTCCGAACTAAGCACAACGAGGTGATCGTGAAGTTGGACATCAGCCATGCCTCAGATGGGCTTCATGCCGGTCTGGTTCATTTCGCAAGCCAAAGCGCATCCATAGGCATCGTCAACCGTCAGGGAAAAAACTATCTTGAGTTCACCCATAACGATAATCGGCAACAAAGCATAGCCATCACGTCAAATCATCTCTGGCTGAAGTCTGTCTGGGGGTTGGATGGTATGAGCACGTTCTACTACAGCCTCGACGGTGACCACTTCGTGGAGTTGGGGCAGTATCAACTCTCATGGGGCTACTATCGTGGAGACCGCATCGGCATATACTGTTTCAACGAATTGTCGGAGAGCGGATTCATAGACGTGGACTATTTGCACTATGGACAAGAAGGAAAATAATACGGACTCATCAAAAGTGTATGGTATTATGAAGATGACCTTGTTTGTGCTCGCAGGTATTCTGAAGGGGTCATCCCATATTCTGCCTTGAAGTTCATGGTGAAACTCTTGACTGTGGAAAAACCGACGGCATAGGCAATCTCGGTAATCTGCATCTGGGAAGATTCCAGAAGTGCCTTGCCACGTTTGATGCGGATGGTGCGGATGAACTCTGCAGGACCCTGGCCTGTGATGGCCATGAGTTTCTTGTAGAGGGTGGAACGCGACATGCCGACCTCTGCACCGAGCATCTCGACAGAAAAGCCAGAGTCGCTGATATGCTGCTCCACAAGTTTGATGGCTTTCTGAATGAACTGCTCGTCAAGGGGGGTGATGGTGATTTCGCTGGGTTCGATGTTCATCTTCTGCCGGAACTGTCGGTGGCTGTTGCGCTCCCATTCCATCAAACGTTCCACCCTCAGTTTCAACACCTCCACGTTGAAGGGCTTGGTGAGATAGTCATCGGCACCCAATTGCAGTCCTTCAATGCGGCTGACATCTGTTGTGCGGGCAGTGAGCAGGATGATGGGAATATGCGAGAGGTTGATGTCGGTCTTCACCCTGCGGCACAGTTCAAAGCCATCGATGACAGGCATCATGACATCGCTGATGATGAGAGAGATTTGTTCACGACCAAGGATGTCGAGTGCCATTGCACCATCGGTGGCTGTGCAAACACGATAGGACTCCTCCATGCAGGAACTGACGAATGAGAGTAAATCCTGATTATCGTCCACTACGAGGATGACGGGCTGTTCGGTACCCCCTGCCACAATGGGCTGCGCTTCCTGTCGCATGGGCGCCGTTTCTGTGGAACCATGAGGTTGGCTGACAGGCAACACGATTTTGAAGATACTGCCTTGCGGGGTGTTGTCACTGACACTGATGGTGCCATGGTGCAGACGGACATAGTCGTTGGCGATATGCAGACCGATGCCACTGCCCGTCTGAGAACTGTCGTTGGAGGCCGATTGGTAGAACCGTTTGAAGATATCGGCCTTGTCAGCATCGGGGATTCCCTTGCCAGAGTCAGCCACCGTGATTACCGCCTTGTCACCTTCAGAATGGAATCCCACTTGTATGTTTCCTCCAGAGGGCGTGAATTTCAAGGCGTTGGAAAGGAGGTTGTAGATGACCTTGTTCATCTTCTCGCGGTCGTAGTCCATGATGAATCCCGGAAGCTCATGGACGAAGGAAAGACGGATTTGACGCTCTTCGGCATAATCGGAAAACGAGACGAGTATGCTGTTCAGGAAGTCGATGATGTCACCGCTGGTGGCATTGATGGTCTCCACGCCCACATCAAGACGCCGGAAGTCCAACAGTGCGTTGGCCTCACTGAGCAGAAGCTGTGCGTTCTTACGGATGTTCTTCAACTGTCCCAGCAAGTTGTCTGGCATCTTTCCCAATTCCATCTTCTTGACTATCTGTTCGATGGGTGAGATGATGAGCGTAAGCGGAGTTCGCAGGTCGTGGCTGATATTGGTGAAGAACTGCAGTTTCATTTCGGTGATCTGTTCCATCTTCTGCCGTTCCATGATTTGCTGTTGACGTTCGTTTCTTTCCCGATGACGTTGTCTGAGCCAACGCCAAAGGAGGAAGAGTGCCAGAAGCACCGTCAGCAGATAGACGAAGTACATGGGCAAGGTGCGGAAGAATGGCGGTGCGACACTGATGTGCAACTCCGTTGGGTCGAGCATCGAGCCATCCTCGCCACAGACACACAACTGTAGGGTGTAGTCGCCCGGGGGCAAGGCATGGAACGACACCTCGTTACGGTCGGTGATGACCCAGTCGTTCATCTGTCCCATCAGTCTATAGGCATAGCGTGTGTTCTGCACGCCCAACAGACTGCCTGCGAAGAACTTCACGGTAAGGAAGGCAGCATCGTGATTCAAGCGGATATTGGTGGTGAGCTCGTTCAGCAGGCTGTCACCCACGGCAATTTCACTGATGATGAGTCGTGGCTGGTTTTTCCTGGAGGTCACGAAGGTGCGAGGGCTGATAGCCATATAGCCCTCTGTTCCACCCAGTAAGATTTCTCCCACGGGTGAACAGGCGGCAGCACCACCGTTGAAGGAGAATTGCGACAGCCCTCCCCGCATGGTGAACGACTTTGTTATGAATTCAATGGCGGTGCCTTTCCTTACCGGGGTCATGCAAGTCACCCTGCCACTCGATGTACACAGCCAGTTGTTGCCATCCTTGTCCTTGATCATTCCCTTGATGACATCCGGGGCATGATGGACATAATGAAGCGAGTCGGCATTCATGTCGAAAACGGTGATGCCTTCCTGGTGACAAAGCACCATCAAGTTCTGACGAGTGTCCACGCTCCCCCCCGTAATCATCTGGTTCATCCACTGTTGTGTCCCCTTCTTGTTGCCGAATGTCACGCGACACACCTTTTTGTCGAGGTCGTAGCACCACAATCCATAGACTGAAGCAATATACATCTTGTGGTTGCCATCGAAGAAGAGGCAGTTGCCGTGGATGTCGTCCTTGTTGTCAGACAATATCACCTGCGACGTTCCGTCATTCTCGTTGAAAACAACAGTTTTCCCTCGTGAAGAAGATGCCCATATACGACCTTGGTTGTCTCTGGCAACCGTCCACACGTAGTCGGTGGGGAAGGTGCCATCTTCGGAGGAATATCTGCGATACTGACTTGGGGAGACTAGATGATACAATCCCTTGTTGTAGGTGCCGGCCCACATACCGCCATTACCATCGCTGGCAAGGGCCATCACGGTGATGTTGGGCAGCGAAGCCTTGACAATCCTGCCGTCAACGGTTTCCACATAGACCCCATTGCCGTCTGTTCCCATCCACAGGTTGCCCTGCTCGTCGTAGGCCATGGCCAGGATGTCGCCACAGGCTTGTGCATGGGGTTGTAGCACGTTGTAAGCCTCGTTGGTGTACGACACCCCGGTCTTCATGTGGCCTACCCAGACCGTGCCCTCGTCATCGACCGTCAGGCAAGTCGCGTTGTCGGATGACAATGTGAACAACTGCTCGCGATGATGGCGTAGGGGAGTGATGTTCCCGGTTTTCTTATTATATACCAATACGCCCCCGTGGTCGGTGGCAATCCAGATATGTCCGAGACGGTCGTCGATAACGTCCCTGATGGCGTTGTTCTGTGAAGCATCGGCCGTCTTGGGCAACCGCACCATCTCCTTGACACTCCTGCCGCCAACATTGTAACGGCACAACTGTTCCTTTTGGATGCTGTACACCCACAGTGTTCCATCGGCATCGGTGACGACGCAAAGATTGTCGTCAGCCGTCTCACCCATCCCTTCAGGCAGTTGCACCCGCTGCAACTCGCCCGTGCTGGCTATGAAGTGCCAGATGCCATGGGCAGCACTGAACCAGATGCCATCGGAGGTCTCGGCCACCACCTGCCTTGATGCCTCGGGGACAGGCAGATGGCGTATGGCCCATGATGTCAGGCGGGTCGTATGACAGTCATAGTGCCAGATGCCTTTATCCATCAACACCCATATGGCACCCTTCTCGCCTATCTTGACCCTGTATTTCCCCGATGCAGGAATACCAAGGTTGCGAAGCAGGCTATCGGCGGACTTGCTGAAACGGGCAGTCCTTGTGTCGTAAATATAGTATCCACCCTGCTCGCCTTCTATCCAAAGGCGTTCTTTCGCATCCTCTTGCAGCGAGTGGATGCGGGCATTGAATATTTCATGGAGCGACGGATCGCTCCCCTCTGCAAAACGCGTCTTCACCTCATGGCCGTCATATCGGTTCAGTCCCTGGTCGGTGCCTATCCATAGGTAGCCACGACTGTCGGCAAGTAGGCACGCCACAGAGTTGCTCGACAAGCCGTCGGCTGAACCCAGCGTGCGGAACAGGCATTTGTCCATAGGCCATGCCGCCGCCACCTGGGACACGATGAGCAATATGTAGAGGAGAATTCTGCGCATGACACTGCAAAGATAATGCAAGCTGAACACAATACAAATAAATAAGGCCTTTTTTGTTTTCATTGTTGAGTAACGAATTGGGCAACACACAAAATGAAGCCCCGAATAACTGTTTTTCCAAGCCTGGCTTGGATGATTCACAACCACCCCGCCCCTGAAGTCCTAAGGAGGGGCACCTACCCTCCCCCCGTCCCACTCCCGACATCGGGAGGAGGCTCAACCGCACCTACGCAGTGCTCGTTCATTAAGGTACTGCTCCCTTATAAGCGGTTGCCGTGATTTTTACGCAACAAAGTTGCGATTACCTTTGTTCGCTACGCTCACCTTGATCAAACGTCCATTCGACGTCATCGACAATTTTGTTATATGATATCGCAGCCTATCTTCGCAAAGCAAAGATGGTGAAATCCAGAAACAACAACTAAAACTATGGTGTTTTTTTGAGGTGCCTCTTGTTCTGGGTGAAGACAAAGATAACATCAAACAAAGGGAAATGCAAAGGAAAACGTTTTTCTCCTTGCATTTCCCCTTACGATTGCAGGCTTTCTATTTCACATACTTTTTCCCGTTCTTGATGTAGATGCCATGAGCGGCTGTATTGCCGACCTTCACACCCATCAGGTTGTATATGCCTGTTGCCGTCCTTGGAACTGCTGTGATGTCGCTGATGCCTGTGGCATCGATGCTTACACAATAGAGACGGAAGTTGTCAATCTTGTAACGGCCTGTGCAGTCCCACCAGTTGTCTTCGTAACTGCGGTTCATGGCCTCTTTGTTGTTGTCGGTGCGCACTCCAAACACAAGGTCTTCACCCTTGCCGATGGTCACCTCTACTGCCAGCGTCGAAAGGTTGCCCATGTCGCCCACCTCGCCGGTATAGTTGGTGTTCACCTCTTCATAACCAGCGTATGTGCGCGACTTCTCCTCCGGGTGCAGGCGGTCGAGCACGGAAGCGATGTAGTATTCCTCCTTGCCATAATATTGAGCGTGGTCGTTGGCCAGCAGGCGCTGACCTGTCAGTCGCGAACAACCGCCGTCGTATGTGACGTTCATGTCGACAGTCACCCTGTAGGTGCCTGCGGGCAGCCCCGTGACAATCTGATAGAGGAAGGCATCGGGCACGGGTGCGGAGAGCAGGCAATAGGAATGTGTGCCGTCTGTGGCGTAAGGGTTGTCCTCGATGGCCGTCCAACTGTTGATGCCAGCATCTGCAAGTTCCTGTGCGCTATGGCAATCCTTGCCTTCTATTCTCATCGTCCATCCGTAAGGAACGGTGTGGGCGGCATTACCGACAGAGATGTCGTTGCCATAGGTGTTTTCAAAACTGGGGTTGGCAATGAGAATGGTGAGGTCGTCACCGGCCTTGATTCCTCCAATCTTTGCCTCAGCCATCAGCTCTTCCAACTGCTTCACTGTTGCCGCCACACCTTCGGAGTCGAGTGACGGATAATCAGCCTGATAGTCGGCCATCGTCGTGTCATAGAGGGCTTTTAACTGTTTGCCTGCCTCTGTGGCTGCGGCTTGCGGGTCGGCCAATGTCTCTTCTGCTTGAGCAAGGGCGATGGCAAGTCGGGCATATTCCTTGATGCTTTCGGTGGCTGGTGCCTGCAAGGCAAGGATGTTTGTGATGGCATCGTTGATGTCATCATACTTGCTGTCAGAAGCCTCAATCAAAGCCTCACCTGCTGCTTTCGCCTCCTCCATGGCTTTGCGGATGCTGCCTTGCATTTTATTCTCCAGAAGTTCATCTGCCATTGCGATGGCACTCTTAAGATTGGCAATGGCCTCTTCCATGTCGGCTCCCACGTAATAGAGGCGCAGGTTCTTGAAGCAGTTCCAGAATCCATTCGACGAGCAGTCGAACTCCACCTTCAGCGTATGGTCGGTCACCGTGGCTTCCACCACATTGTTATATAGTCCGAGGTCGAAGAACTTGATGGCCACATTGGCATCGTTGGGGACATAGTATGTGTTCGACTTGTAGCCTTCGGTGATGTCGGTTGGTCCACAGGCGAACACGTTGTGGATGAGGGTCTCGCTGTCGTTCAGACGAAGTTTGGAGGTCACTTTGTAGGTGGGAGTGCCGTCGCCTCCGTTCCAGTCGCTCTCCGACTGCCCCCAGTCCCATGAGCACCATTGGAAACCTTGCACCTCGAGGCGGTAGGTGCCGTTGGGCACGTTTTCCACCACCTGCTCTGCCTTCCAGTCGCACCACCAGCGTTCCATGATTTTCTTGTCCCTGTCGATACTGAAGTCGTTGAGAGTGGGCACCCATCCTCCTACGCTGTCGAAATGACCGTTCACCAGCAGGTCGGTCACATCCTGCCCTTCGGAAATGATTGAGTTGCGGGCTTTTTCATTCAGTTCGGCAAGCCTGGCCATGATTTCCTCAATGCGGGCGTTGTCGTAGGCGTATGACTGGATGCTATATTCAATGTCATTGTCGAAGATGTAGTCGCTCAACTCATCTATGGCTTCTGATTCGCCCATTATCAGCGTACTCATGCACTCTTGCAGCAGGGCGGCGAGTTCCACATAGTATTCCTTGTTCTTGAGTGCTGTTTCATAGTCGGCAAGGAACGTATTGAAGAGGGCCTCCTTGGCCTCTGCGTCATCGCCGGCTGCCAACTCGTTGGCCTGTACTATGTCTGCATTCAACTTGTCGAGGTATGGTGCATGGATGCCTCCTTCTTCTATCAGCTTTTGTGAATTGGCGACAAGCATGGCAAGGCGTTCTGCTACAGGTTTGTCACCCAGGAATTCCAGTTTGAAGTCCAAGATGACACACTGCCCCACGTTGGTTCCTTCGAACATGATGCCCACTTCGGCCACACCACAGCGGGTCTCGAAGGTCAACTCGGCGAGGCCGCGCCACCAGCCTGTATCGGGGAGAGGCTCGCGGAAGAGTTTGTCACCCACCTTCGCATAGATATAGGCACCTATGATGGGATCGCCTTCCTCGCCGGTATGACGAATCCAAAGACCGTAGTTGCTGAACTTGTATTTGCCAACGGGCAGATTGGTCATCTCTTGATACAACTTATTGTCGCCAAAGGCTCCGGAAGACCACGAGCCGAGCACCTTATTGTCATCGTAGAAGCCTTGTATGTCCGACTCGCCCATGCCGCAGAAATTGGCAGGCACCATCGTCCAACCGGGAACGTCGTGGCCACCTTCCACCCAATTCTCTGTGAGGTCGGCATTGCGCAGGAAAGCGGATGTGACATCGAAAGGATTCTCCTCCGTGGCCTTCTTGACATGGATGGCGAAAAGCTGTTCCTTCACGCTATCCAAGGCGGCATCATAGTCGGCCTTTCCTGAAGAGGGGTTGTTATATACTTCAAGCAGTGCACTCACGTCCTGCCCGTCCTCCTGCAACTCGGTCATCGCTTTGTGAAGAGCCAACTTGCTGAGGAAAGTGCCGTAGTCCTTGGCAGCAACGAGATACCATTCGATGGCTCCCTCGTCGGCTTTGAGCAAAGGTTTCACCCTGCCGCTGCCATAAGAGACTCCCATCCACATGTCGGGATATTCCGCCCATGAATAGTCGGAATCGTCCTTTGAGGCTCTGATGTGATAGGTGCCTGCGGCTTGTTTTTCCACATACCATGAGGTGTTGCTGTCACCATCGCCCCCGATGCATCCTACGAAGTCGAGGTCCGTATAGAAATAACCATTGGTGCCCTTCAACAACCAGTCCTCTCCGCTTTGCTTGGTAAACGTGACGGGTGAGCCTTCACCTGCCAGCGCCACTTGCATGTCCTGCGTGATGATGAATTGTTCTACGTAGGGATTGTAAAGATAACAAGTCATTCCGTTTTCCACCGTGATGATTGGCGGAACGGGCTTCTCCCATTCTGCAGCCATGCCATTCATGCTTGCTGCGAGCATTGTCGTGACGAGGCACAAAAGTGTTTTTAGTTTCATAAACAGTGTGATTTTATCATTAATTTGTCATGGTTGCAAATTTAGGTCTTTCCCAATGAAGTTGGAGGGCATGATGTTTCATATAGGGGTAATTATGTGTATTTTCAAACGAAAAAACGACTTGCGCAACATCTTTTCCTCTTTTTGACCCATCATTTCCTTTGTGTGAGGAGCAAAAGTGTTACCTTTGTGAAAAACTTGATTATGATGCATATCATTCGACTACTATTTGTTCTTGCAACTCTCCAACTGTCGGTACGCATGAGTGCCCAAACACCTACGGCCATGGAAGTGGCGGCCAACATGTACCCGGGGTGGAACCTCGGCAACACACTGGAACCTGGTCCGTGTAATTGGATTTCCAATCCGCTCGACTGGGAGACTGCATGGCAAGGCTCTCGCACGTCGCAGGCCATCATCGACTTCGTCAAAGCACAAGGCTTCCGCTCCGTGCGCATACCTTGTTCTTGGTTCGTGCATAGCGACCAGAACTACAACATCGACACGAATTGGCTTGACCGTGTACAAGAGGTCGTGGACTACTGCATCAACGACAGCCTCTACGTCATTCTCAACGACCACTACGACAATGGCTGGATAGAGCACTCGTTCGCCGACCGTACGGAGTCGTCGGTCAAGAAGAACATCTTCATCCTCGGTTTGCTATGGAAGCAGATTGCCAACCGCTTCCGGGATTACGACCATCACCTGCTCTTTGCGGGTATGAACGAACCTGATGCAGCAAGCGACAACAGCAACGACAAAGCAGGAGACATCGAAACGCTCATCCGCTACGAACAGGCTTTCGTCAATGCCGTAAGGCAGACAGGGGGCAACAATGCCACCCGCATATTGGTGGTGCAGTCGCCATCCACCAGCATCGACTTGGCCTACAATTACGATGTCATGCCCGAAGATGCTACTCCAAATGCGATGATGCTTGAAGTACATTTCTATGCACCCTACAATTTCACGATGATGACAAAAGACGAGTCGTGGGGAAACCAGGCCTATTACTGGGGCGAGGGCAACCACGTCAGTGGGTCGAAACATAATGTGACGTGGGGAGAAGAAGCCTATATGCAAAGCCAGTTGCGCCAGATGAAGAACAAATATACTTCGAAGGGCATTCCTGTCGTCATGGGTGAGTTTGGTGCATTGTGGCGCACCATGCCTGAAGGTGAGAATCAGGAGAAGCACGACGCTTCCATCTATTCCTGGTATTTCACGCTTTGCAAATATGCCGTTCACAACGGGGTGGTGCCTTTTGTATGGGACACCAACGCCTGCCAGCGTCCTTCGATGGACATCCTCAACAGAAAGACACTTGCCGTTTTCAATCAGCATGCCCTCAACGGCATTCTCGAAGGATGTGCAGCAGTAAAGTGGCCTTACACCACGGCCATTGAGGAGGTGTCCGTTGGCACCGCATCGCATGCCTCTGCCAACATCTATGACCTCTCAGGTCGCATCTGTTCACATATCCCAGCAAAGGGCATCTATATCATCAACGGAAAGAAATATTTCAAATGAAGGGGAGCCGAAACAAACAGACATACGTCCCTTTACCGGGGGTTGACACCCCCGTCTGGGTGAAACAATCAGACGGACTCCCCTTTAACTCCCGAAACAAACATACATACGTCCCTTTAACTCCCCTTTAACTCCTCTTTAACTCCCCTTTAACTCCTCTTTAACTCCCCTTTAACTCCTGAATAATATGAAACAATTCGTCACAGTCATGCTGCTGTTGTTCGCAATGCACGCTTCTGCACAGAAGAAAGCCACACCAACTCCCTGCGGCCCTGTGCCTACGGAAGATCAGTTGAAATGGCAGGATATGGAGATGTACGCTTTTATCCACTACTCGATGAACACCTATACCGATGAGGAATGGGGATTCGGGAATGAGAAGTTGGAATTGTTCAACCCGGACAACCTGGATTGCCGGCAGTGGGCGCGAGTCTGCAAGCAGGCGGGAATGAAGGGTATCATCTTCACCGCCAAACACCACTGCGGATTCTGCATGTGGCCCTCGAAATATACGGATTATTCCGTGAAGAACACACCATGGAAGAACGGCAAGGGCGACGTGGTGCGCGAATTGGCTGACGCTTGCCGCGAGGAGGGATTGAAATTCGCCGTCTATCTCTCACCATGGGACAGGAACCACCCTGAATATGGACGCCCTGCCTACGTCGAATACTTCCGCAACCAACTGCGAGAATTGCTTACGCAATACGGCGATATCTTCGAGGTGTGGTTCGACGGGGCCAACGGTGGTGACGGCTGGTATGGCGGAGCCAACGAGACTCGCAAAATCGATGGAAAGACCTATTACGGATGGGCAGAGACATTTCGCATGATTCGTGAACTGCAGCCCCATGCCGTCATCTGGAACGATGGCGGCGACCGCGGCGACCTACGCTGGGTGGGCACAGAGGCCGGCAACGTGGGAGAGACGAACTGGAGCCTGCTGAACAAGGAGGGTGAAGTCACATGGCCCATGCTGCACTTCGGACTGGAGACAGGCGACTCATGGGTGCCAGGAGAGACGAACACCAGCATCCGACCGGGGTGGTTTTACCACACCACAGAGGATGCACATGTGAAGAGCCTCTCTAAACTGATGGACACCTACTATAAGAGTGTCGGCCGTAACTCCACGCTCCTACTCAACTTCCCCGTCATGCCCAATGGTCGCATCCATCCGACAGACAGCCTTCGTGGCATTGCCTTCAACAAGATGATACATGAAGTGTTTAAGACAGACCTTGCCAAAAAGGCAAAGATTCGCCGCAGCGACGATGGTCGCTCTTTCGTCATCACCTTTAAAAAGCCCACCGCCTTCAACCGTTTCGTGGCAGAAGAGGATATCCGCTACGGACAGCGCGTGAAAAAGTTCTCCTTGGAGGCCGAGGTCAACGGCCAATGGGTGTCGCTGAAGGATGAACTCGTGGAGCAGGGCGACGGCCTGACCACCATAGGCCATCGACGCATCATCTGCTTCCCCACTGTCGAGGCAACACGCCTGCGCTTCACCATCACCGATGCCAAGTGTGAACCGATTATCCAAAAAACCGCCGTATATCTCGCCCCGGAATTGACGGCCGACATTCCTGATTCCGGTGAGAAAAAATCTTCAGGGCTGCACATCTTCTTCGGTTCTGCCAAACAGATGTTCATCGACTTTGACAACGAGCAGACTTTTACGTCTTTCCGCTATCTTCCGTTGCAAGGGTCGAAGAATGGTATCG
Source organism: Prevotella sp. (assembly GCA_017619375.1). GTDB lineage: Bacteria > Bacteroidota > Bacteroidia > Bacteroidales > Bacteroidaceae > Prevotella. The sequence goes on along the minus strand of JAFZSL010000015.1, from coordinate 29,432 downwards.
TGACTCACTATACCCTTTGGGCCTCCTCTGACTGGCAAGAATGGACGAAACTCGCCTCAGGTGAGTTCTCGAACATTGTGAACAACCCCATCTGGCAGACCATCAATTTCACGCCTGTCAAGGCCAAAATCCTGCGATTCGAGGCAGACCGACTTGCCGAGGGCGACCGTATGTCATTCGAAGACATCGAAGTTGTAAACTGTAGTCCATCACAAAAATAGGCAGTCCACTTACACCGTCTACAAGATTCTAATCTTATGCATCTCTTATACCTTTGATTCACAAGATGTTAATGCAATAAAAATAGAAGATTAAAAAGGTCAATTTTTCAATCTTTTTATATCTTTTTCTTAAGCGAAGCGTTTTTCGGGAGGAAGAGGCTCACCATGCGCGTGTTAATAACGATTCGCTGAATGGTTACATGAGCATGGCGTTTGGTTAATAATCGTTAAATAATTGGCAAGACAGATACAACATAAAAAACAATTTAATATATTTGCAATATCAAAATGATATCATTATTAATCACCTTATAAAAATAACCAAAATGGAAAATAAAAAAGAAATCGCATTTTCAGGGAATGCCATCAATGGATTCTTGATGTTGTTTGTCAATTTGGCATTACTCATCTTATCTATCGCAGGAATCATCTACAGCATCATCCTGTTAGACGGCAACAATGGCGCTCAAGGCGGTTGGCTGTTAGCGGCCAGTTGCGTGGTGCTTCTGGTAAGCATCGTCTTCTGGGGTGGTTTCCTGCTGTTGGAGCCCAACGAGGCCCGTGTGCTCACCTGGTTTGGTAAATATAGCGGTACGTTCACCCGCACTGGTTTCTTTTGGATCAATCCGTTCTACTCCTCCAAGAAGGTGTCGCTGCGTGCACGAAACCTCGACGCGGAGCCCATCAAAGTGAACGACAAGACAGGCAACCCCGTGATGATTGGCCTGGTGCTTGTTTGGAAACTGAAAGATACCTACAAAGCCATGTTTGAGGTCGACTCACAGACCATGGCCAGTTCTCCCAATGAATTGGGCAGCAGCGCAAAAAGCATCATGAACGCACTGGAGAAGTTTGTGCGCGTGCAGAGTGACGCCGCCCTCCGTCAAGTGGCCGGACAGTATGCCTACGACGATGAGGACGCCCCAACCGACGAGCCTACGCTGCGCTCGAGTGCCGACGAGATCAACGAGCAACTGGAACAGAAACTCGACGAGCGGCTGGCATTGGCAGGAATAGAAGTGGTGGAAGCCCGCATCAACTATCTGGCTTATGCTCCTGAGATTGCTGCCGTGATGTTGCGTCGCCAACAGGCTTCAGCCATCATTACCGCCCGGGAGAAGATTGTAGAAGGAGCGGTATCGATGGTGAAGATGGCTCTCCAAAAACTCTCCGACGAGGACGTGGTGGAACTCGACGACGACAAGAAGGCCGCCATGGTGAGCAACCTGATGGTGGTGCTGTGTGGAGATGACTCTGCCCAACCTGTCGTCAACGCCGGGACTCTCAATCATTAAACAGAAGACCATTGACCATTAAAGGAGCATTTTAATCACTCCGTCTCAAACCATCATCATGGAAAAGGCCAAGAAAACGTCCAAGACTAAAAGTTTTATCCTGCGCGTTGACAGCAGCACGATGAATGCCATAGAAGCGTGGGCCGCCGATGAATTCCGCTCCACCAACGGACAGTTGCAGTGGATTATCACCGAGGCCCTACGCAAGGCTGGGCGTCTGCCTAAAAAGAAGACAGAAAAGACTGATGACCAAGAAAGCGAACAAGACCAATGATACGTTTACGTTTATTCAGATTTTTCAAATCAGACTGCGACAAGGTGCAGCATATCCGGATGGGACGCACGCTTGAGTCGACCATCTTCGAGATAGCGTCTCTCTTCATCATCATCGTCACATGGGTGGTGGCGGTGTTGATGTATCGCCACGCTCCAGAGACCATACCCACACACTTCGACCTGAATGGCAACCCCAACAATGAAGGCAGCCGGATGGTCATCCTGTTCATAGCAGGCATCTCCACCATCCTGACATTGGGAATGACGGCATGCGCCTACGTGCCCACCTACGTCGTCAACCCTCCCACGAAGTTGAAGACACCCCGCCAATACATTCTGGCCAGCCGCATGGTACGCATCATCGCTTTGGTGACCGGCCTGTTATTCATCAGCACCATTCTGATGATGGGCTATCCAGAATCACCCTGGCCACGCTATCTGTTGATTGCCGCCATAGGGATGATTATTGTTGTGACCATCATCTTCACCATCTTGATCGCACGGGCACGTAAAGCATAAATTTCTATTGCTTTAAATTTGTAACTTGTTGACTACAACTTTGTTTCAAATTCTCTGAGCACACTGTAGGGGCGGGTCTTGTACCCGCCCGCAAAATTCTCAAATTACTAACTATGATCGTGGGTCTCCGACAAATCTCTACAATTCGGGATGTCGACATCATTATCGGGCGGGCACAAGACCCGCCCCTACGACTTCGGGGGACATGTCGGCGGACGGACCTTCAACTGCAGGCATCCAGGTGATGGCATAGGAGCATTATGTTGAACAAATCGGGGGTTTCGTTGAACAAATTCGTTGAAAATCTCGATTAATGGCTATCTTTGCAAAGCAATTCCCACCATGAAGGATGGGAAAGCACAAGAACAATCAAGATGCAACATATGAAAAAGATTGCTTTATTACTGATGACCCTTGCAGGAGCACTGACGGTGCAGGGCAGGGTCCACCCTCTCCCGGACATGGCGGAGAGCGCCTACAACTACCTGACCTTTGAGATGACAGACGGAGCAAAAGTCTCTGTCGCTATATCGTCGCTGACGCTGACCATCAACGGAAACACACTGACAGCCGGCTCGCAGACGTTCACCCTCACCAACCTCTCAAAGATGTATTTTTCGAACATCGACGAGACCACCGGCATCGAGGAGGCAACCAGCACCACGCTCGAAGAGGCCACCGAAATCTACGACCTGCAGGGCCACAAAATCGCCAAGGAGCAAATGAGAAAAGGCGTCTACATCGTCAAGACCAAAAGCAAAACCCAAAAAATCGTAGTGAAATGAAGAAGATACATGCTCTCCTCATGGCCCTCATGCTGACGATAGCAGCCACGGGCCAAACGCTGAACGTAAAGGTGGGCAGCGTCACATACCGATTTCCTTCCACTCAGACGGGCGAAATGACCTATACCGACGGCCAGACGGTGACCATCATGGGAAAAGAACTCCCACTGACCGACATCGACGCGATGACGGTGGATGACACCAGCGTGGCCGACGGGACTGTCGCTGTCGACTACAACGGCACGACGGCCACCATCACCGTGGCTGGCGACGTGGCGCGCTACGTCACACCGACCGTCGACGGCGCACACGTCTCCATCGTCCAAAGTGACAACCTGGCTCAAGAAATCACCTATACACTAAGCGGTGCGACGACAGATGGCGAGTTCTACATGTCGGGCTCATACAAGGCCACGATAGCGTTGAACGGCGTGACACTGACCAACACGACACCCGTGTACAGCGGTGCCGCCATTCACATCCAAAACGGCAAGCGCATCAAGGTCAAAGTGATGACAGGCACCACCAACACGCTGACAGACGCCGCCAATGGTACGCAGAAAGGATGCCTCTACATCAAGGGCCACGCCGAATTTGCACAGGAAGGCACTCTCAACGTGGCGGGCAACACGAAGCACGGTATCAAGACTGGTGAATACATGACAATGAAGAAAGCCACCATCAACATCACAAAGGCCGTAGGCGACGGCATCAACTGCACCGAATACTTCCTCATGGAGAGCGGTGCCATCAACATCGGCGGCACGGGTGACGATGGCATACAGTGCGACCTCGACGGCGATGCCACAACGGGCGAGACGACCGACCACGAGGATGAGGACAGCGGCAATGTCTACCTGCAAGACGGCACCGTAGGCATCCTCGTGACAGCAAAAGCCGTCAAAGGCATCAAGAGCGACGGAGACCTCAAAATCAGCGGAGGCAACATCACTGTGAAAACCACGGGAGGCGGCGCCTGGGACAGCGACGAAAAGAAGACCAAGGCTTCGTCGTGCCTTTGTGCCGATGCCAACATCGTCGTCAGCGGAGGCACGACGAACCTGACCAGCACGGGTGCCGGAGGCAAGGGCATCAACGGCGACGGCACCTTCACCGCCACTGGAGGCATCTTGACCATCAACACCTCCGGCAACGCCCTCGTCGCCTCTTCAAGCGGCAACCTCTCCACCATCTCTTCATCGCAGCAACTCGACCGTTACGGCAGAAACTACAAATCGTCGCCCAAAGGCATCAAGGTCGACGGAGCCCTGACCGTCGGCGATGATGCCGTAATCAGCATCACCACGACGGGTGCCGGCGGCGAGGGCATGGAGAGCAAGAAATCCATCGACATCACAGGAGGACAAACCACCGTCAACGCCACCGACGACGCCATCAACGCCTCATACAGCACCACGGCCAATGGCAACGGCAACCTGACCATCAGTGGCGGCTACGTCTATGCACGCTCCACCGGCAACGACGGCATCGACGCTAACGGCAACTGCTATATCAAGGGAGGACTGGTCTATGCCATCGGCAGTTCGCAACCCGAGGTGGCCATCGATGCCAACAGCGAGCAGCAGAAGAAACTCTATCTCACGGGAGGCACCATCATCGCCATCGGCGGACTGGAGAACGGCAGCAGCCTCACCCAGTCGTGTTACTCCACTAACTCATGGAGCAAGAACACCTGGTACGCCCTGAGCATAGGCAACGAGACCTTCGCCTTCAAGACACCGGCGAGCGGCGGGTCGACCCTCGTTGTCTCAGGTGCCTCACAGCCCACCTTGAAAAGCAACGTCACCGTCAGCAGCGGAGTCAGCATCTTCAATGGCATGGGTTATGTAGGAGCCAGCGTCAGCGGCGGCACGTCCGTCAGCATCTCGGCATACACCGGCAACGGTGGTCCCGGCGGAGGCGGCGGTCCCGGTCCCGGCCCCGGCGGCGGTGGCTGGTGGTGGTGAAACAATATATCCCATCGTCTCACGTTATGATAATGAGAATACCATTTGGAATGAAACAGTCGCGACGGGAGAACCTGACATACTTGGCAGTGTGGGGCTTGCTCTTTGCAACCCCGGTGCTGAGCCTGTATGTGCGTACCGTCAGCGATGCCAACCTCACGTTTGACTGGACAGAAGTGTTCGTCGTGTGGAGATTGTTCGCTGTATACCTGGCTTTGTTCCTCATCCATAATTTCCTCTTGGCTCCGATGCTGGTGCATGGGCACCGCCGCACAGCCTATTTCTCCCTCTTGGCCGTGGTCATAGCCGCATTTGTCGTTTTCCAATGCAGCAACAGGCCTAAAGGATGGGAACAAAGACGGGGCAGGCCGCCAATGGAACAATTTGGAAAAGAGCGGCCACCGTTCGGTGAACCGCCGATGAAAATGGAGGGAGAACGCCCGCCGATGCCCGACAAGCCGCACAGAAAGCACACCCCGCCCCCCATCGTCGGCGAGCGCGACATCCTCGCCCTCATCACGCTCCTCCTCATGTTTGGCGCCAACCTCGGCATCAAGGTGTATTTCAGCAGCCGTGAAGACCGACAGCGGTTGGCGGAACTGGAGAAGCAGAACCTGGAACAGCAGTTGGAATACCTGCGGTATCAGATCAACCCCCACTTCTTCATGAACACGCTCAACAACATCCATGCACTTGTGGACATCGACCCGGAGAAAGCGAAAGACACCATCCTGGAACTGTCGAAGATGATGCGCTATGTGCTCTACGAGGGCAACAAACAGGGGGTACCGCTATCCCGTGAACTCGACTTCATCCGCCATTATGTCGCACTGATGCAGTTGCGCTACACCGACAAGGTACGCATCAGCGTCGACCTGCCCGGCGAGGTGCCCGACCGCAAGGTGCCACCGCTGATGCTCATCACGTTCATAGAGAACGCCTTCAAGCACGGCGTCAGTTACCAGAAGGAATCATTCATAGAAATGAAGGTTGACGTGAAGGAGGACAAACTGCTGTTCTCATGCCGCAACTCGAAAGCAGACAAGTCGAATGAGGAAAAAGGCGGCGTGGGCCTTGCCAATGTCAAGGAACGCCTCAACCTGCTCTACAACAACGACTACACGCTGCACATCGACGACACCCCGGACATCTATACCGTTGAACTCATCATCCCCATCACCCAATGAACATTCGCTGTCTCGCCATCGACGATGAGCCACTGGCTCTGCAACAACTCGTTGCCTATATCAAGAAAGTGCCGTTCCTCGAACTGCAGGCCCAGTGCCAAAGTGCGGTGGAGGCCCGGGCGTTCCTCGAAAAGGATACGGTGGACGCCATCTTCTGCGACATCAACATGCCCGACCTCAACGGCATGGACTTCATCAAGTCGCTCGCCGTACCGCCACTCGTCATCTTCACCACGGCCTACTCCGAATATGCCGTGGAGGGTTTCCGAGTGAACGCTGTGGACTATCTGCTGAAACCCTTTGGCCTGCAAGAATTCCAAAGGGCGGCAAACAGGTTGAGGGAAAGGCTTGAGGGACAGAAAGAAGGGAAAGAAGTGACGGAAGGGTCGGACATCTTCCTCAAGACCGACTACCGCATCGTCAAGGTCAGCATTCCCGACATCCGCTACATAGAGGCGATGAGCGAATATCTGAAAGTATGGATAGAGGGGATGCCGAAACCCATCATCACCTTGCTGTCGATGAAAAAAATGGAGGAGCGGTTGCCGGATGGCTTCATGCGCATCCACCGCTCCTATATCATCAACCTCTCAAAAATCCAAGAGGTGAACAAAAACCGTGTCATCATGGACGCCCAGACCTATCTTCCCATCGGCGACATGTATAAAGAAGCCTTTCAAGCCTATCTCGAAACCAAGTTCCTGGGAAAGTAAAGGGGGCACCCGCCTTGCCTTCTTCAGAAGGTCATGAAGAAGGAGATGGGCAATGTGTATCTCACTTTCACACATCTTCCGTTTTGCATGGCCGGAATCCACTGCGGCATGTCCTGGAGTTTGTCGACCACCTCTTCGGCGAACAACGGGTCGGCGGATTCCTCCACTTGGATGTTGTCGATGTATCCTTCCTCATCGATGTCGAACTTCACGACCACCTTGCCTTCGACTGCGTTGACATCCGCCATCAGGGGGTAAGAGATATTGGTCTCAATCCAATCGGTCAACGCCTCCTCTCCACCAACGAATTGCGGCATTTGCTCCTGAATGGTTCCATCGAAATGGATGTCCTGAGCGGTGGCGAACTGAAGTGACATCAAACAAACTGCGATAATGGTGAATAACTTTTTCATGACTTTTTCCTTTCTATTTTTTTATGGTTTGGGGTTTTGTTATTTTTTTCACTTGCAAAGTTAGGACGGATTCCGCCGATGTCAAAATGGTTTTCGACGAACTCCCGTATTCCTTTCGACCAATAGCGGTTTCCAAGGACAAATCTATGGAGACAAGGGCTTAATGTCCCCAAAAGTCGTAGGGGCGGGTCTTGTGCCCTCCCGTTGATGTTGTCATCCCGAATTTCGTGTCCGTCACAACTTAGGTTATTTCGTGTCCGTCACAACAACTCAGGTTTTTTTGTAATCATTTTAGGGTGGATGATAGATTTGATGGATGAAAAGCATCCATTACCTTGTTAATTATTAATTATGAAAAATATGAGTAAGGTGAAGAAAAAGTGGGGTTGTGAGAAAAAGGAGAAGAAGTTGAGCCTGGAGGAAGAAAAGAAAAGGCTTTTGGAAGCGAGGAATCTTTTTTTCAACAAGTTGGTGGAAGGAGAGAGGAAGCACATGATTATAAAGATGGTGGGGAAGTTCAAACTTTTGAGGTATGAGGATTTGGAGGAGGTTTATAATGATGGATGTTTGGTGTTGTGGGTGAAGATGAAGGATGAGGATTTTGAGTTGAGAGAGGAAAACTTGGTGTGGTATTTGACGAAAATTTGTTGGAATATCGGGATGCATTATTTGAGGAAGGTGAAAGAGGATGTGATGAGTTTGGATGTAATGATGGAAAGAGGATACGGAGGTAAGGATGAAGATGAGAATGGATTGGAGGAGATGTTTGAGGTGTTGAGCAAGAAGGAATGTGATGAGGAGAAGTACAAGAAATTGGAGAAGGTGTGGGATAAGTTGAAGGATGTGGAGAGGATGATTCTGGAGTGTTATTATGTGGAAGGATGCAAGATGGAGGAGATAGCAAGGAGGATAGGATATAAGAATGGAAATAGTGTGAAAAGCAAGAAAAACCGTGTGTTGAGGAAGATGATGAAGATGATGAAGGAAGAGGGGACAGAAAATAACGCACTGCCCCCTGCCGCCTGAACCGTCATTGGCCCATGATGGCACCATATTTTATAACATCCTGACATACAGCGCCTTATTTGTTTTGTGATAGATTTTTCTCTTTTCATGTCTCTTTATATCAAACCTTTTCTATGCCAATGAATGGAAAAAATTATAGATTCATATCATATCGCTCCAAACAAGACAGTTTGAATCAGCAAAATTGCCAAAATCGATTTCAAGAACAGCCGTACAACACATCTCATACAAGAAACATAGGTGTTCATACATATTGCTTAATTTTATTTGGAAAGCCTGGCATTACAGAATAATTTTGTAGCGTAAAAATAGAGACATCATGTTGAAAACTAAAAAAATCGTAAAAATGAAAAGAAGAACAAAAGTCATCATCATCGTCATCGCCGCCATCCTCGTCTGGAACCATCTGCCTTACCGCTACAGCAATGAAAAGACAGTAGCATACGTGACAAACCATACGGCAATCAAATCACGTTCCATGTGCGCCTGGTATGTGACGAAGGCGATGTGGAGGGGAGGTTGCCCCATCGGACTCGTTCCCGCTTATGCTTACGAAAACACCTTGCCACAGATGGGATTCAATGAGATATCAACAAATGAGTATAAGCCCATGAAAGGCGACATCGCCGTTATGCCCCAGAACGAGGAAAGCAGTTTTGGTCATATCGCCATTTACGATGGCAACGACTGGGTGTCGGACTTCAAACATAAAAAACCTTATCCAAATACCCCCGTCTATAAGAAAAATGGATTCAAGATATTCCGCGCCAATGATGGTTGGCATTGGAAACATGTATGGACGACACCGGTAGATTGGTATGGATGGATGAAATCGCTGGTGAAGGGATTCAATAAGATTAAATTTAGACAAAATCAATAATGACTCATAACTGAGTCCACTTTAAGAAGTAGACAGTGAGCAAAAGGGTGGTGTGCATCTCCCCTACCCTTGAGACCTTGAGGAGAGGGGATAACCAACACCACTATTTGCTCAAACAGACATAAATTCCATATGACAAATCATTAATTGATGCACACAAACAGTGAACATAAGGGCGGTGTGTATCTACCAAGCAAAAGTGTATGAAAGTAAAAATGATATTGCCTTCCTTGCAGGAAGCCGACAGCCCATATTGGCGCCCCATCAAATATTCGTTGTTCCCGCCATTGGGTCTCGCCACGCTGGCGGCTTATTTCCGTGACGACGACGAAGTGGAAATAGTGGACCAGCACGTAGAGAAGTTGACACTTGACGACACCCCGGATTTGGTCTGCATCCAGGTGTATGTGACCAATGCCTACCGCGCCTACAAGATAGCCGACCACTACCGTCAGCAAGGAACTTATGTGGCCATGGGCGGGCTTCATGTCACGTCGTTGCCCGACGAGGCGGCTCAGCATGCCGACACCATCCTGCTGGGACCAGGCGAGGAGGCATTCCCCCGGTTTGTCAACGACCTCCGCGAAGGTCATCCACAGAAGCGTTATGTGGCCCTATGGCGGTCCATAGAGGATATGCCACCGGTGCGCCGCGACCTCATCAAACGGGAGAAATACTTCGTGCCCAATTCGCTCGTGGTGTCGCGCGGATGTCCTCATCATTGCGACTTCTGCTACAAGGATGCATTCTATGGCGAGGGGAAGTCGTTTTACACGCAACGTGTCGATGAGGCGCTGGCGGAGATTGACCGTCTGCCAGGACGCCACCTCTATTTCCTCGACGACCATCTGTTGGGCAATCCCCGTTTCGCAGCAGAACTCTTCGAGGGCATGCGAGGCATGGGGCGCGTGTTCCAGAGTGCCGCCACCGTCGCCTCCGTGCTGAAGGGCGACTTGATAGAGAAGGCAGCCGAAGCGGGCCTGCGCAGCGTCTTCCTTGGCTTCGAGACGTTCTCTCCCGAGAACCTCCGTTCGAGCAACAAGCTGCAGAACCTCTCCAAGGACTATGTGGCCGCCGTGGAACGCCTGCACAGCCTGGGAATCATGATCAACGGCAGTTTCGTGTTCGGTCTCGACCACGATGACAAGGACGTGTTCCGACGTACGGTGGACTGGGGCATCGAGCACAGCATCACCACGGCCACCTTCCACATCCTCACACCCTATCCGGGAACGCGGCTGTTCCAGCAGATGGAGCGTGAAGGACGCATCACGTCCTACGACTGGAGCAAATATGACACGCGCACGGTGGTTTACAAAACCATGGGACTCTCGCCGGAAGAACTGAAGCAGGGCTATGACTGGGCATACAAGGAATTCTATTCCTGGAGCAACATCTTCCGTGCAAGCTTTGGCCACGACAATCTGAAACAGCAACTGGCACACCTGTTCTACATGGGTGGATGGAAGAAATTCGAGCCATTCTGGAACTTCATGATCCGTTATGGGAATCTCAACCGGATGTTGCCTGTCTTGGAAACCCTGCTGGCCAACACGAAGGGCAGGAAAACGTCCCATCAGGCAAAATCCTCTCTCACGACAAGCATGAAATCAATCATGGGAAAAGCAGCATTATGATGTGACTTTTTGAGCGAACTTCGAGGGACATTCCGGTGTTAGGGCGGGGCAAGACCCGCCCTTACGACTTCAGGAGAAAAAATCCTGATTCTAAAATAAGGGATGGCAACATAATTATGGTATAAAAAAAGGCACGATATTTGTAAATAAAATTTCGCCAACTAAAATTTCATTTATGAATTACACAATCAGTGATTTACTCAAAGGTGCTGCCACAATGGCAAAGAGTGTTTTCGGACAGAAAAAAGAGTATCGCATCCAGTTCAACCACGAGGAAGACGGCTTATGGTACGTGGATTTCCCCAACTGGCCTTTTGACCACCACAACCTGTTGATGGTGGAAGGTGCTGACGAATTGTGCGCCTTCCTGTCAGACGACGACATCATGACCATCGTCGATGTGATACCCGCCGACGAGGAAGAGGACCATCCCGGCTATGCCAAGTTGATACAACAAGAACACTCCCTGACCGGTGGAAGCACTTATGAGGTGACTGGCCTGGAGGGATTCAACAGAGACATCTGGCTGTGCCCAGTCACCTTGTTTGTCCTCGGGCAATACCCGAAATACATGTATATCAAGAAAGCAGATTGTTAAGGCTTCTTCGTTGAAGCATCACCCATCTCCGCCACCACCTCGTCGAGGGTGGTGGCGAATGTGATGAGGCGGTGGTAGTCACCCCTCATCAGGCCACGCTCCTGCAAATGGTCGAGCAGCGTGCGCAGGTCGTCCCAGAAACCATCCATATTGTACACCACCACGCGCTTGTCATGGTAGGACAACGTGCCCTCGGCCACCATGGAGAACACCTCGTCGAGGGTGCCAAGGCCTCCGGGCAGCGCCACCGCCACATCGCTGTTCTCCAGCATCAGTTCCTTGCGCTGGGCCAATGTCTCACAGAGGATGCGCACATCGATATGTTGCGAGGTGTGGCCACCCTGCTCCAGGCGCGAGGGGATGACACCGACCACCTGGCCGCCGCTCTGCTTCACTGCCTCCGCCACACACTCCATCAGCCCCAGGTCGCAGCCGCCATACACCAACAGATGGCCGTGGCGGCCCATCCATTGGCCCAACTCACGTGCCAAGTCGAAATAACGGGGGTCGATGTCATTGTTGGCAGAGCAGAAAACACAGATTCGCATAGTCGTATGTATTTGATGATGATTGGTTGATTTGGGGATTCCACGCCAACAAATGGCTGTGAGGGTGCTAAGTTACGAAAAATTCGACAAGCGAGTAAGAAAGTATTTCATTTATTATTCATGACTGTGAGAATTTTTCCCTTTTTTCACTAATTTTGCAAATCCATCCAACCAAAAGACGAGAAATGACCATAGAAAACATCAAACTGGTGGCTTTCGACGCCGACGACACCCTATGGGACTGCCAGTCGCACTTCGAAGCCGTGGAGCGTGAATACTGCCGCATATTGGCCGACTACGGCTCACCCGAACATATCTCTACAGAACTCTTCAGGACAGAGAGCGCCAACATGGCCGAACTGGGCTATGGCAGCAAGGCGTTCACTCTCTCGTTAGTGGAGAACGCCGTACTGGTGAGCGGTGGGAAGGTGGACGCCCTCACCCTGCTGCGTATACAACAACTTGGGCGGAGCCTCCTCAACATCCCCGCCACTCCACTGGAAGGGGTGGAGCAGACGCTACAGGCCATACGGGCGATGGCGAGATACAAGATGGTGGTGTTCACCAAAGGTGAAATCCTCGACCAGGAGAACAAATTGCGCCGGTCGGGACTGTGGGACTATTTCGACCGCGTGGAGGTGGTGGCGGACAAGACACCACGCCAATACCGTGAGTTGTGTGCCATGTTCGGTATCGGCATCAGCGAACTTTTGATGGTGGGCAACAGTTTCAAGTCGGACATCGAACCTGTGCTGCGACTGGGAGGCCAAGCCGTGCACATCCCCTTCAAAGTCACATGGGCCCACGAACAGACGGAGGAGTTCGACCACCATAACCTCGCAAGACTCAGCAGCATCACACAACTGACTGAAATGATGAAGGGGAGTTAAATAGGAGTTAAAGGGGAGTTATAGGGGAGTTATAGGGGAGTTATAGGGGAGTTATAGGGGAGTTATAGGGGAGTTAAAAAGGAGTTATAGGGGAGTTAAAAAGGAGTTATAGGGGAGTTAAAAAGGAGTTATAGGGACATATGTATGTTTGTTTCGGGAGTTGAAGGGGAGTATGTTTATTTCACACAGACGGGGGTGTAATCTCTGGGGACAACAAGCCTATGCACACCAAGCCCAAAGGGGTGACAGAACACAGACGGGGGTGTCAACCCCCGGGAGTATGCATGTTGGTTTCGGGTTGCACACAACAAGCAAAAGGCTCGTGCGTATATATATATTTGCTTTCGCTGCTCCAAAATTTGGCTTTTCCCTCGCTTAATCGTACCTTTGACTGCGTCGAAGGTACTTGCGCTCGGAAAACACAAAAGATTTTTGGCTTTTCACTCGCTTAATCGTACCTTTGACTGCGTCGAAGGTACTTGCGCTCGGAAAACACAAAAGATTTTTGGCTTTTCACTCGCTTAATCGTACCTTTGCACTTTCAAAGAAAGGTAACAATAAATGACACGCAAGATATACTTCATACTGCTATGCCTCGTACTGTCAGCCGCAGGGATGCAGGCCGCCGACACCGCCACATTCGAGGCGCTCCTCCAACAATTCGACAAAAGCGCGACAGCGAGCAACGCCAACGCATTCTTCACCTTTTTACAAAAAGAGGAATTCCTTGACGAACCCACGAGTTTCCCTGCCGGCACACCTGCCGACAGCCTCAAGGGACACGTGTGGTATTGGTCGGCTGAATACCTCTATGACCAGCAACAATACCAACGGGCGGCGGAATACGGAGAGAAAGCCTGGCCGCTGCTGAAAGGCAAGGACGAGGAGTCTGACTGCCTGAACCTCCTCGCCATCATCTTCATACGCCTCGCCAACTATTCCTCGGCGGCGAAATACGCCAAACTGTGCTATGCCATCGACGAGAAGAACGGCGACCCCGACATCATGTCATCCACGCTGAACACCCTCGCCGCCATCTTCATGAGTGCCAACCAACCAGAAGAAGCGGAGAAATATGTCATGAAAGGACTGGAAATGGCGGAAAAGGCCAACAACCCCTCGCGCCACGCCATCCTTCTGGGCACGACATCGGAGGTGTGCCACGCCTTGGGTGATGACAAACGTTCGCTGGCCTATGCTGAGAAAGCCTACGAGATGGAGAAGAAACTGGGGCACGAAGACAAGGCTGTATTGAGACTGTCGCAGAAAGCATCGGCTCTTTTGGGCCTGCACGACTACGAGCAGGCGGAGGACGTGCTGAAAGAGGCCATCCCCACCTTGCGCCAACTGGGCGACTTGCACTCCCTGGCCATCGCCGACAACAAGATGGGAATGGCGCTGCTCTGCCAGAAACGTGAAGCGGAAGCCGTGCCTTTCTACAGGGAGGCGGCGCAACTGTTGCAGAAGATGGGCGACATGGCCAATGAGATGCACGCCCGTCGCGGCCTATACGAGACGCTGTGGAGCACCCAGCCCGACAGCGCGAAAATCGAACTGGACCGTTTCAACGACCTGAAGGACTCCCTCTACACCAACGCCTCCGCAGAGAGCCTCGCCAAATACAATGCAGAATTCGGCAACGACTGGCTGCAGAAGGAGAATGAGACGGAACGGGCAGCGAAGCGCAGGGCTTTCGTCATCGGCACCATCGCCGTCCTTGCCCTACTGTTGCTGCTGGCCGCCGTCTGGTGGGTGATGAACCGACGACACAAGAAGCAAAGAGCCATCAACGAGGAACTGACTGCCAACATTGACGAACTGCGCGAAAAATACCGGATAGTAACCCAGCAACTGGAACAAGAACAAATGCGGGAGGCTGAAACCGAAAAGGAGAAGACGGAGGAACTCTCCGCCGCCGACCGCGCATTCCTTGAAAAGACCATCAACGTCGTCAGCACCATGATACACAACGGACAGGTGGATGCCGAAGGAGTGGCCAGAGAGATGGGGATGAGTCTCTACCAATTCCGCCAGCGACTCACCAGTGTCACGGGAGAGAAGCCGCAGGACTTCATCAACGCCCTCAGGATGAAACGCGCACAACACCTGCTGACCAACCACCCGGAACTCAACATCACCGAGGTCGCCGTCCTCTGCGCCTACAACGACACTCCCAACTTCACCCGCGCCTTCAAGAAACACTTTGGGGTCACGCCAAAGCAATACCAGAAGGTTGGAGATTGAGTCAAAGTATTTAGCCAATATCGATGGTGCGGCTGT
Organism: Prevotella sp.; assembly: GCA_017619375.1. Classification (GTDB taxonomy): domain Bacteria; phylum Bacteroidota; class Bacteroidia; order Bacteroidales; family Bacteroidaceae; genus Prevotella. The sequence goes on along the minus strand of JAFZSL010000015.1, from coordinate 14,197 downwards.
AGGGGCGGGGCTTGTGCCTGCCCGGTCGGAGCAATCAGATTTTTCGGTACACAAAGGCAAGCCTCTGACTTTTGTCAGAGGCTTGCCTTTTAATTGATGGATGCCCTTTGGGCGTAAACACAAATCACTTCACGACCACCTTCTGTCCGTTTTGGATGTAAACACCACGTTTCGGGGTCGTTGTCTTGATTCCCTGAATACTATATGCGGGACCTTCCTTGTCTTCGGCATTCACATAGCCGATGCCAGTGGTGGTGCCACAGACTTCAGGCAACAAGACATTCTCGTATTTTTTGTTGGTGAAGAGGACATCGCTCAGTTTGACAGTGCCACCCTTGTCACCATCCACATACAGATGCAACAGCGGGGCCCTATTCTCCGTCAACTCTGCATTGCTCGCAGAATAGAGGACGATGCGGTATCTTCCGTCACCCAAGTCGCCCAAAGCCGCCTGATGGTCATAAGAGCGACCGGCATCCACCTCCACACCCATCAGTCTTGCACCTTCAGGAAGCGTAACAATCATCTCACAAGCTGTGAACGGTTCGTTGCTATCGAGCAGGATCGCCAGGTCGCCGGCGCTCTCCCTAACCTGCAACTTGCTGTTGGTTGTCCTTCTGGCATTGGCGGGTATGTCATAAGAAACATCGTTGAGGATGAGGTCGATAATGATCGAGATATCTGTTATTGATGTGGTACCATCGCCATTAGTATCTGATGCGTATGGATGGAAGGATGGGACACTTTCGCCCATAGTATAGCCGATGGAAGATGCCACATCCGTGATGTTGCGACTTCCGTCGCCATTGACATCACCAAGGAGATAGAGGAAGTTTCCTCCTCCCCACTCGAAATACTTCTTCTTGTAAGGATCCTCAATACAGAACTCGAATATTCCTGTTCTTACGAAAATCTGACATGGATCCCAGGTTTTTCCAACCCCTTCAAATGGTGCTTCGTACACTATGTCGAGGATGTTGCTCATCGACTCAGGCAGAGTGAGACTATCCAAATTGATGCAGTTACGCAACATAGCACTATATCCTTTATGCCAATCCCAATCAATCCACTTCACATTGGAGGTGTCAAAGCCGCTGAGATTGATGTTGGTGAGTTTATCGCAACCATCGAAAAGATAGCCCATTGACTCCACGTTAGCCGCCTTGAAATTGCCAAACTTTATGGTGGTGATGCCACTGTTGGCAAACATACCATCTATATAAAGCAGGCTTGATTCATCAAAATTACTCAAATCGAATGTAGGGAGATTGCTACAACCATTGAACATATCGCGCATATCGGTCACGTTGCCAGTATCGAAAACCCTTTCATTCATATTGATGGCAACAAGGTTGGAACAATTGGCGAACATACCATGCATATCGGTCACCTTCCCTGTCTCGAAATTGCTGAGATCCAAGGTTTGGAGATTGTTGCACCCCCTGAACATATCGTGCATGTCGGTCACGTTGCAGGAGGTAAAGAGACCGTCCAAACCGATATAGACGGGACCACCCCATTCCATATTGAACATATCGCTCATATCTGTTACATTGGAGGTGTCGAAGGTACTCAAATCGATACTGGCAAGTCCACTGCATCCCCTGAACATACCGTGCATATCAGTTACGTGGGAAGTGTCAAAATTACTCAAGTCTATGTCTGCGAGACTGCCACATCCTTTGAACATCTCGCTCATATCGGTTACGCTGGAGGTGTTAAGATATTCCAAGCCAGTAATGACATACAACTCTGGCATCTCTGCAAACCATTGGCTGACAGAGGTGGGTTGTGCATTCCCGAAAGATTCATCAAATACGACATGAGTCACTGGCCAGTGGTCATAACCCTTGTTCACCCTGTAGGTATTCTGGTGGCTGTCGCGTTCTTCATCACAATAGAACGTGAGGGTCTTTCCGTCGGCACTGGCCACGACATACATATTGCTGTCGTCCTCTGTGCTTGCAAGATAGAACCAACCTCCGCCCCATTCAAACTGTTCCTTGGAGGCATCGATGCTGTCATCGAATTTGAAACCTTCAGGCACCATCAACGCGCAGGGATTCCATTCCTTACCCACATTCTCGAACGGCGATTCCCAAACACGCTCCATGATGTTCTCCATCGAAGCAGGAAGAGAGAGACTGCCCAATTTGGTGCAATTGCGCAACATGGCGTTATACCCTAAATGCCAGCCCCAATCAACCTCCCTCACATTGGAGGTGTCGAAGCCACTCAGGTTTAGTTCAGTGAGATTGCCACAACCGTCAAACAGGTTGGCCATAGATTCTACTGTCTCTGTTTCGAACCCATCGAAGTTGATGCTAGCGATGCCGCTGTTGCAGAACATACCGTCCATGTATATCAGACTCGAAGTGTCAAAGTTGCTCAAATCGAGCGTGGAGAGACTTCCACAACCATTGAACATATCACGCATATTGGTTACATTGCCTGTGTCGAAGTTGCTCAAGTTGATGGAGGCGAGGCTGCCGCAGTTGAAAAACAACCCGTGCATGTCGGTCACATTGCCTGTATCGAAATTGCTTAAATTAATGGAAGAAAGGCTCCAGCAACTGGAGAACATATCGTGCATATCAGTCACATTACCCGTATCGAACTTGCTCAAATCGATGGAGGTGAGGCTGCTACAACAAGCGAACATCTCATGCATATCGGTCACATTGCCGGTATTGAAGGTGGCACCCAACGTGATGGTGCGGAGATTTTCACACCCAACGAACATACCATGCATGTCCTGAACGTTCCCTGTGTTGAATTTGCTGACATTGATGCTTCGTAGGCTCTTGCAGTTCTTGAACATATTGCTCATATCGGTCACACTTTCGGTGTTGAGGTTATTGATGCTGGTGATTGTGACAAGTTGTTCCATACCGGCAAACCATTGCCTGCAAGAGGTGGGTCGAGCATCGGCGAAGGAAGAATGGAAAGTCACCCTTGTCACAGGATCGTGGTCATAGCCATGGTTCACTTTGTAGGTATTCTGATGGGTGTTGCGCTCTTCATCGCAATAGAATGTAAGCGTCTTGCCCTCGTCGCTCACCACGACATACATGTTGCTGTCATCATCGGTGCTTGCAAGATAGAACCAACCACCACCCCACTCGAACTGCTCCGCTGAAGTGTCGATGCTGTCATCGAACTTGAAGTTCTCAGGCACCATCAATGCGCATGGGTTCCATTCATTACCTACATTCTCAAACGGCGATTCCCACACATACGCCATGATGTTCTCCATCGAGACAGGCAGGGCGAGGCTTTGCAAGCTGCTACAATTGCGCAATATGGCGTTATAACCTAAATGCCAGTCCCAATCCACTTCCTTCACATTGGAGGTGTCGAAGTCACTTAGGTTTAGCTCTGTGAGATTGGCACAGCCATCGAACAGGTTGGCCATAGACTCCACGGAACCAGTATTGAACCCGTCGAGATTGATACTGGAAATGCCGCTGTTGCTGAACATACCGTCCATATATAAGAGGCTCGATGTGTCAAAGTTGCTCAAATCGAGCGTAGCGAGACTGCCGCAACCATTGAACATATCACGCATATTGGTCACTTTGCCTGTGTTGAAGTTGCTCACGTCGATGGTGGCGAGGATGCCACAGCCAGTGAACATACCGTGCAAGTCGGTCACGTTGCCTGTGTCAAAATTACTCAAATTGATGGTGGAAAGTGCTTGACACCCGGAGAACAGTTCGTGCATGTCGGTCACTCCGCTGGTATTGAACTGACTCACGTTGATGCTACGTAAAGCAGCGCAATTGCGGAACATCTCGCTGATGTCCGTCACCTGGCTGACAACGAGGTTGCCGAGGTTGACATAGGAGAGGTTACCACAGTCGGCAAACATTTGTTTCATCGTTGCGACCCTTCTTGTGTCGAACGAGGTCAGGTCGAGACCGGAGACACCGCATGCACGGAACATCTCGCTCATATCCGTCACTTTTGACGTATTGAGATTGTTAAGACCCTCGATATTAATGAGTTGGTCCATTTCAGCAAACCACCATCTGGTACTTGTGGGTCGTGCGTTGGCAAACGACGAGTCGAAGACTGCTTTCGTGATGTTGCGGTGGGTGTAACGATAATTCACCTCATGAATCTCTTCTTTCCTGCTCTCATGATCTTTCAAATTGAAATCACAGTAGAACGTAACGGTTTGTCCATTGGAGGTGATGACAGAATAGGGGAATCCCGAGAGATGGAACCATCCACTCTTCCACTCAAACGATGAATCTTCGTAATTTATTCCACTGCCAAAGTCGAATTTGGGACTGAGGAAGTGGAGTTCGCAGGGTTCTTCCTGTGTGCCAATGCCGCTGCATTCCTCCTCCCCGAAAATGTACATCGATGGATGTAGCGTAAGCTCCTTCAAATCTGTGCAACCGGAAAGCATCCCCGTAGTTTGCACTTGGGATTCATCAGAATCAGTAGAGAGATTGAAGTTGCTCAGGTTAAGTTCACAAACACTGGAGCAACCGTTGAACATATTAGAGACATCCATCAATTGGTCGGCATAAATATTCTCCAATCCAACAAAAGAAGTGACTTGGCTCATACCTTGGAACCATCCTGCAGCGGAAGTGGGTCTATAGTCGGCAAAGGACTTGTCGATAACCACAGCAGTGATGGCCTTATGGTCGTATCCGCCATTGATGTCATAAGTGGCATCTGTGCAGACATCCTTTTTGTTGTCGTAACGGAAAACAAGGGTGCCATCGGAAGCCAACACCACATAGGGTTTTTGGGGGAAGCAGAAATAACCACTCTTCCAACCAAAAGTGCCAAAAGAGGTGTCCACGTCGCCGAAATCAAAACCTTTAGGCACATTCAGATGGCAGGGGTTTTCTTCCGAACCAACTCCTTCGAAGGCATTGTCAGAAAGTTTTGACATTGATGCCGACAAGGTAACCTCCTTCAAGCCAGAATAGGCAAACATAGCCTCAGTGCTTTCTACGCTGCCTATGTCGAACGTGCTCAAGTCAAGAGAGGTAATACCGCAGCCAGAAAACATATTACCCATATCCGTCACGCAAGAGATGTCAAATGTACTCAAGTCCAAAGAGGTGATAGAAGACGTGCCACAGAACATGGCATTCATCGTTGTCACCTCCGAGGTGTTGAGATTTTCCAACCCCTCGATGCTTTCCAGCGGCATCTCACGAATCCAACTATGGGTAGAGGTAGGCCGTGCGTCAGCAAACGACGGGTCGAACACAATATGGGAGATGAACCTGTGCATGCCATCGTTGAACCATTCCGGCTCGTTATTGCCCTCATTAAAACCATATTTGACACCTTCCCTGAAATCGCGTTGATCATCGCAATAGAAGGTCAGCGTACTGTTGGTATTGATGGTGAAATCGATGTACGCCCCACCACCATAGTCAATGACATAGATGGCAAGCGTATTGACACCGTCGACAAGTGCATCGGCAGGCAAAAGCAAACTCTCGGCAGTACCGCCATAGGTATAATGGTGTATATTCACACCATTGAGATAAAAGTCGGCATCGTCATCTATTTCATACCTAAGATAAATGTTGTTCACATCCACCTCACTGAGATTGACATCGAAGGTGCGGCGCAGATAGAAGCATCCTGCATCGCCAGGCCAGTTGTGATATCTGCCTTCACCCATTCCCCAGTAGTCCTCGCGGGCAATGGGACCATTGAGCACTCCCCATGAGGAATCATCGTAGCCTACCTCATACCATTGCTTGCCATTGCCATCTGGAGCAGGGGCACTGCCATCATTCTCCTGTTGGAACACATATTTCATCTGACATGGGGTATGTCTTCCCCATTCGATGAGGGTGCTCACAGAGTTCGTCATCGCATAAGGTCCCACATAAGGGTCGGCAACGGCATAAGTCATGGTAACCACATCTCCTTGTTCGCCAGTGTCCACCTTCTTAAGGAAGGTTTTCACCACCAAGGTGTTCTCATTCTCCCGGTACATTACCTTGATGTTGACAGGTGACACCGTGCACGTGGTCACAGCCCCGCCTTCCTCCTTCGGGTCGCTACCATCGGTGGTGTAATAGAGGATGTATTTGTCGGCATCGAAAGTGATGGTCAACATATCACCGATATGCAAGGTCTCTGTGTTGGCAGGTTGGATGATGGGTGATGGTATTCCGTTGTACACAAACCATCCACCCTTCCAGAAGAAATGATCAGCAAAGGGGTCTGCACCACCGAAGTCAAAGCCGGCAGGAGTTGCAATCTGGACGGGATCTTCTTCCGAACCAACTCCCTCGAAGGCGCTGTCCCAAAGGTTGCTCATCGAGAGGGACAATGCGACCTCCTGCAAACCAGTGTAGGACAACATATGTTCAGTATTCTCCACGCTGGATATATCGAACGTACTCAGGTCGATAGATGTGAGGCTACTGCAACTGTTAAACATATAACTCATATCGGCCACGTTGGACGTGTCGAACGTGCTCAGGTCCAACGAAGTGATGGTAGAGCCGCAGAACATGGCATACATTGTTGTCACCTCCGAGGTGTTGAGGTACTCCAGGCCCTCTATGCTCTCTAATTGTGGCATATCGCGCAGCCACTCACGAGTGGAGGTGGGACGTGCATCGACGAACGACGGATCGAACACCACATGAGTGACGCTTTTGCAAACACCGTCGCCCCAATTCCACCAATCGGGGTCGTTGTCGCCCTCCTTGAGCTTGAATTTATCGCCCTCGTGGCTGCTGCGCTGGCCGTCGTGGTAGAAAGTTAGTGTGCCATCGTTGAACACCACGTAGGAACCGATGTAGTTGATGTTGGTCTCCGTGTGGAACCAGCCGCCCTTCCAGTTGAAGCTATCCGCAGATGTGTCTGCTTCGTCGCCGATGTCAAAGCCCTCGGCGACGATGAGTTGACAGGGGTTCTCTTCTGTACCGATACCCTCACAGGCGCCGTCCCACAACTGGTCCATCGAGGCAGATAGGGTAAGAGAGGTCAGGCCAGAGCATCCCGAAAGCATCCCGCTGAAGTCCCACACGTTGCTGGCTTTGAACGTGCTGAGGTCGAGAGAGGTCAGACTGGAGCACTCGTTGAACATATAGGCCATGTCGTTCACCTGCGACGTGTTAAGGAGGTCGAGACCCTCAATCTCCACGAGGTTGGTCATCCCGGAGAACCATTCGCGGGTGCTGCTGGGCTGCTCCCTTGCGAAACCCTCGTCGAACACCACGCGTTTAACGGCACTATGGTTGAAATAGAATTCACCTAGTCTGTAATAGTATCCGCGATTCGCACGCTGGTCGTCGCTGTAGAACGTGAGCGTACTGCCAACGAGAACAGCGTAGGAACCGTCGTAGGCAAAAGGCTCGCCCATATGGAACCAACCACCCTTCCAACCAAAGACGTCGGCGGTGGTGTCCGTATCGCCGAAATCAAAACCATCGGCAACGGTTAGATGGCATGGGTCATTGTCGCGCCCCACGTTTTCCAAGGCATAGTCACAAAGGTTGCTCATCGAGGCGGAAAGGGTGAGTTCCCGCAGGCCGGTGTAAGACAGCATATATTCAGTATTCGCTACGTTGGACATATCGAATGTACTCAAGTCAAGGGAGGTCAATCCTCCGCACCAGTGGAACATATAGCTCATATCGGTCACGTTGGACGTGTCGAACGTGCTCAGGTCCAACGAGGTAATCATTGAAGTGCCGCAGAACATGGCATGCATTGTAGTCACTTCTGAGGTGTTAAGGTACTCTAGACCCTCTATGCTCTCTAATTGTGGCATATCGCGCAGCCAACAGCGGGTGGAGGTAGGACGTGCGCTGGCGAAGGACGGATCGAACACCACATGAGTGACGCTTTGGCAAACACCGCCGCCACCACCCCACCAATCGGGGTCGTTGTCGCCCTCGTAGAGATAGAACATGTCGCCCTCCCTGATGGAATATTGGTCATCATAGTAGAAGGTCAGGGTACCCTCAGAATAGAAGGCGTATGGTCTATCGTAAGGCTTTTGTACAGTATAGGTTATGGTGGTTCCCTGGTTGCCGGAGGTCGCATCCTCCAAGAAGGCTTTCACCACGAATGTCGACTCATTCTCTTGATAGTTCACCGTGATGGAGGTGGGCGACTCAGATGATGTACTCACTACCGCCCCTTCTTCCTTCGGATCGCTGCCATCGGTGGTGTAGCGAAGAACGTATTTGCTGTCATTAAAGGTGACGGTCACCGTTTCGCCATCAAACAGTGTCTCTCCATCGGAGGGAGAGAAACGAGGTGCCGGGATGGCATTCGTTTCGAACCATCCACCCTTCCACACAAAGACACCCGAGGAAGTGTCCACGTCGCCGAAGTCGAAACCATCAGGCACGTTCAGACAACAAGGTGTCTCCTCAGCCCCGACCCCCTCGAAGGCATTGTCGAAGAGGTTGGACATTGAGATAGACAGGGTGACCTCTGACAGGCCTGAATAAGCAAACATGCCATCAGTGTTCTCCACCTGACTAGTGTCGAACATACTGAGGTCGAGAGAGGTGAGGCTGGAACATTCGTTGAACATATTTCCAAATTGACTCACATTGGAAGTGTCGAACCCACTCAAGTCAAGCGAGGTAAGACCACTACAGCCATGGAACATTTCACACATCTCGGTCACCTTGGAGGTGTCGAAGGTACTTAGGTCGAGCGAGGTGATAGACGATGTGTAATAAAACATTGCATTCATCGTTGTCACCTCCGACGTGTTGAGGTATTCCAATCCTTCCAAACTTTCCAGCGGCATCTCACGAATCCAACTATGGGTAGAGGTAGGCCGTGCGTCAGCAAAGGATGGATCGAACTTCACATGGCTGATGGATCCATTCGCCCCCGAGGCATACCACCTGGGCTCGCCTTCCGGCTCATCGAGTGTGAAGAGGACTACACCCCCCTTCTTACGAACAAAATACTGGTCATCATACACGAATTTGAGCGTGGCCCCCTCATCGGACAAGTAGGCATAACCCATGGGGTCGAAAACCTCTTCCTCACCCAACTCGAAGATGTTGCCGAAGTCCTGCCAATAGGGAGCGTTCTGATAAGCCTCCTTGCTTCCCACTGGCACATAGAGTATTTGCTGACCTCGATCAGGGAAGGCATATTCAGACAAGTCGAAAGGAGTGGCGGACAATACAGTCACCTTGTATAGATTGGTACACCCTTCGAATGCCTCATTCTCTATGGAAGTGACAGCTTCGGGGATGATAAACTCCGTAATGGAGGAGTTTTGGTACGCTCTATGACCAATGCAGGTGACCGAAGCAGGGAGGACAGTGGCCGGACAGGTGGCCACGACCTTGTTTTCATCAGTTTGAATGATGGCGTTACAGTTCTCCCTCGAATCATAGACGGTGTTGCCTTCAGCCACGGTGATGCTTGTGAGTGAATTGCAACCAGCAAGTATGCCGCCATCTATTTCTGTCACCGAAGCTGGAATAGAAATTGAAGTGAGCGTCCCGCTTTCGAATGCAAACCAACCAATATGACGCAGCCCCTCAGGGAGAGAGATGGAGTTGCAAACACCTCCACTGAAAACATTGTCCCTAATGACAGTGACAGGCTTTTCCATGATGGTGGCAGGGAGGACGAAGTCGTTGGTCCACCAGTTTTGGCCAAACACCTCCCATTCCTCGTTTGTTTCGTTATACTCATACTGCACACCTTGGTCATCCTGATAGGGGGAATAGAAAGAAAGATTTCCCGCAGGGTCAGCAATGGTGAAATCGAGATAAGCATCTCCACCGCCGCAGTCATTGACATAGACAGCTATGGTGTTAACCCCATCGACCAATGCATCGGAGGGCAATTGCACCTTCCAGTCGAATTCATCAGTGGACTGCACAAGCAAGCCATTGACATAATAGTCGGCATGGTCGTCGTTGAAGGATTTCAGCCAGATATTCTCCGTATTCACCTCGCTGAGGTTGACATTGAACGTGCGGCGCAAATAAAAACATCCGTATTCATTCTCCCAATTGTAATAGTTGCCTTCACCTACTCCCCAGCGGTCGCCACGGGAAATGGATCCGATGAGCGTGCCCCAGGCAGAGTCATCGTAGTCAACCTCATACCATTGCTTTCCATTGGCATCTGAAACAGGGGGAATGCCCTCATCGTTCTCCTGGAACACATATTTCATCTGCCCTGGTGTCTGATGTCCCCAGTCGAGGACGACACCCTGACCCCATGCTTTGGCTGAAAGAAAGCAGAAAAGCAATAGTCCGAAATAAAAAAATAGATTCTTCTTCATAATCTTTAATAAATTGTGAAATAGTATCAGGGGGTTAAATTTATACAAGTTTACAAAATTACAAAATAATCCACAAAAGGCAACCGTACCATCTGGTTCATTTCTAGTTCATTTTGGTTCAAATGGGGTTTGTGGGTGTTATTTTAGGCGAAATGTGTAAAAATGTACGATTTTGCGGTAAAAACGTACAAGGATTTGAGATATAGGCAGTTTGCTAGAGCAAGATTATTTAATTTTTCAGTTCCTCCAAATAGTCGAGTTGTGCGAGGTTGACCTCATCAGCCACCCTAACCCAAGTGACGTGGTGGGTATTGGAGTGCTCGAGGTCCATTCGATAGACGCCACAAAAGGTGAGACTGTCTCCATCGGGCGTTAGACCCTGCATGAAGGTGATGCGTATCTCGTTTATGTCGCGGTAGGCGAGGTAGTGGTCATTGTTGCGCACGGCGATGAGAGCGCTGTCGGCACTGCCGTCATCCGGTTCCCATCGTTCTGTGATGGTGGGCATGAGGAGTGCGGAGTCGCCGTAGTTGTGCCAGCGGTGGTGATGGTAGCGAGGTCCCCAGATGGAAATGCTGGGATGATGTGGCAGCCGCTGTCCCCACAATGTGTCCTTGGCGTGTATGCCGAAAAGCACAAGGTAGTCTTGGTAGGTAGCGAAGGTCTGCCCTTTTTTTATGACCGGTCCGTGCGGAGTGCGATGAGAAAAACCAAGATAGGCTGCGCCAGCCACTATTGCGAGTATGATGAGAAATAAGAAGTACGGTGTGAATCGACCAAGTTTCTGCTTCTCAGAAACAGGCAGTTCCCCTTCCTCGGGTGCGCCAGAAAGAACGGTTTCAGTCACCTCGTCGCCAACCTCTAGCACATCGTCCTTGTCATCATTGCAAGCCAAACAAAACACCCTATAGTCTCTATAGCCGGCAAAACGAGCCAGGATGTCGAGCGTGGACTGCCGCGGCACAGAGCCAGTGGTGGAGTATCCCCAAATACGCTTCAATGTAGATGCGCTTACTCGTTGACGTTTCTTTTGGAAGATGCTCTCGGAAAGCGTATCAAAATCCCGGGGCGTACTCGGTATGAAACCAACAATACGCTCTATGCAACGACGTAGCTCTAGCAATGTCTTTTCGTTGTCCATGGCTTTTGCAGGAGTGAAATGAGGTTTGAAGGCAAAATTATGAAAAAAAAACGTTTTTGGGTGTTTTTTTTGCCACTTTTTGCCTTGTTTTCACGAAATGACAATTATTTTTCACGAAATGATAAGTCGATTATTGCTTTTCTCCCGACCTTTGCACCATCAAAACAACAACAAAACATTCATTACATTATTTAATTCATTAAACAAAAAAAGCAAAATGAAAAAGACTATTATCAGTTTCGTCGTGGCTGTCTTCGCAGCAATCATGTTCACCGCTTGTGGCAACGGCATCACCAAACTCAAGGGCGAGAAATTGGAGACCAAGTATTACACCATGGTCATGCCTGCATCCTGGGAGCAGAACAGCAACAACAAAGACGAGAACTTCCGCATCCAGAAGAAATTGGAGGATGGCTCCTGGTGCACCATGACCATCTATGCCTATCCCGATAGGACCAGCGAGCCCGCCGAAGCCAATTCCGGCAATGTGAACGCAGGATATGCAGACAAGGGCGACATCAAATTCGGCAACAACACCTTCAACGTGGCCGTCAAGGAAGCTGAGAAGCCGACAAACAACCTCTATACCAAACTCACCGAGAAGGGCCTGATGCTCATATCCATCTATAATGGTTCCATCGATGATCCGGAAATAAAAGCCATCATCGAGAACATCACACTGAAATAAGACACCAACAAGTCTTTTCCAGGACCCTAAGGACCTTATAACAAACACGCATCGGGGCAAGCAAATTGTTTTGCTTGCCCCGATGCACTTTGTTTCATATTCACGTCCTGGATTACGAGGACGACAGGATGTGTCTGGGAAATAGGATGCGCATTCAAGTCAGCCAAGATGTATCTCCTTGCAATCACTGCCAAACATAAAAAGAAACAAGCGATGATGCTCGTGAGCCTCATCGCTTATTATTTCTTTAATACTCATCCTCGTTGAAGAGGAAGTCCTCTTTGGTGGGATAGTCGGGCCAGATGTCTTCGATGCTCTCGTAAACATCTCCTTCATCCTCTATTTCCTGTAGGTTTTCCAGCACCTCGAGAGGTGCTCCCGACCTTATTGCATAGTCAATCAATTCTTCTTTAGTAGCGGGCCAGGGCGCGTCTTCCAACTTGGAAGCAAGTTCGAGTGTCCAATACATATTCCTGAAATTTTACACATTAATAAAAAGAATGCGCAAAAGTAATATTTTTTTTCTTATTTCAAAGGTTTCTTCCATATTTTTTCTCTCACACCGTCAATAAAGTTCAATTTGCGTGCGAGAACGAAAAGATAGTCCGACAAACGGTTCATATACCTGAGTATTTCTGCATCGACAGGCGTAGACTCGTTCATGAAGAAGATGCGTCTTTCAGCCCTTCTGCAAACAGTGCGGCAGACGTGTGCGAAAGCGGCTTCATGTGATCCTCCGGGGAGGATGAAAGCCACTTGTGGCGGTATGCTGGCATTGATGGCGTCAATCTCCTGCTCGAGGATTTCCACCTCTTCCGGTCCGAGAGTGTATGAAGTGGCCACTTTCATCTTCGACTTGTCTGTAGCGAGGTTGGACCCGATGGTGAAGAGGTTTCTCTGCGTCCTGATGATAAGCGTCTTGTCGTCGCCATCCTTCATATATGACGCGAGCACACCAAGGTTGGCGCTCAGTTCATCCACGGTGCCATAAGCCTCTATGCGTGCATTGGTCTTGCTCACGCGATAACCACCCACCAACGAGGTCATTCCCTCGTCGCCTGTTTTCGTGTAGACTTTCGTAATTTTCATAGGGTTTGATTTAGAAGTTGATGATATAATTTTTCTTATAACGATTTTTAGTTGTAATTATTATACCGCAGTAGTACAAATCATAGGTCACCATCGCTTGTTCGGCGTCCATGAGAGCCTTCCAGCAAGCTTTTGCCTGACGAGACTCCTTGATGCCCTCGACGACGACCACGGAAGACTCGTCGGCCTTTTCCAATAGGCATCGTATCACACCCATGTTTTCCTCGCAGCACGTGGCACGGGCAAGAAAGGGGGTGTCGATGGGTTCCATCACCTCATACCGAGGATTCAAGTCTATCGTCCGTGTCTTGTGGCAAGCGGTTTTCACATAAAGCCTGTAGGCTTCATCAGACGGCACCACATCGACGAAAGACGCGGTCTGGCAATGGTTGGACAGACGGAAATAAAGTTTGCACATCTTTCTTGTCAGTCCATCCAGATCAGGCAGCCGGCGTGCAAGGTCGTCATAGGCATAGTAGGGTGCATGCTCATTGATGACATATCTGACAAACCGATAATCGGTAGGCGACTGAACGCCAAACCCTCGGCAATGCCCGATTCTGCTCAACCAAACCAACACTCTCTTCCATTTCTGCATAATCAGTTGCAAACATAATGATTTTTTTTCGATTATGCAAAAAAAATTCAAGGGGATAGGAGGAATAGGAGGTTTTAGGAGGAAGTAGGAGGTTTTAGGGGGAAATAGGTGGTTTTAGGTGGTCATAGGAGGTTTTAGGAGGAAATAGGTGGTTTTAGGTGGTCATAGGAGGTTTTAGGTGGTCTTAGGAGGAAGTAGGAGGCCTTAGGAGAAAGTAGGTAGTCTTAGGGGGAAAAAGGAGGAAATAAGAAGCACCAGGGTGAAAAAACGACAAAGCCCCGCCGCTCGATGAGCGACGGGGCTGTCTTCTAAAGGAGGCGGCGACCTACTCTCCCGCATTGCATTGCAGTACCATCGGCGCAGGCGGGCTTAACTTCTCTGTTCGGGATGGGAAGAGGTGGGACC
>JAFZSL010000014.1 GCA_017619375.1 Prevotella sp. | reverse complement strand
AGCAAAAACTTCGTCTTTTGCTTTGCATTGTATTCGGCTTTCACTACCTTTGCCTGACGGCGAAGATAGGATGCGCCTCAACAATGAAAGCAAAAACTTCGTCTTTTGCTTTGCATTGTATTCGGCTTTCACTACCTTTGCACCTATAAACCTCAAGCGAATATGGAAATGGACAACCTCAAGAAAGACTTTGCCCGGAGACTGCTGGGCATCAAGGCCATCAAACTCCAACCCAACAACCCCTTCACGTGGGCATCGGGATGGAAGTCACCTTTCTACTGTGACAATCGCAAGACGCTCTCTTACCCTGAGTTGCGCAACTATGTGAAGTTGGAACTCACCCACGCCATCCACGAGCATTTCCCCGAAGTGGAAGCCATCGCCGGAGTGGCTACCGGAGCCATCCCGCAAGGTGCACTCGTGGCCGACGCACTCTGCCTGCCCTTCGTCTACATCCGCAACAAACCCAAGGACCATGGCTTGGAGAACCTCATCGAAGGTGAACTGCGCCCCAATGCCAAGGTCGTGGTGGTGGAAGACTTGGTCTCCACAGGCGGCAGCAGCCTCAAGGCTGTGGAAGCCATCCGCAAGAACGCCTGTGAGGTCATCGGCATGGTGGCTTCCTACACCTATGGATTCCCCGTTGCCGAGGAGGCTTTCCGGGCAGCCAACGTGCAACTGGTCACCCTCACCGATTACGACCACGTGGTGGCCACGGCTTTGGAGACGGGTTATATCACCGAGGCCGATATCCAACTCCTCAACGAATGGAGGAAAAATCCTTCCGAATGGAAGAAATAACCGGCGGGGCACCCTTGCCACACCCATAACAGACAACATCCCTACACAGATATGGAATCGAAATTTGAAAGCAGCGTAAGGGAGATACCCTACTCGCAAGAAGCCGTCTATCGCCGCTTGAGCGACCTCTCCCTGAGCGAGGAGGTGCGCAACCAGCTCCCCGAGGACAAGCGCGAGGACATCATCTTTGAGAATGACTCCATCACGATGAACGTACCCCCCGTGGGCAACATCTCCATCGCCATCTGCGACCGAGAGGAGCCCAAGACCATCAAGTATAAGACGGTGCAGTCGCCGCTACCCTTCAACCTATGGGTGCAACTGCTCCCCACCTCCGACACCTCGTGCAAGATGCGCCTCACCATCAAGGCCGACCTCAACCCCTTTGTCAAGGGGATGATATCCAAACCGTTGAAGGCCGGACTGGAGAAACTGGCCGACGCCATCGCCGCCGGCACCTATGAATAACCCTATTAAAACACCATAACCTGACATGGCAAGCAAACTTTGGGAGAAAGACTTCGAGGTGAACAGCGAAATCGAGCGATTCACAGTGGGACGCGACCGTGAGATGGACCTCTTCCTCGCACGCTATGACGTATTGGGTTCGATGGCGCACATCACCATGCTGGAGTCCATCGGCCTGCTCACCGCCGACGAACTGGCGGTGCTGCTGCGTGAGTTGAAAGACATCCACAAACTCTGCGAGCGCGGGGAGTTTGTCATCGAGGACGGGGTGGAGGATGTTCACTCGCAAGTGGAACTGATGCTCACACGCCGCCTGGGTGACATGGGGAAGAAGATACACAGCGGACGTTCGCGCAACGACCAAGTGCTCGTTGACCTGAAACTTTTCACCCGCCAGCAACTCAAGGACATCTCAGAAGAGGTGAAGGTGCTTTTCGACGAACTCATCGCCAAGAGCAACCATTACAAGGACGTGCTGATGCCGGGCTACACCCACCTCCAGGTGGCCATGCCCAGCAGTTTCGGACTGTGGTTTGGAGCCTATGCCGAGAGTTTGGCCGACGACATGCTCTTCCTCCAGGCCGCCTACCGCATGACCAACCGCAACCCCTTGGGCAGTGCGGCAGGATATGGCAGTTCGTTCCCCCTCGACCGTTCGATGACCACCCGCCTGTTAGGTTTCGACTCGATGGACTACAATGTGGTGTATGCACAGATGGGGCGGGGGAAGATGGAGCGCAACGTGGCCTTCGCCATCGCCACCATCGCTGGCACGTTGGCCAAGTTGGCTTTCGATGCCTGCCTCTTCAACAGCCAGAATTTCTCCTTCGTCCGACTACCCAAGGAATGCACCACGGGCAGCAGCATCATGCCCCACAAGAAAAACCCCGACGTTTTCGAACTCATCCGTGCCAAGAGCAACAAGTTGCAAGGACTGCCCACGCAGGTGACGCTCATCATGAACAACCTGCCCTGCGGATACTTCCGCGACTTGCAAATCATCAAGGAGGTGTTCCTCCCCGCATTCGACGAACTGAAGGACTGCCTCCGCATGACGGCCTACATCATCAACCGCATGGAGGTGGATGAACATATCCTCGACAATCCGCTTTACGACCCCATCTTCTCCGTGGAGGAGGTCAACCGCCTCGCCGCCCAGGGGATGCCTTTCCGCGATGCCTACAAGAAAGTGGGACTTGACATCGAGGCGGGACGATTCGTGGCCGACAAGGACATCCATCACACCCATGAAGGCAGTATCGGCAACCTCTGCAACGACCGCATCGAGCAACTGATGAAGGAGACGCTCGACGGATTCCATTTCGAGCGCATGGTAGAGGCTGAAAAGGCTTTGCTCTCATGAGAAACTTGCTCCACTCCTGCCGTGCCTGGGCCTTGGCGGCATTCACCATCTTGGCCGGACTCACCTCCTGCGGGGACTCCGAGAACGAGTACACCACGAAGACCTGCTATTTCATCTTCGACAACTCCATACATACCGACGCCACCTTGGCCGCAGCGATGAACCCTTCTGCACCGGGCATCTTCTGCCAGGTGACGATGGCGGTGCGCAGCGGAGCCACCTATTACGACTTCGTCAACAATGCGGGGGTGAGCAGCAGCAAGATACAGAACGCAGTAGACACACGGCGCACGCTCATCCTCGGCTACAACAACGGCATCATCGTGGGCTATGGGGCACTCGAAATCCCCGCCCCCTTTTACGCCTACGACAGGGAATGCCCCAACTGCTTCGACCCGAGTGCCCTCCCCATGAAGAGTTATCCGCTTTCAATGACTTCCAACGGCATAGCCACCTGTGGCAAATGCCACCGCCAATACGACATGAACAACAATGGGTTCATCACAGACGGAGAAAAGGGCAAGCGCCTCACACGATACCGCGCCACCACCACTGGTCCCTTCGGTGTGTTGGTGGTGAACTAACCACCTCCCCATGACCCATAGGTTCTCCTTCTTCGTCATGCTCATCGTGGTGGTCACCTTGCTGCCAGAGGTGGTCATCTGCGGCCTTTTCCTCCCTTCTTGGCCGGTCTGGGCGCAATGGGCATATGCTCTCACCATTGCATGGGCGGTGTTCGCCGTCATTGTGATGCAGACTTGGTTGCTGGGTCATGTACGTTCGATACGTTTGTTCTTCGCCACTTTCCTCTTTCTCATCACGCCGAAACTGCTATTCGCGATTCTCGCACCAATAGCGGGAGTCATCGTCGGCCTTGCAGCGGGCACGTTGTTTTTCTTGGCAGCCTTGTATGGCTTCTTCTGGGGGTGGCGCCGGCTCGTGGCAACCCACGTGGAATGTTCCTCGCCAACATTGCCTGCAGCCTTCGACGGCTACCGCATCGTGCAGTTGACAGACTTGCATCTTGGGTCACTGGTCGGGCATCCCGACTTCATCGACCGTGTTGTGGAAACCGCCAACGCACTACACCCAGACCTCATTGTCTTCACGGGGGACTTGGTGAACCACAACGTGGAAGAGGCTGCACCTTTTGTCGACGCGCTGTCACGTCTCTCCGCTCCGGACGGCGTACTGTCCATCCTCGGCAACCATGACGAATTGGGATTGAAATACGCCAAGTACATGCGACCGCTGCACGAAAAGATGGGATGGCATTTGCTGATGAACGAACATATGATGCTGACCAAGGGAGACGACAGCATCGCCATCATAGGTGTGGAGACAACCAGTCCGCCGCCCTTCAAATCCACCGGCGACCTTGGAAAGGCGTTGCAAGGAATCCCTTCCGACACTTGGAAACTGTTGCTGAGCCACGACCCTTCGCATTGGCGCAAGGAGGTGCTGGGCAAGACCGACATCCCTCTGACGCTCTCTGGTCACACCCACGGCGCACATCTCAGATTATGGAGATGGTCGCCGGCAAGACTGATGTATCGGGAATGGGGCGGCACCTATCGTGAAGGCAGCCAAATGCTCCATGTCTCACTGGGCATCTGTGGCACCGTGGTTTTCCGATTGGGTGCTTGGCCTGAAGTAAGCGTCATCACACTGAGGAAAAATCATACAAAACCTTAGGAGGTCATAGGATTCATGAAACCAACCTCCTAAGACCTCCTAAAATCTCCTAAGACCTCCTAAGACCTCCTAAAATCTCCTAAGACCTCCTAAATTCTCCTGTTTCTTCCTATTTTCTCCTGGTCTAAAAGTCAAAAAGACACCCTGGCCCCGTCTGCAGTGACCTCGATGGTGACGGGAGCGCCCATGACAAGCGGCATGTTGGGCCGTTCGTGTCCGGCGGGGAAGCCGCAAACCACGGGGATGTCGTATTTGGAGAAATAGGAGGCAAACATCTGTTCCACGCTGTCGTAGGCGATGTCGCGCTTGCAGTCGCTGAAGTAGCCGAGGATGACACCCTTGCAACGATTCATCACACCGTTGAGGAGGAGCATGTTCAGGATGCGGTCGAGGTTATGGTAACTTTCACCCACCTCTTCGATGAAGAGGATGAATTCTTCGTCGCCCTGGAAATAGTCCACATTGGAGCCCATCAGCGGAAAGAACGTGCACATGTTGCCGCCAACGAGTTTCGCTGTGGCCTTGCCTCGCTGGTTGCAAGGGTGGGCAGGCAGCCTGTATTGAGGCATCTTGCCAAAAAGCAAGTCCCTGAGGATGAGAGAAGGTTCGTCATTCCCCTCCCCGTCGGCGATGTACCGACTCATGTTTCCATGGATGCTCATCAAACCTGCAGAAACCTCCATGGCATGAAAGGTGGTGATGTCGCTGAATCCAATCATCCATTTTGGATGTGCCGCCAACTCCTCCTTGGTGAGGAATGGTATCATCTGTATGGTGCTGTATCCTCCTCGGTTGCAGAGGATGGCTTTCACCTCGGGATTGTAGAGCGCCCATTTGAGGTCGGCGAGGCGTTCCTCGAAGGTTCCGGCATAGTTGATGCCCGACTTCTTCCCCACGTTGGGGCCTATGACGGGGGTCAATCCCCATTGGCGCAATATGTCGGCGGCCTTTTCGGCATATTCCGTGGCGAGAAAGTAAGATGGAGAGATGATGGCCACCTTGTCACCCTTTTTAAGAAAGGCTGGCGCCTTGCAAGAGGTTTCCTTCGAAGGTTGTGATTGCGTTTGCATGTCTTTGTCGTTTTCAGGCATTGCCGCAAATGTCATTGTCGCATGGCAACAAAGCAT
Organism: Prevotella sp.; assembly: GCA_017619375.1. Classification (GTDB taxonomy): domain Bacteria; phylum Bacteroidota; class Bacteroidia; order Bacteroidales; family Bacteroidaceae; genus Prevotella. Next base: position 29,943 of record JAFZSL010000014.1, on the reverse strand, counting down.
GGCGGTCATCAGCCATAAGATGTTTTTTTTCATTATCGTTATTTTTGGTAATCAAAGTTGTCTTTTTTGCGAAGTTATCGAAGCAGGGCTATTCATTGATGTGGATGTCGGGTCCGGGGGTGTTGAACCCCATGTCCTCTTTTCCTATCAGTCCGCGGCCCTCCAACAGGTTGTCCTTGATGGTGTATCCGTCGGTGGCGGCATCGAGATAGATGGGGAAGCATCTGTCGTTGGTGGCATATGGCGCCGGCGTGTGTGGGGAGACGACATTCTGTTCCATCACCGACCCTGGCTGGTAGGAGAGGGTGTAGATGGCTCCGGCGTCATAGAGTTGCCGGGCGTAGTTCCTCACGGTGTTTCCTCTGATGACATTGCCTTCCATACCCGTTTTTTCCGGCGTCCATCCCCATCCCACACAGATGCCGGAGTAGTTGACGCCGTCCACCACGTTGCGCACGATGCTCACATTGCTCACATATCCGCATCCGATGGCCACGGCTCCCCAATCCTCCGTGGTGGCGTTCTCTATCCTGTTGTTGCTGATTTCCAAACGGCGACAGTGTCGGGCCAGTTGGGGGTAGGGGCGATGCACCTCCCTCGGACTCTCCGCGAAGGAACCTGCGAGGATGGCCGTCCCTCCGATGTTGCTGAACGTGCAGTGGGCCACCTTGCACAGGTCGATGCCGTATGTGAAGTCGAGGGCGGTGGAAGCGAGGTTGTTGAAGGTGCATTCCTCAAGGTTCACCTGTCGCGCCCATGAGATGCTCACTGCTGCCACGGGACGTTCTATCCAAGCCTGGTTCTCCAACGTGGGTGCCCAGGGAAGACCTTCCTGCTTCAGTTTGTAGGCATCGATGATGGGGAATCCGCCTTGCAGGGTGACGTGCCCTTGATGGAGGGGACGGTTCCAGCAGGTGTTCTCGAAGACGAGGTTTTTCAATGTCAGGTTGGTTACGGGCTGTTCCTCTGTCCCGGCAATGACGACAAGTTGCTCTATGCCGTCCCTGTCCTCGGTGGTGCGTAGCATGAAGGCGCTGTTGCCCTTCTCGCCGCCCACCACAGGTTGAGGCCATGGGTGTTCAAACTCCAACTTGCTTTCTGGCTCGAGGAAGGAAACCTCCGTCACTGCTCCCATGGGCCTCATTTCCTTCACGCGGAGAATGGCGATGGCCCACCGTTGCTGCAACACCATCTCCACACCCTTTGCCGTCAACACCTCTTTCGGCGGAGTGGGGATGGTGATGATGCGTCGAGTCTTGTCGAAATCCACGATTCTCTCCATTCCCTCCTTGGGGAAGAGCCGGGTGTGGTGCTGCGGGGAGTCTCCGCATATCACGGCTCCCTCTTCACCGATGATGAGGGTGGGGACCTCCTCGGTGCCGCTGTCTTCTGGTCGTATGAACAGCGGTTGCACCATGTGGTGCCTTCCTGCCTTGACGATGATGCGGATGCCGCCCCCGCATCTCGGGTCTCCCGTTCGACGCCATTCCCTGGCTTGTCGCAATGCGTCATGCAGGTCGTCTTCGGGACCAACGACGATGTCGCCCGCCGACTGTGCCTTGCAGCATGGGGAGATGGCGAGTAAAAGGAACATGAAGAAGGCGACTTTCAAATATGTCTTCGTCATTTCGATGCCGTTTGAATCTTTCTTTGCCTGACTTTGGAAACCGTCAAGCCTATACTGCTTTCTGTGAGTGCATGCTTGTCGATGCGTGCACGGTCACGTCCTAAGTTTCTCTTGCATTTTGTCTTACAAAGATAACCATCTTTAAGCACAAAAGAAGTGAACATGGGCATTTTTAACGATTTTTGCATCTTGTATTCGGGAGTTAAAGAGGAGTTAAAGAGGAGTTAAAGAGGAGTTAAAGAGGAGTTAAAGAGGAGTTAAAGAGGAGTTAAAGAGGAGTTAAAGAGGAGTTAAAGGGGAGTTAAAGGGGAGTTAAAGGGGAGTTAAAGGGGAGTTAAAGGGACTTGTCCCCTTGATTCCCTTGATTCCGCCCACGCTGAGAAAAACACCCACCCAAAAACAATAAAATGCACTTGAAATAGTTTTTTTTGTTAAAATTCAACAAAGTATCAACAATAAATTGTATTTTTGGGCAGAAATTTAAACTAAATGACACCATGAAAAGAAATATCTGTTTTTTCATTTTTAGCATGGTCACCATCATGCTGATGGCCAATCCTGTAGGAAGGGAAGTGGCACGGGCCAAGGCAGCCCAGTTTCTGAGCGCATCGAAGACAGCCAGAGTGAAGAACGCGCAAATGATGGAAAAGAGGCTGCAACCCGTGGAGGGAGGCTTCAGTCATCTGCATATTTTCAACAACGGGGAGGACGGCGGCTTCGTGGTCGTTTCGGCCGATGACCGCACGAATGAAGTGCTGGCCTACAGCGAGGGCGGCACTTTCGCTGACGTGCCCGTGAATGGAGGGTTGTATGAGATGCTCGTCGGGCTCAACAACCAGGTAGCCGACGTGGCGAGCGATCATACCTTCACTTCACGCAACGACACCGAGCCACGGGAGATAGACCGTGACCCCATTTATCCACTGATCAGTACCTCATGGAACCAGTATCAACCCTATTACGAATTCACTCCGATAGACCCCAACTCCGGCAACCACACGCTGGTGGGCTGCGTGGCCATCACGCTGGCACAGATTATGAAGTACTACGAGTATCCGAAGGAGACCACCACCACCATCCCGGCCTACACCACCTATTCGGGCATTGATATGCCGGCTCTTCCACCCACCACGTTCGAATACGACAAGATGGTGGATTATTATTCATCGCTTGGTGACTATTACAACGAAGAGCAGTTGGAAGCCGTGCATAAAATCCTGAAATATGCCGGTTGCGCCTTGGAGATGCAATACTCTTCAGGTGGTTCGTCATCGACATTCGACGTAGAACGTATCTCGAAGTATTTCGGTTACCGCGATGACGCGAAATTGCTGCATGCCGCCCTTTTCCCCCGCCACACGTGGGAGGATATGATATACAATGAACTGGCTGCCGGTCGGCCTGTACCCTATAGTGCCGGTGCTGTGATGGCACAGAACCACAGTTTCATCATCGACGGTTACGACGGCCGCGGCTATTTCCATGCCAACACCGGCGAGTTTGGCTATTTCGGAGCCCAATTCTATTGCAAACTACACGTCATCAATGACTGTGAGACGCAGACCGGTCCTGTGGAGTTCAGCGGTTACAACTGTTACCAATCGGCCATCTTCAACTTCCAGCCCCAGAACAGCAGCCAACCCCTGCAGACGCTGCCGGAAGAGGAGAACATGGACGGGAAGGAAAGCAAGATTGTGGTAAACGGTGTGCATTTTTACAATCCCTATCTCTATGGTAGAACAGTGGCTATTGTCGACATCAGCAACGTGGGAGAGACCTACGAGAACTACCTCTTCCTCTGGCAGGGTGAAACGCTGAAGGGCGGTGTTGGAACCTATGTGCCGCCAGGAGAGTCGGGCGAAGTGATGATTTGCATTTCCAACTACCAGACAGGGGTTATCCCGGTTCGTTTCACCACCGACTGGGACGGAAAGGATGTGGTGTATGAGACCACGTTAGAGGTTACAGAACAGCCAGAATGGAAACTGAAAGGCCACTTCACGCATGAAGGATACAAAGGCCTTTATTGGGTTAATGAAGAGGTATCAGAGTATCCATATCCCTATTGGGCTTGGGATACCGACTGGAAGGGTGAAAGGGGTATCTACGAACAGTTGAAAGTCGAGGCCGACATCACCAACACTTCCGAGAATCGCTTCAACAGTTGGATCAGCAGTTATTTGTATGAACAAGACCCGGAAGGAGGAGTATACTCATATCAAGGAAAGGCGTTGGTGGAGCACTTCTACTATGTGGATCTCGCACCGGGAGAAACAACGCATCTCACTTTCTTCTTCGACAAACATCTGTTTAACCCGGAGAAAGTTTATGATTTCTGTGTCGACCACAATGGGAATACAGGTTCAACGATTTTCTCATTACCGGCTTATAGCAAGTATTTCCCCTCATCGCCCGAGGGCATTGAAGTTATACTCACCGATACCGATGACACGCCGACCTTTAACCTCCAAGGTGTCCCTATGAAGAAAGACTCCCGAGGGGTTCATATACGCAAAGGCGGTAAATACATTGTCAAATGAAAACATAATATTGGTGTCCGCTAAATCTTTTTGAGCGAAATATGAATAAAGGTCGGGTTCCTCTCTTGGAACCCGACCTTAATTGTTGCCTGTATCAGGGGGACGGGGATGTCCACTTTTCTGCTTTTTTGCTCACGGCCATTCTAACAGACTTTTTAAGTGGTGGACTCAACAATAAGAATCGCTCATGGGCATGCATGACTTTGGGGGTGTATGCCCTGCTCTCCATTTGGTTGAAATTTTAGATTGTTCGTGGATGTTCGTGTTAAAAACAATATTCGCTGAAGCGTTACGCTTGTGCCTCTGAAACTTAAATGATGTTAAACTATGAGGGGGTGATGGTAGCTTTTCAGAAAAAAACATTATTTTTGCAGTTCAATCATTATTAAAGCTGGAAAGCGTGAAAATAAAAGAAGTGGTGAATGCCCTTGAAAAGTTCGCGCCTCTGCCCCTTCAGGAAAGCTACGACAATGCAGGCCTGCAAGTGGGATTGACAGAGACGGAAGTGTCAGGGGCATTATTGTGTCTCGACGTCACCGAAGAAGTGGTGGACGAGGCATTGGAGAAAGGATGCAACCTCATCGTGTCGCATCACCCACTTATTTTCAGGGCTCTCAAAAGGGTTTCCGACGCCAATATGGTGCAGCGATGCTTGATGAAAGCCATTCTCAACCATGTCGCCATCGTATCCATGCACACCAACATCGACAACGCAGTAGGAGGGGTCAATTTTAAAATCGCCGAGAAAATGGGATTGGAAAACGTCTCACTCCTCGCACCCAAGACTGTGGAAGGTGCGGAAGGTGGAAGCGGAGTGATAGGGGAGTTGCCCGTGCCGATGGACGCCGCCGCCTTTGTGGAGATGCTCAAAGACGCCTTCCATGTGAAATGCGTTCAGGCCAACCAGTTGCTGAAAAGGAAAATCAGGAAAGTGGCTGTATCCGGAGGTGCGGGAGCATTCTTGCTCGACGACTCCGTGAGGGCCGGGGCCGATGCTTTCGTCACCGGTGAGATGCACTACCACGAGTTTTTCGACCACGAACAGCAAGTGCAGATATGTGTCATCGGGCACTACCAAAGTGAACAGTTCACCAGCGAATTGTTCAAATCCATCATCGAGGAAAATTGCAAGGGGGTAAAGTGTTGCATCACACAACTCAACACCAATCCCATCGTTTATTTATAACAGAATTTACAGAACATATTTAATCAACATGGCAAAGAAAGATCCTACAGACTTGACCGTGGAGAAAAAACTGGAAGCACTTTTCCAGTTGCAGACCACATTGTCGCAAATCGATGAGAAAAGAGCGCTCAGAGGGGAACTACCCCTTGAGGTGCAGGACCTCGAGGACGAAATAACCGGACTAAGAACACGTATCGATAAAATCGCCAACGAGATACAGGAGTTCAACTCTGCCATCTCCCAGAAAAGGGGGGATATAGAACAGGCTTTGGCCATCGTGGCTCGATACAAGGAGCAACTCAACGATGTGAAAAACAACCGTGAGTACGACATGCTCAACAAGGAAATCGTCTTCCAAGAATTGGAAATCGAACTTTGTAAGAAGAAGATTGGAGAAGCCGAGACGAGAATCAAGGACCGTGAAGAACAACTCGCTCAAAATCAGGCTCAGGTGGACGTGAAATTGCAGATTCTCGAGGAGAAGAAGAGCGAACTGGACTCCATCATGCAGGAGACACGAGAGGAAGAGGATAAACTGAAAGAAAAGGCAAAGGCCCTCGAGGAGAAAATCGAGGAGAGGCTCCTTTACAGTTTCAAGCGCATACGCAAAAACGCCCGCAACGGACTCGGTGTCGTCTATGTGCAGAGAGACGCTTGTGGAGGTTGTTTCAACAAAATACCGCCACAAAGACAACTGGATATCAAAATGCACAAGAAAATCATTGTCTGCGAATATTGTGGAAGAATTCTTATCGACCCGGAACTCGCAGGTGTGAAACCCGAAGCAGCCGTTGAGGAAAAGCCCAAGAGAAAGACCTCCTCACGTCGCAAGAAGACAGAGGCAAGCGAAAGCTGAAGAACAATACGATGACAATGACCGCGTGGATGTCCTGACTGACAACCACGCGGTTTTTGCATGCCCATGAACGTCGACCTGCGGTTCGAAAGTAAACTGTCCGCAGGCCGGGGGCGAGGGAGAACTCCCCTTTAACTCCCGAACCAAATAGACATACGTCCCTTTCCCGGGGGTTGACACCCCCGTCTGTGTTCTGTCACCCCTTTGGGGTTGGTGTGCATTGGCATACGTCCCTTTAACTCCTCTTTAACTCCCCTTTAACTCCTCTTTAACTCCCGAACCAAACATACTCCCCTTTAACTCCATTTTTTCTTAAAAAATCTGAATAACTTTGAGCGTAACAGTTTTTTTGCTACATTTGTAAGATTTTTCATCAATAGGGAAATTCAAGGAAAACACCCAATATTCATCTAACTAAAACAAAACCTTATGAAAGACCTAAAAATGTACATCAACGGCAAGTTCGTTGAAAGCAAGTCGAGAAAATGGATCGATGTGCTCAACCCTTCGACAGAGGAAGTCATCAGCAGACAGCCTGAGGGCACCGTGGAAGAAGTGGACGAGGCTCTTGATGCTGCCGTGGCAGCACAGAAGGAATGGGCAAAGACACCTGCCATCGAGAGAGCGGCGTACCTCAAGAAAATGGCTGACGGCATACGTGCAAGGCATGAGGAGTTCGTCGACATCATCATGAGAGAGCAGGGAAAGACAAAGACATGGGCCTCCGTGGAGGTGGCCGTCACTGCCGACTATTTCGATTACATGGCTACATTCGCACGTTCCATCGAAGGAGAAATCATCCCCAGTGACAGAAGGGGGGAAACCATCATGCTCTTCAAGGAACCCATCGGAGTGGTGGCTGGAATACTGCCCTGGAACTTCCCGTTCTTCCTCATCGCAAGGAAGGCCGGAGCGGCCCTTATCACAGGATGCACCATCGTCATCAAACCTTCACAACTCACACCCGAGAACTGTTGTGAGTTTGCAAAAGTGGTGGATGAGACTGGACTGCCTGCAGGTGTGTTCAATGTCGTCACCGGAAAAGGGTCCGTCGTGGGAAATGCGCTCGCTGCAAGTCCCAAGATCGGCATCGTCAGCATCACCGGAAGCGTCGGTGCTGGAGAAAGCATCATGAAAGCCGCTGCTGACAACATCACGAAGGTGTCGCTCGAACTGGGTGGAAAGGCTCCCGCCATCGTTTTCCCAGACGCCGACCTCGAGGCTGCCGCACAGTGGGTGGTCGACTCACGCATCGGCAACAACGGACAAATCTGCAACAATGCCGAAAGGGTTTATGTGCATAAGGACATCAAGAAGGAATTCACAGACATCATCGTGCGTAAGATGGAGGCCGTCAAGGTGGGAGACCCCTGCAAGGACGACAACGTAGACATGGGACCTCTTGTGGAGAAACGCGCGCTGGAGAGCGTGGAGGCCAAGGTGGCCAATGCTGTCAAGCAGGGGGCGAAAATACTCTGCGGAGGAAAGAGAGTGGGAGAGAAGGGCTACTTCTATTCCGCCACCGTGCTCGACAATGTGAAGCAGGATTTCGACATCGTGCATGAGGAGACGTTCGGACCTGTGCTGCCCCTCGTGGAGTTCGACGACATCGACCAGGTCATCTCATGGGCCAACGACGTGGAGTACGGACTTGCTTCGTCGGTCTTCACCAAGAGCATCGACATCGCTGCCAAGGTGACAAGGGAACTGCAGTTCGGAGAGGTGTATATCAACAGGGAGCACTTCGAGGCCATGCAAGGATTCCATGCCGGAAAGAAGAAGAGCGGTATCGGTGGCGCCGACGGCAAGCACGGCGTGGAGGAATACCTCTCGACAAAGGTGGTCTACATGGACACGCACTACGAGTAGTCACATCCTGACAAATACATCAAACAGACATCCGGACCGTCACAACGACGGCCCGGATGTCTGTTTTCGTACTCACACGATTCCGATGATTTTGGTTATTCCGACCAATCCGACTACACACAGGGAATGTCCATCAAGGGCTTCCTAACCCTTTCCCGCCTTTTTCACAACCCGCGAGCTTTCCAGATCTTGTCCTTGGCGGCGTTGATCTCTTGGAACTTCTTCTCTGCGGCACGCCTCACATCCTCGCCAAGGGAGGATACGCGGTCGGGGTGATGCTCGAGGGCAAGTTTGCGATAGGCTTTTTTCAAATCCTCATCCGAGATGTCTGGAGAAACACCGAGTATTTTGTAGGCCTCCTCCAAACTGCCTTGGCTGCTGCCGCCATAACTCATGTTGAGCATCGAGTCTACATCGCTGGCTTGCAAACCAAGATTCTGGGCAACCTCGTAAAGGACGGTGATTTCTGATGCGGGGACGGAACCGTCGGCCTTCGCCAACTCCACAAGGAACGACAATAATTGGAGACGTGCGCTGTAGTCCAGGTTGCGGGATATCTGGCCACATATCTCCCGAATCTTCCTGCTGGTGACACTGGGGCCTTGGGCGTTCCACTCCTTGAATTGGTCAAAAAGCCCGAGCATGATCTGGTTGCCTTGCTGGGCTGCTGCCTCGCCGAAATTCTGCCTAAGGAAACTTCTGACGTATTCCATCTCGGAATGCATCACCTTGCCGTCGGCGCGGATGATATAGGACGCCAACACCAGCATGGAGAACAAGAAACTATTGCGCTGCCCTTGGTTCGTCCTACCATAGGTGTCGCTGCCGTAACCACCGCTGTCATCGGGTTCTTCGCTTAGAGAGTCGATGATGCTGCCGATGAATATGCCAACTAATGCACCAAGAGGAGGGAAGAGTATGAAGCCCAACGCGCCTCCAATCCATTTGAAAATGCCCATAGGGTATGATGTTAAGTTTGTTGAATTTTTTCGTAACTTGGAATTCCATCCAAGAATAAATATTTTTGATTTTCGTAATCCATCTTGCAGCAGTAGTGAAGCAAGCCGTTGCTCACCACCAGATAGTCCACATGGAGTAGGAGGTTGTAGACGGATACCTGGTCGAACACCTTCTGCGTGAGAGAAATGGTGGGGGCCTTGTACTCGATGATCATGCGCGGCTCGGCACGAAGGCCATAGAGGACGCTGTCGCAACGCAGGCGCTTCTGGCCGATGCTCAACTCCACCTCGTTGGCAAGCATCGTTGAAGGATAACCCATGTGGACGGTCAGATAATTGACGAAATGCTGGCGAACCCACTCCTCGGGCGTCAACGAGACGTATTTCCGACGGAGTTTGTCGAAAATCATACGCTTGCCATCACGATAGGCGACCTTGGCTGCGTAAGGAGGGAGGTTCAGGGCTTGCATGGAGTCGGGCATGTCGTTTCTGAAGATGAGCCTTTTTCTGGCTTCCTGGTTTTCTGGCAATCCAAGTGCCATGGGTTTTGGCGCCTCTTGAATAAAAATGAAAGGATTCATTTTGTATTCCGTTCGGCTTTCACTACCTTTGCTTCGCGAAGGTAGGATACGCCTCTTGAATAAAAATGAAAGGATTCATTTTGTATTCCGTTCGGCTTTCACTACCTTTGCACTGCAAAGATAATAAAATCCCGACATAGAACGAAAGGATTCCCGCCTTTTTTATTTATCACGCCTATGGCAGCAAAACACACCTACGACTCCATCATGCGCGACCTGGCCGCGAGGAAATACTATCCCATATACATCCTTATGGGAGATGAACCTTATTATATAGATAAGGTGAGTGACTATATCGAAAACAATGTCATGGCTCCTGAGGAGCGAGACTTCAACCAGACCGTGGTGTATGGACTGGATACCAATGCGGCCCAGGTCATCGACATGGCCAAACGATTCCCAATGATGGCGGAGCATCAGGTGGTCATTGTCAAAGAGGCGCAGAATGTAAAGAGTTGGGATCGCCTGGATGCCTATCTGGAGAAACCTTTGATGTCGACCATCCTTGTCTTGTGTTACAAGCAGGGCACCATCGATGCAAGAAAGAAATTCATGACAAAGGCGGCAGCCCTTGGCGTGGTGTTCAAAAGCGAAAAGATGAAAGACTACTTGGTGCCGACCTTCATCGACAACTACGTGAAGGAGAAAGGGGCCACCATAGAGGGCAAGGCCAAGCAAATGGTGGCAGACTTCATCGGCAACGATCTGGCAAGGGTGGCGTCTGAAATAGACAAGACGCTCATCTCGTTGCCGGACGACAATAGGGTGGTTACTTGCGAACTGGTGGAGCAGAAAATAGGCATCAGCAAGGAGTATAACGCCTTCGAACTCAAAAACGCTCTGATTGAAAGAGATGTGGTGAAGGCTAACAGAATCGTGAATTTTATTGACAAAAACCCAAAGACGGCTTCGCTGTACTCTTTCCTGCCTGCACTCTTCTCTTTTTTCCAAAACCTCATGGTGGCACATTATGCCCCAGACAAGAACACGGAGAGGGGAGTGGCGATGGCTCTTGGGATGAAGTCTGAATGGGCGGCGAAAGACTATGTCAAGGCCCTCAAAACCTTCAATGCCGTCAAAACAATGCAAATCATCCATGAAATAAGGGAAACTGATGCGAAAAGCAAGGGTGTGGGGAGCCCCAACACCTCTCCTGGAGACCTCCTCAAGCAACTTGTCTACTTCATTTTGCACTAAAAACACACTTTTCCGCCCCTTCCCGCTTCTGGAACGCCCCATTCCCATGGGGCGTTTTTCGTACCCTAAAATTCAAGGTTGCAACAGTTTCGACCTTTTCTGGGGGCTTCAAAACTCTCGTTTTTCGATTTTGACCGTACTGTCGTGGGGAAAATGAGAAAAACGGGTGTTTTTCCACACTTTTGAGGGGGTGAAACACCCGTTTAATAATATTTAACATTTACATTTTAGAAATTTGAAAACTCAAATTAAAATTTGAAGTTTGGAAAGTTGAATTAATTTGAGTTTTGAAACACAAATCGGAAATTAATTTGAGTTTTGAAATTTGAATTTGAGTTTTTGAAATTCAAATTCCAAAACCCGAATGAATAAATATTCATACATTCATTTTAAATGTAACACACATAAACTCAGTCATATATGGTGTTTCGTTGTAGTAAAGGTCAGGGTTTTTAGCCGTTTTTGGTCTGTTTTCGACCTTTTGAGGTAAAAACGGGTCGTTATATGGTTAAATAACATACATGTAACCAATGATTTAACGAAAATGGTTAAAGTAACGAATAGCCTCGTTTTCACCACTTTTCTGTCCAGGGACCCCGTGGTGCTATTATTGAAATTTGAAATGTAAATTTCTTTATGATTTTGGGTTTTGGTTTTCAAATTACAAACCATGTAGTTTTTTGTAAAATAACTTGCATAATTCAAAAAAAGAGTTTACCTTTGTAAAATCTTAGAAAAATGAGGGAAAAACACCCCCTCGGTAGATACAAAGAGACAATGAAGGACAGGATCAAGGCCATTATGAAGGATTTGGATATGAGCCAGGGAGACTTCGCCAAGTTTCTCGGTATCTCTGCTTCCATCCTGAGTAGCATTTTCAATGGCCGTACCAACCCTACCTTGAGCACCGTGGCTACCATTCGGGAGAAGATTCCAAGCATCAGTTATCTTTGGCTTATCGATGGTATCGGCGAGATGTATGTCTCTGATGGCAATGGCACAGCAAGTGAGCCCCTTGTGAACCGGTCTAAAGGTGGTGTTGCAGGTCAGGATTTCACTGGTGCTACCAGGGATAACAGTGCAAATATATCCCTTGATTTTGACGACAACATGAAAAACCCTTACAAACCTACCTATCGGGTAAAGGAAATCAGGGTTTATTTTGATGATAATCACTTTGAAACATTCATTCCAGACAAAATATAAAGGACACATATTCTATTAATATACATTTCCAATCAATCAATTATTTTTATTGGGCGTAAGAAGGCTTCGAGATTTAGCCTCAACGTCGATGTTTTCTAAATGGATAACATTTCTTCGGATTACGGGCCTCGCTTGCAGGTGAGCGCCCGTAGTTTTTTTTCGCTCCAAGGAAAGAGGCTTTCTCAGTTTTTTTGCTTACTTTTGCAAATGATGAAGAAATATATGTTAGACCTGAAGGTGGTGGCGGCTCAGCCGTTGGGAAACAGGTATGTCCTGTTGCGTCTCACCGCCGACGAACAACTGCCCGACATGCTGCCGGGACAGTTTGCCGAACTGAAGGTGGAAGGTTCGCCAGCCACTTTCCTAAGACGACCGATTTCCATCAATTTCCTCGACAGGGAGCACAATGAGGTGTGGTTTCTCGTGGCAGTGGTGGGAGAGGGCACTTCCCGCTTGGCCAAACTGCGAACGGGGGATCTGCTTAACTGCGTAATACCCCTGGGCAATGGGTTCTCAACACCTGAGGATGCCGATGAGAAGGTGTTGCTCATCGGAGGTGGTGTTGGCATAGCCCCACTGTTGTTCTTAGGTGAAAAGTTGCGGGAGAAAGGATGCTCACCCACGTTCCTGCTTGGGGCACGAACGGCTTCCGACCTGGTGATGCTCGAACATTTCGAACGTCTGGGGAGGGTGTTTGTCACCACCGAGGACGGCACGGCAGGCGAGAAAGGCTTCGTCACGCAGCACCCCGTGCTTGAAGAGGAGCGATTCGACAGCATCTGCACCTGTGGCCCAAAGCCCATGATGGTCGCAGTGGCGCGCTACGCCAAGAGCCACGATATCCACTGCGAAGTGTCGTTGGAAAACATGATGGCGTGCGGACTGGGAGCATGCCTCTGTTGTGTGGAGGAAACCAAGGAAGGAAACATCTGTGTTTGCAAACAAGGACCAGTGTTAAATATTAATCAATTGCTATGGCCCATCTGAATGTAAAAATAAAGTCATTAGAACTGAAGAATCCGGTAATGACTGCTTCAGGTACCTTCGGGTATGGACTGGAGTTTGCCGATTTCATCGACCTCTCCCTCTTGGGAGGAATCATAGTCAAGGGCACCACCCTGAAGCCCAGGCAAGGGAACGCATACCCGAGGATGGCGGAAACCGCCATGGGGATGCTCAACTGCGTAGGACTCCAAAACAAGGGGGTGGATTATTTCTGCAGCAATATCTACCCTTTGGTGCGCGACATCGACACGAATGTGATTGTCAATGTCAGTGGTTCGTCGCCTGAAGACTATGCAGAGTGTGCCGCTCGTATTGATGCCCTGGAACGCATCCCGGCCATCGAACTCAACATCTCGTGCCCCAACGTGAGGCAGGGAGGCATGGCTTTCGGTGTGACTACGGAGGGGGCGGCCACGGTCGTGAAAGCCGTCAGGGAAAGGTATCACAAAACGCTTATCGTCAAACTCTCGCCCAACGTCACCAACATCGCCGACATCGCAAGGGCTTGCGAGGCGGAAGGGGCCGACAGCGTATCGCTCATCAACACGCTCATGGGCATGAGTATCGACATCGAGAAGAGAAGGTCGAGACTCAGTATAGGAACAGGAGGGTTGTCTGGACCGGCGGTGAAACCCGTCGCCGTGAGGATGGTGTGGCAGGTGGCCAAGGCGGTGCACATACCCGTGATAGGCCTCGGCGGCATCTCCACGGCAGAGGACGCCATTGAATTCCTCATGGCGGGAGCGACAGCCATAGAGGTGGGTACGGCCAATTTCATCGATCCTACAGTGACCGTGCGCATACGCGACGGCATCAACCAATGGTTGGATGACCATGGCTGTAAAAGTGTAAAGGAAATCGTGGGGGTCGTCTGAACCGTAAAGGCCGGGCTAACCCTTAAGGTCATTAGGGTTTCAAGTGCTCTGGGTCTGTCACTCCTATGGTCATATAAATAATTTGAGGGCAGCAATCGCTGCCCTCAACCAACACAAAAACTAAACTAGACTTAACTAAACTAATCAGAATTTTCACAAAGCCCGATTAATCGAATGCAAATATATCAATTTCTTTTTCTTTCCTTTGTTATTTTGTGAAGTTTTTTCTGCACTTTTAGAATTGTTAACATTCATTTGGGCATTTTGTCAACTTTCCACTAACAATTGACAGTTTTTTGCAGCAGATAGTGGTCGAGAATCACCATTGCAGCCATCGCTTCCACGATGGGTACGGCACGGGGCAGTACGCATGGGTCGTGGCGCCCGCGGGCTTTCATCGTGGTAGGATTGCCTTCCAGGTCGATTGTCGGCTGCTCTTGCAGGATGGTGGCCACTGGTTTGAAGGCCACTCGGAAATAGATGTCCTGTCCGTTGCTCACACCGCCCTGGACACCGCCGCTGTGGTTCGTTGTCGTCGTCACCTTGCCTGATTCACATGCAAAGATGTCGTTAAGTTCGCTGCCACGGCGAAGGGCGCAGGAGAACCCCTCGCCATACTCGAACCCTTTCACCGCATTGATGCCGAGCATGGCACCCCCCAAGGCGGCATGTAACTTGTCGAATTCCGGTTCGCCCATGCCGACGGGGCAGCCGCTCACCACGCATGTGATGATGCCGCCGATGGTGTCGCCTGCAGATTTCACGTCGAGGATGAGGCGGGCCATCTCCGCAGCCTTCTCCGGGTCGGGGCATCTCACGGCATTCTCCTCCGCCTTGTCCAGGTCGTAGAGGTGGTAGTCGGGTGAAAGGGCGATGTCGCCCACCTGGGAGGTGTAGGCGCGCACGCGGATGCCGAGTTGGCGTAGCACCAATTTTGCGAATGCCCCTCCTACGCAACGGGAAATGGTTATTCGCGCTGATGTACGGCCACCTCCGCGATGGTCGCGAATGCCATACTTTTTGTGGTAAGTATAGTCTGCGTGGGAGGGTCGGAAGAGGCATCTGAGACTCTCGTAGTCCTGGGAATGGTGGTTGGTGTTGTGCACGAGGAAGCCGATGGGGGCACCGGTGGTCTTCCCCTCGAATATGCCGCTGAGCAACTCCACGCGGTCTGCCTCTTGGCGTGAGGTGGTGAGGTCGCTTTGGCCGGGGCGCCGACGGTCCAGTTCATGTTGGATGAAATCCATGTCGACGGTGACGCCGGGAGGCATGCCGTCGATGACGCCTCCAACGGCGGGGCCATGGCTCTCGCCGAAGGTGGTCAGGGTAAAGATGTTTCCAAATGTATTTCTCATCGCTCAGAATCCTTAACTGCAACCACCGCAGCCGCCGCAACCGTCCTCGTTGTCTCCGCAGCCGCCGCAGCCGCCATCACCGCAACTGCCGCCGCAACCGCCACAGCCGCCTCTGCTGAGATATTCCTTCAATTGTTCCACCTCCTTGTCGGTGGCAGGACGGCTCTCCACCACCTTGCCCACGAAGCGGAGGTCCAGGCCGGCAAGGGGATGGTTGAGGCCCACCTTCACCGTTTGCTCGCCGATTTCCAGAATCAAGGCGTTGAAACGGTTGCCGGCGTCGTTCATCACAGGGATGACGGCTCCGACATGGACGACATCCTCGTTTAGTTTCCCATCGGTCATGAAGATGCTCTTGGGAAGTTCTGCCTCATTCTCTGCGTTATTCTCGCCAAAGGCTTTGACGATGACGAAATCGAAGGTGTCGCCGGTGTGCAGGGAGGAGAGTTCGGTGTCAAATTGGGGAAGGGTCATTCCCATGTCGCTGATGAACCACAGAGGCTTGTCCTCGGGGGTGTCTTCCAACAGTTGCTGTTCGCCATTGATGTCGGCATACAACTTGTATGCCGCTACGATGTACTTGTTTTTGTTCTCCATTTCGTTTCGTTTGATGGTGTCAAAATGCAAAATTACACTTCTTTGTCGGATTACACAAGCCTAAATGTCCTTTCGTCGCCTTTTTGGGTGCAAAAAGTGGTTTTCGGCATCCTTTTCGTCCTTTAGAGCACCGCGCACGCGAGGAAATTCAGAACGCCACGTCTGCGAGAAAACAAACAGGGGCCGGCTCAACGCCGGCCCCTGTGATGGTGAATGGTCTTCACATGCTATTCTTATGGCATGCCTAAGATGAGGTCGACAATGCAGCTGACGTCGGTGACGATGACTATGCCATCCTCGTTCACGTCGGCATTATAGAAGACGAAGCCTGTCGAGTAGTTGGTGAGTATGTGCTGCACGGTGAGTGTCACGTCGGAAATATTCACTTCCCCGTCGCCATTCGCATCGCCGGGCAGACGGCGTTTTATGGTCTCCGAGGGAACTTCCATATAGAGGTTGGCATAGACCATGTTGCTGGTGGTGTTGTAGGTGGTGAAACGAGGGTCGCTGAGATTGTAGCGCAAATTGTAACTTCCATATTTCATGGCGACGCCGGTGGAGGAGTTGAAGATGGTCCACTTGCTGCTTGGCTGGCTGTTGGTGAATGTCACATTCTTTTCGCCAGTGGAATACAAGTAGCCGTTTTCCTCGTTTTTCAAAGTCCAGGAGGTTCCGCTACCCTCAAGGGTGAAGACCAGCACGTCGCTGTCTGCTCCAATGTTGATGCAGTCGTCAACCTCGTTCACCTCCACTTTCTTGAGATAACTGCTGGAGCTGTTTGTGACCAGCGGCCCGGCTGCGGAGTTCTTGTCCTTGGCCGCGATGATATAACGCTTGCCGCTCACCAACTTGGTGTATTTCTCCACACGTTTGAAAGTCATGCAATCGCCAATTGTATATTTTGCAATGGCCACCTTGCTTTCTTCGCCATCTGCCACGGCGATGGCTTTGAAGGTGGTGCTTTCATCGATGTAGAACGTTTTGACGTAGGGAGTGCTGTTGGTGGTCGGGGTCGAACCGTCCGTGGTGTAGTAGATGGTGGCGCCTTCGGTCTCGCAACTCATTTTGATGAGTATGGGTTTGTCATATTGGCCTGGCGCTGGCGAGAATGAAGGAGTGGCCACGTTGCTCGTTTGGACAATCACGTATTGGCCGGTGGTCACTTGGCTTTGCTTGCCATTGGCCACGGCGATGGCCTTGAGGGTGGTGGTCTCCGTGATTTCGAAGGGGCCGGTGTAGGTCTTGCTGTTGGTGGTGGGGGTGGTGCCGTTGGTGGTGTAATAGATGGTGGCGTCCTCGCTGTCGCTAGTTATGGTGACCACTACTTGGTTGTCATATTGGCCAGGTTCAGGAGAGAAGACGGGGTTGGCGATAATGCTCGATTTGAAATTGAACGAGATGGTCTTGTCGGAATTCTGCGTGATGTTTTCTATGGACGAGTCGAGGTAATAGCTGTTGTTGGCATCTTTGTTATACCATTTGGCGGCGGGGGTGGAGTTGGCGCTAAAGGAGTTGACCGAGCCATAGGGGAAGGGGTCGGTTGCCATGCCTGACTCCGTGTAGACCTTGTAGCCTTGAGAGTAGTAATATTGGTATTGGTTGTCGGCGGGTATCCAGGTCATCCTTTGGTGGCTGGGGTCGTCGTTGGGTTTGTTGTTGTTCCATATCGAAGCGTTGTAGTCCACGTGGATGATGAGCAGGCCCTTGCCGGGCAGACTGGCATCCCATCCGGTCTTTTGGCGGTTCTCCAGCAGGTAGTATTCGTTGCTGTTGCCGCTGTTGTAAATGATGTAACTCTCGCCGCCTTCCTGAAGTGATTTCATTCTCGTCACCGCTTTTGAGGCGGTCAACTCGATGGGTGTATGCCATCCTGCCACCCAGCGCTCGTAACTGGTGTAGCCAGCCGGCTGGTAGCCGTCGCCATTATACGAACCACTGTCCATCAGGTCCCAGTTGCCCATGCCTTGGCCACCGCTGTAGTCGGTGTCGTAGAAGTCGGGGTAGCCCAGGCAGTGGCTGAACTCATGGCACATGGTGCCGGGGCCGGCAACGGCTCCGGTACTGCCGTTTAATTCGCCGCCACAGGCATAGCTGTCGATTTTCTTGCCATCAAGGGTCAGCGTGCCTACGCCAGCCGAACTCAGCGACCAGGCGTGGGGCCAGATGGTGTCATCAGAACCGCCGTCGGCCTCGCCCTTGCCGGCGTACACCACATAGACTTGGTCCACGTAGGTGTCATCGTCCCAGTCATAGTCGGCGTAGTTCACATATTGGTTGGCCAGTTGACAAGCCTCACGCACCATGGTGGCAGGGTGTATGTCGTCACCGTTGGAATCATTGCTGCCGTAGTAGGACATGTCTCTTGAAACCGTGACAGGTCCTACCACATCGAAAGTCAGTTGGAATTGTCCATCGCTTTGGGCGTAGAAATAGTCGTACATCGACCCCTTGAATTTGCCGCTGACGTAGTTCGGCGTGTTGGCGATGTTGTTCCACTGCGCATTGGTTGAACTGAAAGATTCATTTTTGAAATTGACCAAGATGATCAGTCCTTTCTTCGAACCGGTGTAATTGCCCACCGAGCCCACTTTCCTGGGGGCGGCAAGGCGGCCGATGCGTTGTGCGTTGGCCTGGCTGCGACGAACGGCGGCCTTGGTGTTTATTGCTTGCGCATCGATGGTGACATAGCGTCCGGAGGCATTGGCTTGGTAGGCCTTGCCGTTCTCGGCCAGCCAGTAATGGCCGAACTCGTCTCCCACCAGGCGGGCGGTGACGGTGGTGCCGTCGACCAACTGTATGGTGCGCACCAAACCTGGTTTGGCCGGAACAGCGCTGGCTGTCATGGTGCAGCATGCCAGTATGGCAAGCACCAAACCCTTGCGGAGGGTCTCATAAATGTTTCTTCTCATTCTTATTGCTTTTTTGATTAGGTTTTCTGTATCAAATACTTTTTGTGTAGGATGTTCTTTTTGCCAAGTCGAAAAAAGGATTTTTTGATTTTGGTTAAAAGCATGCAAAGATACGAATTAGCGAGCGGAAATCAAAACAAAAAACAGTTTTTTTGTTTTCTTTCCCGAGCGTAAGTATCTTGGGCGCAGCCAATGTTAAATATAAATGAGTAAAAATCAAAAAAAAATCAAACCAATGCAAGGCAAATTTGTATGATTCAACAATTTTCGCTTATTTTGCAGAATATTATGGCTATTTCACAATGAAAATGCGCAAGATTATATTCCTTTTGATGTGCCTGTGGTGTGCTTCCACTGCTTTTGCACAATATTCCGACTATGGAAAGATGTCGTCGATGATACGTCAACTCACCCTGCAGGAGCGTGGGAAGGCACGTCATCTTCCCGCACGTGATGGCGGTGGCGAGGTGTGTGCCTTCGTCCGCGTCGACGGCGAGGGTGGCGAGGTGCTGCGTTCCATGGGTTGTCGACCCCTGGCGCAGTGGGGCGACATCTACATCGCCAGCATACCGCTGCGTTGCCTGCCGGCTCTCTCCCTGCATCCGCAGGTGCAGCGCATAGAGGCACGTCAGTCTCACTCGCTGCTGATGGACACCACCACGGTGCTGATGGGCGGTGCCCGCGCTCATAGCGGCGACGCCTTGCCCCACGCCTTCACGGGACAGGGCGTGGTGGTGGGTGTCGAGGATATCGGCTTCGACCTCACACATCCCAATTTCTACAACCGGGAACTTACGGAGTACCGCATCAAGCGCTTCTGGGACTTCCTCTCCACCGACACCGTGGGCAGCAGCCTGTACGTGGGGGCCGACTATGTCACCGAGGAGGCGCTGAAGGCCTACGCCCATTCACGCGATGCCGGCATTCAGTCGCATGGCACCCACACCCTCGGCTCTGCTGCGGGCAGTGGCTACGACACCGAATACCGGGGTATGGCTCCGGGAGCCGACATCTGCCTGGTGAGCAATGCCGTGACGGAAGACCTCGCACTCATCGACTCCGCCGATATCGACAAGTTCACTTACGCCACCGACTGCCTGGGCTTCAAGTACATCTTCGATTATGCCGACGCCGTGGGGAAACCTTGCGTGGTGTCGTTCAGCGAAGGGTCGTCGATGGACTTCAGGGGAGATGACGTGCTCTACTATGCCATCCTCGACAGCATCACGGGGCCGGGGCATATCCTCGTGGCATCTGCCGGCAACTCCGGGCAACTGACCACGCATGTCTGCAAACCTGTCGGGATACCTTCCACTTCCGTGACGCTCCTCTCGTCAGGCACCACGGCCTATTTCTCTGCAAAGGGAATGTCCGACCGTTACACACTCCTCTTCCAACTCCAAGGCACCGACGGGCAACACATGGAAAGGCCGGTCACCGTGGACATGGTCTACAGCATGCCCGACTCGCTCCTCACCGACACGCTGCTCGTGGGTGAAAAGCCTTATTACATCACCGCGTCGTGCTATCCTTCCGCGTTCAACAGCGAGGAAAACGTGTTGGAGGTCATCCTTCAGACGGACAAGAATCTGGGACGAGACTACTTTGCCGGTGTGGACATCGTGGGTGAGGAGACGGAGGTGCACCTCTTCCGGGGTGTGGGCTACCTGCTGCCGGCAGACAAGGCTTTGGGCGACAATTCCTATTCCATACACTCTCCTTCCAGCGCGCCGTCGGTCATCAGCGTGGGGGCCACGGGCTATCGCACAGGGGTCGTCAACTATTTAGGGGAGTACAGGCCTTACGACATGGGAACTTCGGGCGAGCGAAGCGCCTATTCGTCGGTGGGGCCGACATTCGACGGAAGAATCAAACCCGACGTGATGGCTCCGGGCACCAATGTCATCTCGTCGTACAGCAGTTATTATTTGGAGGCGTCGCCTGATGCCAGCGACATCAAGTCGGATGTGGCGCATTTCGACTTCCAAGGTAGGACCTATGCGTGGAACGCCAACAGCGGGACGTCCATGTCGACGCCCGTGGTGGCGGGAGCCATCGCCCTGTGGTTGGAGGCCAAGCCCGACCTCTCGCCACAAGAGGCTCTTGAAGTCATCGCTGAAACCTCGCGGCATTACGACCCGTCGCTCGAATACCCCAACAACCTTTACGGATATGGTGAGATAGACGCTTATGCCGGTTTGCTCAGCATCTTGGGCATCTCCCGCATCGAGGGCGTGTCTTTCCACCAACCGAAGGAGGTGGCCTTCTCCCTGCGCGACGGCATGTTATCCCTTTCTTTCGAGCGTGAAATGGCGGCTCCGGTGGCCATTCGGGTATATGACACGGCGGGCGTCTTGCTGATGCGTCACCAGGGTGTGCCGGAAGGCAATCATCTCCACATCGACCTCTCCCATCTTCCCAAGGGGGTGTATGCCGTCCAGGTGGATGGCGCAGACTCCGCTTCCACGGGGTCCACACTTGTGAGGATGCCATAATTTCTATAGTCTCAATAGTTTCTATAGTCTCAATAGTCTCTATAGTCTCAATAGTTTCTATAGCATCTATAGCGTCTATAGTCTCTATAGTTTCTATAGCCTCTATAGTTTCTATAGCATGAAAAAGCCATTGCCTTGAATGCAGGCAATGGCTTTTTCATATCAAAGGGTGCCGCCTTATTCTTCTATCTTGATATTCACGTTCTTTTGTGTGAGGTTTTTGTAGTTGTGGAACTCGGCGCCTTTCTTGGCGATGATTTGGATGTCGGTGAGCGAGATGCCGTCCATCGGCATTTCGGGCAGACCGTTGAATTCCATGGCCCTGCCTGCACCATTGCAGATGACATTGCGGATGTCTATGTTGCGGAAGATGGGGGTCGTCTCGTCCACGGGCTTCATGTCGGTGTTGTTAGGCTGGTCGCCGTCGGCGAGCATCTCCGCCACCGACTTGCCTCCGTAGTACATGTTGAAGGTGATGGCGTCGGTCTTGATGTCGGTCATCGAGATGCCATTGATGTAGATGTTCTCCACGATGCCGCCGCGTCCGCGGGTGCTCTTGAAGCGCAGTCCCACGTCGGTGCCGAGGAACTGGCAGTTGCGCACCATGATGTTCCTTACGCCACCGCTCATTTCCGAACCCACCACGAAACCGCCATGGCCGGCGAAGACCGTGCAACCGTCCACCACGACGTTCTCGCAGGGGATGCCACGCTTGCGGCCGTCGGAGTCCTTGCCGCTCTTGATGCAGATGCCATCGTCGCCGGCATCAAACTTGGAGTCGATGATGAGCACGTTCTTGCACGACTCCAGGTCGAGGGCGTCGCCGTTCTGCGCGTATGCCGGGTTGCGGGCCAGCACGCGCTCAATGATGACGTTCTCACACATCAGAGGGTGGAGGTTCCAGGCGGGGGAGTTCTGGAATATCACGTCTTGCAGCAACACGTTCTTGCAGCCCACGAGGCTCACCATCACCGGGCGGAGGAAGCGCTTGATGCTCTCCCATTCCTCGGGGGAGTTCAACCCTTCCGGTACGTTCATGTTCGCCGATGCTTCTCCTTTGGCATAGCCTTCCGAGGGCACCCAGTAGTCTTTCTTCGTCACCACGCCCTTGCCGGTGGTGAACTCCTTCCACTGTGCATCGGTCACCTTCGATTTCTTCAACGGACGCCAGTAACGGCCGTTGCCATCTATCACGCCTTGGCCGGTGATGGCCACGTCGTGCAGGTTGAAGCCGCTCAGCGGCGACTTGCAGCGACGGGTGTCGAGGCCTTCGAAGGAGGTGTCGATGAGGGGGTAGAGGGTCTCGTCGGCAGCGAAGAGGATGACGGCACCCATTTCCAGGTGCAGGTCGATGTTGCTCTTCAGGGTGATGGGGCCGGTGTGCCAGATGCCCCTTGGCACTATGAGGCGGCCGCCGCCCTTGCTTGAGAGGTTGTCGATGGCCTTGGCGAAGGCTTCCGTGCAGAGGGTCTCGCCATCACCTACTGCCCCGAAGTCGGTGAGTCTCACCTCATTGCCAGGGATGGAGGGGGCTGTCACCACGGGCATGCCGAATGGCAGTTGCTCTTGGTATTTGGCATAGTGGTTTTGCGCCGACGAACAGAGGGTCATCAGGGCGAATGTGGCCAAAAGTATGATTCTCTTTTTCATATGATGTCTGCTTTCTTGATGAGTGCAAATGATTACCTAAAACTACCTAAAACGTCCTATATCTACCTAAAACGTCCTATATCTTCCTATTTCTACCTATCACTACCTATCACTACCTATCTCTACCTAAAATCCCCTATCTGACCACTTTCTTCCCATCCACGATGTAGATGCCGGCGGGCAGGGTGTGGAGCAGCGAGGCGTCGGGGGCGAGCAGTCGGCCGTCGAGGCTGTAGACTCCCTTCTTCGTGTAGGAGGATGCGGTCGCGGGTGCGGAGATGCCATCGACTGCCTCGGGTGTGAGCGAACCGAAATAGCAGAGGCGGAAATTGTCGAAGATCACCCAGTAGTAACTGGGCATGCTGTTGCTGCGGATGCCCACCTTGAGTGAACTGCCATCGTTGTCCACGCTGGTGGTGAGGCGGTTCTCATACAGTCCCTTGCCGAAGTAGATGCTGGCGGCTTGCATGTTGTTGGGGAAGTATTTGCCACCGACATACGACTCGTTGCCACCCTGTTTGGTGGTTTGTGCATCGCTGGTGATGTGTGCAAGGTTGGCGCTCTTGTCACCCGCGTAGAGGAAGGCTGTGGTGGCGCGCCCGGTGCATTCCTCTGCCTTGCCGGGACGCTGGAAGGCGTTGCAACGGAACTGGTAGGTGCCGGCGGGCAGGTGGCTTACCGTCTGGTTGAAGTCGAAGGTCTTCTCATAGTATTCCGCGCAGGAGTAACTGATGGCTGGGGAGTCAGACCATCCGTCGGTGCTGTCCATGTCGGGGTTCACGAGCATGTAGGTGAGGTCGAAGGGTTGCTCCATATTGCTTGGAGTCACGTTGCTGAGGAAGTCGAAGGCGGCTTGCTCTGCTTCGCCGAGCAGCGCTTGCAGGTCGGCGGTGCTGGCTGCGCTGGCCATCCGTTCCTCGATGCTGCTGAGGGTGGCTTCCATCGTGGCGTCCACGCCGTTGACATCTTCAGTGTGTGGCACGGCCATGAGGGCTTTGATTTGTGACAACTTGCCGTTCACGACTGCTATCATGTCGGCCAGCAGCAGTTGGTTGAGCGAACGCATCTCCTCCTCGTTGAGGACGAGCCATCGTTGCGTGGTGGCGCTGTTGGCGATGTTGAAGGTGGCTGCCGAGGTTACCCCGTTGGCGTTGGCCTGCAGGCAGGCGGGGGTCCAGTTGCTGTTGGGATGGATGACCCAGAAGCCGCGCAAGCCTTTCTTCCCCACATCCACGCGTCCTTTCATCATCTGGAAGTTCTCGTTCCCCGTGGTGGTGCTGCGGGCGATGGTGCGGATGCTGCTCGCGGTGTAGGTCATGTATTGTCCTGTTGCGGCGTTTTGCAGTTGGTAGTATTGGTTGCTTGGCGTGAAGGTGATTAGCCAGGCGCAACTGTCGTTGGCGGCGGCCTCGTCGGGTGTCATGGCGCGCCAGGCGAGGGTGTTGCTGCTGGTGGGCATGAGATAGGAGGTGTAGAGTCCGCGCTCGCTGTCCTCGTTCTTGATGTAGTATTTCACGCCGTCCTGGTGGTCGAAGGCGTGGTAGGGTTCGGCAAAGAGGCTGTTGGTGTGCTGCAGGCCGTCCTCGCCGAGTGCCTGGCACACGAGGGAGTTGCCGATGTAAAGCAAGTCGCTGCCGTTGTCCTCCGAGGCTCCGTTGATGCCATAGGGCCACATGTGCTGGTAGTCGCCGTTGAGTTGCTCGGTGGTGCTGTTGTCCCAGAAACGTAGCACTTCGGTGACGCGGTCGCCAAGCCAATAGCCGGAACCGGTGGCGTAGCCGGCGGCGTTCGATGTGCCTGAACGCAGGTTGAAACGGCTCCATTCGGTGTCGGCCCAGGGGATGACGCCGATGCCGTGGAGCATCTCATGCATGATGGTGCCGGCTTTCTGGTACGACTGGTTGGAACCCACGCTCATCCACCCGCCATAGGAGCATTCTGCCGTGGGTACGCCGGCGTTGTAGCCGATGCTGGGTGCGAAGCCTTTCATCTCCGTCAGGTTGTTCCACCAGCCGATGGCTTGCTCCGCGGCGGCACGGATGCGGGAGTCAGCACTCGAATTGTCGCTGTTGCGGATGGTGAAGGTGATTTGTCCTTTCGGGATGGTGTAGAAGCGGACGACGTCGCCATAGCCCACCTGGCGGCCCTTGGTGATGACGTAAGCGCGCATGTAATAGCAGGTGGCGGGGGTGAGGTCTTCCAACCAGTAGATGCGGCCGTTGTTGGTCAGGTAGCGGGTGGTGCGGTGGTCGTCGATGGTGGGTTCGGGCGACTCGCTCCAGCAGAAGCCTTGTTCCGACACTTGCGAGGCGGGTATGCCGGTGTAGCCCATTCGTCCGAAGGCCATGGTGGCTCCGCGGGCGTAGCGTTGGTCGGTGGTCACGGTGGGTATGTCGCCAGTGGGGTTGTCCCATAGGTATTTGTCGAGGGCTGCGGTGAGCAGGACGATGGCTTCATCTACTTGTTCGATGGTGGCATTGTCGTCGGCCATCACGGCGTTGGCG
The DNA here is from genome assembly GCA_017619375.1 of Prevotella sp. Classification (GTDB taxonomy): domain Bacteria; phylum Bacteroidota; class Bacteroidia; order Bacteroidales; family Bacteroidaceae; genus Prevotella. The sequence continues at coordinate 4,532 of JAFZSL010000014.1, read as the reverse complement.
GCGTCGATGGCGGCTTTCAGGTCGCCGGCGCCGTTGCCGCTGCCGTCTCCGTACGCGTTGAGGGCCTCATCGATGACGGTTTGCAGTTTTTGCTTGTAAAGGTCCATTTCCTCCTTCCCGATGTTGGTGTCACGCAGCAGTTTCACGAAGTCGAGACAGGGCTTGGCGAAATTGGCCGACCCTTGTCCGGCATTGGCGTGGAAGCCTATCTGTATGCGTCCTTTCGTGGTCTTGGTGAGTTCGAAACGGATGGTGTCGGTGATCCAAACACCAGTGGGAAAGGACTCAAGGCTGGAGGTGACCGCGCTCTGCCCGTTGGGGAGCCATTCCACGCGGCTGCGGCCAGCGGTCTTGTCGGCGCTGTTGTAGAAGGCGCTCACCAGGGAGTATTTGCCTTCTGGGAGTTCCACTGTCTGGTAGAAGAGCATCGACTGGTTCCAACCGGTGCTCAGGGCGAGTACGCCGCCATTGGTGGTGCCGTCTTGCCCGGTCGCAGGGACTGAGGCACCGTTGAAGGTCTTCTTCGTGCCTATCTGATAGACGCCGGTGATGGTGTAGTTGACGCTGATGTCTTTCGTCCAGCCATCCACGTCGAGGATTTCCTGCTCCACGTTGCCGGTATCGTCGATGGTGTAGTCGAAGCGGTTGTCGAAACCTGCGTTCTGAAGGTAGAGTTTGGTGAGGTCGTAGTCTTGTGCCAGTGCGCCTGTCATGCACAGGGCTGTCAGGTAGACGATGAGTAGTTGTCTTTTCATAGGTTTGTGGGTTGATGATTGGTCTTACATGCCTAACTTGTATCCGAGGGTGAGGATGAAGGCGCTGTTTTTCATATCGTTAACGTCAATGTCGTCGTCATTCGCATTGGAAAGGCCGAGGCGGTAGCGGATGTCGATGACGATGGCGACGTCTTTCTTGCTTACCTTGGGTTCGAAGGAGAAGCCGACGGGCAAAGAGAACTCGGTTTTCTTGTAAGCATCCTTGCAACTGTTGCCGTCCAACTTGGCTTTCCTGAGGAAACCGATCTCCGGACCAGCCTGGAGGGCGAGCCAGGGTGTGGCGTAAAACTTGGCCATCGGGCCGAGGCTGATGTATTCGAGATTCAGTTTCTTGTCGAGTGATTCACTCTTGCATCCGAGTTGGTCGCGGTTGACGTCGAGGCTGAGGGCGAATAGGTCGGTTAAGCAGTAGTCCAGGCCGAACCCGATGGACCATCCTATCTTCTGCTTGGCGTCGTCGTTGTTGGTAAGTGTCGAGAGGTTGGCACCTCCGCGGAAGCGGAAATTGATGTCGCCTGCTGTCTGGGCGTTGATGGTCATTGCAGCCATCAAGACTGCCATGGCCATGGTGATGATTTTCTTCATGATGGATAGGGGTTGGAAGGCATACTTTTTATGGGGTTTAAGGCTTTTCAGGTGGTTTTCATCCATAAAAGGGCACCACCTTTGTTCATATTGCAAAGATAAGACGAAAAAGTCAAATAATTGTCATATCTTTCGAAAAATATTATAGCTGTCCGATAAAAACTGAAGTGCGGTTAATCATACCATTCAGGTTGTGCGCACTGCTACTTCGCCAAGCGGAAAACCGTTTTTTTGTCTACGGACTTTTAGGACTAAAAGGACTTTATGCGCCTGCGGCGCATTGTCTCGCATGAAAAACTCTCAGTGCAGCAAAAACGCATAGAATGTTCTGCTGGAACCGCACGTCGACCTACGGCAAGACGTGCCCCAACGTGAAAAATATTTTCTTGCCATTTTCTTACCATTTCTCGCCGTAGGCGACTCCTCCCGAATTTTTGACCAAAAGTGCCCCGTGCGCATATCCCCGCCCCTTCAAGGGGATGGGGTGGGGTCTGTAACTTATTGACTACAAACTTGTTCCATGCCGTCTTCCCTTCGGAAAGCCGTTTTTTGTCTACGGACTTTTAGGACTAAAAGGACTTTATGCGCCTGCGGCGCATTGTCTCGCATGAAAAACTCTCAGTGCAGCAAAACGCATAGAATGTTCTGCTGGAATCGCACGTCGACCTACGGCAAGACGTGCCCTAACGTGAAAAAATATTTTCTTACCATTTCTCGCCGTAGGCGACTCATCCCGAATTATTGACCAAAAGTGGACTCAATCTCCAATTTTCAATCTTCAATTTTCAATTTTCAATCTCCAATTTTCAATCTTCAATTTTCAATTTTCAATCTCCAATCTTCAATCTTCAATTTTCAATTTTCAATTTTCAATCTTCAATCTACTTGACGTGCATGCGCAGGCCGAACATGATGGAAGGTGCCAGGGGATGGTCCTTGTAATAATGTTCGAAGGAAGTGCCGTCGTCAAAGTGGTAGCCCAGGGAGGGTTCGAGATAAAGGCCCACCTGTCGGGTGATGGCATATTCCGCCCCGGCTCCGGCGTCCACAGACCATTGCCAAGGTTTTTCGTTGAGACATTTCTCCAGCATGACATTGCCAGAGAGGTAGCATTGCAGGCGTTGGTTGGACCATATCTTCCAGGCCACGCCTACGGGGACGCCCAGGTAGTGCAGGTGCTGGTCGGTTGTGGAGTTTCCTTTGGTGAACTCAGAAAAGAGCAGGGAATAGTTGATGCCGCTGAGCAGCGCCAGGCGGTCGTTCAATTGGTATTGCAGGCTCATGCCGAAACGCACGGGCAGATGATGCTTGGAATGGGTTGTCTCTGGTTCGGTGTATGAGGCACATCCATTGTAGGCTGCATCTTCAAATAAGGTTTTCCCGTTAAAATAATAATTGGCCGCCATCATACTATTGTTATTATCCATCGTCCCATTGTGGTTGTTGGAAGCCAGCAGTCCGCCTGATGCCTGCAAGCCCATCGTCCATTTGCCCGTGCTCGAGGATTGGCGGCGTAGAGGTTCCATCGATGCCATCGAAGGGGAGGGAGGGGTGTCGGCCTCATGTGGAAGTGTCTTTTTCTCGCTGGTCTCCGCCCTTTGTTCCAAGGGCTGGTCGGGTTGGTCAGTCACGTCGGATTTGTCGGATTTGTCATTCTCGTCAGACCCCACAGGGTGAACGTCGGCAGCGAGGTCGTGGCCGGTCACTGCAGGCTGGTTTTCGTCCATCTCATTTTCACCCGCTTCCTTTCCTTTCATCTCTTCCCTTGCTGTTTCCTTGGTTGCCGGGACAGGAGGCAGCAAAACCTTTGATTGAGGTGTGGCTGTTGCATGGCCGGCATGCGTCTCTTCCTCCGTACGGGGAGGAGTCATCTCTGCCACAGCAATCATTGGCTCCGCCTGAAGCGTGTCTTCCGATGATGGCATGGTGGTGGCCAAGGAGGAAGGTTCTTTGCTCTCGTGATGATAAAAGGTGAAAAAGCCTACAGTCAGCAAGATGGCGGCAGCGGCGGCCCAATACCACCGCTTGGCAGAAGCAGGATGGATGGCCTTTTCTGGCTTGAAGCCCATTTGTTCGCTGATGCCTTCCCACAGTCCCTCGGGAGGTGCCTTCCGATGCCCCTCCAGTTTGCGCCTCATCTCTTCTATCCACTTCCCTTTCATTGCTTTCCTTTTATTAAATCCTTGATTTTCCTTGCCAATTTCTGCTTTGCATAAAAGAGTTGAGAAGCTGATGTGCTCTCCTTGATGCCCAACATTTCCGCAATGTTCTTGTGGCTATAGCCTTCGATGGCATATAGGTTGAGTACGGTGCGGTAACCGTCGGGCAGTTCGCTTATCAGGCGGTGCAACTCGTCTGGCGACACGCGCTCCACCTCGGGCTCTTCGTCTTCTTCCGCTTGAAGTGCGGTGTTGTCAAGCGCCACCAAGTTCAATTTCTTTCTTTCCCTCAAGAAGTAGAGCGACTCGTTTGTCACCACCTTGCGCATCCATCCATTGAAACTTTTCTCTCCACGGTACTCCATGGTTGGTATCGACTTGAAGATTTTCACGAAACTGTTTTGCAGCACGTCCTTCGCATCGTCCTCGGCAGGCACATAACGATGACACACAGACGATAACTCCTCTACGAATTGGAGGTAGAGTTGCTTCATCGCCTGTTGGTCCTTGTTACGTATGCGCTCTACGAGTTGTTCGACCATGTCTTTTCTTACGTTCCTGTTCAAATAATCGCAAAAGTCGGAAATCTTGTATGAATTCCCTCTTGTTTTCACTTTCTTTAACGTTTCTCGCATGACAGTGGTAACAGCTAAGTCATACCCTTATAGTGGTCGCTTCGCTCAAAATTCCTAAAAAATAACCTCGAAAATTATCAAAACTGCGCCTGTCTTGTCATTTTTTTATTCAATTTTTGAGTCTACTTTAAAAAGTCAGTTATGAGCAAAAGGGCTGTGTGCATCTCCCCTCCCCTCGTAGGCTAATCTTATACACAAGTCTGTATCTGTCTGAACTACAATAAATTAAAAAACGCTACACGCTTAAGAAAAAGGAGGAAAAAAGAAGAAAAATATTTTCAAGTAAGAAAAAAACGCAAGCGTTTCACAAAAAGGAAGAAAAAAAAGGTGCGAACAAAAGTTGCCCTGTACTGATTTTGGATGACAGTTTTGTTTGT
>JAFZSL010000013.1 GCA_017619375.1 Prevotella sp. | reverse complement strand
GATGCCCACCACGTCATATTCAGGATCATTAGATGATGTGCTCGTAAACGAGCAGTCCTTAACCGTGATGTTGTGGGCGTAGTTGTATTTGCCGGTGGTGTAAGGCTTCCCTGTGTCCTTCGTGCTTGGAATCAAGATGAAAGCGTCCGTGCCCGAGAGGAAATCGGTGGTGTTGCCCTCGAACTTCACGTTCTGGATGGTCAACGTCTCCGTGCCGGAAGCACGTCCGTCGCCGTCGATAATGATTTGTCCATTTACGGTCTTGTTGTCGCCGTCGATGGTCACGTTCACACCTTCCTTCTGATGGGCGATGCTGTAGCCAGAGATGTCGTCAAGAAGCGTGATGGTCACGTCGCCAGTCATTTCGTGGGCGGCATCAAGGGCTGATTGCAAAGTGGGATATCTGTTCTCACCGATAGCTGCTACGGTAGCAGGATAGATGAGGACGCCATCCTGAGTAACGGTGATATTGTCAACACCACTTGCTGTGCGGTCGTCAACCTGAGCAATAGAGTTCAGCACCACAAGTGCATCTGAACTACTGGCCTCCGGGAAGCTACCCTCTGTGGAGCAGTTATTGATAATAACATCGTAAGCAAGCAGCGTTGATCCACAAGTCGCTTTTATATTTAGAGCGGCTTTATTGGAAGAACCATTGTTTATGAATGTACAATTGTTTGCCGTCACCGTGTATTTGGTGGCGCCACTTTCGTTATATACATTGATAAACTTACCTGTCGATGAGTTGGTGAAGGTACAATCGGTATAAGTCAGATTTCCCGAATAAGCCCACATGTGATAATCGGAGTTGGTCTGGTTGAATGAACAATCAGTGAAGTTCATGTCACCATAAGAAAAGAACTTGCCATCCAGCGTACAGCCTTCCATGTTGATGGTGCCTGCATGCTGGAAACCATGATAGTTCACATTGTCCAAATTGAATGTGACATTCTTGAATGTGGCTCCGTTGGGAACACTGGCGATGCTGCCCGCTGTTGTATGAGTAAAGGAAACCTCACCATCAGCCTTGCCTTCGATGGTTACATTTTTAGGCAGGTTGGGCAACTTATAGTCGCCATCAGCAATCACTTCTATCGTTTCACCTTCATTAGCGGCTTCTACAGCAGCATCGATAGTCCTATATTTTTGGGTGCCAATCTGGGCGACCATGGTAACAGGTGCAATGGTGGCTTCACTGGTAGCACCAGTAGCAACATAGATTTGCTCAGAAGCCGTATCAATATTGCCTGTTTCATCCAAACCACAAACAGTGAATTCAAAGGAATCCTTTGAGCTATTGAATTTCTCTATCAAACTATGTTGCGGGTCTTCAAAATAGTTACCATTTATATCGAAGTTGTTGTTTGCACCGAATGCATTTAGACGCAGATTTTGAGTATTGGTTTCTTCATAGAAGATATTGCCGCTTATCACAACGTCGATTTCCGAGGCATCATTGGTACCTGTTCCATAGAGGTTGATGTATCTCTTGCTCCCGGTTCCGTTCTTGAACGTGTTGCCAGTTATAGTAACATTGGCGCCGGCTACCGTGGTGCATTGGATTGCCTGTCCCTTTGTGTTATCAAAGGTACAGCCGGTCACGGTAAAGTTACCGCTTTGTTTACTGGCACGAATGACATATCCATCGACCGCTGTAATGTCGACGAATTTAGTGTCTTTAATAGTGACACCAGTGTGGGCAACTCCGCTACCATTGTTGCAATCTATCTGAATATTCCCTGTCAATGTATGCCCATTTCCATCCAAGGTCATATTATCCAACAGGTAGAATGTGTATTTTTCAGAATAATTCAAATCCTTCAGAAGCGTTACAGTACAACCTGCAGTGATTTCGCTGGATACTTCTTCCAATGACGTATAGTATGTATCACCAATCTTCGCAACGGCAAGATCGTTTACACGCGTCTCATCAAAGTCCTCTATTGTATACCGCGAATGAGCATCGTTGGGATAGGCAAATTTTCCGTTGGCAACATAGTTACTATAAACCATGCCGTCATAGGTTCCGCCAGCCAGAATGCCATCAGTTCTTGAGGATACGGAGCGGCCGTCCTTAGCGTTGGAATAGAAATCGCCGCCAGTGACGGAAATGCCAGGATTGCTGCCTACATTAAGCGCACGGCTACCATTAACCGTGGAAAGGGCTCTGAACGTACCTCCAGAGATAGCAATGGTTCCGCCTGTGCAATTACTAACGACATGGAACGCCGTCGCTGCCGCTGGGTTGCCGTTCGCAACATAACTCTTGGTGATGAATTCACCGCCGGAAATAGAAACCGTCGGAGCACTTGCTGCAACATAGATGGCATCGTTTTTCTCGGCAGTGAATTTACCGTTGGTAATAGTTAAAGTGTGACCTTCTCCAATAGATTGTACGTTGATTACGGTTGACTCACTGGTAAATGAGCCGCCGTTAATTGTGATGTTACCGCCTCTCTGGAGGATTAAATCAGTGGCAGTATTCGTGTACGTACCGCTCTTGATTGTCAAAGTTCCATTAGTGTTGACAATGGTATAACCAGCATTGCTCGCTATCTTACCATTTCCGTTGCCATCCTGGATAGTCAGGGTGCCACTATTGGCAATGTGTGAAGACAAAGATATGACCTTACCGTTCAAATCCAGAACAACATTTTTGTTGGCTGCAATGGTCAGAGCCGCTCCAGATGCTGATTCGACAGTTTCATCAGCAATCATCGTTATTGTTGTCTCAGTTCCGTTTGTCGGAACAGCTGCAATGGCATCTGCCAATGTTGCGTATTCGGTATCGCCGATTTTCGCGACACTTTGCGCTTGCACCCACTGAGTGGATAGTGCAAACAGCAATAAGATAAAGGATCTAATCCATTTGTTCATAGTAATATCATTTAGTTAGTAATTTTGTTTTATAATTATTTGGTTTTTAATTATTTAAATGATTGATAAAGTTTAATTTTTGTCTTTAAGTTACTTGACAGGTATATATTAATGTGCAAAAATAGTAATTTTATTTTTATTCTGCAAAATTTTTGCTTTTTTTTTAAATAAAGCCAAAAGTTCAAATTCTTGGTTCAAATTCTTGGTAACTCAGCAATCTCCCCTGACGATATGAAGGTCTACGGACTTTTGGGACTATAGGATTTTTTCCTTGGAGTTCGTAGACTACTGGGATGCGGGCGGGCACAAGACCCGCCCCTACGACTTCGGGAGAATATTCACACGAGGGGGGTGGCGTTTTATCTTTGGATGCGTAACAAAAATTTTACGATAAAAAGAGCTGGCAATCCTTACTATTTATCATTTTTTATGTAATTTTGCGGCACATTCCTATAAAAGACAGGTATTCAAAGAAACAATCTTCCAAAAACAACCATGATGAAAACAAGAATAATACTGACCATTATCGCCTTTCTCACTTTTATCAGCACTGAGGCCACCACCTTTGAAGTGAACGAAATCTGGTACACCATCACCTCCGACCAGACGGTATGCCTGGTGATCGAACCTTCAGCCTCCGGGAGCGGCACATCCTTTGTCATGCGTAAAACCTATGAGGGAGACATCATCATCCCCGAGACGGTGACCTACGAGGGGACGACATACACCGTCACGGCGGTGGAAAACGGCACTTTCATGGAGTCGCCCAAACTCACCAGCGTCTCCATCCCCGCCACGGTGACAGCTTTGGGAGAGACACCGTTTTCCGCCTGCAGCAAACTCAACGCCATCACCGTGGCGCCGGAAAACCCGGCATACACCATCGTTGACGGCCTGCTATATGACAAGGCCATCACCACACTTCTCGCCTGTCCGGGAACAAAGGCAGGAGCCATCACCATCCCTTCGACGGTGAAAACAATTGGCAAGGCAGCCTTCCATGGCTGCGCCTCCATCACGTCTGTCGATATCCCGCAGGCGGTAAACGAAATAGGTGCCCGTGCCTTCTATGGATGCAAGAAACTGACAAGTATTGTAGTGCCAGAAGGAGTGCCGTGTGTGAAAGACAGCATGTTTTATTCCTGCTCCTCCATGACAAGCGTGACGCTGCCTCAGACCATCACCTCCATCGGAGTCAACGCCTTCTACCACTGTAACTTACTGAAGACTGTAGCCCTTCCCGACGCCGTGGAAGAGATTCACGAACGCGCCTTCAACCTTTGCTATAGCATGACCACTGTCACGACACCCGCCAACCTCAAGCGAATAGACTATCGTGCCTTCGACAATTGCACAAAACTCAAGGGCTTCACCCTCCCTGTTTCCTTCACCTTGCTTGACAGTCTGGCCTTCTGCGGATGCAGCGAGATGAGGCGCATCGACGTGGCGGAGGGGAACGCCGTCTACAGCAGTGTCGACGGCGTGCTCTTCAACAAGGACATGACCACGCTCCTTTGCTGTCCCGGGGGAAAACTCGGCGACTATGTCGTGCCAGAGTCTGTCACCACCATCGGCGACTATGGTTTCTACTATTGCAGGACATTGCAGAGCATCACGCTGCCCTATTCGCTGAAGACCATTGGCAACCACGCCTTCCGTTTCTGTTCTGCCTTGAAGACCATCGCATTGCCACCAACACTTGAAACAATTGCACACGATGCCTTCAGCCAATGTCCGAACATCAAGTCATTCTTGTGCTATGCGCCGAACGTGCCCGACATCGTGTCGTCGACCTTCAATGCAAACAACTACAATGTGCCGCTGTACGTGCCCTATGTAGCACTCGACGACTATCAAAATGCTCCATATTGGCAGAAATTCGCCACCATACTGCCCATCTCCTCCGACGTGGTAGCCGGCATCCTGGGAGATGCCAACGGCGACGGCGAAGTCACCATCACCGACATCACGGTCACCGTCAATGCCATCATCAAGCAAGAACGCAATCATTTTGTTTGGCAGATGGCCGACATGAATTTTGACGGAGCCATCACCATCGCCGACGTCACCGGCATCATCGACGTCGTCTTAGGTGAGTAACTATATGTTTCAGGAGTTAAAGGGGAGTTAAAGAGGAGTTAAAGGGGAGTTAAAGGGACGTATGTCCACTTGCCCGCACGGATGGGAGATGGAGTTTAAGGGGAGTTCTCCCTCGCCCCCGGCCTGCGGCCACACAACAAGCCAATGCACATCAACCCCGAAGGGGTGACAGAACACAGACGGGGGTGCAACCCCCGGGGACAACAAGCCAATTTACACCAACCCCGAAGGGGTGACAGAACACAGACGGGGGTGTAACCCCCGGGAAAGGGACATATGTCTGTTTGTTTCGGGAGTTAAAGAGGAGTCTTGTCGCCAAGAAGTTCAGGCGTAACAAAAAATGGCTTTTCCTAACGGGAAAAAATTTTTTCTTACCATTTTCTTACCATTTCTCGCCAGAGGCGACTCCTTTTTTCAAAATAATAGCAAGTGCCCTAACGGGCAGAAATGATAAAAAAATTTACAACCATTCACTTTTTTGCGGCCTTTTGGACGGCCTTTTGGGCGGCTTTCTCTGCTCTTTTTTGTTCTTTTGCGGCTTGTTTTTCCCTTTTCTGAGCTTCCTTGGCAGCTTTCCTTTCCATCCTTTCCTGCTCCATCCGGAGTTGTTCTTGTCGCTCTTGCTCTATTTGTTCCGGAGTCTTCTTGCGTGCCTGGAGCATTTCTTGGAATTCCGAATCACCAGTTGAAACGGAGTTGGAGGTACTGATCCTTCCCTCTAATTGCGCATGGGCATTGGTGAAACTCAGCATGGTAGCAGCCACGATAATAAACAAAGTCTTGGTTTTCATATTGGTAAGATTTTTGTGATGATGTCGTTGGTTTAACCTGCAAAAATACTTTTTTGCAATATTTGGTACAAAGAAATCATTTTTTCTTCTCACAACACAGGGAATATTCCTATTTTCATGGGGGAAAACCCTATTTACCATCAAATGAACACGAAAATTCGAAAATTCGACAATTCGACAATTCGTGAAGTAAATCCCTACGATGATGTAATAATGATTATCCGCTTTCAGCGATTCAGAAGTGAAAAAGTAATGCTATTTATTTTGACACAAGCCTCTTTTGTCGTACCTTTGCTCAAAAATCCAGGAAAACCATCGGCGGCAACTCTTTGTGTTCCATTGGCGTTGCCCAGATGTACTCTCTGGTGTTAAATCAAAAAAACACTTTTGAATGAAACAATTATCACATTACATTTTGGCGGTTTGTCTCGTCTGTTTGACAACGTTGCCCATCAAGGCTCAAAACCCCATCATCTGTGACCGCTATACACCCGACCCGGCACCTTATGTGCACGGCGACACGCTCTATCTCTTTGTTGACCACGACGAGGATGAGACGCAGAACGGCTATTTCACCATGAAGGACTGGTTGTTATACAGTACCGTGGACATGGTGAACTGGACGTATCGCGGCACGCCGATCACCTCGGAAACATTCTCAAGTTGGGCAAAGCAGGACAACGATTGCTGGGCCAGCCAGTGCATAGAGCGCAACGGAGAGTGGTATTGGTATGTGACCGCTACCGTCAAGAATGGAGGTTACCCGGGCATCGGCGTGGCAGTGGCCGACAGTCCCGCAGGACCATACCACGACCCTATCAAAAAGCCTGTTGTGAAGGGATGGTGGAAGATTGACCCCTCGGTGTTCATAGATGACAACGGACAGGCCTATCTCTTCTATGGCAACAACGCGCTGTGGTATGCCAAACTGACCACCTCCATGACGGCCATCACTGGTGGGGAGAAGGAGGTGAATACGAAAGACGAGAATGCCTTCGGCCCCTACAAGGGCTACAACGACGACGGCACGCCGAAGACCAATTTCGAGGAGGCTTCGTGGATATACAAGCGCGGGGGCAAGTATTATCTGGAGTATGCCGCCGGAGGTGTTCCCGAGCATATGGCCTATTCTACGGCCGATCAGATTACAGGACCGTGGACATATCAGGGCAAGATTATGGGACAGGCGGACAATAGTTTCACCATTCATGGCGGCAGCGTGGAGTACAAGGGGCATTACTATATGTTCTACCACAACGGCAAACTCCCGGGAGGCGGTGGTTACAAGCGCTCCACATGTGTGGAGGAGTTCACGCCCAACGCAGATGGCACCATCCCCTTCATACCGTTCACGCAGAAAGGTGTGGAGCCTCTTCAGACACTGAACCCCTTCGACAAGCAGGAGGCCGAGACCATCAATCAGTGTCAGGGAGTGCGGTGCGAGGGTGACTACAACGGATGTCATGTCATCAGCAACAACCGTAGTGGATACATCAAGGTGCGCAACGTGGACTTCGGTGAAGTTGGGGCCAGGTCGTTCACCGCTCGCGTAAAGTCTGTTAAGAATGAGACGATCTCGATACGCCTCGGCAGCCGGACGGGAACGGTCATCGGCAAGCTGAACGTGGCGACAAACGGTGAGTGGACAGACATGACTTGCGATTTGACAACGCCCGTCACCGGGGTTCAAGACCTTTTCTTTATCATATCGGGCGCAGCCGTTGAACAGTTCGGATTCGACAACTGGCAGTTCTTCGAGGAATCCACCGGCATCCGGAATATGGTTCAACGTCCAACCGACAGCCGGGTCTATGACCTGCAGGGACGCCAAATAAAAGACCCACAACACCATCATTCCATCCAGATTGTGAATGGCAAGAAAGTGATCCAGTGAAGTTTTTCAAGTATTTTCTATCACGAATTTGAGAATTTAAGAATGAGCCCACTTGAAAAAGTGAGTTTAGATGGCCGTGAGCCGAATGGTATCCCCTCCCATTCAAGGCTAATCTTATACACATCTCTTATGCCTTTGATTCACAAGATGTTAATGGTTGCAATAAAGAAGAAGAATAATAAAAAAGGGGGAAAAAGGAGGAAAATCGCGATTAAGCGAGAGCAGACGAAAGCTTGTTTTCAGTTTGCCGAGCGAGAGCGATTTATCCAAAAATGAAGATGGAAAAAGTGCCAAGGCACTCTCAAAAAGGATGAAAAAGGTGAACACACGTCAATTGTTGAAGTGTAAACTTTCCATTTCTCGCCGTAGGCGACTCCTATTTTTAAAAATGGGAAGTGTAGAACAAGCTTGTAGCCAATAAGTTACAGACCCCACCCCATCCCCTCCTGAAGTAACTCCTACGACTTCGGGGGTATGCGCACGGGCCTTTTGCACCGCCATTCTTGGCGTTATTTCCGCCTGAACATTCTTGTCGCCAAGAAGTGCGAAGCAAGTGATGTAACTCACTCCCCCTCTAAGATTAGAGGGGGCCAGGGGGCGTTGACTACCCTTATGGAAAAAATATTTTCTTACCATTTTCTTACCATTTCTCGCCATAGGCGACTCCTATTTTTTAAAATGGGAAGTGTGGAACAAGCTTGTAGCCAATAAGTTACAGACCCAACCCCATCCCCTCCCCTTGCTTCCTATGATAATATGCAAGTTTATTTTGTTAATAAATACTAATTCCCTATGTCCTGCTCGTTCTTTCTCTGAATCCTCTTGAACTCATGGTCCCTTTCGTAGTCCATGTCATTGGTGATG
>JAFZSL010000012.1 GCA_017619375.1 Prevotella sp. | reverse complement strand
GCGAACAAAGGTAATCGCAACTTTGTTGCGTAAAAAATCACAGCGACCGCTTTTAAGGGAGCAGTACCTTAATGAACGATCACCGCGTAGGTGCGGTTGAGCCTCCTCCCGATGTCGGGAGGGGGACGGGGGGAGGGCAGGTACCCCTCCTTAGGACTTCAAGGAGGGGGCGGGGTGGTTGTGATTCATCCAAGCCAAAGGCTTGGAAAAACAGTTATTCGGGGTTTCATTTTGTATGTCGCCCAATTCGTTACTCGGCAATGAAAGCAAAAACTTCGTCTTTTGCTTTGCATTGCACTCGGTTTTCATTACCTTTGCCTGACGGCGAAGATAAGATGCTCCTCGGCAATGAAAGCAAAAACTTCGTCTTTTGCTTTGCATTGCACTCGGTTTTCATTACCTTTGTAGACCAAAAGCAAAATCACGCCACAAGTCGCAAATTATAATGGACAAATACACTATCATCGCACCGAAGGGAAGAGAGCGGTTTGCAAACCGCTTGGGTGAGCTTTACCTCACCCTTTCCACCTATTTGGAAGAGGAGCAGTCGGCCGGCCGCCACCTCCAACTCACCAAGGTGTTTCTCAGCGATGCGCAAAACCAATACGACGACCTCGTCACCTCCACACTCTACCAATCCATCCTCAGCAAGGCTGCCTGCTCCATCATTGAGCAGCCGCCACTCGACGGCTCGAAAATCACCATCTTGGTGAAGACTTCGGACAGCAGCGACAACTTCATACTTGACAGCATCCGCCTGAGCGAGGAAGAGACACGAGGAGCCAATTCCTACATCCAGACAATGCTCATCTTCAACAAATACCTGGACAAGATGAAGGAGAAGGGATTGACGCTGAAGGAGCACTGCGTGAGGACATGGATTTACGTGGCAGACATCGACGTGAATTACGAAGGGATGGTGCGTGCCCGCAACGACATCTTCCGCAACCAAGGGCTCACCCCGGAGACCCATTTCATCGCCAGCACCGGCATCGGTGGCTTCTCGCAGACGCGCAGTGCATCCGTTGCCATCGACTTCCTCACCTACCCGGAAGTGAAAGAAACGGATATGAAATACCTTCATGCGCTCGACAACCTGAACCCCACACACGAATACGGTGTATCCTTCGAGCGCGGCACACGCCTTGATTTGGACGGCAAGCAGACCATCTTCATCTCCGGCACGGCAAGCATCGACAAGCACGGCAAGGCCATGTATGTAGGCGACATCCAGCGCCAGACGGCACGCCTGTTGGAAAACATTGGAGCCCTCCTGCACGACGGAGGCTCCACGATGAGAGATGTCAGATATTTCCTGGTATACCTCAGAGACCCCTCCGACCGTGAACTGGTGGAGGCATTCCTCAGCAAGGCCTACCCCACCACTCCCCACGTGTTGCTCCAAGGCAAGGTGTGCCGCCCGGAGTGGCTTGTGGAAATGGAATGCGTGGCAGTGAAAGAGGAACAATAACCTCCTATACTCCTATCATCTCCCACAAACAACCAAGAGGTCATGGAAATCGATTTCCATGACCTCTTGGTTGTTCCAGATTGACGCGTCTTTCAATTCATCTTCTTGTCCTGACAGTGAACTCCGTGACGTTCGACATCACGCGGTTTCCCTGTAGCACAGACAGGCAGAAGGTGGCGTTTCCGTCTTTCACCCTTCCCGTCTTCACCATGGCGGTGTAGCGTATGCCTTTTCCCGGAGCGAGGTGCTCGACATGGATGGTGGGCGAGATATAGAGGTTTTTCACTCCCGATGACTCCACCACGATGGGTTGCAGGTCATAGAGCATCTGGTCGGAATTGTTGTACACCTCGAAGATGACCTTGCTCACCTCGTTGGAGTTGATGAATCCGTCGCGGTTGTCATCCACGAACCGGGGATTGCGCACCTCGATCTTGTTGTTCACCGAATAGCCGGTGCTGATTTCTTCAATGCTCGATGCACCAGGAGCCATCACCCTTGCGCTGGAGGCAGAGTAGTCGCCCGTGTAGTCGGAGCCGTTGAAGTCGTAAAGCCTGTCGTCGCCCGAGCCAGAAGGGTCGAAGTAGCCTTGGTCGTCATAACGCCTGTCGGGATAGTTTTGCTGCCGCTTGTTACGTTGCACCTGCTCGTAACGCTCATGCACCTCGCGACGATTGGCTTCGTCGGCCGCACTGCCTATGGCAGCACCCACGACAGCGCCACCGGCCATGCCGATGATGGTGCCCACGTCGCTACCCCTATAGCCGCCCGTGATGCCTCCTATGGCAGAGCCGAGGATGGAGCCGAAATGAGCACCGGTGAAAGCGCCCGTACCGGTATAAGTGCCGCAGCCGGTAAGCAACAAGGCTGCACATGCGATGTAAATAAATAACCTTTTCATTTTCTTATCCAATTGTTGTCTTGCAAATATAATGTTTTTTTTCGACATGGAAGCGAGGGAATCGACTTTTCCACCTGTTACGGCATCTTTTCTTCATCCCGGCAGCGAAGGCCACCTCTTCACGATGGCAAAAGTAAGCATATCCCATGGCATCGCAAATGGAAAATCCCCAAAAAAAGATAGGGAAAACCCTAATTGGAAAATCAGAAGGGGCGGAGGATGCGGAGGAATCGAAGGAATCGCAGTGGTCGGAGCACATACCCAACCACGACAAAAGCCCCTGGCAGCATTCTGCCAGGGGCTTCATGTATGTGGGAACAGTGCTTTATTCAGCGGTCTCTTCCTGAGTGGCAACAGGGGCCTCGGTCTGGGCCTCTGAAGACTTGCGGCGGCTGCGGCGAGTCTTCTTGGCTGTCTTGGTGGCCTTTGCCATGTTCTCATCAAAGTCGACGAGTTCGATGAAGCAGGTCTGAGCTGCGTCGCCCAAGCGGTAACCCAGTTTGATGATGCGGGTGTATCCACCGGGGCGGTCGCCAATCTTCTCAGCCACGGGGCCGAAGAGCTCCTTCAGAGCCTCTTTGTTCTGCAAGTAGCGGAAGACCACACGACGGTTGGGGGTGGACTCTTCCTTGGTCTTGTTATACTCGAGCTTGCAGCGGTTGATCAGCGGCTCGGCATACTTTTTCAAGGCCTTTGCCTTTGCGAGAGTCGTAGTGATTCTTTTGTGCATGATCAACGAAATGGTCATGTTGGCAAGCATGGCATTGCGATGGTCAGCAGTACGACTCAGATGGTTGAATTTCTTATTGTGTCTCATTTCTCGTTTTTAATTTTTTTCAATTTTGTACTTTGAAATATCGGTTCCAAACGAAAGATTCAGACTCTCGAGCAAATCATCAAGCTCGGAGAGCGATTTCTTACCGAAGTTGCGGAACTTGAGCAGGTCGGTCTTGTTGAACTGCACCAAGTCGCCAAGGGTTTCCACGTCAGCGGCTTTGAGACAGTTGAGAGCGCGGACGCTAAGGTTCATCTCGACAAGTTTGGTCTTGAGTAGTTGACGCATGTGAAGGACTTCCTCATCAAACTCCTGGTTTTCTGTAGTACCCGGAGTTTCGAGTGTGATCTTCTCGTCGGAGAAGAGCATGAAGTGATGGATGAGGATTTTGGCAGCCTCTTTCAATGCATCCTTCGGGTGGATGGAACCATCCGTGGTAACCTCGAGCACGAGTTTGTCGTAGTCGGTCTTTTGCTCGACCCTGTATGGCTCGACGGTATACTTCACATTACGGATTGGGGTGTAGATAGAATCGATTGGAATTACGTTGACATCGGTGCAGTCTTCACGGTTCTCATCAGCAGGCACGTATCCACGTCCCTTGTTGATGGTTATGTCGAGTTGCATCGACGCTTTGACATCTAAATGACAAATCACCAAATCTGGGTTTAACACTTCAAATCCAGTCAGATACTTGGTTATATCACCAGCCTTGAATTCTGTGGAATTCTCCACGGTGATACTAACTTTCTCGTTCTCGAATTCTTCTACTGATTGCTTGAACCTCACTTGTTTGAGATTCAAGATAATGTTGGTGACATCCTCCTTTACTCCAGGCACAGACGAGAACTCATGCTCAACGCCACCGATTTTGATGGTGTTGATGGCAAAGCCCTCGAGTGAGGAGAGAAGAATTCGCCTCAGGGCGTTGCCGATGGTAACGCCAAAGCCAGGCTCAAGAGGACGGAATTCGAACTTACCGAACTTATCGTTCGCCTCCAACATTACGACTTTGTCGGGTTTTTGAAATGCTAATATCGCCATTAATGATTGATTATTTAGAGTACAACTCAACGATTAACTGCTCCTTGATTTCCTCAGGAATATCAGCGCGCTCTGGTTTGTGAAGGTATTTGCCACTCTTGGTGTCCTCATCCCATTCCAACCAGGGATATTTGCTATGGTCGAACCCTGCGAGACGGTCTTGGATGACCTCAAGCGACTTTGACTTCTCGCGAACGCCCACCACCTGGCCGGGCTTCACGGAGTAAGAAGGGATGTTGACCACATTCCCATCGACCACGATATGCTTGTGGCTTACGAGTTGACGTGCTGCAGCGCGAGTTGGTGCGATTCCGAGACGGAAGACAATGTTGTCGAGTCTGCTCTCCAAGTTCTGAAGCAGCACCTCACCGGTAATGCCTTCTGCTTTGGCAGCCTTCTCGAACATGTTTCTGAACTGGCGCTCAAGCACCCCATAGGTATACTTGGCTTTTTGCTTCTCTGCCAACATGACAGCATATTCAGACTGCTTGCGTCTTCTGTTGTTGCCATGCTGTCCGGGAGGGAAGTTTCTCCTGGACAAAACTTTGTCGGCGCCGAAAATCGGTTGTCCGAAGCGGCGCGCAATTTTTGATTTCGGTCCTATGTATCTTGCCATACTAAAAAAAAATGTTGCTTTGATTTTTTGATGCCCGCAGGTAGTGCCTCGACGGCATTCCCGCGAGCAAATTGATGATTATACGCGACGGCGTTTCGGAGGCCTGCAGCCGTTGTGTGGCAGCGGAGTGACGTCGATGATTTCGGTAACCTCGATACCGGCACCGTGGATGGCCCTGATGGCCGACTCACGTCCGTTTCCAGGACCCTTGACATAGGCCTTGACTTTCCTCAAGCCGAGGTCGTAAGCCACCTTGGCGCAATCCTCTGCGGCCATCTGCGCAGCGTACGGGGTGTTCTTTTTCGATCCGCGGAAACCCATCTTTCCAGCAGACGACCATGAGATGACCTGACCCTCGCTGTTGGCCAGTGTCACGATGATATTATTGAATGAACTGTGGACATGCAATTGTCCAAGAGCATCCACCTTGACATTTCTCTTTTTCGAAGTGACTGTTTTCTTTGCCATAGTAGTGTAAAACTTTGTAGTTGATTACTTGGTAGCCTTTTTCTTGTTAGCGACAGTCTTCTTCTTACCTTTTCTGGTGCGAGCATTGTTCTTTGTGCTCTGACCGCGTACGGGAAGACCGTTACGATGCCTGACGCCCCTATAGCAACCGATGTCCATGAGACGCTTGATGTTCATTTGGATTTCCGACCTGAGGTCGCCTTCCACTTTGTACTCAGCTCCGATAATCTCACGGATTCTGGCAGCTTGGTCGTCAGACCACTCGTTGACCTTGAGGCCACGATCTACTTCCGCCTTGTCCAATATCTTTGCTGAACTACTTCGACCTATGCCGTAGATATAGGTCAATGCGATTTCGCCACGCTTGTTCTGGGGCAAATCTACTCCAACAATTCTTATTGCCATGTTTGTTTGTAAAAAATTTAAAAATGTTTGTTCTTACAGGGCAATCACTGCCCTTGTTGATGCTCAACCCTGACGAAGCTTGTATTTGGGGTTCTTCTTGTTGATGACAAAAAGACGGCCCTTCCTACGCACGATCTTGCAATCAGGGGTGCGCTTCTTCAATGATGCTCTTGTCTTCATAACTGATAATTATTTGTATCTAAACACTATCCTGCCTTTTGTCAGGTCGTAAGGGCTCATCTCGACCTTCACCTTGTCACCAGGCAAGATTTTGATGTAGTGCATTCTCATCTTGCCCGAGATGTGGGCCGTGATGGGACACCCATTCTCTAACTCGACACGGAACATCGCATTGGAGAGGGCCTCCACGATGGTACCGTCTTGCTCTATTGCGGCTTGCTTTGCCATATTCTAACAGATTTTTCCTACTATTGATTCTATTTCCTCAAAAGATGATAATATTTCCGACTTTCCACGACGTATGGCGATGGTGTGCTCGTAGTGAGCGGCCGGCCGATGGTCACGAGTGAGCACCGACCATTTGTCAGGTGCCAGCACCACGGCCTTGTCACCCATGGTGACCATTGGCTCTATGGCTATGCACATGCCCGCCTTGAGCAACGGTCCGTTCCCACGCCTGCCGTAATTGGGCACCATGGGATCCTCGTGCATCTTGCGTCCGATGCCATGGCCGGTGAGCTCCCGTACGATGCCGTAGCCTCTCTCCTCGCAATAGTCCTGCACTGTCGAACCGATGTCGCCCACATGGTGTCCTGCGACAGCCACCTCGATGGCCTTGTACAGAGACTCGTATGTGGTGGCTAACAACCTCTTGACCTCCGGGCTCACCTCGCCCACGCAGAACGTGTAGCAAGAGTCGCCGTTGAATCCATCGAGGAGCGTGCCACAGTCGATGGAGATGATGTCACCTTCTTTCAGCACCGTCTTTTCATTCGGCACACCATGGACGACGACATCATTCACCGACGTGCATATGTTTGCGGGGAAAGGACCACCATACGGGTTTGGGAAACCCTTGAAGGTAGGAGTCGCCCCATTGTCGCGGATGAACTCTCCAGCTATCTTGTCAAGTTGGAGAGTTGAGACACCCGGTTTGATATGTCGAGCCAGTTCGGCGAGCGTAAGGCCTACGAGTCTGTTGGCCCGCCTCATCAGCCCTATTTCATCTTCAGTCTTGAGAAATATGCTCATTGCAGGGCATCAATATGCCGATACACCGTTTCCACGTGTGCGTCCGGAATTGAGCAATCCGTCGTAATGACGCATCATCAGATGACTCTGAATCTGCTGCAAAGTGTCGATCACCACACCCACGAGAATCAGCAACGATGTGCCGCCGAAGAACTGTGCGAATCCCTGCGGCACGCCAAGCAAGCTTGCAAATGCAGGCATGACGGCGATGAATGCGATGAAGAGCGAACCGGGAAGCGTGATGCGCGACATGATCGTGTCGATGTAGTCGGCAGTGGGCTTACCTGGCTTGACACCCGGTATGAAACCGTTGTTCCTCTTCATGTCCTCAGCCATCTGAGTGGGATTGAGGGTGATGGCCGTGTAGAAATAGGTGAACGCGATGATGAGTATCGCAAAGATCACGTTGTACAACAAGCTGGTGTGGTCGAGGAGTGAGCGCATCACATAGTTGGTGCTGTCAGTGGTATACTGCACGAGAGCCAGAGGGATGAACATCAACGCCTGGGCGAAGATGATAGGCATCACGTTGGCAGCAAACAGCTTCAAGGGAATGTACTGGCGCGCTCCGCCATAGGTCTTGTTGCCTTGTACACGGCGAGCGTACTCCACCGGCACCTTACGCACTGCCTGGGTGAGGAGAATCGAAGCACATACCACGGCGAAGAGAATCAGCAACTCGATGATGAGCATGATGATACCACCGCCCTTGGTCTCGGTGAAACGATTGGTGACCTCCTGCATGAACGCACTCGGCAGACGTGCGATGATGCCGATCATGATGATGAGCGAAATGCCATTGCCAACGCCCCTGTCGGTGATGCGCTCACCCAGCCATAGGATGAACATGCTACCGGCAGCGAGGATGACGAGTCCCGTCCACATGAACCACGTCCAGGAGATGGCCGGGTTCAAGGCAGCGGCAGACTGCATCTTGAGGTTGATGAGGTAAGAGGGAGCCTGGAAGAGAAGGATGGCCACGGTAAGGATACGCGTGTACCACATGATCTTCTTCCTGCCACTCTCACCCTCTCGCTGCATTTTCTGGAAATAGGGTACAGCGACGGCGAGCAACTGCATCACGATGGATGCAGAGATGTATGGCATGATTCCCAGCGCGAACATTGACGCGTTGGAGAAAGCACCACCGGAGAACATGTCGAGCAGCGACATCAAACCGCCCTGGGTCTGTTCCTGCAGTTTTCCCAACTTTTCCGGGTCGATGCCAGGAAGTACGACGAACGAACCAAAGCGATAGATCGCAGTGAACAGGATGGTGATGAGGACGCGCTGACGCAAGTCCTCCACCTTCCAAATGTTCTTCAGTGTCTCGATAAACTTTTTCATTTACTTAGATTATAGTTGTTTTACCACCAACTGCCTGGATGGCTGCCTCGGCAGTTTTCGAGAAGGCATGAGCCTCAACCTCCAATTGAGCGGTGAGCTCTCCCATGCCAAGGATTTTCACCAATTCCTTGCCATTGGTGAGACCGGCGGCCTTGAGTTCCTCAATGCCGATTTTCGTCAGTCCCTTGTCTGCAAGCTTCTGCAGCGTGGAAAGGTTGACTGCGAAATACTCCTTATGGTTGATGTTCTTGAATCCAGCCTTTGGGACACGGCGTTGGAGTGGCATCTGGCCACCCTCGAAGCCTATCTTCCTCTTGTAACCAGAGCGCGACTTGGCGCCTTTGTGGCCACGTGTGGATGTACCACCCAGACCAGAACCGGTGCCACGACCGATGCGACGACGCGAGTGAGTGGAGCCGGGAGCGGGTTTCAACGTATGTAATTTCATAAATCCTTCGCTTTAAAATGTCTGTTTGATTATTCTACTATGGTCACCAGGTGATGCACCTTGCGGATCATGCCGCGAATGGAGGGAGTGTCCTCCTTCTCGACCACTTGCGAGATCTTGCGAAGCCCAAGGGCCTCGAGAGTGCGCTTCTGGTCTACGGGGTAACCGATTTTGCTCTTGATCTGCTTGATTTTGATTGTAGCCATATCAATTCCTCCTTATCCTCTAAATACTTTTTGCATTGAAATGCCACGGTCGCCGGCGACAGTGTATGCGTCACGCATCTCGCAGAGCGCCTTGATGGTGGCCTTCACGAGGTTGTGCGGGTTGGAAGAGCCCTTCGACTTGGCCAGCACGTCTGTGATGCCGGCGCTTTCGAGGACGGCGCGCATGGCGCCACCAGCCACCATACCAGTACCGGGAGCTGCGGGCTTGAGGAACACCTTGGCGCCTCCGAAGGCAACTTCCATCTCATGGGGAATGGTGCCCTTGAGCACGGGAACCTTCACGAGGTTCTTCTTAGCAGCCTCAACACCTTTGGCGATGGCGGAAGTCACTTCGCCAGCCTTGCCGAGACCCCATCCGATGATGCCTTTTCCGTCGCCCACAACGACGATGGCAGCGAATGTGAATGTTCGACCACCCTTGGTCACCTTGGTGACGCGGTTGATAGCCACCAGGCGGTCCTTCAACTCAGAATCACTATTGATTTTTACTCTATTGATTGCCATGATCGTTTAAAAATTTAGTCCACCTTTACGGGCTGCGTCAGCCAGTTGCTTCACTCTTCCGTGATACAGATAACCATTACGGTCGAACACGACAGCTGTAATGCCAGCGGCCTTCGCTCTTTCTGCTATCAGCTCGCCCACTTTCTCTGCCTGTTGGCATTTGGGCATGTTCTCCATTCCCTTGGAAGAAGCGGATACGAGAGTCTTTCCCTTCGGGTAGTTCTGCACGGCCACGTTGCGCTTGGGGTGCTTTTTCTTCACGATGGTGGTGAAAGGCTTCTCCGTATTCATCCAGGAGTCGTCGATGATTTGCACATAGATGCCCTTGTTGCTGCGGAAAACCGTCATGCGTGGACGCTCGGCAGTGCCATTGACCTTCTTGCGAATTCTGTATTTGATCTTGATTCGTCTTTCTATTTTCTTCGTTGTCATAATCGTAAGGTTTTATAGTTACTTAGCCGAGGCCGACTTGCCAGACTTCCTGCGGATGACCTCACCCTTGAACAGGATACCCTTGCCCTTGTAAGGTTCAGGCATGCGGAAAGAGCGAATCTTAGCACAAATGAGTCCGAGCAACTGCTTGTCGCAAGACTCCAAGATGATGACAGGATTCTGATTTCTCTCAGACTTGGTTTCCACCTTCACCTCTGGGGGCAGCATGATGAAAATGGGATGTGAGTATCCCAGTGCGAACTCAAGAAGGTTGCCCTTGTTGGAGACACGGTAGCCCACGCCGACGAGTTCGAGTGTCTTCTGGAATCCTTCGCTGACACCGACAACCATGTTGTTGACCAATGCCCTGTAGAGGCCGTGGAAAGCCTGCTTCTGCTTGAGGTTGACGGGACTGTCTTCGTTGATGGCGAAAACCAATTCACCATTCTCCAATGTCATGTTGACAGAAGGGTCCACTTTTTGTGAGAGTTCACCCTTCGGACCTTTGACGGTCACGATGTGGGTCTGCTTGTCGTGCTTGACTTCTACGCCAGCCGGGATGGCGATGGGCAATTTACCTATTCTAGACATTTTGCTTTCCTCCCTTGATTAATAGACGTAGCAAAGGACTTCGCCGCCGATCTTCAGTTCTTTGGCTTCCTTGTCTGTCATTACACCTTTGGATGTGGACAAGATGGCGATGCCCAATCCGTTGATAACTCTCGGCATGTCCTTGTACCCCGTGTACTTGCGGAGACCAGGAGTGGAAACTCTCTTGAGTTTCTTGATGGCGTTAGCCTTGGTCGTCGGATCATACTTGAGCGCGACCTTGATGGTGCCCTGCGGACCGTCCTCGATGAACTTGTAGTTGAGGATGTAGCCCTTCTCGAAGAGGATCTTGGTGATCTCCTTCTTGATGTTGGATGCAGGAACCTCCACGACACGGTGATGTGCCATGATTGCATTTCTGAGCCTTGTCAGATAATCTGCTATTGGATCTGTCATAAAATAAAATGTTTAATTAATCGGGACTCCCCCGACAATATTAAATATAAAAAGCTGTCTTCTTTCTTACCAACTTGCCTTCTTCACGCCAGGGATGAGGCCGGCAGACGCCATCTCGCGGAATTGGATGCGGGAGAGGCCGAACTGTCTCATGTAACCCTTTGGACGACCAGTGATCTTGCAACGGTTGTGGAGGCGGATCGGGTTGGCGTTGCGCGGGATGCTTTGCAACTTGCGTGCTGCCTCGTAAGCCTCGGCGATGTCGTTGGAGGTGGCGATGATTTTCTTGAGTGCGGCGCGCTTCTCAGCATACTTGGCCACGAGCCTTGCCCTTTTGACCTCACGGGCCTTCATTGATTCTTTTGCCATGGATTATGCGTTTTTAGCGTTTTTGAAAGGAAGTCCGAAAGCCTTGAGCAGGGCGAAGCCCTCCTCGTCGGTGTTAGCGGAGGTGACGAAAGTGATGTTCATGCCCTGGATGCGCTCGATGCTGTCGAGGTTGATCTCAGGGAAGATGATTTGCTCGTCGATGCCGAGGGTGTAGTTGCCACGGCCGTCGAGTCTCGACTCGATACCCTTGAAGTCGCGGATACGGGGCAGTGCCACGCGGACGAGCTTCTCGAGGAACTCATACATGCGCTCCCTGCGCAGAGTCACCATGACGCCGATGGGCATCTTCTTGCGGAGCTTGAAGTTGGCGATGTCCTTCTTGGAGTAAGTGGCAACGGCCTTCTGTCCTGCGATGGCGGTGAGCTCGTTGATGGCCACGTCGATGATTTTCTTCTCCTGGGTGGCGTCTCCGAGACCCTGGTTGATGACGATCTTCTTCAGAGTCGGTATTTGCATGGGCGAGGAGTAGTTGAACTGCTTCATCAGCGCCGGTGCAATGACTTCATTGTACTGTTTCTTTAACTGTGCTGTATTCATTATTTAATCTCCTCTCCTGATTTTTTGGCGATGCGGACTTTCTTACCGTCCTCTTTCACCTTGATTGCGATTCGAGTGGCTTCTCCGCTCTTTGGGTCGATGAGGCTCAGGTTGGAGATGTGGATGGGAGCCTCCACCTTGACGAAGCCTCCTTGAGGGTTCTTGGCCGAAGGTTTGGCACTCTTGGTGACGATGTTGACACCTTCTACGATGGCGCGCATCTTCTCGCGGTCCACTTGGAGCACCTTTCCGGTCTTGCCCTTGTCCTCACCAGCGAGGACAATCACGTTGTCGCCTTTTTTGATATGTAATTTGATCATTGGTGTAGTGCTGTTTAAAATGTTAAAGTACCTCTGGTGCGAGGGACACCACCTTCATATTGACGGCGCGCAACTCTCTGGCGACGGGTCCGAAGATGCGGCTTCCCCTAAGCTCGCCAGCATTGTTGAGCAGGACGCATGCGTTGTCGTCGAACCTGATGTAGGAACCATCGGCCCTGCGCACCTCTTTCTTGGTGCGGACGATGAGTGCTTTGGAGATGGCACCTTTCTTCAGGTCGCTGGAAGGTATGACGTTCTTAACGGCCACGACGATGATGTCTCCCACGCTGGCGTAACGGCGGCGCGTACCTCCGAGCACCCTGATGCAGAGTGCCTCGCGAGCTCCGCTGTTGTCGCAAACTGTCAGTCTTGATTCTGCCTGTATCATGATTACTTAGCTTTTTCGATGATTTGAACTAGTCTCCATCTCTTGGTCTTGCTCAAGGGACGGGTTTCCATAATGAGCACGGTGTCGCCGATGTTGGCCTCGTTTTTCTCGTCATGTGCATGGTATTTCTTTGTCTTCTGCACAAACTTGCCGTAGATGGGGTGCATCTCCTTGAACTTGGCGGCAATAACAATGGTTTTATCCATCTTGTTGCTCACGACAACACCCGTTCTTGTTTTTCTTAAATTTCTTGTTTCCATCTGGACCATTGTTATTTGTTAAGTTCTCTTTGACGGAGCTCAGTCTTCATGCGGGCGATGTCTTTGCGGACCATCTTGATTTGCATAGGATTCTCCAGCGGAGTGATGGCATGGTTCATCTTCAGTTGCTGAAGGTTGGCCATGGCTCCCTCAAGTCTCTCGACCAAGTCCTGGGTAGAGAGTTCCCTTACTTCATTTATCTTCATGGCTTATGCGTTTTTGTCGAAATCACGTCTAACGACGAACTTGGTTTTCACGGGCAGTTTCTGCGCAGCGAGGCGGAGAGCCTCCTTTGCGATGTCGAAACTGACACCTTCTACTTCGAAGAGGATGCGGCCGGGCTGAACAGGTGCCACCCATCCTGCGGGGTCACCCTTGCCCTTACCCATACGGACGTCTGCCGGCTTCCTTGTGATGGGTTTGTCCGGGAAGATGCGAATCCACACCTGTCCCTCGCGCTGCATATACCTGTTGACGGCGACACGTGCAGCCTCAATCTGACGGCTGTCGATCCATTTGTGCTCGAGTGTCTTGATGCCGAACGAACCAAAGGCCAGTTCAGTACCCCTGCCGGAGTTGCCTTTCTTGCCGCGTCCGTCCTGAGGTCTTCTATATTTTACTCTTTTTGGCTGTAACATTGTAGCTTCTTTTTTTAACGGTTATTTCTCTTGCGACCTCCTCTTGGGCGTCCACCGCCTCCTTGTCTTCCACCGGCCTTCTCCTGAGTGAAGTTGGGTGCGAGGTCAACCTTTCCATAAACCTCTCCGCGGCAGATCCACACCTTGATGCCCAAGATGCCTACCTTGGTGAGAGCTTCGGCCTGGCAGTAGTCCACGTCTGCGCGGAAGGTGTGCAGAGGTGTCCTTCCCTCCTTGTACATCTCCTTACGGGCCATTTCAGCACCGTTGAGGCGTCCGGTGATTTGGATCTTGATGCCCTCGGCCTGTGCGCGCATGGCATTGGCGATGGCCTGCTTGATGGCGCGCCTGTAGGCGATCTTGCCCTCGAGCTGACGTGCGATGTTGTTCGCAACGATGGTGGCGTCGAGGTCGGGCTTCTTCACCTCATAGATGTTGATTTGAATCTCCTTGTTGGAGAGTTTCTTCAGTTCTTCCTTCAACTTGTCGACATCCTCGCCGCCCTTGCCGATGACCTTACCCGGACGAGCGGTGCAGATGGTGATGGTGACAAGCTTGAGTGTGCGCTCAATGACGATACGGGAAACGCTGGCGTTGGCCAGTCTCTCATTGAGGTATTTGCGGATCTTCTGGTCTTCCACGATGTTTTCGCCGAAGCTCTTGCCTCCGAACCAGTTGGAGTCCCATCCTCTGATGATTCCCAGACGGTTGCTGATTGGATTAACTTTCTGTCCCATTCTGTTTATTCTTTATCGTCATTAGTTTTTGAATCTACGAAAAGGGTGACGTGGTTGCTGCGCTTGCGGATGCGGTATCCACGTCCCTGCGGTGCAGGTCTCATTCTCTTCCATGTGACTCCCTCATCGACGAAGACGCGAGAGACGTAAAGTTCTCCGTCCTCAGCCTTACGGTCATTCTTGGCCTCCCAGTTGGCCACGGCAGAGCGGAGGAGTTTCTCCACGTCGATGGCGGCCTTCTTGTTAGAGAACTTGAGCACTCCGAGTGCCTTGTTGACCTCCATGCCACGGATCATGTCGACGACGTATCTCATTTTCCTTGGTGATGAGGGCACCCCTACGAGTTTGGCAAAGTAGAGGTTCTTGGCGGCTTCCTTTCTTTTCTCAGCCGCGATTTTCTTTCTTGCTCCCATTATGTTATTGTTTTTTATTCAAAGGGTTGGCCTGCTTACTTCTTGTTTCCGGCGTGTCCGCCAAACCTGCGAGTTGGGGAGAACTCTCCGAGTTTGTGACCCACCATGTTCTCGGTGATGTAAACAGGGATGAATTTGTTTCCGTTATGTACTGCAACAGTATGACCCACGAAGTCGGGTGAGATCATAGATGCCCTGGCCCAGGTCTTGACGACCGTTTTCTTGCCGCTCTCGTTCATGGCGAGAATTTTCTTCTCGAGAGCTACGTTGATGTATGGACCTTTCTTAAGTGAACGACTCATAATTTCCTCTTGTTAACTATTTTTTCTTGTTTGCTCTCTCGATAATGTACTTGTTCGAATGCTTCTTGGGAGCGCGTGTCTTGAGTCCCTTGGCATAGAGTCCGGTGCGTGAGCGGGGGTGTCCGCCAGACTGGCGTCCCTCGCCACCGCCCATCGGGTGGTCGTGCGGGTTCATCACGACGCCGCGGTTGTGCGGGCGCCTTCCAAGCCAGCGGGTGCGTCCGGCCTTACCCGACTGCTCGAGGGCGTGGTCGGAGTTGCCGACGCTACCGATGGTAGCCTTGCAAGCACTGAGGATTTTGCGAATCTCTCCCGAAGGGAGTTTGACAACGCAGTAATCTCCTTCACGAGAGGTTAACTGAGCGAAATTACCGGCCGACCTGACGAGCTTGGCACCCTGTCCCGGGCGGAGCTCGATGTTGTGGATCACGGTACCCACGGGAATCTTGGCCAATGGAAGGGCGTTGCCCACTTCAGGTGCTGCCTCAGCGCCGGAATTGAGTTTGTCGCCCACCTGGAGCCCGATGGGAGCAATAATGTAGCGTTTTTCGCCATCAGCATAGTAGAGCAGGGCGATGCGAGCAGAGCGGTTGGGATCGTACTCGATAGTTTTCACCACTGCGGGAACACCATCCTTCTCTCGTTTGAAATCCACGAGGCGAAGCTTTCTCTTGTGTCCTCCACCTCTGTAGCGGACGGTCATCTTGCCGGAATTGTTCCTACCTCCGGTGGAGCGCTTTCCTCTAACGAGAGACTTCTCTGGTACGGATGCAGTAATCTCTTCGAACGTACCAATAATCTTGTGTCTTTGGCCCGGTGTGACGGGCTTTAATTTACGTACTGCCATTTTATTTTTAAATATTGCTGTAGAAATCGATAGTCTCGCCCTCTTTGAGCGTGACGATAGCTTTTTTGAACGAGCTCTTCTGACCCTTGATCATGCCTGCCTTGGTGTAACGCTGCGAGCGCTTCCCGGCAAAGAGCATCGTGTTCACGTCGACCACTGTAACGTTGTACAGACGCTCGACTTCTTCCTTTATCTGGAGTTTGTTAGCTTCCGGACGTACGATGAAACCATAACGGTTGGGACGTTTGTCGGTAGTCTTGGTCATCTTCTCAGTGACCAGTGGACGCAAAATAAGTGCCATTTCTATTCTCCTGGTTATTTAGTTAAGATTGTGTCGATGGTCTTCAGCGAATTTTCGGTCACGACAAGAACATCAGCATTCAAAACTTTGTAAGCATTGAGTGATGATGCAAGTATAACCTCGGAACGCTGCAAGTTACGAGCCGACAAATATACGTTTTTATTTGCTTCTGGCAAAACGAGAAGCACTTTCTTGCCGTCGACTTTAAGATTTTTAACAACATTTATGAATTCTTTAGTCTTTGGCTCATTGAAAGTGAAATCTTCCACGACGATGAGGGCGTCTTCCTGGACTTTGTATGAGAGTGCGCTCTTGCGGGCGAGCACCTTCACCTTTTTGTTGAGTTTGGTGCGGTAGTCGCGAGGCTTGGGACCGAAGACCCTGCCGCCTCCCCTGAGGAGTGGTGAGTTGATGTCACCGTGGCGTGCACCGCCGCCGCCCTTTTGGCGTCCGAGCTTCCTGGTGCTGCCTTTATGCTCGCTTCTCTCCTTAGCCTTGTGTGTTCCCTGCCTTTGGTTGGCGAGGTACTGCTTCACGTCGAGGTACAGGACATGGTCGTTTGGTTCGATGCCGTAGATGTCGTCATTGAGTGTGGCAGTGCGCCCCGTCTCCTGACCTTTGATATTTAATACGTTGACTTCCATTATTTCTGAATTAAGACGGTTGAACCAATGCATCCGGCCACAGACCCCTTCACGAGGATGAGGTTGTGCTCAGGGATGACTTTTAACACTCTGAGATTCTTGGTGGTGACCCTGTCTCCACCCATCTGTCCTGCCATCCTCATTCCTTTGAAGACTTTGGCGGGATAGGAGCAAGCTCCGATGCTACCCGGCTTGCGTGCGCGGTCGTCCTGGCCGTGAGTCTGCTGTCCGACGCCTCCGAATCCATGGCGCTTCATGACGCCCTGGAAACCTTTTCCTTTGGAGGTGCCTGTGACATCGACGAAAGTGGAGTCGTTGAAGATTTCCACGGTGATGGTGTCACCGAGGTTGTATTCCTCCTCGAACTTGAACTCGGCCAAGTGTCTTTTCGGTGTTGTCCCGGCTTTCTTGAAGATACCCATGAGAGGCTTGGTGGTGTTCTTCTCCTTGGCCTCTGCGAAAGCGAGTTGGTAGGCCTCATAGCCGTCCACCTCTTTTGTCTTCACCTGGGTTACAACACAAGGACCAGCTTCGATAACAGTGCACGGCACGTTTTTGCCGTCGGCACTGAAAACGGATGTCATTCCGATTTTTCTTCCAATTAATCCTGGCATTTCAATTTGTTGTTAAAGGTTGTTGTTGTAAATATGTGAATGAAATTCTATACTTTGATTTCCACTTCCACGCCGCTGGGGAGTTCCAGTTTCATCAGCGCGTCGATGGTTTTTGCAGTAGAGCTGTAGATGTCGATGAGGCGCTTATAGTCCGAGAGTTGGAACTGCTCGCGTGCCTTCTTGTTGACGAACGTACTGCGGTTGACAGTGTAGATGCGCTTGTGTGTGGGCAGGGGGATGGGACCGCTCACGACGGCGTCTGTAGCTTTCACGGCCTTGACGATCTTCTCGGCCGACTTGTCCACGAGCTTGTGGTCGTAGGACTTCAGTTTGATTCTGATTTTCTGACTCATGATGTTTTTGTTTGATGATTTTGGTGAGTGGCGCTGGGAGCGCTGCTTAAGAGTCATTCGCTAAGCAGCGCGCAGCCGCCACATGTTGTTTCGTTTATACGAGGTCGGCCCTGCCGTTGACTTCGGTGAGGACGGCCTTTGCAATCGAGCTCGAGAGCGGAGCGTGGTGTGCGTACTCCATGGAGGACGTAGCCCTTCCCGAGGTGATGGTGCGGAGTGTGGTGACGTAGCCGAAGGTTTCCGACAGTGGCACGAGTGCCTTGACGATGCGTCCTCCGGAGCGTGCCTCGTCCATGCCGAGCACCTGGCCGCGACGCTTGTTGAGGTCTCCGATGACGTCGCCCATGCTCTCCTCAGGTGTGACCACCTCGAGTTTCATGATGGGTTCCATCAGCACGGGAGCAGCCTTCACGCATGCGGACTTGTAGG
Source organism: Prevotella sp. (assembly GCA_017619375.1). GTDB lineage: Bacteria > Bacteroidota > Bacteroidia > Bacteroidales > Bacteroidaceae > Prevotella. The sequence goes on along the minus strand of JAFZSL010000012.1, from coordinate 15,577 downwards.
CTTGGATGGCAGCAATCTCGAATGACAGCTGGTCGGAGTCCACGGGGTGGAAGCCTCCGTCGACGACGGTGACCTTCAGTGATTCCACGGGATATCCTCCGAGGATGCCGTTCTTCATGGCTGTCTCGAAGCCCTTCTGGATGGAGGGGATGTACTCCTTGGGGATGTTGCCACCTTTCACCTCGTTGACGAACTGCAGTCCGCCGTTGGCCTTGACATCGTAGTCTTCGTCGACAGGTCCGACCTGTACGAGGATCTTGGCATACTTGCCACGACCGCCGGTCTGCTTCTTGTAGACCTCTTCGATTTCCACGGTGCGTGTGATGGCCTCTTTGTAGTTCACCTGGGGTTTTCCCTGGTTGCATTCCACCTTGAACTCTCTCTTGAGCCTGTCGATGATGATATCGAGGTGCAACTCACCCATTCCGGAGATGATGGTCTGTCCGCTCTGCTCGTCGGTCCTCACGGTGAAGGTGGGGTCCTCTTCTGCGAGCTTGGCCAGTCCGATTCCGAGTTTGTCGATGTCGGCCTGTGACTTGGGCTCCACGGCGATGCCGATGACGGGGTCGGGGAAGGTCATGGACTCCAGCACGATGGGATGTTCCTCGTCGCAGAGGGTGTCACCGGTGTGGATGTCCTTGAATCCCACGCCAGCGCCGATGTCGCCGGCGTCGATGGAATCCATGGGGATTTCCTTGTTGGAATTCATCTGGAACAGTCTGCTGATGCGCTCCTTCTTTCCAGAGCGTGGGTTGAAGACATAGGAGCCTGCAGCCACTTTTCCGGAATAGACGCGGAAGAAGACGAGACGTCCCATGTAGGGGTCGGTGGCGATCTTGAAGGCCAAAGCCGATGTCGGTTCGTCCTCGGAGGGTTTGCGAGACTCTTCCTCCTCCGTCTCGGGGTTGACGCCTACGATGTGGACGGCGTCGATGGGTGAAGGCAGGAATGCGCAGACATAGTCGAGCAATGGTTGCACACCCTTGTTCTTGTAGGACGAGCCGCAGACCATCGGGGTGACCTCCATGGCCACGGTTCCCTTGCGGATGGCGGCGATGATTTCCTCCTTGGTGATTTCCTCGCCTTCGAGGTATTTCTCCATGAGGGTGTCATCGTAGTTGGAAGCTGTCTCCAGCATCTTGTCGCGCCACTCCTGAGCCTCGTCGACGAGGTTGGCGGGGATTTCCTCGATATCATATTCGGCACCCATGGACTCATCGTTCCAGAGGATGGCCTTCATGGTGATGAGGTCGACCACGCCCTTGAAGTTCTCTTCTGCTCCGATGGGGATCTGCACGGGGCACGGGTTGGCACCGAGTATCTCCTTCATCTGCTGCACTGTCCCGAAGAAGTCGGCTCCGGAACGGTCCATCTTGTTCACGTAGCCGATACGCGGCACGTTGTACTTGTCGGCCTGGCGCCACACGGTCTCAGACTGCGGCTGTACGCCGTCGGCTGCGGAATAGGTGGCAACGGCTCCGTCGAGCACCCTGAGCGAGCGCTCCACCTCGGCGGTGAAGTCCACGTGTCCCGGAGTGTCGATGAGGTTGATCTTGTATTTCTTTCCGTTCCATTCCCATGAGCATGTGGTGGCAGCAGAGGTGATGGTGATGCCCCTCTCCTGTTCCTGTGCCATCCAGTCCATGGTGGCGGCTCCGTCGTGCACCTCGCCGATCTTGTGCGTCTTGCCCGTATAGAAGAGTATGCGCTCGGAAGTGGTGGTCTTGCCGGCGTCGATGTGGGCCATGATGCCTATGTTCCGGGTGAGTTGTAAGTTTTGCTTTGCCATTATCTTTTTACCTTATGCTATACCTGAATTGTTAAAACCTGAAATGAGCAAATGCCCTGTTGGCCTCGGCCATGCGGTGCATGTCTTCCTTGCGCTTGTAAGCGCCACCCTGGTTGTTGTAGGCGTCCATGATTTCAGCAGCCAGCTTCTCAGCCATGCTCTTGCCACCGCGCTTGCGAGCGTAGTTGATCATGTTCTTCATGGACACGCTCTCCTTGCGGTCGGGACGGATTTCAGTAGGCACCTGGAAGGTGGCTCCACCGATACGGCGGCTCTTCACCTCCACTTGCGGTGTGATGTTGTCGAGTGCGGTTTTCCAAATTTCCAGAGGAGTCTTCTCCTCTTTGGCCATCTTGGTTTTCACGATGTCCAATGCATTGTAGAAGATTTCGTAGGAAATGGATTTTTTGCCATCATACATGAGATGGTTGACGAACTTCGATACCTTTTGGTCATTGAAGACGGGGTCTGGCAGCACCAGACGCTTCTTTGGTTTTGCTTTTCTCATTTTATTGTTTGAAATAAATTCTGCTTGGGGCTGTTCTTACTTGTTCTTCAACGCTCACACGAGAGCATTTACTCAACCTGTCGTGACTTCTCCAGCAAAACGATTATTTGAATGAATGGTTTTTGTCCTTGCTGATACTAACCTTCTCCGGTTATTATTTCTTCTGCTTCGGACGTTTGGCACCGTACTTTGAGCGGCGCTGGGTGCGGTTGGCGACGCCTGCTGTGTCAAGCGTACCGCGAACGATGTGATAACGCACACCAGGGAGATCCTTAACACGACCACCTCTGACGAGCACGATGCTGTGCTCTTGCAGGTTGTGACCCTCACCGGGGATGTAGGAGTTCACTTCCTTTTGGTTGGTCAGTCTTACACGGGCAACTTTTCTCATTGCCGAATTAGGCTTTTTAGGAGTGGTGGTATAGACACGCACGCAAACACCACGACGCTGAGGACATGAGTCCAGCGCGGGAGACTTGCTCTTGTCTACCAATTCCTTCCTGCCTTTCCTTACTAATTGCGAAATTGTTGGCATTTTGTTAATTTTTTTGTTTGATATTTATGTTGTATTGTTGTTTACACATTAATATATGGTACACCTTCGGCGCACCATTTGGGCTGCAAAGGTACAAACTTTGCTTGAATAAACCTAACTAAATGGGGGATTGAGTCCCTCCTTTTGGTATGATTTACGGTTTTTTAACGGTTATAACATTTTTTAATACGAAAAACGATACCGAAGACGTGGGGATTTGCTTACTTTTCGGAGAAATCGGAGATGTCGGAGTCGTCGAAATGGTCGGAATCGTTGGGGTGGTCGGAGCCGTCGGAGGGGTCAGAGTCGGCGGAATGATTGAAGCCGTCGGAGGGGTCAGAGGGGTCAGAGTCGGCGAAAGGATTGGAGTCGGCGGACCAGTCGGAGGGGTGGGATGATTGGAAACGGCGGAGCGCCAGCCTTTTTCAGGTTGGCGCTCCACGAAAAGAGATGGGCTATGCACCAAGCTTATGCTTCGCCCTTGTTTCCGATGTTGAAGGGTGAGATGGTGCGTGGTTTTGAGTTGGGAAGTTGTATCTTTCCGAACTCCTGCTCATACCTTGCGATGTTCTCCTGCAATGCCATGGCGAGGCGCTTGGCATGCTCGGGAGCCAGGATGGCCCTGGTCCTGACGGTGGCTTTCTGGAGTCCCGGCAGCACCGATGCGAGGTCCATCACAAACTCCGAACTGGAATGTGCGATGAGCGCGAAGTTGACGTACACACCTTGTGCCACGTCCGGTCCCACCTCTATTTGCAGTTGGTTGCCTTGCGGCTTGTTTTGGTTGTCCATGATTGAAAGTGTTAATGCTGACAATTCAAGCAGGTGTCCAATTCGTTGGACACCTGCAGTTTGACTTATCTTTCTTCAGTGACGATTTCTTCGTCGGCGAAGTCGAGCACGTTCTTGCGGTTGGCCATCATGCGGTCGTACTCCTCCTTGGAGCCCACCTGCAGCTTGTCCCATTGCCTCAATCCGGTGCCGGCGGGGATGAGATGTCCGCAAATCACATTCTCCTTCATGCCCTCGAGATGGTCCACCTTTCCACGGATGGCAGCCTCGTTGAGCACCTTGGTGGTTTCCTGGAAGGAAGCCGCCGACATGAAGCTCTTGGTCTGCAAGGCGGCCTTAGTGATGCCTTGGAGAATCTGCTTGGAAGTGGCGGGAACGACGTCCCTCACCTTGATGGTTTTCCGGTCGCTGCGGGTGAGGTTGGAGTTCTCGTCACGCAGTTTTCGTGCAGAGATGATTTGCCCCTTGAAGACGTTCGGGCTGTCTCCCGGATCCTCGACATACTTCTTGCCCCAGATGCGGTCGTTCTCCTCGGCGAAGTCGAGCTTGTCGACCACTTCCTTCTCGAGGAAAGTGGTGTCGCCGGGTTCCACGATTTCCACCTTGCGCATCATCTGCCTGACGATGATTTCGAAGTGTTTGTCGTTGATCTTCACACCTTGGAGGCGGTAGACGTCCTGCACCTCGTTGACGATGTACTCCTGCACGGCGGTCGGGCCCTTGATGGCGAGGATGTCGCTTGGGGTGATGATGCCGTCGGAGAGTGGTGTTCCAGCCCTTACGGCATCGTTCTCCTGGACGAGGATTTGCTTGGACAGAGGTACGAGGTAACTCTTCTGGTCCATGGTCTTGTTGTTGGTGACGATGATCTCGCGGTTTCCTCTCTTCAGGCGTCCCATGGTCACCACGCCGTCGATTTCGCTCACCACGGCGGGGTCCGACGGGTTGCGTGCCTCGAAAAGTTCGGTGACACGTGGCAGACCACCGGTGATGTCACCACCCTTGGCCACTGAGCGCGGAATCTTGACGAGAGTGGCACCTGTCTCCACCGTCTTGCCATCTTCCACCATCACGTGACCTCCCACAGGGAAGCTGTAGTTTCCGATGATTTCACCATCCTCGCTGATGATGTCGCAGGTGGGCACGAGAGTCTTGTCCCTCGACTCGATGATGATTTTCTCGGTCATGCCTGAGGTCTCGTCGGTTTCCACCTTGTAGGTGACACCTTCGACGACGTTGTTGAACTTGACCGTTCCAGCGAATTCCGTGACGATGACGGCATTGAAGGGGTCCCATCGGGCGATGACGGTGTCCTTCTTCACTTCGTCGTTGTTCTTGAAATAAAGGGAGCTTCCGTATGGCACAGGCATGGTGGAAAGCACGATGTTGGTGTTGACGTCCACGAACCTCACTTCTGCGAGGCGGCTGACGACCATCTGGCATTCGATGAACGGACCGTCTTTCAGTCCCTCCTTGAACGGCACGGTGCGGAGTTCGTCGAACTCAATCCTTGCGTTGTTCTTGGCCACGATGGCGGCGTTGGCAGCAGCGTTGGCAGCCACACCGCCGGCGTGGAAGGTGCGCAGCGTAAGCTGTGTGCCCGGCTCGCCGATGGCTTGTGCGGCGATGACACCCACGGCCTCGCCTTTCTGCACCATGCGGCTGGTGGCGAGGTTGCGTCCATAGCATTTCATGCAGACGCCCTTCTTGCTCTCGCAAGTGAGCACCGACCTGATTTCCACGTTCTCGATGGGCGACTCCTCGATGGCTTGCGCCACCTCTTCGGTGATTTCCTCTCCGGCAGCCACGATGAGTTCGTTGGTTGTCGGGTTGATGATGTCGTGCACGGAGACACGTCCGAGGATGCGCTCTGCCAATGTGGAGATGACCTCGTCACCACTCTTGAGAGCGGTGCAGTTGAGTCCGCGGAGCGTGCCGCAGTCCTCCTCGGTGATGATGACGTCGTGTGAGACGTCCACGAGTCGGCGTGTGAGGTATCCTGCGTCGGCGGTCTTCATGGCGGTGTCGGCAAGACCCTTGCGGGCACCGTGTGATGCGATGAAGTATTCCAGCACCGACATGCCCTCCTTGAAGTTGGAGAGGATGGGGTTCTCGATGATGGGTGCGATGTCGGCACCTGCCTTCTGCGGCTTGGCCATCAGTCCGCGGATGCCGGAGAGCTGCTTGATCTGGTCTTTCGAACCACGGGCTCCAGAGTCGAGCATCATGAACACGGCGTTGAAGCCCTGGTCGGCCTCGGTCATCTCCTTCATCAGGATGGAAGCGATGTCGTTGTTGACGTGTGTCCAGGTGTCGATGACCTTGTTGTATCGCTCATTGTCGGTGATGAAGCCCATGCTGTAGCTTTCGGTGATCTGTCTGACCTCCTCGTTGCCCTTGGCGATGAGTTCTGCCTTCTCTGGCGGTATGATGATGTCGTCGAGGTTGAAGGAGAGTCCTGCGAGGTATGCCATCTTGTAGCCGAGGTTCTTGATGCCGTCGAGGAACTCGCAAGCCCTTGCGAAGCCGACGGTCTTGATGACCTTTGCGATGATGTCGCGCAAGCTCTTCTTGGAGATGACGGTATTGATGTATCCCACCTCTTCAGGAATGATGCCGTTGACGATGACACGACCGACGGATGTTTCCTCGACCATCTTGGAGACGAAGTTTCCTTTCTCGTCCACGTCTTTCACCACGACGCGCACTTTGGCGTGAAGGTCGCATTTCCCCTCGTTGTGTGCGATGATGGCCTCTTCCGGTCCATAGAAGGTGAGTCCCTCGCCCTTTGCTCCCGGACGGATCTTGGTGATGTAGTAGAGTCCGAGCACCATGTCCTGCGAGGGCACGGTGATGGGCGCTCCGTTGGCGGGGTTGAGGATGTTGTGGCTTTGGAGCATGAGGATTTGCGCCTCAAGGATGGCTTCGTTGCTCAAGGGGAGGTGTACGGCCATCTGGTCGCCGTCGAAGTCGGCGTTGAACGCAGTACATGCCAGCGGGTGCAGCTGGATGGCCTTGCCCTCGATGAGTTTGGGCTGGAAAGCCTGGATGCCGAGTCGGTGCAGTGTCGGTGCGCGGTTGAGGAGCACGGGATGACCCTTCATCACGTTCTCGAGGATGTCCCAGATGACGGGTTCTCTCCTGTCGACGATTTTCTTAGCGCTCTTGACAGTCTTGACGATGCCTCTCTCGATGAGTTTCCTGATGATGAAAGGCTTGTAGAGTTCTGCAGCCATGAGTTTCGGCAGTCCGCACTCGCCCATCTTCAGTTCCGGTCCTACGACGATGACAGAGCGTGCGGAGTAGTCGACACGCTTGCCAAGGAGGTTCTGGCGGAAGCGGCCTTGCTTGCCCTTGAGGGAGTCGGAGAGCGACTTGAGCGGTCTGTTCGACTCGCTCTTCACGGCGCTGCTCTTGCGTGAGTTGTCGAAGAGGCTGTCGACTGCCTCCTGGAGCATGCGTTTCTCGTTGCGGAGGATGACCTCAGGGGCTTTGATCTCGATGAGCCTCTTGAGGCGGTTGTTGCGGATGATGACACGCCTGTAGAGGTCGTTGAGGTCGGATGTGGCGAACCTTCCGCCATCGAGCGGCACGAGCGGCCTGAGTTCTGGCGGTGTGACAGGGATGATTTTCATGATCATCCATTCAGGGCGGTTCGTCTCCTTGCTGTTGCGGAACGCCTCCACGACTTGCAGCCTCTTGAGGGCTTCTGTCTTGCGGGCGGCGGATGCATCATTGTTGGCACGCTCGCGAAGGTCCCCGGCGAGATGGTCGAGGTCGAGACCGGCGAGGAGGTCGTAGATGGCCTCTGCGCCCATCTTGGCGACAAACTTCCGTGGGTCGGAGTCGGGCAGCATCTGGTTCTCGGGAGAGAGCTTGTTCTCCACGATGTCCAGGTATTCGTCCTCGGAAATGAGGTCGAACTTCACTGAACCCGGTGCGGCATGCTCCACCCCGGTGCTCGAATCCCTGTCCACCTCTTTCCTTCCCTCGAAGTCACCCGGCTGTATCACCACGTATTTCTCGTAGTAGATGACGGCGTCGAGTTTCTTGGTGGGCAGTCCGAGGAGGTATCCGATTTTATTGGGCAGTGAGCGGAAATACCAGATGTGTGCCACTGGCACGACGAGTTCGATGTGTCCTGAGCGCTCGCGCCTGACATTCTTCTCTGTCACCTCGACGCCGCACCTGTCACACACGATGCCTTTGTATCTGATGCGCTTGTATTTTCCGCAGCCGCACTCATAGTCGCGCGTGGGACCGAAGATTCTCTCGCAGAACAAACCGTCGCGTTCGGGTTTGTAGGTGCGGTAGTTGATGGTCTCAGGCTTGGTGACCTCTCCTTTGGAGTTCTCGAGGATTTCCTCTGGCGAAGCCAGTCCGATGGTGATTTTCGTGAAGTTGTTCTTAACTTTTGTATCTTTCTTGAATGCCATGTCTGATAACGATTTAGTCGAGTTTGATGCTTAATCCGAGTCCGCGGAGTTCATGCAGCAGCACGTTGAGAGATTCGGGTATTCCCGGCACTGGCATTGGCTCGCCCTTGACGATGGCCTCGTAGGTCTTGCTTCTTCCCACGACATCGTCGGACTTGACGGTGAGTATTTCCTGAAGTACGTGGCTGGCACCGAAAGCCTCCAGTGCCCAGACTTCCATTTCTCCGAAACGCTGTCCGCCGAACTGAGCCTTACCTCCAAGCGGTTGCTGGGTGATGAGGGAGTATGGGCCGATGCTTCTTGCGTGCATCTTGTCCTCCACCATGTGTCCGAGTTTGAGGAAGTAGGTGATGCCCACGGTGGCTGGCTGGTCGAACATCTCTCCTGTCTCACCGTCGTAGAGGTGGGTGGAGCAGAGTCTGGGCAGTCCGGCCTTGTCGGTCCATTCCGAAAGGTCGTCGAGTTTCGCACCGTCGAAGATGGGCGTTGCGAATTTCACTCCGAGACGTTTTCCAGCCGCTCCAAGGATGGCTTCAAAGATTTGTCCGAGGTTCATGCGCGAAGGCACGCCCAGCGGGTTGAGCACGAGGTCGACGGGTCTTCCGTCCTCGAGGAAAGGCATGTCCTCTTGTCTGACGACTTTCGACACGATGCCCTTGTTTCCGTGGCGTCCGGCAAGCTTGTCACCCACGCCGATCTTGCGTTTCTTGGCCACATAGACTTTTGCCATCTGCAGGATGCCTGAGGGCAGTTCGTCGCCGATGGTGATGGCGAACTTCCTTCTCTTGAGCTCTGCGTCGAGGAGCTTTGCCTTGCGGATGTAGTTCATGATCAGCTTGGAGATGAGCGAGTTGATATGGTCGTCGTCGGTCCAGTTGTTCGACTGGATGCCCTCGTAGTTGAGGTTCTTGAGATTGACGACGGTGAACTGCGCACCCTTGGCGATGATTTCGGTGTCGGCATAGTCCTTCACGCCTTGCGAGGTCTTCCCCTTGACGAGCTTGAGGAGTTTGTCCACGAGGATGTCCTTGAGGTCGTTGTTCTTGGCCTCGTATTCCTCGTCGATCTTGGCGAGTTGCACCTTGTCGAGTTTGCGCGACTCGCGTGTCTTCACGGCCCTGGAGAAGAGTTTCTTGTCGATGACGACTCCGCTGAGCGACGGGTTGGCCTTGAGTGAGGAGTCCTTCACGTCGCCGGCCTTGTCGCCGAAGATGGCGCGGAGGAGTTTCTCCTCTGGCGAGGGGTCGCTTTCTCCCTTTGGTGAGATTTTTCCGATGAGGATGTCTCCCGGTTCCACACGTGCGCCGACGCGGATGATGCCGTTGGTGTCGAGGTCCTTGGTGGCTTCCTCGCTGACATTGGGAATGTCGGAGGTGAACTCTTCCATGCCGCGCTTGGTCTCGCGGACGTCGAGTTGGTACTCGTCGACATGCACGCTGGTGAGCACGTCTTCCCTGACGAGCCTCTCGGAGAGCACGATGGCATCCTCGTAGTTGTAGCCCTTCCAAGGCATGTAAGCCACGAGGAGGTTGCGTCCGAGTGCGAGTTCCCCGTTTTCGGTGGCATATCCCTCGGTGAGTATCTGGCCCTTGTGCACACGGTCACCCTTGTTGCAGATGGGCCTGAGGTCGATGGTCATGTTCTGGTTGGTGCGGCGGAACTTGGGAATGCGGTATTCCTTGGTTGGCTCGTCAAAGCTGACGAACTCCTCGTCCTCGGTGCGGTCGTAGAGGATTCGGATGGTTGTGGCGTCGACGAATTCTATCACGCCTTCGCCTTCCGCCACGATCATGGTGCGGGAGTCTTCGCAGACCTGTCTCTCCAAGCCTGTTCCCACGATGGGTGAGTCGTTGTGCAGCAGGGGCACGGCCTGGCGCATCATGTTGCATCCCATGAGTGCTCGGTGGCCGTCGTCATGCTCGAGGAACGGGATGAGTGCTGCCGAGACGGATGCAATCTGCTGCGGCGACACGTCCATGAACGACACGTTTGCAGGTTCCACGACGGGGAAGTCGGCGTCGAGGCGGCATTTCACCACGTCCCTGATGAAAGTGCCGTCGGCATTGAGCGGTGCGTTGCCCTGGCCGATGTAGTGCTCCGACTCCTCTTCGGCTGTCATGTAGACCACATGCTCGTTGTCGAGGTCCACCACCTCGTTGGTCACCTTGCGGTAGGGTGTCTCGATGAAGCCCAGTTCGTTGATGGTGGCATAGACGCAGAGCGAGGAGATGAGGCCGATGTTGGGGCCTTCAGGACTCTCGATGGGGCAGAGTCGTCCGTAGTGTGTATAGTGCACGTCACGCACTTCGAAGCCGGCCCTTTCCCTGGAGAGTCCTCCAGGTCCGAGAGCGGAGAGACGCCTCTTGTGTGTCACCTCCGCCAGCGGGTTGGTCTGGTCCATGAACTGGCTCAGCGGGTTGGTTCCGAAGAAAGTGTTGATGACGCTTGAGATGGTCTTCGCGTTGATGAGGTCTGTGGGAGTGAAGGTCTCGTTGTCCCTGACGTTCATGCGCTCGCGTATGGTACGGCTCATGCGTGCCAGGCCGATGGAGAACTGGTTGGCCAGCTGCTCTCCCACGGTGCGCACGCGGCGGTTGGAGAGGTGGTCGATGTCATCGACGGTGGCGTTGGAGTTGACCAGTTGGATGAGATACTTGATGATCTCGATGATGTCCTCCTTGGTGAGGATGCGCACATCCATGTCGGTGTCGAGGTTGAGCTTCTTGTTGATGCGATAGCGTCCCACCTCTCCCAGATCGTATCGTTTGTCTGAGAAGAACAGGTTCTGGATGGCCTCCCTTGCACTGGCGTCGTCGGCGGGCTCGGCGTTGCGCAGCTGTCGGTAGATGTACTGCACGGCTTCCTTCTCCGACTTGCTCTGGTCTTTCTGCAAGGTGTTGAAGATGATGTTGTACTTGCTCGACTGGTCATCGTTCTTGTGCAGGAGGATGGTGGTGGTGCCGCTGTTGAGGATTTCATCAGCGACTTCCTGTGTGATGACTGTCTCGCGCTTGAAGATCTCCTGGTTGCGTTCGAGGGAGACGACTTCTCCCGTGGTCTCGTCGGAGAAGTCCTCTGTCCACCACTTCAGCACCTGGCCTGCCAATTTGCGGCCGATGACCTCCTTCATGTTCTTCTTGGTCACCTTCACCTCCTCGGCCAGGTCGAAGATGTTGAGGATGTCCTTGTCGTTCTCATAGCCGATGGCGCGGAGAAGCGTGGTGACAGGCAGTTTCTTCTTGCGGTCGATGTAGGCGTACATCACGTTGTTGATGTCCGTGGCGAATTCTATCCAAGAGCCCTTGAACGGGATGATGCGTGCGGAATAGAGGTTGGTGCCGTTGGAGTGCACGCCCTGGCTGAAGAAGACGCCCGGAGAGCGGTGCAGCTGCGATACGACGACGCGCTCGGCGCCATTGATGATGAACGTGCCGTTGCTCGTCATATAGGGGATGGTTCCAAGGAACACGTCAGAGGTGACGATTTTGAAGTCGACATGCTCCGGGTCGGTGCAGTAGAGTTTCATCTTGGCCTTCAGCGGCACGCTGTAGGTCAGTCCTCGCTCGAGACACTCGTCGATGGAGTAGCGCGGCGGGTCGATGAAATAGTCAAGGAACTCGAGAACGAAGTTGTTTCTCGTGTCGGTGATGGGGAAGTTCTCTGAGAACACCTTGTACAAGCCATCATACTTCCTCAGTTCGGGGGGTGTGTCGAGCTGCAGGAAGTCCTGGAAGGACTTGAGTTGCACGTCAAGGAAGTCCGGCGTGGGCATCGGGTTCTTGACACTGGCGAAATTTACCCTGTTGTTGGTGATTTTGGTGGCCATTAATGTGGTTTGTTTGTCACCGGCATAGCCGGCATTTGCATTTGTAAGACACAAAAAGGTTAAGAATCCCCTACTGGGAGACTCTTAACCATGTAATTCGAGAAGCTTATGCCGCCATGGCGGCAAAGTGACGATTGGGCTTATTTGAGCTCAACCTTGGCACCCTCGGCCTCGATAGCCTTCTGCAGGTTCTCGGCCTCAGCCTTCGACAGACCTTCCTTAAGAGTGGAGGGAGCGCCGTCAACCAGTTCCTTGGCCTCTTTCAGACCCAGGCCACAAGCCTCTTTCACGGCCTTAACGACCTTCAGCTTGTTGGGGCCAATCTCAGCGAGAACGACGTCGAACTCGGTCTTCTCTTCTGCAACAGGACCAGCGGCGGCGGCGGGGCCGGCGGCTACGGCAACAGCAGCTGCTGCGGGCTCGATTCCATACTCTTCCTTGAGGTAGTTTGCCAACTCGTTAACTTCCTTTACTGTCAAATTTACCAATTGCTCAGCAATAGCTTTGATATCTGCCATTTTATTTAAAATTTTAATTGTTTGTTAATGTTTGTGAAAGTGACTTTGAAAAGTTATTCAGGACGCTCGCCCAAAGTCTTCAACACACCATGGATGGTGTTTGCGCCTGACTGGAGAGCAGAGACAACGTTCTTCGCAGGCGACTGCAGCAGAGCCACGAGGTCGGCGATGAGTTCGTTCTTGCTCTTGATGGAAGCCAACTCCTCGAGTTTGTCGGCACCAACGAAGATTCCCTCCTCGGCATAGGCAGCCTTCAGTGCGGGAATACCTTCCTTGGTGTACTCCTTGAGCAGCTTTGCGGGTTGATTTGCTGTCTGGCAAAAAAAGACGGCGGTGTTACCCTTCAATGCGGGATAGATTTCGGTGAAGTCCACTTCACTGGCTTCCAAAGCCTTGTGCAGCAGTTTGTTCTTCACAACCACCATCTTGATGTCGCTCTTGAAGCACTTGCGGCGCAACTTGCTGGTGTTCTCTGCATCCAAACCGGTCACATCGACCAGGTAGAAATGAGGGAACTCCTTCAGTTTCTCGCCGAGTTCAACGATGATTGTATCTTTTATTTCTTTCTTCATGTTACACGTCAGATTAAAGCGTTGTTATTCGACCGACTTGGGATCGACCTTGATGCCCAAGCTCATGGTGCTTGAAATAAAGATACTCTTGATGTATGTACCTTTAGCAGCAGCAGGTTTCAGCTTGATGATCGTGGCGACGAATTCCTTCGCGTTCTGATAAATCTGGTCAGGGGTGAAGTTCACCTTGCCGATGGAGGCATGCACGATACCGGTCTTGTCGACCTTGAAGTCGATCTTGCCTTGCTTCACTTCCTTAACAGCCTTGGCGACGTCCATCGTGACGGTGCCGCTCTTCGGGTTAGGCATGAGGCCGCGAGGGCCGAGGATGCGTCCCAACGGACCGATCTTGCCCATGCACGAAGGCATGGTGATGATCACGTCGACGTCGGTCCATCCACCCTTGATCTTGTCGATGTATTCCTCAAGACCCACGTAGTCGGCTCCGGCTGCCTTGGCAGCTTCTTCCTGGTCGGGGGTGCAGAGGCAAAGCACGCGAACTACCTTTCCTGTTCCGCAAGGGAGAGACACCACGCCACGCACCATCTGGTTGGCCTTCCTCGGGTCAACGCCAAGGCGCACGTCGATGTCGACAGAAGCCTCGAACTTCGTCATGGTGATTTCCTTGACAAGCTCGGTGGCCTCCTTCAAGGTGTACAACTTCCCTGCTTCAATCTTGGCGGCTGCGATTTTCTGGTTTTTTGTCAGTTTACTCATAGTTCCTAAAATTGAAGATGATTATTTACCAGGGAACTCTCCTTTTACGGTGATACCCATGCTTCTGGCTGTGCCTGCGATCAGCTTCATGGCAGACTCGATGGTGAAACAGTTCAGGTCAGGCATTTTGTCTTCTGCGATGGCGCGAACTTGTTCCCATGTGACGGAAGCCACCTTCTTGCGGTTGGGCTCCGACGATCCACCCTTCACCTTGGCAGCCTCGAGCAGTTGAATGGCTGCGGGAGGTGTCTTGATAACGAAGCTGAAAGACTTGTCGTTGTAATAGCTGATAACGACAGGAAGGATCTTTCCTGCCTTATCCTGGGTCCTGGCGTTGAACTCCTTGCAGAATGCCATGATGTTGATGCCCTTGGAGCCAAGGGCAGGTCCAACTGGGGGAGAAGGATTTGCAGCGCCACCCTTAATCTGTAATTTGATTAATCCAGCAACTTCTTTAGCCATTTGTTTTATTAATATTAAAGTTTGATATTATAAAAGAATGTCAGGGCCGTAACAATCCCCTCATTCTTTTACCACTTGCATGAAACCAAGTTCGAGCGGCGTTTTACGCCCGAAAATCTTGACCATCACCTTCAGCTTCCTCTTTTCGGTGTTCACCTCTTCGATGACACCGGAGAAGCCGTTGAATGGGCCGTCTGTCACTTTCACCTTGTCGTTGACCTCGTAGGGAATCGATACCTCGTTCACTATCTCGGTCTCTTCGGCGTTACCCAGCATGCGGTTGATTTCCGACTGTTTGACAGGAGAAGGGTTGTCAAGGCCTCCGAGGAAGCCCATCACATTGGGCATGAAGCGCAATGTGTGTGCCACATCGCCTTTCATTTCAGCCTCAACGAAGATGTAGCCAGGGAGAGAAACCTTCTCCTTGACCACACGTTTCCCGTCACTCTTCTGTGTGGCGTGCTTCTCTGTGGGAATCACGACCTGGGAAACATACTGTGACAACTGTGGGTTGTGCTTAAGTTCAGCCTCGATGTATTCCTTCACTTTGGCTTCCTTGCCGCTTACGGTCTTAAGCACGTACCATTGCTTACCTGTCCTCGCCATCTGTCTATGCCAAGTTATAGATGAAAAGCATCAGATTCTTGAACACCACATCCATGACAAACACCACGAGAGCGATGATAAGGGAAGCAGTCAAAACAACCATCGCACTGTGGGAAAGTTCCTTGTAAGTAGGCCAAGTGGTCTTATGCGCAAGCTCTTTATAACACTCGTTGCAATAGTTTCCGAATCTCTTGCAAGTGTCTACAATTTTCTTAAACATATCTTTCTTTCCTTATTTAGCACGGGAAGGAGGACTCGAACCCACGACCCTCGGTTTTGGAGACCGATGCTCTACCAACTGAGCTATTCCCGTAAAAAAGTTCCCGCGCCCACTGTCGCGGGAACCTTGTTCTCATCCTATGGATGGATTAGTCTTCGAAGACCTCTGTGATCTGGCCGGAGCCCACGGTGCGACCACCCTCGCGGATAGCGAAGCGGAGACCTTGGTTGAGAGCCACAGCGTAAATCAGGTCGACAGTGATTTCCACGTTGTCACCAGGCATCACCATTTCAACGCCTTCGGGGAGAGTGATCTCACCGGTGCAGTCCATGGTGCGGAGGTAGAACTGAGGACGATACTTGTTGCCGAACGGAGTGTGACGGCCACCCTCTTCCTTCTTCAGAACGTAGATGGAAGCCTTGAACTTCTTGAAGGGCTTGATCTGACCCGGATGGCAGAGCACCATGCCGCGCTTCACTTCCTTCTTGTCGATACCACGGAGGAGCAGACCAACGTTGTCACCAGCCTGGCCCTCGTCGAGGAGCTTGCGGAACATTTCAACACCAGTGACGACGGACTTCTTGTCCTCACCGAGG
>JAFZSL010000011.1 GCA_017619375.1 Prevotella sp. | reverse complement strand
TTAAGATGAAGATGAAGATGAGGATGGGGATGAGAAAGGAGCGATGGGGATGAGAAAGGAGCGATGGGGATGAGAAAGGGAGCGATGGCAAGAAAAACGCGCCGACCTGTTGGCCGGCGCTGAATATCAATGCAGGGATAGTCCCATGCTCTTATTTCTTGGTATGGACGATTTGCGTAGGTGCCTTCTCCCGATTTCTACGATTGGTGACGGTGACGACAGCCTGAGCAAGGTTGATGAAGGCAATGCCTGTGGCGGTATCGCTGTTGACAGCCACGGGTGCACCATCGTCGCCACTTTCACAGATGCTCTGCACGAGCGGAATTTGCGCCAGCAGCGGGATGTTCATTTCAGCAGCAAGATTTTTGCACCCCTCCTTGCCAAAGATGTAATACTTGTTTTGTGGAAGTTCCGCTGGTGTGAACCATGCCATATTCTCCACCAAACCCAGTATGGGTACGTTCACCTTGTCGTTCTGATACATGTCGATGCCCTTTCTTGCATCAGCGAGAGCCACGCTCTGCGGCGTACTGACGATGACGGCTCCCGTAATGGCCAGTGTCTGCAACAAGGTAAGGTGGATGTCGCTTGTTCCCGGCGGCGTGTCGAGGATGAAATAGTCGAGTTCACCCCAGTCGGCATCAGCGATGAGTTGCTTGAGTGCGTTGGAAGCCATTCCACCCCTCCACAACGTGGCAGTCTCAGGACTGACGAAGAAGCCGATGCTGAGGAGTTTGACTCCATATTTCTCGATGGGTTCGATAAGATCGCGTCCATCGACGTTTACGGCATATGGTCTTGCATCTTCCACACCAAACATCTTGGGGATGGATGGTCCGAAAATGTCGGTGTCGAGCAATCCCACCTTGTATCCCAACCTCGCAAGAGCGATGGCAAGGTTGGCGGCGACAGTGCTCTTCCCCACCCCGCCTTTTCCAGAACTGACGGCGATGATATTTTTCACCTGGGGCAGCAACTTCTCCACTTCAGGCCTTGGTTTCGACTTGTATTCCGGTGTGATGTTCACCACGACGTCTTTGCTGACGTGGAAATGAATGGCAGCCTCCGCCGCCTTGAGAGTGGACTTGAGGAAGGGGTCGGTGTCACGAGGGAAGATGATGGAGAAACTTACCTCCATCCCGTTGATACGCAAATTGTCGGCCACCATCTCGCTCTCCACGAGACTTTTCTTTGTCCCTGGATAAGTGACGGTGGCCAAGGCATCAAGGATGAGTTTGGGATAGAGTGTCATTCCTTGCAATCTCCTCCTCCAGCTTCATTCTTGCACTTGTGGTCGCAGCCCTCATCCTTGCACTTGTGGTCGCCACCCTCATTCTTGCACTTGTGGTCGCAGCCCTCATCCTTGCACTTGTGGTCGCCACCCTCATTCTTGCACTTGTGGTCGCAGCCCTCATCCTTGCACTTGTGGTCGCCACCCTCATTCTTGCACTTGTGGTCGCCACCCTCATTCTTGCACTTGTGGTCGCCACCCTCATTCTTGCACTTATGGTCGCCACCATCATTCTTGCACTTGTGGTCGCCACCCTCATTCTTGCACTTGTGGTCGCCACCCTCATTCTTGCACTGATGAGCCTCTTTCTTGACAACAACTACCTCTGCCTCGTTCTTGCACTCATGGGCTTCCTTCTGGATAACTTCTCCTTCAGCGAGTCTACGTGCTTTGAATCCTGAAGCGTCGAGAGCGGCAATCAAATCCTCCTCAGACACTTTCTTTGCATCATAGTTGATGGTTATGGTCTGGTCGGCCACGCTGGTCTCCACCGACTTAACACCCTTGACATCCTTGAATGTATTCACCACGCGGTTTTCACAGTTCTGGCAATGCATCTGTGGATTGGTGGTCAACACGACCGTACGGATGTCCTTGGCGGTCATCATGGTGGCTGTCATCAACAGCACCATCAACATCAAATATTTCTTCATTTTTACTTGGTTTAATAGGTTTGTTTGGCAAAATTACATGATTTGTTCCAAACCGTCAAAGAATTTAATGATTTTTAGGCAATCTCGGGCGGGCACGAGACCCGCCCCTACGACTTCGGGGGAGAGTGTGCCCCAATTTTCAATCTTCAATGTTTCACCTTTGTGTCCACACGCTTGTCGCTTTCTATCATCTGTCCCATTTCTCTTGCATCGAGTGAGACAGGCGCAGATGTGAAGTCAGGCGTGTTGAAGGAGTAAAGGAGTTGAGTGTAATACCTTTTGGGATTGCGTTGCGGGAGGAGAAAGGGTTTTGTCGCCCTGCCCTGCTCGTCGATGGAAGCGAGATAGAGTCTTGAATACAAACCATCCTCCCTCCTGCTGGTGAAAAGGAACCAATGGCTGTTGGTGTTCCAATTGTGATAGCTGTCGGCACGAGGGCTGTTGACAACTTCCAAGCACGTGGTTTCTCCATTCTCGAGGTTGTAAAGCCATAGGTCGCTTTCAGGATGCCAAATGGAGAAATAGCCATAGTCGGCCAAGGTGTACATAATGTATTTTCCATCGTATGAAGGTCTTGGCCAAGAGACGCTCTTACCCAGTTGGCTGGCGGAGACAAGCGTATCAACTGTCTCCCCTAATTTGCCAGTTTTTTCATCAAAACTGATGCGGCAGAGGCTGTAAAGTTCCTTGTCGTAGTCGGTGGGGTAAACCTGACGCTTTGCGGTGACGAAATAGAGCCATTTTCCATCCGGTGAGAAAGCCGGACAGTTCTCCGCCCAATATTTCCTCATGACGACAGTGTCGTTCAATATCTCATGCTTCTCAGTGTCATAGACAAAGACATCGGAGGAAGAATCATAGACCTCGATCCTCTTGTTGTTGGCATGATGGAACATCTGCGAGGTCTTGTTGGTGGAGAAGGCACAGTATCTTCCTCCCGGATGCCAATAGGGATAGACCATGGAACCGCCAAGGCTGTCGTTCCTCGCCTTGAGCAACTCTTCCTTGCCATCCTTGTGAACGACTGTCGCCCCATGCTCCCCTCTGACATGGAAGACATATTGTTCCAGGTTGGTGCCGTTGGGGGTATGGCAGTTGATGCACATCCCAGGTGTCTGACTGTTAAGCAACAAGGGAGACTCATCAAAATTGGAGAGGTCTCTCTCATAAATCCCCATCAGACTGTACATCTCATAACTTGGTGGTATCCTTCGGTAAGTGACCCCCCATTCCTCCAAAGGAAATCTGCTGATGTTGACCGAAAAATCCTTGAATTGCGTCCAAGTGCCATCTTTTCTTGCACAAACGGTGAAAGTGAGCCTTCCTCCCCTGTTGGCTTCCAAGAGTTGTTGCCATTCCTCCACGTCGAAGTCGGCAAAGTCGCCGTTGGCATGGATGGCTTCGCCCTCCTCGCCTTTCACCACGACATCGATGGTGGTGTAGTCATCGTCGGCCATGGAGAAATCAAGAGGAGCGATGCCCACAGGGATGGTCACATCGACATAGTCGGGGTAGATGGAAGGCAATTCTTCCACCACTGTGGGATTTTCAGGTTGCGTGGAACAGGACAGCATGCATGCGACCAGCAGCAAGAGAAACAAGGGATATATCTTTTTCATTTTATGGGTAGATACTGGCGTAATTATAGGATATTTCACCTTCTATTGGCGAAGAGAGGGAGAAATCTACTTACAGGTCATTATTGATATTCCTACTCAACAAATGATGAAAATTGGCGGGAACCGCTCAGGGTAATGGCTTTGCTTTGTTTTTATTCATTTGTATATAATTAATGGTCATGGTGGTGTCATTCCATTCTTTTTCCCCCTTGTTTTCAAAAGTAATCTTATACTTGTCTTTGCCGACTCGTATAATGGTGGCCTTGAATTCTGTCTCCACTATCGTATCTCCTGTTTCCATTTCTGAGAAAATCAGAGGACCAGAGACAAGCACAGTGCTATCATTGTTTCGCACTAAATCTTCCAATACCAAGCCCTTGAATTGTTTCTTGAACTTTGCCTGATAATTCTTCTTACAGAAAATCTTGAGCATTCCTTCGTAGAATTCATCGTCCGTGGGCATTTGGACAAAATTCGTGCCTGACTTGAGAGAATCGACAGTGTCTTTTGTCACCTCTTTTTGTTTGGGGTCAGTGTTTGTTCCGCTTTTTTTCCCACAAGCAACAATCATAAGGATTGCCGCCAGCAAGAGTAGTAATTTGGTCTTCATTTTTATGTTTTCTTGTTGATGAGTTTAAATCTAATACGTCAAATATGGACGTTTCTTGGTGTATATGAGTTCTTTCGAAAATCAGTGGTGCAATACCAAAATGATTTAGAGCAAAAAGCAAACTTACCTTTACGATAAAAAGCTCTAATAGAAGAAGAAATCTTCCTGCTCTTCATAGAGTTTTCGCATTTTCTGATAGAACGCATTTTGCGAGATGGTTTCTGGGTGTTCAGCGAGCGGTTTGACCGTCTTGGCCCACTTCCTGTATGTGATGGTCTCCTCCAGGATGGCAATGTATTTGAGGGCAATTTCATATTGCCCTGTGATGATGGCAGTCTCCGTCAACCTTTTCAACGCCCTACCGCTCTTGTTGTAATTAGGAATCGACTCCATGGTCTCGAAGGCGGCACGTTGAGACATGTTGACCATACCTATATGGAAGAAGACCTCACTCATGATGAAAGCCCCCGACATATTGTTCATCACCTTCTTGGAGGGGTCCAAGGTGCGCATCAAATCCCCGGCAGAAATCCTGTTCAGGTTCTTCAGTGCCAGTTGCACCACGTTCTTGGAAGACAGAGCCTCGGGCGTTTCCTTATTGGCGGCATCCACTATCCGTGCCCATTTGCCCATGCGCATCCACCTGTCGTATTTCATCTCCTCCAATGTGCTTTTATGTTTCTCCTCCCAATAATAGTCTATACCCCGTGCTTGTTGTCGCAAAGGAAAAGGAGCAAGATAGGAGAAGCCCACCACGCAAGCAGCCAGCAACACCCATTGTGGAACAGCCCAGCGCCAATTGCACAAAGCGACAAGAAGGACGGCCGGTCCCACCAGCCAATAGCCGACGGGAATGAGCAACGTGGTGTAAACCAATTGCGCATTTTTCCTCTTCGGTCTGACCACCATGGCCGCAAGGACCAAGACCACAGCCACAAGCGGTGTCGTCGAAACATAGGGATTGGTGGCCAACCAGCACAAAACGACAGTCGGGACAAAAGAGAGAAGGAAAAACCATGGCCCTGAAGACTTCGAGGATTTCAAGACCCTTTGGTGCTGCTGCATCATCATCCATGTCAGCCACGACATCAATGCAAACAACACGGCATAAATCAATGCGCCCTGTCTGGCATTTGCAAAAAATTGCACAAGCGCCTCGGCTATGTATTGGGCCAATCCACCGGGGATGGCCAATCGCTCAAGCAGATATTCCTTGTTGCACAAGAATAGTTGTGACTGCTCCCTCCACGCCATCAAGTGAGGATAACAAAAATACCAGAAACAGTAGACTGCGACAGCAAAAACCACCGTCGCCATCCCTTTCCAATGGTCTTTTATGAATGCATGGGGTTTCATCACATTATACTATTGCAAAAATTGTACACCCCCGAAGTCGTAGGAACAGGTCTTGTGCCCGCCAGAAAACAAAGGGGGCGTGTCTTGATACACATCTGTTTGCAAAGGTACGAATAAGCGAGCGGAAAGCAAAAATTAAAACGATGTTTTTGCTTTTCCAAGTAACGAATTGGGCAACACACAAAATGAAGCCCCGAATAACGTTTTTTCCAAGCCTTTGGCTTGGATGATTCACAACCACCCCGCCCCCTCCTTGAAGTCCTAAGGAGGGGCACCTACCCTCCCCCCGTCCCCCTCCCGACATCGGGAGGAGGCTCAACCGCACCTACGCGGTGCTCGTTCATTAAGGTACTGCTCCCTTA
>JAFZSL010000010.1 GCA_017619375.1 Prevotella sp. | reverse complement strand
TCTCCGGCTCCAACTTCGACGGTAGCGTCCGGACCGTGGACGTTTACACCTATTACTGGTCCTCGGAGGTGGATGCGTCCAACTTGCAGAAGGCCAATGCGCTTTATATCAAGACCGCCACCTCCCCGACGATGAAGGTTGCGCAAAGGCGCACGGGGCTTGTCATACGCGCCGTGGAGCGTACCAAGGGAGGAAATGAGGACCCGAAGCAAGCCACCCTTGTCGACCTCGGTCTGAGCGTGAAATGGGCTGACAAGAACGTGGGCGCCACCGATGAGTCCCCCTATGGCGACTACTACGCCTGGGGCGAGACCTCCACGAAGGACGACTATACGTGGGCGAATTACCAGCACGCCAGCGGTTCTGCTTCCACGGTGAGGGACATCGGCAGCGACATCGCCGGCACCGATTATGACGTGGCCGCCAAGACGGAGGCCTACGACCCGGAGACGAAGAAACTGGCAGACGTCTGCCTCCCCACCATGTCTCAGTTCGAGGAGTTGCGCACCAAGTGCACGTGGAAGGAGGAGACCGTTGACGGTCACAAGGGCTTCCGCGTGACCGGCCCCAATGGCAATAGCATCTTCCTTCCTTTCTCCGGCTCCAACTTCGACGGTAGCGTCCGGAACGTGGACGTTTACACCTATTACTGGTCCTCGGAGGTGAATGCGTCCAACTTGCAGAAGGCCAATGCGCTTTATATCAAGACCGCCACCTCCCCGACGATGACGGTTGCGCAAAGGCGCACGGGGCTTGTCATACGCGCCGTGGAAAAGATAGTGGAAGAAACACCGCCGCCACCGACAACCAACGTTTCTTACGCCGTCCTCAGCAGTTCCACGCTGACGTTCTACTACGACAACAAGAAGGCTTCGCGTTCGGGTACGTCATACGACTTGAATACCGGCAAGAATGCGCCGAAATGGCAGTCAAAAGCCTCGTCTGTCAAGAAAGTGGTGTTTGATGCTTCCTTCAAGGATGCTCGTCCCACATCGTGCCACCAATGGTTCTATGGGATGTCGGCACTAGCCACCATTACTGGCATCGCCAATCTCAACACCTCGGAGGCCACCAGCATGCAGGGGATGTTCACCTATTGTAGTGCCCTCGCCTCGTTGGACTTGACGCATTTCAATACGGCCAATGTCACTGACATGTCGGCCATGTTCTACTATTGCTCCAAACTGGAGAACATCGACGTGAGCCAATTCAACACCGAGAAGGTGACGCACATGGGACTGATGTTCGCACTCAGCGGATTGGAGGAACTGGACATTTCCAACTTCGTCATCCCTGACTCCACCATGTCCAACGGGAAGTCAACGCTCAACATGATTGGAGGGTGCACCAGCCTGCAGCATTTGGTCATACCCGCCTCAGCGGTGAAACTGAAAAGCAATGCCTGCGAACTCGTAGGGGCTGAAGTCCCCTGCGTCATCTCCGCACCGACTGGGTTTAATTTTGGCGTGAGCACCTCGGGAAATAGTTTCTTATGGAAGGGTGGCCGTTTCAAATTGTCCTCGCCTGCCAATGCAGCACCGGGCTCCGACCCATTTGAGTTTGTCGACCTCGAACAGCCGAGTGGTGTCCTCAGTGTCACCACCACGTCATCACCACTTGTCGACAATGCAACCTACACTCTCCAGGGCGTCAAGGTGGAAGGTGATCTCAAACCAGGCATCTACATCAGAAACGGAAAGAAGTTCACTGTCAAGTAGATTGAAGCTTGATAAAGGCTGCATCGGGCGGCCATAGAAAGGGGGTGTGTCAAAAAAAATGGCACACCCCCTTTCTTGTCTTTCTGGTGTTCCTGGTAATCCAGGATAGGTTTTTCATTTTTTTTCCATCAATTCGTCTAATTTCTTCGAGAGGTCGCCGTTGCTGAGGCTTCTATCCACGACCTTCCCATGATGGTAAACGATATTGTCTGGCACATCGGCAAGTCCAGTCTGTTGCATAATCGGGCTGTCGAAGAGCTTTCCATCAAAGATACAAGGCCATGAGAGGGTGTCACGTTTTATCGTTCGCAGGCAGGCGGCCTTGTCCGTGTCTATGCAGACGCTCACCAGGTGGAGGCGACCACCTGACGACCGTAGCTTGCGTCGCAACATTCGCTGCATGTCTTGGCTGATGTAGTTCCAACTGCTCCATGTGCTTAGAACTGCGATGTCGTCGCCAAGGTCTTGGTCGCTCACCGTGCCGCCATCGATGCCAATGCCGCTGAAATGTGCCATTGGTGCACCTGCCACGCCATTTGACAGTCGCTTGAGTTGCTGTTGGATGATGATGAGAGTACCATTCTTGGGCTGCTTTTCCAGCATCTTGGAAGCCAACTTCCCCGCTTGGGCGTAGTCGGGGCGAGGTGTTTGGATGAAATAGGTGCGAAGCAGGTAAAGACTCACAGGAGAGTCCAAATGCGACTCAATGAATTCGGCAGCCTTCGGGGTGACATCGGGAGGGGCGATGTGCGCTGTTTGCAAGCGGAATTTTGTCATCAGTTCGTTGGCTTTCGTGCCGCTAACCTCCATCTCCTTCATGTTGGAGGCGTCGGACTTGATATCCACCGACTTCCCCGGCTCGGCAAAAATAGGCTGCTGTGAGAAGTTGGGGAACACAAGCATCATGGTCATTTCGCGGTCGCAAGGGCGCTCGTAAGTGAAACGGCCGCCCACCACATGGATGGTGTCGATGCCGTCGATGCCGCCATCCGGGCTATAGACATAAAACTCTCCTTGGTTCATGTTCAGGAAACGGCCAGACAGCTTGAAATGGTTGCTATCCACACCGCAGGAAATCAACAGCAGTATGGAAATGATGGGAAGAAAATATCTCATAGGGGGATTTGAAAAGTGCCGCGAGCGGGACTCGAACCCGCACGGCCATTCCTGGCCAAGGGATTTTAAGTCCCTCGTGTCTACCAATTCCACCATTGCGGCTGGTGTAGCGGCTGCCGAACTCTAAAACCATATGGTTTTCAAGTACACTATGGTTTAAATAGATTATCGGCAGGGTGCCCGCAAAGTTGAATGCAAAGATAAAGCCTTTTGCCCGAACAGCCAACAAATTCACACATTTTAATACTTCCTGGCTGTTTGGGCTCATCCTTCTAAAACCGCTACTTTTCCTCCAAGTCACCTCCCAACTCCTTGTAGAGGGTGATGAGGTATCTCAGGATGCCGCTCAGGCATTCGGAATGGTCGGGGCCTGTGGCATAACCACTGGAACTGATGCTGCCACCTTCAAATTTGAAGTCCATCGACCAGTTTGAGGCATCCATGATATCTATCGAAGGACTGTAACGGGAGTTGACATCATAGAGCATGCCGGTCTCCACCATGTCCCTCACTTGTTGGAACACCGAGTCGTTCACTTCAAACCATACGGCTTCCATATCTTTGTCTTCGAGGCGCATGCGCATATTCTTTAGTATGACAGCAAGCCGTCCCTTGCCATCCTTCTTTTCCAGGATGGTCTCATTGTGAGTTCCGGCAAATCCGTTGGTGACAAGGTGATGGAAATAGGTGAGGGCGCCTGAGGGCATCTTGCTTGTGACGACGCGGTTGATCTTTCCTTCGAGCACTCCCGACAACAGCTGGTAGCACATTTCTGAGGTTTCGGCTTGGGAGAAGGCTTGGCGGGCCTGGCTCACATCATTGAAATGTTTCGAAAGTATTTTGTCTTGTTTCTTCACTTTCTTCGTCTGGCCAATGAGTTGGTTGCGAACTTCAAGGATTTTCAGTGCTTGCTCATGGTCCTTGTCTAAATCCTCTTGCGCCCATTTGGCATCTAAAGAGGTGAATTCCATGATACGCATGATATATTTTTCGGCGATATCCTTGTTTTGAAGCCATTGGGAACGAGGCTTCCAACCGCCATTGCTGTTGATTTCGTTGACCACTTCGTCGATTTGTGCTTGGGCGCCGAGGGCGAACAAGATGGTGCAAATAAGAATGGAAAGGAATTTTTTCATTTTCTAAGGTTTTAAAGGTGAAAGAGGAAACAGAGAGTGTTGGGAACAACTGTCGGCGGGTTCGATTGACAAAAAAATCGCCAATTATCCCCGATAAAGGAAATTGGCGATCTTTGCCTGGTGTGCCCGGGGGGACTCGAACCCCCGACATTCAGAACCACAATCTGACGCTCTAACCAACTGAACTACGGGCACCATGTTGGCACTTTGGCTATAAAAGCGGGTGCAAAGGTAAGGCTTTTCTGCCATATCGCCAAATTTTTCGGCGTTTTTTTCAAAATTGAGAAGCAGGGTCTTGGTATGACGCTGAATTCAAAATCTGCAAAGAAAGAGCATCCTGGCAGTTTTTATGCCAGGATGTTTTTCTTGTCGTTATTGCTTCTCAGCAGGTGCGGCTGTCTGTGCAGGTGCTGCAGGTGCCTCATTCGTATTTTGTGCAGGTGCAGCTTGTGCAGGTGCTTCGCCTTCCTTGGCAGGAGCAGCAGGAGCAGCTTCGCCTTCCTTGGCGGGAGCGGCAGCTTGGTCGCCTTGTGCTGCGGGTGCCTGTGGCACACCGAAGTTCTGTTGAGCGTTCGGGTCGCCGCTGGTGGCTTCTATTGTGCTCGATGATGCACTTTCAGGAGCAGAGTAGGCGCAGAAGATGCTCAGCACAACCATGGCGATGGCAAGACCCCAAGTGGCTTTTTCGATGAAGTCGGTGGTTTTACGCACGCCGGCGAGGGCATTTCCTGCGGAGAAGTTTGATGACAGTCCGCCGCCTTTAGACTCTTGAATCAGCACGATGCCAATCATGAGCAATGCGGCAAGGACGATGAGGATGACAAATAAGTAATACATTTTTTTCTAATTATTTTTTATTATTGATGATCAATTTTTCCAAAAATCGAATTTGGTCTGCAAAGTAAGCACTTTTTTTTGGATAATTCAAATTTAAACGCTTAATAATTTCCAAAGCCTTGGAATATCTGCCTTGTTTTACGTAAATTCGGGCCAAAGTGGCAGTAAAATAGCCTTCTTCTCCACTTTTTTGCTCTTCAGCATTAAAAGGTGCTGCATATTCCGGCTTTTCCTGCAACGTCATCTTTCCACCCTCTTCGTTGATGAATTTGTCGATGAGGCTTTGGCCTTCCATCTCGGGTGCGGGGTTGTCGGACGTGTCGCTGTCCTCGCCACTTTCCAATAGGTAGGCCACATAGTCGACGGTGGCGTCGGTGGCGGTGGGGCGACGGCGCTTTGGCTGACGGGGAGGCTCCTTGGTGTCGTGTCCCAGAAAATTGTCGATGAGTGTTGTCGTACGGTCTGATGCCGCCGAAGTTTTCTTCTCATCAGACTTGTCGGAGGTGAGTTGATAATGCCGGGCCTCGACCATGTCGAACAACTTGGTGCGGTCGGTGATGTAGAGGGCTGCGCGTTGCAGTTCGTCGTCGAAAGACGATTCGTGAAGGAGATACAGGTTCTGAAGCAGCAGCAGACGGGCAGTCTGATAATAGGGATGGCTGGCTGTGAGTTGACGAAGTTGGTAGAGAGTGTCCTTGTCCAGCAATTCGGGGTGCTCGATGAGTTCTATCAGGTTCATATCGGTTACCAGTTGGCCACGGTGGCGTTGAAGATTTGGTCGGTGATGTTCTTCACCATTTCGGTGACGAGCTCTTCTTGTACGGAGTTGAGCGACTGTGTGGTTTCGTACGTGGAGGAGGCGCTGAATTGTTTTTCGAAGTCTTCCTTGTGGTTTTTGTTGTTCGTAAACCTCACGTTGACGGTCATGGTGAGTTCGGTCTGTGCGGAGTATCCTTCACTGGAGACGCTTTTGTTGCGTTGGTTGTACTGCGTGATTTCGCCCTCGATTTTCAAGTCGCCGTTGCGCTTCACTTGGATGAGCTTGGTGTGGTTGGCGAAGATGTCTTTCAACTCGTTGTTGAAGATGGCTTGCATCGGGCCCCACACGTAGTTGGCACGGATGGGGAAGTCGCTGATGGTGATGGTCTTCGTCTCGTTGTAGTTGATGCTTGCTCCATTGAACTTGTAGGACACGGTGCAGGCGGCGAGCAAAAGGGCGGCGAGGAAGACGGATGCGGTGAAGAGGTGCTTATGTGAGTCCATACTGTTTCAGTTTTCGGTACAGTGTCCTGGAGGAGATGCCCAGTTCCTGGGCCGTTTTGCTGCGGTTGCCGTTGTTTCGCTCAAGTGATTTGATGATGGCTTGGCGCTCTTGGTCGTTGAGGTTGAGGTTTTCCATCTCTGCGTCGGCAATCTCTTCTGCCACGGCATCCTCCACGTGAAGGGGGCGGTCGAGGGAGGTGTCGCTGCCGCTGAGGGAGGTAGGAATGGAAGCGGAGAAATGCGAACTGAGTGTTTGGGCTTTCGCGGCAAGCGACGCAGCATCGTCAATCTGTTGGCGAAGGGCGTTGAGTTCCCGGCGGACGTCGCTCACGTTGTTTTGCATCTCGTAGAGGATTTTGAATATGGCCTTGCGCTCGTTCTCATAGGAGTGGCTGTCGGAAGAACCGGGAGCGAGGGCGGGGAGAGTGGTGTCGTCGTCTTTGGGAATGAACTTGGATATGGTTTCTTCGTCGATTTCGCGTTTCTCGCTCAGCACTGACATCTGTTCGGTGATGTTTTTCAACTGCCTGACATTGCCGGGCCATTTGTATTCGAGCATACGCTGTTGGGCCTCCTTGGTGAGGCTGATGCGGGGGAGACGGTATTTCTCCGCTGTCTGCATGGCGAAGAGGCGGAAGAGTTTGAGAATATCCTCGCCTCGCTCGCGAAGAGGAGGCATTTGGATGGGGATGGTGTTGAGTCGGTAGTATAGGTCTTCACGGAAGCGGCCTTCGCTGATGGCCTTGCGGATGTTCACGTTGGTGGCGGCCACCACGCGGACGTCGGTCTTTCGTACCTCGGTGCCGCCGACGCGGATGTATTCGCCGTTTTCCAGGACGCGAAGCAGGCGTGCCTGGGTCGCGAGAGGCAGTTCTCCCACTTCGTCGAGGAAGATGGTTCCTTTGTCGGCCACGCCGAAATAACCTTTGCTCTCGCCGATGGCATCGGTGAAAGCCCCTTTCTCATGGCCGAAGAGTTCGCTGTCGATAGTGCCTTCGGGGATGGAGCCGCAGTTGATGGCGAAGTAGTTCTTGCCACGGCGGGTGGAGTAGTCGTGGATGAGGCGGGGTATGATTTCCTTGCCCACGCCGCTCTCGCCTACGATGAGCACCGACAAGTCGGTGGGAGCAACTTGCAATGCGATGTCTAATGCATGGTTCAGTGCCTCGCAGTTGCCTACGATGTTATAGCGGTTCTTAATGTCTTGCAGATTGGGCATAAAACAGGGTGTTACTATTTTTGAGGTGACAAAATTACACAATTTTTCGGAGAAGGCTGCAATTTTGTCACTTTTTTAGCATTTTTTGGGTTATGGGTTTTCTGGTTTTTTCTGGTTATCCTTGTTATCCTAGTCTTCCTAGTCTTCCTAGCTATCTTATAAATTCCTAAGATCTCCTGAAATCTCCTATTCCGCTTGGTTTCAATCTTCGTCAGCCTTTTTCTCCATTTTGATGAGGAGCAGCCCGATGGCAGTCCAGATGAGTTCGCGAATACGTACGAGCAAGGCCACCATGATGCCGGCATCCATACTGATGTTCAGCCCCTTGGCCGACATGAGGAATCCGCCTTCGCGTCCTCCCAGTTGAAGTGGCATGAAGAAGAGCATGTTGGCGAAAAGGCTGGTGAAGGCCAGGATGAGGATGCACTGCAGGTAGTTGGCATCAGGATACATCACCAGAAGGATGAAGTAGATTTCAAGGGCGGAGACCACGCGGCAGGAAAGTTCCGATGTCACGGCGCCGATGAATGCCTTGGGGTTCTGCTCGTGAAGCGATGCAATTTGGATGTCGATGTTGTCGAGTTCCTTGCGATGCTTTTCCACGAATCTTGTCGCCCATCCTCTTACAAATGGCACATGGCGGAGGATGTTCATCACACGGACGGCCAGGCCTTTTTTGTAGCCGGACATGAAAAACCAGATGCCGAGAGAGCAGAACGCAGTGATGGCGGTGAGCATCACGGCGATGGGGATGCTCATCTCCTGTGTGGCCACATAGAGCACGACGGAAAGCAGCCAGAACCAGAAGTGGCTGAAGATGTGAGTCATGGCAAAGAGGATGACGGAGGCAGATGCTTGTTCTGTTCCCACCTTGGGTTTCAGTGCCATGATGCGGTAGGGCTCTCCGCCCATCAGCCCTCCGGGAGTGGCGTAGTTGAGCGCAAAGCCAGAGATGGTGATTTTGTATAGCCACCAAAATTTCACTTTTGGTTTGCGAGGCAACCCGTTGTGGAGGATGATGTACCACGAGAAGGTGTTGAACATGTAAAGCACGCCCCAAAGAGCCACGACGGCGAAAAACCAATAGCCGGCGGTGCTTACATTGTGCCACACTTCTGCAAAGTCGAGCTGTGACACCATGATCATGAGCACGACTAAGCCGAAGAGGAAGAATCCGTTCTGGTATTTCTTCTTCATGCGTGAGGCTCGTGCTTTTTGGGAATGGAGAACCTCACCTTTTCACTCTCGTCGCGTTTCTCATGGTACAGTTTCTTCAAGGGATTGCTCAATGGCTCGTCGTGCTCCTTGCGGTAGCGGAAGGTGTCGATGGCGAGGTAGATGGCGTCGCGAAGGGCGCTCTCGTCGGCTGTGCCAAGGCCTGCACTTTCGAAGCAGGGGCCGAATCCCGGGGCGGTGTGCACGATGGGAAGGCCGGCGGTGAGCATCACGCGACCTTCCTCTGCCAGCATGCGAAGGGGGGTCATCGCCTGACTCTGATAGATGGCGAGTGTGCCATCGAACAACGTATGCTCGTAGTGGCTGAAGAACTCATCGACGGGGTAGGGGCCGTAGATGCCTATGCCGGCGTTGTTCAACTCCGTGATGGCGGGTTTGAGGATTTCCTCTTCCTCGGGACCAGCCACAAGGTTGACTTGCAGGAGGGCGATGCGGGGGTTGGGGATGCGGAAGTCGCGTCGAAGGCTGTTGAAGAACACGGTGGCTTTTTCCACAATGAGGTCCTTGCGGATTTCGCGGAGTGCGTCGCCAAGAGGGATGTCACCGGTGACCGATGCGATGCGGAGAGAGTCGTTGACATGTATGACGAGGCCTTTTCCGGCATTGCCGCTTGCGCGCTCGATGTACTGAAGGGGTGTTGTGGCTGTAGTGCCGTCCTCTGGGCCCACCTCATTGGTCATTGGAGAGGTCACCAGAGCGTCGAAGAGGCCGGCGGCATGGTCAGCAAGGGCACGGTCCAGGGCTTTGCGGGCAGCGATGTATGACACCTTGGTGGGAACGCCGATGTCCACTTTCACCTCCTCGTCAAAGCAGGTGAGCATGTTCAGACGATTGTCCTTCGCGTCTTCTGCCTTGGAGATGATGGCGAAATTGGCTTGCATGTCAAGACTCTTGCGATGGTAGGCGGCCACTTTGGGCGAACCATAGATGATGGGGGTGCATAGCTCGAGTATGGCGGGGTCGGCGAAAGCCTTGAAAATGGTTTCGTATCCGATGCCGTTGGTGTCGCCGTGGGTGATGGCGATGCGTATTTTGTTCTCTTCCATAAGGGTGTTTAGTTGTGGGTGTTTATATAAATTATATGGTTGGGGTCATGTTGGTAGTCCGGACTTCTTGGCTGTGGTGAGTAGGCCGCAGGCGGCTTGGATGTCTTCTCCGCGACTGGCGCGGATGGTGGTGAAGATGCCGTGCGATGTGAGGTAGTCTCTCAACTGGAGCATGCGCTCTTCTGAAGCACCATGGAGTTCGGAGCCGGGAATCTGGTGGAAACGGATGAGGTTGACGCGGCAGTGGAGGCCACGGAGCAACTTCGCCGTCTCTTTGGCATGAAGGGGTGTGTCGTTGACGCCTCCGAAGACGATGTACTCGAAAGAGAGGCGGCGTTGGTGTGAAAAGTCGTATTGGCGAAGCAAAGACACCACCTCGCTGATGGGCATGGCGCGCTCGATGGGCATCAACTCGGCTCGCTGGGTGGAGATGGGGGTGTGAAGGCTGATGGCCACGTGGCACTCGCTCTCCTCAAGGAATCGTTGCAACTTGCCTTTCACGCCTACGCTGCTCACGGTGATGCGCCGTGGACTCCATGCCAATCCGTAGTCGGCGGTGAGCACTGTCGTGGCGCGCAAGACGGCGTCGAGGTTGTCCATGGGCTCGCCTTGCCCCATGAACACAATGTTGGTGAGGGTGTCGCGTTCTGGAAGGGATGACACTTGGTTGAGGATGTCGCCAGCGCTCAGGTTGCCTTCGAAACCTTGGCGGCCGGTTTGGCAGAAGGCACAATGCATCTTGCAGCCTACTTGTGATGACACGCAGAGGGTGGCACGGTCGCCGTCGGGGATGTACACCGTCTCAACCAAATGGCCGTCGTGGGTGGGAAAGAGGTATTTCGCCGTGCCGTCGGAAGAATGCTGGCTCTCGACAGGGGCGAGGCGCCCCACCTCGTAACGCTCTGAGAGAAGGGCGCGGTTTGCCTTGGAGATGTTTGTCATCTCGTCGATGCTTGTGACATGGCGACGATAGATCCAATCTGCCATCTGCCCGCCTGTGAAGGCGGGAAGACCAAGTGATTTCACCATTTCACGCAATTCGGTCAGCGTCTTGCCCAACAATGTCTCTTTTTCCATCAACTGCATGGTTATAAAAATCCATCGACTGCAAAGGTACAAAAATTTCGATTAAGCGAGGAAGAAAGAAACGCGTTTCTTTCTTAGAGCACGAGAAATTTATCCCATTGGCAATCTTATCGCTTTATAACCTCCTATAAATAACCAAAAATCTTCTGTTTCCTCCTAATACCTCCTGTCTCTTCTTACTTGCTCCTAATCCCCTCTGTTGACAATATACTTAAACTCGTCAAATTGCGTCACTCCCATCTCCTCCAGTCGTGCGCGACTCCTGGCCACGTCATCGACTGTGTTGTATTCTGGGATGAGAGGTAGGCGGACCACCACATTCTCGGCCATCCCCTCGTGTGACAGCAGAAAACGGAGGTTGTCAGTCATCAATGTGTTGTCACACCCGGTGTATTGCTTGTAGATGTCGGCGTCCATCGTCTTGACATCCACAATCCATTGGTTGACAACGGGCAGGAGCCGTTCCACGTGGCTGCGTGGCACATGGAGGCTGGTTTCCATTGTGATGCGCCATCGGTTGTCCATGAGAGAGGCGAATTCCTCAATGAAGAGACTCCATAGTGAAGGCTCGCCGCCACCAAAGGTGACGCCGCCTTGTGTTGCGAGAAAGTAGAGGTTGTCGATGCTCACCATTTCCACCAACTCTTCGGGTGTCAATTCTTTCCACACGCTGTCGGGATTGTGGCACATGTCGTTGAGGCAGTATCGACAATGCAGCGGACAGCCGTGGAAGGCGACCAACGTGGTGACACCCTGGCCGTCGATGGCCAGGCGATGGCGGCTGATGGCGAGGAAAGGGGCTTTGCTCATGGTTGCGAGGAACCTTGCATGGGGTTGAAGGTGACGGGTAGGATGTACTTCACCTGAACGGCTTGCCCCTTGATTTTGCCAGGCATCCACTTCGGCATGCCATTCACCACACGGAGTGCTTCTGCATCGGCAGCCGTGTCGCCAGAGGACTTGGAAATCTTTGCATTTGAGATTTCACCGTTGCGCTCAATCGTGAAACTTACAATTGCTCGGCATTTGTCCTTCACCGATGCAGGGACCACGGTTTGTTTTGACAGGTATTCCATAAGGGCGGTCTGTCCTCCTCGGAAAGAGGGCATCGTCTCTTCGATTTCACCAAAAATCCTTTCCTCTCTGGTGCTGCTGTCGCTGACGGTCGCAATGGGCGCCAACTGACAACTTTCCAGGCTGTCAACATCTTCTTTGACTCCTCTGTACATGGGGACCATGCCTTCGGTTCGCTCCTCTATGATCACGTCGCCGCCGAGGGGCTCCTCATCGATGTTGTTCTTGTGTGTCTTGCAGGAGGTGAGTGCGGCCAGGCCGACGCTGATGCCCACCAGGCTCACCGCCTTGCCCATGGCACGACGTATGTCAAGTTGTTGTTCCAAGTAACGCATCTCCTGCTCGCATTTGGGGCAGGTGCCGGCGCATTCCCCTTCGTGATGGCACTCGGTGGGGGAGTATTCTATGTCGTTGCTGTCGGCTATCTGCTGACGGACAGCCTTCAGGGTGTTGCAAATGGTCTTTCCTCTTTTCATAGTTATCACTTTTATATATTAACGTGTAATGCTGCCTTTTCTTGTCTGTCAATCACATTATTAACATAAAAAAGCAAAATGGTTCAAAAAAATCGGGACCTGGGGCTGCCGTAGGGCAGTGCCAGGTCCCGAAAACCTATTGTTGGCGGTGGGAGCGGTGCTTATTGGGGCATCATCTCCACCTCGTAGTGGTTGCGGCTCTTGAGGATGACCTTCTTCAGATATGTGCTGATGTCTTTCGGTGTGACAGTTTCCACGGTCTTCTTGTAGTTGGTATGGATGTCAACCCCAAAGCGGTTCCAACGGTCGAGGACAGTGATCCAGTGCCTGTTGGTGCTGGCATCTACGTCGGCCTGCTTGAGCAGGATCTGCTTGATTTTGTTCAGGTCTTCCACATTGGGGCTGGCCACAGTAGCATCCATGCCCTTGTGGAATTCCTTGATGGCTTCCTTGGCCTTGTCGGGATTGAGTTGTGCGCTACCGGTGATGATCATGAAGACTTCAGGACCATCGGTCTCCACCTCGCCGTTGGCACCGGCATGATAGGCGGCTGAAAGCCTCTCGCGGATTTCTCGATTGTAGGTCATGTCGAGCAACCTGGAGGAGATGTCGTTGAGCACGTTGTTGGAGAGAGAGTATTTCAAAGCATTGGAGCGCCAGATTTCATTGGCTTGCGCCTGTGGATTCTCCATCTTCTTGTCAAACTTGTTGACTACTGTTCCCTTGGCGAAGGTGCGCATCTCCTTGCCTGTCAAGTCGGGGGTGCCTTTGGACGGCAGCGAGGCGATGTATTGCTCGATGAACTGCTTCAGGACAGCTTCGTCGTAGTTGCCCACGAAGGTGAAAGTGAAGTTGGCGGCATTTCCGTAGAGGATGCGGGCCATCTCCAACACGCGGTCGTAGTTGATTTTATCGAGGGCTTCTGGTGTCGGGGTGCGGAAGAGCGGGTTGTTCTTATACATGACGCTATTCACAGAGTCCTCGAAGACGGCATCGTTGTTGTTGCTGATGTTGCTCAACACCATCTTCAAGGTGCTGAGAAGGGTGTTCACGGCTTTCTCGTCTTTCGTCAGGTTGGTGAAGCCGATGTGCGTGAGTTGCATCATCGTCTCCAAGTCCTTGGGAGTGGATGAGCCGCTAACGCTATGGCGTGAGTTGTCGATGCCGAAGTTGATGCCCACCTGCTTTCCGGCGAGAACTTTCTGCAGGTCGGTCTGCATGAATTTGCCCATGCCGCTGGAGGAGAGGATGTAGGAGGCCAGTTGGAGGTTGTCCACCTCGCTCAGGCCGAAGACGGAGGCACCGCCGGGGGCGGAAGCATTCATGAGGATTTCCTCGGCATTGAAGTCGGTCTTCTTCATCAGCACTTTCACACCGTTGGAGAGGAGTAGTTCCTTGTATCCGAGTGTTGCATTCTCCGTCTCTTTCACGATGCTGCCTTTCTGGGGAAGTTCGGCCATGAGGGGCTCTTGTATCACATTGTCAACAAAGGCCTCGAGTTCCTCGGCACGGACGTCGGCGATGGTCTTGCGGAGGTCGTCGGCTGTGAAATACTGCTGTCCTTCCACATCCTTGAGGGCGGCGAGCACCACGAGGTTGGTATCCGTCTCGCTGACGAGTTCCTTCGCCATCATATTGATGATATCGACAGGAATCATGGGCACCATCTGGTTCATCATCGTATATTCGGTCTCAATGGAGGGGATGGGTTCCGCATTGATGAAGTTCTGGACATACTGGCTGCAATAGTCGTTGGTATGGTACTTCTCGCGGTTGTTGTATATCTTCTCCAACTGGCTGAGGTAGTTGCTCTTGGCGCGCTCGTACTCCGTGGCGGTGAAACCGAAGTCCTTGGCACGCTTCACCTCGCGAAGGGCGGTGGCGAGACCTTCCAACTCCTGACCCTCCTTGGGTATCACTTGGATGGCAAGGGCGTCCTTGGTGCGGGAGAAGAGGTATTGGCCGTCATCCACTCCAACTTGGAGAAGCGGGCTCTCTGGTTTTTGGCATTCCTCTTTGAAGCGCTCGTTGAGCATCTGGGAGAACATGTCGGTGGCATAGTCCAAAATCATATAGGAGACATCGTTTTTCATCGAGTCGGGGAAGGCGTCGTGCTTCATGTTCACGAGGAACAGGTTGATTTGCTGCTCCTTGTCCTTTCCGATGACATAGATGGCCTCGTTGTTATCGGGCACTTCCACGGGCACCACTTTGGCGGCGTTGGCCGGAACCTTGATGTCTCCGAACAACTCCTTCACCTTCTGCTCGGTGCGGTCCACGTCGATGTCACCCACGATGATGATACCTTGGTTGTCGGGACGGTACCATTTCCTGTAGTAGGCGCGCAGTGTCTCGGGAGAGCAGCCGTCGATCACCTCCATCAGACCGATGGGGAAACGGTTTCCGTAGGTGGAACCAGGGTAGAGTTCCGGCAGTTTCTGCTCCAGAATCTTCTGCATGCCGGTGATGCGCATGCGGTACTCGTTGTGCACGATGTCGCGCTCTTGGTTGATGGCTTCTTCGCTGAGCGTGATGCCGTTCGACCAATCTTTCAGCACGAGCATGCAAGAGTCGAGAGCGGAGAGACGGGCGGTGGGTACATCCTGGATGTAATAAACGGTTTGATCGGTGGACGTGTAGGCGTTCAGGTTGCGACCGTATTCCACTCCGATGGACTGCAGGTACTCCTGCAAGGCGTTGTCTTTGAAGTGGTCGCTGCCATTGAAAGCCATGTGCTCCAACAAGTGTGCCAAGCCGCGTTGGTCTTCGTTCTCTTGCACTGAACCCACTTTTTGGGCGATGTAGAAACTGGCCACTTTCTCGGGATAGCCATTGTGCCGGATGTAATAGGTCAGCCCATTGTCGAGCTTGCCGATGCGCACGCTCTCGTCGGTTGGAATCTTCTGCATTTGTGCTTGGGCAGACAAGCCAACGAGCAGCATGGACGCTAAAAATAAAGGTCTTAGTCTCATTTTCTCTTAAAAAAGTTAATGTTGATTTGGTGAGAATGAATGTTGAATGTGCAAAATTACAAGAATTTGTTGAGACTATGTCATATTTTTACATTATTTTTCAAAAAGGAGGGATTTGCCATTTTTTTGCACTATCTTTGCTGCGCGAAGATAGGCTGCACCTCGGAATCGAAAATAAAATCATTTATTTTGCGCTTCACTCGGTTTGCACTATCTTTGCTGACGCGAAGATAGGCTGCACCTCGGAATCGAAAATAAAATCATTTATTTTGCGCTTCACTCGGTTTGCACTATCTTTGCTGACGCGAAGATAGGCTGCACCTCGGAATCGAAAATAAAATCAT
>JAFZSL010000009.1 GCA_017619375.1 Prevotella sp. | reverse complement strand
CGCCCAGGGCATTGGCCAGTGCGCCAGCACCCGTGGTACCCCAGTTGCCCGAAATGGTGCAGTTCGTCAGGGTAGCTTTACCTGCGTATGTGACATTATTGTCGGTTTGAACAGCGTTGTAGATGGCGCCTACGTCTGTGCAGGAGTTTTCTGTAAAGGTGCAGTTAGTGGCAGTAAACGTGCCGCTGTTCCAGATGGCACCGCCATGTACGAGTGCCGAGTTGCTATGGAAATTGACATTGGTGGCACTCACCGTGTTGCCATGAGGAATGTTGATGGCACCGCCGTTGTTGGCCATGCCGCCCTGGATCATACCTTTCTTTTCTGCGGTACTCGTCAGCGTCAGGTTGCTGCCGCCGTGCACGTAAATTACGTGGCCTGCACTGTTGTACTCGGCAACCCAGCGGTAGAGCTTGTGGCCGTTCAGGTCGATGGTCACGGTCTTGCCCTCGATGTTGAGGTAGCTGCTGAGTTGAATGTCAGCTGTCAGCTGAATGTTAGCACCGTCGGTGATGGCCTTATTCAGTAGATCCTCCGTCGAGACGGTGGTGGGGCTTTGCGCCCATGACCCTGTGGTTGTGAGCACTGTGAGCAGCAGCACGGCAGCCCTCACGATGAATGACGATGTAGTTGGTTGGGTATTCATATTGATTTGATATTTTTTCTCCAAGATGCGGATGAAAAGCAGGGCCAGGGTCACTTTATTACTGTGAGACCCCTGTGTGCACGCTTCAACGTGCAAAGGTACATCATTTTTTTCAGCTTTCGTGATTTTTCATGGAGTTTAACGAGATTTAGTACTGAAAAGGCAGAATTTTTCATCCACCAGTAGATAAGTTGTCTTTCGTAGGTGGTTAAAAATCCATAACCAAATCTTAAACTTTGTTGCTTTTAGCTACTTTTGAAACGCTCAAAAACATGTTATCAGGGAGGCTCAACCCCACAAAAATACTCTCTGCAAATTTTTGTACCATTTAAAATTCAAGCTTTTTAATCCGTATTGACTATCAGACACTTACAAAGATAGGATAGGCTTCCATATAAGAATTCGATGAATTTCACATTAATAGAAAACGGCCTAAATAATTCCCCCAATTGCATTCCTCCCTTTATTAATGGGCTTTTCAAGTCAATGGAGGTACAAGTAGGCTGTTTTGAGGGTATTTGGGGATTAAATAAAGTCTTTCAATAATCTTAAGAAATGCACCAGAAACAACGCACTTTCCATGTGGTATATATGTGGACAGTTAGGGAGCTGACCAAAAAAGCCATTCCTTGGCTCCATGGGGAGTTGTGGAATGGCTTCGGATATGTGCGTTTGATGTGAGATGTTTATGTATTGTTGCTTATCCCTTATGGCAAGGATGCATCTATTTGGAAACGGGACGCACTGCGAAACCGCAGCGGCGGCCACCACCAATCCAACCTATGCCGTCCTCAACGTATGTGAGGAAGTTGGCGAAGTGCAAGTCCGACTGAGACTGGGTGGCCGACCAGTAGGAACCCTTGTTGCCGGACTCTAAGAGTTGATCCCCCCATTTGAAGCCCGTCGCAGGCAAGAAAATGGTACCGCCATTCTGACCAGAGAATTGACGGCCGTTCACACCGTTCTTTGTTGTCCATGTATTGGTGCAGTTATTTAATAATTCATTGAATTGGGTCAATGATGGCATACACCAAGAATCACCCCATTTCACATGAGCCACATCATACTGCGTGGAGGCGATGTCGGAGCCGAGATTCTTAAAACTACAATTCTTATCAAACAAGCCGTCTCCATCAGTATCCTCGCCTGTGCAATATGGGTAAGTTATGTCGTTGTAAACAGTTTTCTCCTCGGTTTCGCCCCAGGCATAATACCCGCCATAGACTTCGGGCTTGTCAGCCCCCACGTTGCAGCACGCCCATTTAGTACCGGAAGGTAGCCCGAGATCGATCAAGTGAGGGTGGTGATCATCGGGGCAATTCAGATAAGATGGAATTTTGGTGGCTGTACCAGAGTCAACGTTGTCGTCATCATCACCGCATGAAACGAGGGTCATGATTGTCATCACTGCCATCAAAGTGGTCAAGACGGTGTAGAAATACTTTTTCATTGCATAATTACTTTAGTTATTGACATTTCTTGTCTGCTGACATTTGATATGTCATAAGATGGGAATTTGTCTGAATTGAGTTGATTGTGGCCGTGGCATGAATTTGCAAAATAATACTACTGAAAAAATCATCCACAAAGTTAACATGTTATCCTTAATTATACAAAAAGAATATCCCTACCATCATAAAGGGAAATCCCTAAATAACAGACCCAGCCCATCCCCGCCCTGAGAGGCGGGGATATGAGCACGAGCCTTTTGGCCAGGGCACTCTGTCCCCGTGATTCACTTTTTATCTTTCAGATATTTCACATACTTGTCAATAATCTTGGAAGACATATCGTCTGCGGAGAAGAAATGGAATCCATACGGCGACTCACTTTCATCCACAAACATCTTCATGAAAGAATCCTTTTCAAAATCATTCAAGGGATAGAGCCAGTTGTTTCGAATCCATAATCCGAGGGAAAAATGGGCACCAAATACGGAGTCTTCATTCTCAACAAGATATTTCTTGTCCTCATCGCTCAGCAGTGCATCTAATTGCTCATACGCCTCTTCTGCTGTCGCAGGTATGTTTTTCTTTCCTTCTTCTTCATTCTTGGGTTGCTCAAGATTAGTGTCTATCACATCCCCAATAGCAAAGTAGTAGAATAATGGACGTTCATCAGTTCCTTCCGCCTCCAACTCTGCAAGCATTTCATCGAACTCATGGCAATCGAGACGCTCTTGGAGGTCCTCGACGCTCTGCCTTGTGATGCTGATCAGGGCGTTCTCTGTCACACTGACGTCCAAAAACCAAGAGTTGTTGTAGTTATGGAAATGAATACTTTCCACAGGTCTGTTTGCGCACATGAACTCGTCAAAAGCCTCCTTGTCCATATCCTCGTCATCGCGGTGTTCAGTCATCCATTGGTCCACCTTCTTGTCTGTGAGACGGCGAAAATAATGGTCGCCGAATGCGCGGATTTCAACCTTTTTGTCGCCTCTAAGGATTTCCTCGGCAAACTCCCTGCGCATAATCAGGTTAAGCACCTTGATGGGTTCTGGTGTTGGAGCATCATATCTCTTTTGAAATTCATAAAAGGCATCCAACCATTGTTCATCGTTCATTTCATTAAATCTACTCATAACTGTCTTTTTTTAGTTAAACAACTTTGTTTTCTTCCGCAAAATTGGCAATACGTTGACTCAATTCATAGGATATGCATGAAAAATGTGGAGAAAATACCTCCGTTGAAATTTCACGTTGCAAAATTAAGTTCAGGTTGTCTCAAATCGTGGGACATGTCTCATTTTTTGTTCTATTGGACAATTTGGTTGTTTGGATTCAAGAGTTCTCCCTCGCCCCCGGCCTACGGCCATCCCCTCTCAGGCAGAGGGGGAGGAGTTAAAGGGGAGTTAAAAAGGAGTTAAAGGGACGTATGTTCGCCAAGAATGTTCTGCTGGAACCTTAGGTCGACGTGAGCAGCGGAAGTCAATTGCAATCCAGCAGCAATAAATAGAAGGATTTGCAATCCGCTAAAATCATTGTTTTCAATGTTTTGCACCGCTTAAACCGGATTGCAAATCCGCCTGGACATCCGCGACGTATGTATGTTTGTCGCCAAGATTTTTCCGAATGGTGTAATTGTTATATTGCACCCTACCCGAATGGCGTAATTATTATCAGGGCTTACTATCTGAAAAACATCCGCAAGGCCTGTTTGTCGGCACTGCGGACATGTGATTAACCATTCATGAATTGAATTGACAAGTATAGCCCGACAACAGTATGGTGAAACTGTTGCCGGGCTGATGAAAATGAAGATTATTAGTTTTTGATTACTTCAACTTCATACTTTTGAGCACCTTCTGGACATCCTCATTGCTGAGTTCTATTCCATAGCCGTTGATGCCTATGAAGCCATGATCAGGTAAAGCGACGGTGATGCAGTGCTCCTCTTTAATGTCGTCAGGTTTCAGTTCTGTCACCTTGGCGAAG
Organism: Prevotella sp.; assembly: GCA_017619375.1. Taxonomy (GTDB): domain Bacteria; phylum Bacteroidota; class Bacteroidia; order Bacteroidales; family Bacteroidaceae; genus Prevotella. The sequence goes on along the minus strand of JAFZSL010000009.1, from coordinate 10,117 downwards.
TGCTGTGCTTGTTTGCCGTCAATGGTGATGGCATCGGCAGCAGCGGAACCCTTATGGTTCTTCACATAGGTGTCGATATATTGCTGCTCGGTGGGATTTTTGTCGAATGACTGGATGAATAAACTGTAGTAGGTGTTGGGCTTGCCGGGTTTCAGAGGCTCCTTCATGGCGATGTGCAAGTCTCTTCTCTCTTTCAACTCGTCGAGAGTCTTTCCTTTCGGACTCATCACATACCAGCCTTCGGGCAAATCGACGGTGAAAGTCTTTGTCTCAATGGTCACAGGCCCTACAATCTCATCTGGTGCTGCTTGTGTTGCATCAGCCACTTGTTCCTTAGCCTGCTCACCCTTGGCGCCTGCTTCGCCACCTGCGGTGTTGTCGGTTTTGTTTCCACATGATACCATTGCTACAGCTGCTACAGCTGCGATGGCGAAACTAAAAATAGTCTTTTTCATAACTGTTAATAATAAAATGTTAATTAAATAAATTAAAGTGTATTGTTGTTAGAATTGTACTTGTTGATTACCTCTACCAAATATTCATGGCATTTCTTGTCTATCATTTCTTCCATTTTTGCCTCCAGTCTCTTCCCTAAAATGTCCTCCATCCGAAGCAGATGCTCCTGATACCACATGGCATACTCCATGGCTGCATTTTGGTATTTGACATTAGACATATCATTGGTTTTGGCGATGCAAAGGTAGGCACGAAAAGACCTGTTCCCCTTATCATTTCGTGAAATTTTCTTATCATTTCGTCAAATTGACGAAAAAAATCGGGAGTTAAAAAGGAGTTTTTCTTATTTCAGGAGTTAAAGAGGAGTTAAAAAGGAGTTAAAGAGGAGTTAAAGGGACGTATGTCTGTTTGGTTCGGGAGTTAAAGGGGAGTGCCATGTTTCAGGAGTTAAAGAGGAGTTAAAAAGGAGTTTTTCTTATTTCAGGAGTTAAAGAGGAGTTAAAGAGGAGTTAAAAAGGAGTTAAAGAGGAGTTAAAGGGACGTATGTCTGTTTGGTTCGAGAGTTAAAGGGGAGTGCCATGTTTCAGGAGTTAAAGTGGAGTTAAAAAGGAGTTAAAGAGGGGCGGGGATATGAGCACAGACCTTTTGGTCAAGGGCACTCAGTGTGTTAACTTCGCCAAGCGAGCAAGACAAAGAATTCTCTAATTCGATAATTCGGGATGAATCATTCTATCCCATGTTCTTGTTATCACGAATTAGAGAGATTTGTCGAAGACCCACGACTGATAGGGAGTGATTAGAGAATTTTACGCTATTCGGGCTGTACGCACTGTAGAGACGTAGACAATAACAATGCGCCTTTGGCGCATAAAGTCCTTTTAGTCCTAATAGTCCGTGGACAATAACAATGCGCCTCTGGCGCATAAAGTCCTTTTAGTCCTAAAAGTCCGTAGACAATAACAATGCGCCTTTGGCGCATAAAGTCCTTTTAGTCCTAATAGTCCGTAGACCAACAGAGAACGGCATTCCGCGGAATGCCATAGCAATCAAGCACATACTAACACTGTAGAGATGGGGAAATCCCGTCTCTACAGTGTGCAGTCCTAAAAGGATGGATAGAAAAAACGAATTTTCACAGTTTCATCACACGCTTCATCTCCAGGTTCTCATAGCCCTCGGGACAATGGGTGGAGAGATAGACGGTGGGCTGGTTCTTGACGAACTCACGTACACGGTCAAGAGTCTCGCGGGCAGCCTTGATATCCTCGAAGACGATGCTGAGTTTGTTGGCCTTCAGAGCGATGTCGCAATAGGTCACATCACCGTGGAACATATAGAAGAGGCCGTCATTCTCGGCAATGATGATGCTGTTGCCTTTGGTGTGACCCTTTGCCTCGATAAACCAGATGCCGTCGGCCACCTGCTGAGCATTGGGGAAGTTCTTGTAGGGTGTGCCGTACTCAGCGCGGACGATGTTCCCACCCTCCAACTTCATGGCATCTGCATCCTCTGGAGAGATATAGACCTTGGCATTGGGGAAGAACTCCAGTGCTGCCGAGTGGTCGGGATGCTTGTGGGTGACAAGAATCTTGGTCACTTGCTCGGGCTTGTAGCCGAGGGCCGTGAAAGAATCCATATAGTCGGCCACCTTCTCGCCCATATAGAGCGGTGCGCCGAGTTTCTTGGCGGGAACCGCCATGCCGGTCTTGAAACCAGTATCAACAAGTATCACCTCCTCGCCCGTGTCGATAAGGAAATTTTGCAGCGAACTGCGGTAGATGACCTGCTCGTCGAACTTATCCTTGCCCTCTTCACCGCCAAAGGCGAAAGGCTGGGTCATGAATCCGCCGTCGAACATTCTGATTGCTTTGATTTCCATATTGTCGTTGTTTTAAATGGTGATATTTACTCTTCGACGGGTACGAATTTTTCCTTCTTCCGCTTGCAACGTGGGCAGCGCCATGTTTCGGGCAAGTCTTCAAACTGGGTGCCTGGTGGTATTCCCTGTTTGGGGTCACCTTTCTCTGGGTCGTAAGTATACTTACAGGGACATTTCATCTTTGCCATAATCGAAAGTGTTTTTGGAGATTTGAAAAAAAAGGACGGTTTTGCGTGGTGTCTGAATCGTAGAACAGTCACTCTGGCAACACCGTCCCGTGAAGAAAAAATTTAAATGCAACGTTCGTTGCGAAAACAGGCTACGTCATGGCATGGCTCAAGCATGCTTGGCTCTGCTCATTTGACTTGCACTGTATCTGAGGAGTGGTGCAGAAGCACCAAGCGATGCGGTGAGAGTTTACTGGGCGGGAGCCCACTTGCAACGGACGGGCGATACGATGGCGCCCTCTTTCTTCAGTTCGGCAAAAGCCTTGTCCACTTCCTTGCGGTCTGCCCCAAGGATTTTTGTCACTTCGCCTGCCGAGACGGGCTTGCCGGCCTCGCGCATGGCCTGTAATACTTGTTCTTTCATAATTCTTGCCTAACGTTTGTTGGTATCTTACAGTTGCAACAGCAGCCAGTTCTGCGTGCCAATCTTCTCGATGAGTTCCACGGCGCCCTGACTCCAATAGAGGTCCTCCTCCTCGTCCTTCAGGTAGTCCTTCAACAAGTCGTAGGTGGTGGGATCGTCCTTCACGCCCTCCATGCACTTCATCAGCAACTCGACACCTGGCTCCTGGATGGCGAGGTCGGCCTTGACATACTCAACGGGGTCGCAGATGAGGTCGCGGCTCTTCATGCCCTCGAACTTAACGTCTCCACCGAGGTCGAGGATGCGCTCTGTGAACTTCTCTACCCAACCCATCTCCTCATTGAAATGGCCGATGTATTTCTGTCCGAGTTTGGTGATCCCCTGTGACTTGAAAATCAAACCCTGCTGTTTGTGAACGATGGCACCTTCTGCCAAATGGGTTACGAAAAACTGTAAAGCCTCAATAGATTTCTTCTTGTCCATAATATTATTGTTTAAGTTGATAAACGATTTTGTTAATTATTAATTGTTTATTATTTCGACTGCAAAATTACGCAGTTTTATACGTTAATCTAAATCTGAAACAACACAAAAGTTGTCTGAAACGATACAACCACGAAATTTTCATCATTTTTATTCATGTTACTATCATATAACAAAATTGTCGATGACATCGAATGGACGTTTGATCAAGGTGAGCGTAGCGAACAAAGGTAAGGAGCGTTATCTGAAGGACGGTTTCTATGGCATGCTGACGGCGACACTCTTCATGCATTATTCATATCCATGAATAGGCTTGAAAAATGAAAAAATGCAGCCGTTTCTGACTGCATTTGATTTTAAATGAAATTTTTGTTAAAACATTATCTGGGACAACAGGTATATGGTTCCCAAATTTTATTTGTATATTTGCACCCGATATGTACACTCTGAATGAATATTTACCCATATTTGTTAGCGATGATTTGCCCGGAAAAGGCTGGGATGACGGGATGTACTGTCTGGAAACAGATGGGGCGCAAATCCTTCGCACCAACTTGTTGCATGGATTTGTTTCCTGCTTCGCCTTTGTGTTGGTTGACAAAGGGTGGATGACGATTCTTTACAATGGGCGCCAACTCACATTTCATCCAAACGACTTATGCACTTATTCGCCAGGACTCCCCATTACCGTCATCGCCACTTCCGATGATTTCCACGGTTACTGCCTGATGGCCGATGAGCATGTCACCATCGAGGCGCCATACATCCACGACCTCGTACAGCTTGCCTACCTGCCCATCGTACAGTTGCATGAACCGAAACAGACACTGGCCTCGAATACCGCACAGCATCTGATCATGAAAATGCTCGAAATCATCGGCTATCTCCATTCCGAACATATCTATAAAGGTGAAGTGTTGCGCATGCTCTATTCCATATTCCTGCTTGACCTGCATAACGCCCAGCAACGTGCCATCATACACCGTCAGACACCCCAGCGTGTCGAGGAAATCTTCATCGGTTTCATCCGCCTGCTGCCCCAACACTTTGCTGAACACCATGACATTCCGTTCTACGCCGACAAACTCCATATCTCTACCGTCTATCTTTCACGCGTAGTCCGTCAGGTCACCGGCCGCACGGTTGTCGACTATATCAATCAGATGCTGCTGATGGAGGCCTCTTTCCTGTTGAAGACTTCCCAACTGAGCATCACCCAGATAACCGACCACCTTCATTTTGCCGACACGCCCTCGTTCAGCAAGTTTTTCTCTCGCCTGAAAGGCATGTCGCCGAGACAGTATAGGGCGGGACGACAGAAAGGTGATGAGGAAGGAGCATTAACATCACACAGCATTTTATAATAAACAAATGAGGATGTGCCAATTTTTCATTTTGACACATCCTCGGTGTTATCAACAAAGAAATAACGTTGTTGAAGAATACCATGACATAGGAATCTTTAACTCCTCTTTAAATCCCCTTTAACTCCCCTTTAACTCCATCTCCCCGCCACACGGGTCTTTTGGCGTTCGCCAAAAAATCCTATTTCACTTTGCCGTTCTTCTCCAACGTCCAATCCTCGCGTTGCAGGATGGCGGGGGAGTCGCCAACGAACATCTTCGAAGCCTCGTTATTGCCTTTGAGTTGCCAGTCGAGCCATGCGCGGGCTACGATGGCGAACTCCCCACCGTGTGGTTGGTTATAGGTGCCGCCATGACCTACGGGGAGGTTGACAGCGATGGCGGGAACGTGTTCGATACGTTTGAAGTCATCCATGCCATTGGCGTAGGCGATGTCCTTCTCACCACCCAGAATGTATATGATGGGGCAATGTATGTCCTTTAACTTCTCCTTCGGCACGCTGGGCATTCCCCCAATTGGAGAGTTGGCTGCATCGTTGAGCAGTCCGCTGTTGCATATCATGATGGCCGTGACGCGTTCGTCGAAGCAGTTGAAGAGCGCTTGCAGTCCACCGCACGACATACCGGCGATGCAGATGTTCTTCGTGTCGATTTTCTGGTAGTAGGGACTGTTCTTGTCCGCGTTCTGTGCGAAAGCCCAATCCATCGACTCCACCTGTTGCTCGGTGCGTGACTGTCCGCCCATGCCGAACATCCCACGTGGTGCGTCTTCTGCGGGCATGATGCCGGTGGCGAGTACGATATAGCCATAAGATGCGATGTCGTTGAGGAATTTCTCATGTCCGCGAGGGGAGTTGGCGCATCCACCGTTTCCCCACACCAATACGGGGAGCGGGTTCTTGGCATCAAACTGCGACAGGTCCTTTGGTGCGAATATCGTATGCTCCGCGAACCCATCCATTTCGTACACCACTGCCTTGTAAGGGCCTGTCCCTCCTTCTTCGAGCACCGCGCTCTTGGTCTGTGCAAACAACGACCCTGCCTTCATGGCGAAGACAAGCATCAAAATCATAAACAGTTTTGTTTTCATGATAATAATTTTGAATTAATAATGTAGGTATGCTGTAACAAATATCAAATATTCGGAACGCAGATGAATTCCAACAAGGTCTTGAATGGAATGACAAAAGGCAAGCCTATTGGTTTGTCTAAGTCCACGTATGACGTCGCCGCCCCCGCTGTCGGTGCACTTATTCGATGATAAAATAGGGATGGCAGGTGTCACCGAGGCCAGGCTTGAACTCAAACCCTTCGTATTCGAACCCTTGAAGCGACTCGGGAGAGTGGAGTCGGTTCTTGATGATGTATCGAGTCATCGCACCCCGACAACTTTTGGCATATACCGTGACTGACTTGAGTTGGCCGTTTTTCGCCACGAGGAACTGAGGATGGACAAGCGTCACTTCCTTAACCACCTTCTTCCAATCAAACAGATGCTGCATTTCCTCCGTGGCCAAATGGACAAGAATGCCATCGTCGGCCTTGACGGAGTCAATCAACAATTCCGTCAGCAGCGGTTTCCAATGACGGAACATGGTTTGGCCTTCAAGAACCACCTTGCCTTCCATACGGTATGGATGAATCAAATCCAACGGGCGAAGCAAGCCGTAAAGGAAAGATGTTATCCAGAGATGCCGCTGGGCGAAAAGGAAGTCGTCGGGGCCAAGGGTCTGTGCCAGAAGACACTTGTAAGCCTGTCCGAAATAAGCCAATATCGCCGGAAGACTCTCATTCTCTGCAAAGAACCGTTCATATCTCACTTTGTTCTCTATGGCCAACTGCCGGCTGCATTGGAACATATCCATCAGTTCTTCCACAGAACGCTGGCTCATCAGCAGGGCGAAATGCTCGGCTTCTTTCAGAAACTTCGGTTCAGAGACAAGCGGGGGCTTCGCATCCGTTGCCTCGTGCATGATCTTCGCGCAAGCAAGTAATATTTGCATGATACATCACTTTTACCAAGTTTTTTTAAGACCTTAGAGACCTTGAAGACTCAGAGCATGTCGTGGGATTTCAATATCATCCTTTGCAAAGAGACATTTTCAAATGGACTCATTATTAATTATTAATTATTAATTGTAAATTATAAATGGTAGCGGCAGGCCGTTTGCTCCAACTCTTCCATGTCGATGAATCCGGAGCCGCGATAGACTTCCCTGCCATCCATCAGCAAAAGCACCGTCGGCCCGGAGAAAACCAGGAAACGCCCTGCTATCAGAGGCTCTTCACGGATATCCGCATAAAACGAGAACATGGTCGGGAACCTGTCTGCCAGACGCCCCACCCTTTCAAACATCACGTTGCATACCCCGCAGTCGGGAGCCTTGATGAAAAAGAGGCACAGGCGGTTGTCCACCAAAGCCTGTTCCATGTCCTTGATGTTTGTCAGGTGCTTCATCCCAACGGTCGTCTCTCAGGATAATCCGCCAACACTCCGCTGATGACCTCCCAGTCCGTCTCGGCGTCGAAACCAAACTTGTCATCCAGTCCGACGTTCATATACAACTTTTCCTCAAAGTTCTGCAAGCGCGTGTTTTCCACCTCAGGGTTCTCGTTGACGTAGTCAAACCTGATGCCGTCGTCCTGGAAATGCCGGGCATATTCCGCCAACTTGTCACGGTGACACGAACTCCATAGGATAAGGCAGACGTCTTCACGAAGCGACATCATCCGCAGCGTTTCCTTCGCCAATGGCAGATAGTCATAGGTCTCTTCGTCGTCATAGCACGCACGGAGGATGGTGTCGTGGATGTCCACCGCAACATAGATTTTCTCCCAGTTTTTCTCCCTCATGCGGACGAAAGCCGCTTCGAACGCCTTCCTGATGTCCATGTCAAAGGCTTTTCATTTGATATATCCCTTGCCTTTGCATTTGCCACAAGTGGCCAAGTCAATGTCGACCTCGCCGACATTCACATCCTTGTATCCACCACATTCAGGGCAGAGGGTGACAGGACGGAGGAATTGGGCCGACACCCAGCCATCCCTTTCGTCTCCTCCCCACTCCAGCGGTCCTTGAATCTGGCAGAACCCGTTCTTTTTCACGCCAAGGTCGATGACAACATCACCTTTTGACAGTTGGCGCTTATGGCCTGTTTCAATGTCATAGACCTGGTAATTCTTTCCGGGGCCCTTCCTTACATTGACGTTGTTTCCCGTACATACGAAACCTTTGCTTTGGGCATTCACTGTCAACATGGCAAACAACAACATCAATACAATTGTTATTCTTTTCATAATCATTGGTATTATGGGTTATTCTTTTTATCACGAAGAAGACGGGATTCATCTCCCTTTCGAGAAAAACATCCAAAGCGGAGCGACCATCAGCGACTGTATGAACTGGTTGGTGTTCAGCAGTTCCCACACCTGTTCACGGGAGAGCATGTGCACCTCAAGTTCCTCTGTGGCATCCAGATGTGGCTCGGCGATTTTCTCCACCCCCGTGGCCAGGAAGCAATGGGTCATGTTGTTCATTGCGCTTGAGTTGGCCGAAAGGTCCATCAGGTGCTGCCATTCGCCGCCGCCAAAACCGGTCTCCTCGAGTAGTTCACGCTTGATGGACTCCAAAGGTTCCTCACCCGCTTCCATCACCCCGCAAGGCAGTTCGTAACTTGTCCTGCCCAACGCATGGCGGTATTGCCGTTCCATGACAAACTGCCCGTCTTTGGTGATGGCGATGACATTCACCCAGTCGGGGTATTCGAGCACATAGTATTCTGGGTTCTCACGACCGTCGGGAAGCCTTACATGGTCGCGGCGGGCCGTCAGCCATGGGCGTCGGATGAGATATTCAGACTTCAGGATTTTCCATTTCTTATCTTCCATGAGGATGCTTTTTTCTATTGTTCAGACCTATCGCTTGAAATCAAGGCATGGTATTGGCACGCAAATATAGATAAAAAAAATCGGTTTTACAATACTTTCGAGACAAAGAATTCACCTGATGTTTTCCACCCTTATGAAAACGAAACAGCAGCGACCAATGGTTCGTCCCTTAAGCCCCTGAAGAGGTCGTGTCTTCAAGCAAACCCATTTTGCCTATGCATCGGCAAAGGCCTTGCCGTCGTCGAGGGTGATTTGGAGTTTGGTGTACTCGCTATGGAAATCGTTTTGGAGGCGGTCCAGATAGCGGGCGCTCTCCCACTTGCACATCGGCAGGTCGTGCAGCAGGTAGTTGCCACAGGCCTCGGGGCGTGTGGCCGGCACCTCCGTTTGTTCCAAAATCCATTGCAGGCACTCAATGGTCAGTCGCCGCATGTCCTCCACCCCGTAGGTGCCCGTCATGATGACATACATGCCCGTGAGACAACCCATCGGACCTACATAGACCACGTCGTCCTTGGCTTCGCTGTTGCGGAACCATGTGGCCATCAGGTGTTCCAGGCTGTGCATGGCAGCAGGCGCAACGGCAGGTTCCTTGTTGGGTTCTGTGATGCGCAGGTCGAACGTTGTGAATCCTCTGTCCTCGCGTGAGATGTAAATACCCGGCTTGAGGTGGGTATGGTCGATGGTGAAACTTTGTATGACTTCCATGATTATTCTTTTAAACGCTTGTGCAAATTTAGGCATAAATCCTGAGTTGCATCAATCTGTCGGGCTAAAAATGCAACAAAAATGTGATGCAAGGGTAACAGATATCATTTTCTTAAAAAAAATTGAACTACGCAAAAAGATTTCGTTTTTAATTCGTACATTTGCAGCCGAATTAACAAAAACAATCTTTTCTTTCCATAATCCTATACACAATGCGACCATTTGCATACATAACCATTTCCATCAATCAGGGTAAAAAAAGCCTTGATCGGGATTGCCGTCTGTATGCATATACGATTACATCAAACGCAATCGGTATAGGATTACCACATCAACTCAAGCATAGTTGTTTCTTCATGGCATCGTAAGATGCATTTGGCGAACAAATGACAATAAGACAGTTGGATAATCCTTACCGAGGGGAATCCAACCAATTCGTCTACTCTGACAAACAGAACTACGCCATCACTATTTTCAACCCTCAAAAGAAGAAAGAACCATGCCAGCCAACAAGAACGCCTTGATCAGGTACAAGACCATAGACAACTGCCTGAGAAACAGATACAGAAGATGGACCCTCGACGACCTCGTGGACGCCTGCTGCGAGGCCCTCTATGACATGGATTATTCCGAGTTAAAAATTACTCTTAACAACAATGATAATTAACTAAAAATCTGCATTTTACTCTTCCATAATCCGTTATAATAATATCTTGCAAAAGATATAAGTTATACATTGTAATATAAT
>JAFZSL010000008.1 GCA_017619375.1 Prevotella sp. | reverse complement strand
GGTATAGGCGACACACATAATAACCCCGAAGGGGTGACAGAATGATCTGTCACCCCTTCGGGGTTATTGTATAAACCACTTATTAGCAGGGGTTTCACCCCTGCCTATGGTCTGACCAGGCCTTCGGCCTTCAAGGTGGGAAACTTCAATTATTAATGGTTAATTATTAATTATTAATTATTATGAATGACTTTCCTCTTTCCCCCTCCCTCGCGGATGATATAAATGCCCTTGGGAAGGTTGCCGGGGTTGATGCGTTGCCCATTTAGGAGGAAGTATTCGCGTTGTTGCTTTCCTGCCGAGGCCTCTGTGTCGTGGATGCCGGTGAGGTCGCTGAGGGAGAGGGCATTGCAGTTGGTGATGTCCATCACCAGCACGTTGTCGTCGGTCACCTCTTCCGCCGTCCTCGTGACAAATCCCACGAGGGCCATCTCTTGCAGGTTCCACGAGGGGTCGATGACTGTGGTGTGGCGGGCGGTGTAGTGGTCGCCGCTCACCTCAACGGGTGAGCCGGTTGGCGGCGTGGCAAATCCCCGAAGCACGTGCTGGTGGGTGTAGTCTTGTTTCGTGGTGGGGCGTTGGGTGACTTGGTTGATGATCGCTTGTTTCGACTTCACGTTGTTTTCAGTGAGCAGCAGCGTGACAGAGGGCGTCCCGAGGATGTCGAGAGCCCCTTCCACGAGGTCGCCGGTAACGTTGATGGTCAACACTCGGGTCTCGTTGTCATATTGAGCTTCAAGGTCGATGGTGGCGAAGGATGGCTGACCCATGTCCTGGCTCACCAGGTCGTCGATGATGGCAGGCACGAGTGGCGCATATTGCTCGGCGTAGTAGTTCACGTCATAGGCAATATAACTTTCTCCAGGGAAATAGGCACGGTTGACGGTGAACGAGGGGATGGTGTAGGCATAGAGGTCGTGGAGGTATGACGCCTCCTCGATGGCCAGCGGATTGCCTGGTTCATAAACGTTGACGAGGACCATGTTTTTGTTCGACTTGGCCACCTGCTCGAAAAGCGGGTTGGTGATGGAGGCCATGGTTTCGTTCTGGCTGTTGTATTGCTCCACATAAACTTTCTGCCTTGCCACTGTCTCGTTGTAGATGAAGAAGGAGACGCTGCCAGTGGCCTTGTCGCTGGAAACCTCGGTCTCATCCTCCGCAAAAAGGCTCACCGTGAGGGTGTGCTGGCCGAGTGAGATGTCTTCGGGTAGTGGGAACACCGGTTGAAGGTGGGTCGAACCCTGTTCCGGCAGCGGTTCTGTGTAGTTGAACACCATGGGAGCCTGATCGTCGAGTTGACAGGAGAGTTGGTAACTGTCGATGTCCTCCCTGCCCATGTTGTCGGCGATGACATACATCTCCACCTTTTCTCCTGCTTTCTTGTACATGAAGCCGGTGTCGAAGTAGGACATGCCTATGGCCTTCTCTGGCAGGCTGCTCACATCGACGATGAGTTGCACGCAGAGGGCGCCGAGATTGTTCACGGAGTACCATCCCTCGCCGCTTCCGAAGTCGGTGTAGATGAGGAAGTTCTCACCGTTGGCTTTCCCCACGGTGCAGAGTCCTCCCATCCCTGATGCCACCATGCTTTCTGTCTCGGTGTAGTCGAAGCCTACGAGGAGCGTCATCCCTTCCTCTATTTCCAAGGCGGTGTCGCCATTGTAGAACACGTTGTTCCAACCTTCATAGAGTCGTTGGCTCTTGGTGAGCGGCGTGTCGGAAAGGTAGCCGTTTTCCACGGTGTAGAGGAAGGTGTTGCACTTGCCCAACGACTGTGCTGCAGCGACACGTATGCCCACCACTTTGCAACCGGCATACCGATTGAGGATGTCGGGACCGATGGCCGTCGCCACGGGATAGGTGCCGGCCGTTCCCACCATCGCCCCTTTGAGGGTGATGCTGTCGGGGTTGTTGCCGAAGAGATGCCCCACAGCCCTTTGTGTGGCGGAGAGCCCCTCCGCCTTTTGTGGCTTGCCGGGTGTGGCTTGTCGGTTCTGCACCTGTGGCTTGTCCCATCTGACGGCATGAGCCTGTTGTGCGTCGATGCGGTGCTGGGCCTGTATGGCGAGACAGAATGTCGCGAGAAGGAGGAGAAGGGATGTTTTTCTCATCGTTTGATGGTTTTCTTGTATTGGTTGCCTTGTTGGATGATGTAGATGCCACGTTGCTGGCGGGAGAGGTCGCCGCCCACCTTCTGGCCGGTGATGGTGTGCAGGGTGGTGGCGTTGCCGTTCTCAAGGGTGACATGGGCGATGGCCGTCACGGTGATGGTGATGGTGCCCATGGGTGACTCGCCGTTGGGATAGACGGCGACGATGCCCACGATGTGGGTGCCTTCGGTGAGTCCGGCGAGGGTGTAGGTGGGTGTCTGGCTTTCTCCCACTTTCGTGCCGTCCACATAGATGTCGTAGCGCAGCACGTTGCCATAGTCCACGAAGGGGGCCTCTCCGTCTTCCGGCCCGACAGTGAAGTCGTCGAGTTGGAGGAAGAACGTGTCATAGGAGATGTAGTGCACGGCCAGGCGCACCTTTTTCCCTGCATAGTCGGCGAGACTGGTCTGGTATTGCGTCCATACGGTCGACGGGATGTTGAGGGCGGAACTGATGGAGGTGAAGTCGGAGGGGGAGTCGCCACCCTCGGAGACGCAGAACTCCGCCGACTCGGCATACATCGCGTCATACGACTTGAGCGTGGTGGTCAGGGCGTAGCCCTCGCGAATGTCGATGAGTGGCGAGATGAGCCACTTGTCGGCCTTGCCACGCTGTGGGGAGAAGAAGGCGATGGTCTTTTCGCCGGTGGGGGCCTCCACGGCAGGGTCGGTGGGGAGCATGGGGGGAGTGGTGTTCCAAGGGTTGAAGACGATGGGCGCCAGGGGTTGGGGGTTGGTTGCGGTGCCGGAACCGGGGAAGGTCACCACGTTGGAGATGTCTCCCAAGGCGATGGGGTAGACGGGGGTCTGGTCGCGGTCGATGCTCTTCCACTGGCCGAAGGTGCCGGTGGAGAAGTCGGCGTAGTCCTCGAAACTGTCGGTGAACACCAGTTCCTGGTTCCACCTGAGGATGACATCGCCGTCGTCGGTGTGCTCGCTGGTGATGTTGTAAGGGGTGATGACGCGGTCGGTGAGCGTGATGGACAGTTCTGTGTCGCCCGTCACGGTGATGGTCTGCTGGTAGGCGTTGAACGCCCCTTCCTCCACGTTGACCACATAGTCGCCAAGTGGCAGCGAGGGGATGGCGGCTTTCCCATCGGCCACCGTCACCTCGTAGGATTCCGATGTGGAGGTGTTGACCAGGCGTATGACCTGTCCGTCGGGTGTGAGAATGCTCTCTGCTGTGACAAGGAAAGTGACACCGGCCCATTGCGAACCAATCTCGACTGGCGTGGTCACCATTTCGCTCTCTGCAGCGCGGTAGGCGGCTTTCACACCCATGACGTGTTGGCCGGGAGGCACGTTGCCCACGGAGTAGGCATAGGCTTCCGTCGTGCCCACCTCGGTGCCGTCCATGAAGATGTGGAACACCTCGTTGGGGTTGGCTTCCGAGCGCCTTGCCTCTGTCCCTTGAGACGGCAATGCAGGGATGCGTTGTCCGCCTTGCGTGTGTCGGGATTTGGCCTTGGCGGCGGCATTGTCGTAGTCCTTGGGCTGGCCCACATAGAAATCGTCGACCATCAGCATGAACGAACCGTATAGGTTGTAGTGACTGATGTAGCGGATGGCGAAACGCACCTGCTGACCGGCATAGGCGTCGAGCGCGTATTCATAGCGATGCCATCCCTTGTAGTCGGCTGTCTCGTAGTTGCCTTGGTCAAGACGGGTGAAGTCGCCCTGCAAGGGGGAGTCGACCTTCGTGGTGACATAGACCATGAAGCGCTCATCGAAACGGTCGGCGGCCTTCCCCATGAACATCAGGGCGTGTTCGTTGCCCACGGTGACAACGGGCGAGATGAGCCAGTCGTCGTTGGCGTTGCCCGAACTGGTGCGTGTGAAACCCACATATTGCTTGCCGCTGTAGGGACGCAGGATGGGGTAGTCATACCACCAGGTGGGGGTGACTTCCAGGGGATTGATGATTTGTGCATATTGCATCACGCCACGGTTGGGGTAGTCGCCTATGATGGGGGCGGCTGCCTCCAGGTCGGCATCGATGCCGGTCCACTCGCCAAACTGCACGGTGAAAGGCGGATAGGACTCAAAGTCGTCGAAGAAGGCCGGCGGCTCGGTGTTCCACGTCATCTCCACGCTGTTCTCGCCCGTGTAGGCGTCGTGCCTGGCCTGTGCGGTGAGGGCGAAGGGGGTGCGCACTTTCTCCGTCAGGTGCAAAGATACGGTAGCCGTGGTGGCGTCTGAAGGGATGATGAAAGTGGTGCTGGCGGGCTCGTAACCCGGACGGTCTACACTCAACTCATGGTTGCCGGCATACACTTTCACCGTGCAGGTGCCTTGGGTGTCGAGTTTCAATGTCCCATAAGAGAGGGCGTAGTCGGTTTGTATGAGGGTGATGCCTTGGCCCGACAAGTCGTCGTCGGTGTCTGTGGTCACGGTGATGGTGAGGACTTTGTCACGGCTCTGCGCCTGGGCTTGCGGCAAGGCGAGCGTCATGGCAAGGAGCAGGAGGATGAGGGTTTTTCTCATGAAGTGGTTATTTTTTTTTGGTCTGAGGCTTCGGACTGGTTCTTAGGGGCCTCAAGGTCTTTGGAAGTCGCAAAAAGGTAATGGGCGCCACGCGCCCATTACCTTTTACTTTGCATGTCGGTGTTTACTTTTTCACCACTCTTTGGGTGATGACGGTTTCGCCGTTCTTCACGCGCACCACATAGACACCCTTGGCGAGTGACAGGAGGGTCTTCGCTCCGACACCTTTCTTCACCAATGCGCCGTTGATGGTGTAGATGCTCACCTCTGCTTCTTCGTCGATGCATGAGATGGTCTGTATGCCGCTCTCGTTGGTGAAGTGGTTGAAGGTGAAGTCATCGAAGAAGGCGACGTTGCTGGCGCCGTTGGTGGTGTGGCGGACGGCGATGTAGATGTCACGACCGGCATAGGCGGAGAGGTCCACCTCGTAGTCCTGCCAGTTGTCCCAGTCGAGGAAGGGTACTTCGGTGTCACCCATCACCGTGGTGAACGAACTGGTGCTTTGCGGGTTGCTTTCCGCCACGAGAACGCTGACGTGGTGTTGGGGGGCGGGAAGCACGCTCTGCAGGCATTCCCAGTTGCGCACCCAGAACTTGAAGGTGGACTGGTTGGTGGCGTGCAACTGCTTGCTGACAATCCAGTTGTCGGCATCACCGTCGGCGGGCGAGGCGGCAACAAGGGCCATGTGGCCGGAAACCGGACTCATGATGCCGTTCATCTTGTCGTCGTCGCCGGGCCAGAAGGCGAATTTCTGGCCGCTCTTCTCAAAGTCTATCCACCATGAGCCGAAGGCGTAGGATACTTGGTTGTCGGCGTCGATGGTGGTGAAGTCGGTCCAAGGATAGTCGAGTGGGTTGTCTTCGAAGGCATAGTAGAGGACGTCGGCTGGCAGCCCCTCTCCCTTCACGGGGAAGGTGACGCTGTAGCCGCTCTCGAACTCCACGGTGAGGGCATCTTCCACCAGGCTTGCAGCGTCAAGGGCGTCGAACTGAATGCTGAAGGCATAGCCCTCTTCCGGTGTGATGACAGTGCCGGCCTCGATGGAGGTGGTGAAGTTGGGCGTACCGAAGGAGGCGCGCTTGATGGTGAGGTCGTTGGTGCCACGGTTGAGGATGGTGAACACAGCCCCGGAGTTGACGGCCTTGTTGTAGTTCACTTTCCCGGCGAGCCACTCCCTCTTGTTGAACACGGCCTTGTCGCCCTGCAACTCTTCGATGACGACATGGGCAAGGGATGTGCCACCGTCGCGGCCACTGCTGTAACTCTTGTGTATCCAGCGGAATTGGACGGTCTTTCCTGCGTATGCGCCAAGGTCGAATTTCTCGTTGATCCAGTATTTCTCGTCGCCGTTGAAACTTTCCTCGGAGATGGTGGAGAGGGTGATCCATTCGCCATCGACACCGATTTGGAAGATTCCCTCGCTCGCGCCGTTGTTAGGCTCCACGTTGTGTTTCTTCACCATGCCGGTGGGGTCGACCACAAGGTCGCTGGGGTGCTCGTCGCCCCAGACGAAGGAGATGGCCATCCTGGCGTCGTCAGGCAACTTGAACTCCTGCGTGGTGACACTGTTCTCATCGCCCTCGTTGAGGTAGGAAGAGGTGAGTGCGTTGCTGGTCACCTGGTCGGTGACGTAGGGATAATAGGTGTTGACATACCACGTGCGGTTGTAGGAGTTAGCAGCCTCGGTGGAGAGCCACCCGATGGGGAGGTTCTTTTGGGCGAAGTTTTCTTCGTATGGGAAGGAGACGTTGGTGGCGTCGGGTTGCGTGGTGAAGTTCCATGTGGTGATTTCGCGGTTGGGGGTGTTGCCGTAGGTGTTATAAGGCACCACCTTCCAACGGTAGGTGGTCTCGTAGGCGCATTCGGGGATGGTGTACGACAGGGCGTCGTGGAGGTCGAGGCCGTCGATGAGGTCGTTGGCGGCACTGTTGCTGCCCACGTACAGTTTGTAACCCATGGCGAATTGTGCCGGGCCCCATTGCAGTTCCACATTCTTCGGGTAGATGTTGGTGGCTCCCACGGCGGGCTTGATGAGATAGGCGGCGCAGGGCACATCGTCGGCACCGAAGAGTTTCGGCAGCAGCACGCGGTCGAAATAGAAATCGGCAAACTCGTCCACGCCCTCGTCGTCGTAACTGATGGCGGAGTTCTTCCACCTTACATATGAATTGTCGGTGCCTCTGCCCAGGTCCACCGTCACCGTCTCGCCATAAGTGGCGAGTTCGTAATTGAAAATCCATTTCTGCACCCAGGTATCGCCACCGTCATAACTCACCTCCACGGAGATGTCGTTCATCTGGTAGGTGTCGCCTGTCTCGCTGTCGAAGATGTTGCGGTAGGTGAAGGTGACGCTGCCACCGTCGGTGAGGTCGAGGCGGGGCGAGGTGAGGTAGTTGTCATCCAGCGAACCGGAGGCATAGGCGGATACGTCGCCCTCGATTTCGGCAAAGCGGGTGCTCCAACCGTTATTCTTCCATCCGGCGGGCGGGAAATATTTCTCGAAGGTCTCCAGCGTGTAGCCTTCCGGCACCACCTGCTTGTTGGCTTGCAGCGAGATGGTGACATCGCCACCGTTGGTGTGGATGACGGCATCAGCAGAAGCGGGGCTGGTGAGGCTGGCGGTATAGGCAAGGCGGAAGGTGACGCTCTCATATTTGTCCAGGTTGACCTTGCTGGCATCAAGAGGGGTACTCACGCCTTCGGGGAAGTCGAAACCGGTGATTTTCAGGCCGTTCTTGCCTTGGTTGGTGAGGGTGATGAAGTCGGTGTAATGCTTCTCGCCCACGTACACGTCGCCGAAATTGTAGCGGTCGGTGCTCAGCACGGGGACGGGGGCGGTGTCGGGCGTATGCTGCTTCACCGACACGTCGTCAAGCCACACCACGTTGGCTATCTTCGTCATCATCTTATATACAAAGGCGATTTTCACCGTCTTGCCTTGCCAGTCGTCAAGGTTCACCTTGGCGGTGTGGGGGTCCCAAGTAGTGATGGGGTAGGTGAGCACGCCGCTCTCCTTGAGCATCGCCTGGTTCTGTATGGAGAAGATGGTCTCAGCGTTGGCCAGGTCGCCGTCTTCCACCACGCGCACCTGCAAGTCGTACATTGACGTCTCATAGGCGTTCATCGGACTGACGATGAAGGTGAAGGCCAACTCATAGGTGTTGTCAAGGTTCATCTCGGGGGTGAGGAGCACCTCTTCCCTGGGGCCGAAGCCGCCGTTGGGGTCGCTCTCATAGGTGGGGCCGTCGCAGCCGGCCACGTGTGTGCCTCCGATGGTGCCTTTGTCGGAATAGTAGTTGTGCCATCTGAAGGCTTGTTTGCTCCCATTATAACTGTCAATGGTGGTCCAGCCTGCTCCCGTAGCGATGGGTTGGGAGATGTTCTCGGTGCTGGAGGTCTCGAAATCTTCCTCCAAGAGCGTTTGTGCACCGGCTCGCGTATTGCCCATGAGGGTGGCCGCAAGTATCAGGATGTAAACGTAGGGTTTTCGCATTGTTGTTTGGGTGTTGAAAGTTATTATTGGTTGTTGTTAGTTGTCGATTAGCAAATTTATTGCAAAATTATGCTTTTTCCCCCATTAAGGCAAATGTTTTCCCATATTTTTAAAACGAAATTATCGGAGTGGTCGGGATAATCGACAATAGCGCCAAGATGGGCATTGCAAGCTTTTCCCGAAGTCAAAGGGGCGGGTCTTGTGCCCGCCCGAAACTCAAAGTTGTAAAAAAATCACTTGATTATTTGCATCTTTTCCCATAAATGCCTAATTTTGCAAATCATCATTAACCTTTAATTCAAAACACATGTTAGACAAAATCTTTTCCCCAGAGACTTATTCCATGCTTGGCCAGTGGGCATTGGGCTTCTGCAAGAACCTTGTCATTGCCCTCGTCGTTTATTTCATCGGCAAGTGCATCATCAAGTGGATTACCAAACTGGTGTCCAAAGTGCTCAAGAAGAGCAATGTGGATCCTTCCCTCGCCACCTTCCTCAAGAGCATCGTCAGCGTGGTGTGCTGGCTCTGCCTGCTCATCGTCATCGTGTCCATACTTGGCATTGAGACTTCCTCATTCATCGCTCTCTTCGCATCTGCCGGCGTCGCCGTCGGCTTGGCGTTGAGTGGCACGTTGCAGAATTTCGCGGGTGGAGTGATGATATTGCTCTTCAAACCCTTCAAGGTGGGCGACTATATTGAGGCACAGGGCTTCGAGGGTACGGTGAAGGAAATTCAAATCTTCAACACCATCATCCGCACGAACGATGCACAGACCATCATCATTCCCAATGGAGGACTTTCCACGGGAAGCCTGAAAAATTATTCCACCGAGAAATACCGCCGTGTGGACCTGAACTTCCATTTCGCCTATGGCGCCGACCTCGAGGCTGTGAAGCAGGCCATCAACAAGGTGCAGGCCGCCAATGACCTCATCATCCAAGGACCTGTGGAAGACTCTGCCGTAGTGGCTGCCCCATGGGTGGGTATCACCGAATTCGCCGAGAAGGGCGTGGTGGTCAACACGCGCACCTGGTGCAAAGGCTCTGACTATTGGACAGTATATTTCTACATGAACGAGACAGTCTATCAGCAACTCAAGGACCTCGCCTTCATGTTTCCGGCAAAGAAAATCGACGTCAATGTCGTGAAGAACTAAAGACACTGCAGACGTTAGGGCCTTTAAGGTCTTTGAAAAAAATCTCCCCCAATCCTTTTTTCAAGGGTTGGGGGAGAGTCTTTGATTGTTCAGGCCTTGTTATTGTTTTTCAAACACCAGGGTGTCTTTTCCTGTATCCAGTTTCAGCGTGTTGCCCTCTATTTTATAAGCTACGGCTTCTTGAGGGACCCAACTTTTGCTTATGTCGCTTTTCATACTTGATTCCATGGATGCAACCAGCATTTCCTTGAAAGCTGCACCTTGCTTCTCCATCTTGGGGTCGTCGAACTTCAGTTCAATCTTCTCCTTGTCAACACTGGCTTTTGTGGTGGCGCTGTCAGCCTTGAGTTCCAATTTGTCTTCTGTGGTGTTCCATGTACCATCAAATGCCAAATTGAAAGGTATTGTCATGGTGAAACCTGGTTGTGAGCCTTCCACCATGACATCAATGTTGCATGCCATCTTCTTGTCGGCCTTTAGGTCCATGTCAAAAGTGAGTTTTAAAGTTCCCATGCTTTCTTTTTGCTCTTTCTTCATTTGCCATTTGCCCACCAACGGATCTTGTTCGCTTTCACTTTTGCCATTGCTGTTGCCACTGCTGTTGCATGAAGCAACCAACGTGATGCATAGTAGCGCTATGCCAGCATAAAATAACTTTCTCATTCTTTTTAGTGTTTTTAGTTAATAATAATGTTTACAATTTTCATAGATGTCTTCATGAGTCAGCCACCAT
Source organism: Prevotella sp. (assembly GCA_017619375.1). Taxonomy (GTDB): domain Bacteria; phylum Bacteroidota; class Bacteroidia; order Bacteroidales; family Bacteroidaceae; genus Prevotella. Next base: position 1,308 of record JAFZSL010000008.1, on the reverse strand, counting down.
TAATCGCTGATGTAGTCATATTTGGTATTCTGGGGATGATCACCCTCAGCCCTGCCTACAAACATAGGCTCAATATTCCTGAACTGATTCCATACAGGTGCATTTCTATACTTGTCTAATGCGAACTGAGACACTTTCAATACCGCTCTTTCATAAGTCAAAGCATCAAAAGCATAGAAGGGATTCACAAAAGTAGGCGGTTCCTCAGCCTTACAAGTAACGGTGGTGATGTTAGGGCAATAGTTGAAAACTCCTGAGCCCAACAGACGCAATTCCTTGCCAAGAGTGACAGTCGTCAAATTCTGGCATTTATAGAATACATAATCACATAACTGAACAACACTGTCAGGAATGTAAGTGTCATGGATGTTGGGACATCCGCTAAAAGCAAGATTTTCAATAATTCTTATTCCTTCTTTCATTCCAACCAACTCCAGATTTATGCAATGAAAGAAGGCGCATAACGGAATCCGTTCGACAGTACCGGGGATGCAGACATTAGTAACAGCGGTGCCTTGAACCATCAATTCGTTATCAAGTCCTACAACGGTATAATATATCCCATTCTTGAAAACGGACTCAGGAATATCGATGGAATGATGATAGTGTGACAAGTCTGTATCACAACTTGAAGGAGGATCTTCAGGCCCTCTCTTCTTGTCACTGGGAATACGAACTCCGGGAATAGTCTTATAACAGGACCTCTTGCGCCTTTGCATCTTCACATTGAAGGTTCCTTTGATCTTATTAAACTCCAAATCGTTGGTATAACCATTGATCGTTTGTTTTATAGTTATATCTGCCATGGTTGTTCCAATGGTGCCTCGTGCGTCCCCTTGCAGTCAGCATCTATAGGTTAACACAAAGGCGCAGGGACTTAGTTTAACACGAAGGTTGCAACGCGCCTTTTACTAAGGTTAATTAGTGCAAATATAATGTTTATTCATGATACCTCATTTATATTATATCTGATTTAACCTTTGTTAACCTCGGCTTAAGTCGTTTGTAATTAAGATTATACCGTTCAAATGTTAAAAAATGAGTCCACTTTAAAAAGTCAGTTATGAGCAAAAGGGCTGTGCGCATCTCCCCTCCCCTTGAAGGAGAGGAGACGGGGTGGGGCTGTAACTTGTTGACTACAAACTTGTTCCAAGCCATCTGTGTGCATTGCTTCCTATGATAATATGCAAGTTTATTTTGTTAATAAATACTAATTCCCTATGTCCTGCTCGTTCTTTCTCTGAATCCTCTTGAACTCATGGTCCCTTTCGTAGTCCATGTCATTGGTGATGAGGGAAAACACCAGGT
>JAFZSL010000078.1 GCA_017619375.1 Prevotella sp. | reverse complement strand
TCACTGAAGGATTATGGTTGCCGTTGCCATTATGGTTGCCATTGTTGTGGTTCCCGTTGTGGTTCCAGCCCCCGTTGTTATTGTGGTTGCCGTTGCCATTGTGGTTCCCGTTGTTGTGGTTGCCATTGTGGTTCCAGCCCCCGTTGTTATGATTTCCGTTGTTATGATTTCCGTTGTTGTGATTTCCGTTGTTGTGATTTCCGTTGTTGTGATTTCCGTTGTTGTGATTTCCGTTGTTATTATGGTTGCCATGGCCCATGGGCGGGTTGGGCTTGTCGAAGTGGTGTCCGGCATAGAAGCTGCCGCCTCTATGGCTGTGGCCACCCTTGAAGGTCACGAACACTGCGGGACGGTCGAAGAACATCCTTCCGACACCATAGCGGGTATAGATGGAGAAGGTCCAGCCACCAGCGCCCCAGACGACGGGACGGTAGAACCACTCGCTGGCCATGAAGCGGTCGTATTGCCAGGTGCTGAGCACATAGCGCAGGTCGCGGTTGCGCACCTCCCACCAGAATCCGAACACGTCGGCGCGGGTATCTACGTTGAGCAGGTAGTCGAGGTTGATCTCATACACTGCCTCATATTGTGTTGCTGTCAGTCCGAGCTCGTAGGCCATCTTGTCAGAAAGATAAAGGGCCTCGTTGCGTGCGGTGTTGTACGGCATTGCTGCGGCGGAGATGGCTATCGTCATCATCATCACCAAGGTCATCATCTTCTTCATATCTCTAATTGTTTTTGATGGTTGAACTTCTTTTGTCTTATCTCTGATGCAAAAGTAGTGCAAAAAACAAGACCACGAAAGGGATTATGCCTAAACCGAAAGGGTGATTCCCCCATTCTTGATATGGGAAAACCACCCTTTGTATAGGGAAAATGGTTACTCAGATAAATATCTTATTCTCGTAGCATCAAGCAAGTAAATATTCCCAGAAGGTATGATACAGGGTGAAAAATAAGTGCTCGTAATATCCTGAGTTTTTTCCAAAGTCGTTATATTTTGATGATTTTGGAAAACTCTCAATATTTTTTTAGATGTATTGAAATGCGAAGGTTCGCATTTCGACTTTTTCCTAACATTCGCGAAATTCTCCATTCATCACCCCTGTGCGTATGAGTATTATTGTTAGCACAGAAAAGCCGACAAGCAGAGAACAGATGATATAGAGCACATTGTCCTCCCATCCTTTGATGGTATCAGGTTGATGGATTTCGAGCAGAATGAGACTATTACTTTATTGATGCGGTCAATGATTGCAACAAAATTCAAACCATATATGACACTAATACGATCTTTACGATAGGTGGGGTGTATTCCACATCGAATCACCGCTTGTTGGTCTCTTTTTGCTTCCTCCCTTATTGCTTCCGGAACAATGAAAAAAGGTACGTTCGTGGATTCAGGGGAGGAGAGGGGATTGTCTCTATGACGTTCGTCACGGTCGTCCAAGGAGGAAGGGGATTTCTGTTGTGCGCTTCCTTGCTGGGTGGTAGCCTCAGGGGCGGCTGAGGCCAATGGTGTGGTGTGCATATGTAGAGACGGTGATTCTTCCCGTCTTTCCGGGTGCGTTGTAAGGCCGCATAAGTCCTGTTTTGCTCTAATTGAAAAAATAGACAAGAGGGTGTGTCAAAAAACAGAGGGGTGTGGAGATGGTCTTCAAACTGAAAGGGAATCGTGCTATTATTGATTTGGGCTTGTCAGAGCCTGCACCAATGCATCAAGTTGCTGTTGGCTCATCCCATGAGAGAGCAAATAGTTGGAAAACGCTTTCGCATAGTCAACGTTGGGCAGTTGTTCTTCATTGTCGACGCCGGCATAATACATCAGGCACGTGTTGAGTCTCAACGACACCAAGGTGTTGCATAAATCACGGCTATTTACCGGGTTGATTTGATAATAGTTGTCATAGGTGATAAGATAGTCGGCCACAATCTCATCATACGTTGCTCCGCACAATCCCTCAAGCAGTGCGCACACATATCCGGTGCGGTCTTTTCCCTCCATGCAATGCACGACATAAGGGGCTGGGCGCAACGGAAGTTCTTTCAGTGCTTCTATCAGTCGTTTGTTGTAGTCATCAGCCGTAGGGTCAGCCTTCAGCGGGCACAGTATCACGTCGCCTTCCTCCCAGAGCTTACGGCTGTAAGGTGGCATGTCGTAAGTCAGCATCTTTTCCTCTGTGTCGGCGAGATTGAGCACAGTCTTTACCTTCTCCCGTTCCAGAATCTCCGATACATAGTAGGCACGGTTGATATCGTTGCAGAACGGCGATGAGCTGCGGTGCAGCACACCTTTTGCAATATGTCCGGCGCTCACGGCGCGTGCATTGGCAAATTCGTCGTCAGAAATGGGATAATCAGAGCGGATGTTCGTGTATTTCATGCTCATGGCTTGTTGTACGTCGAGGCTGCCGCCTTTTTCTTTCAGCTTGATGATGACGGCATGCCCCTCCAACCCTGTGAGTTCTTTGGGCAGTCCGATATTATTGCTTGTGAAGCAGATGCTGGGATAGGTAGGATAGGCTACGCATAGGTATTCTCCATTGCGGGTATAGTAGCCATCATAGTAAGGCATGACGATTTCTTTGTCGTCGATGGTAATGCTGATGACATCGCCAAGTGTAAATCCAGCCTTCGCCATGTCTGCTTCCGTGAAATCCAACATGGCTCCCCCGAACTCGTTATACGATGATATCTTGCCTTTCAACATCGGCTCGTTGTTGATGTCGTCATCGTCTGAGCAAGAGGTCGACAATGTTACCAAACTTACAAGAACCAAGGGGAGGACCAACCTACAACCTCTCTGTATTAATGCAGAGAGGTGCATATGAATGAATTTAAAATTGTTCATTTCTTCTGAATTAAAATTGTTTTATATTTCATTGAAATTTCAAATTTGCTCTCAGATGCAAATTTACAGCGACTGCAGAATAAAGAAAAATATTGCGCACTTTTTGAGTGTCAATGGTTGCGACACGGTCATGAATAAGCGACAAATTAAACAAATGCATCTGAAAACTGTCACATCGTAGTGGGTTTCTTGATGCCTTATCCATGACATCGGGTATTGGTTGTCAGTATTCTTCATGGCACCACCAAAGCAAGAGAAGTTATTGTTGAGGTTGATGAGATAAGGCATGATTTCTGGCGACACACGCACGGCATGCCGTCCTGCAACCACCTACAGCTTGCAATAATCCTGTTTTTTCGAGCACCATAAGTATCTTCATCGTTTAAAAACATATAAAATGATTGATTTTATACGATTTTTGTAATATCTGTAGTAACTTTGCACGCTGTGCGTGCATACGGGGGATGGTCCCCGCCTGAAAACCATTGGTGCTTTATCATATATTCGCTGTAGATTAACGGATGTCCAAAGATGTTTCCACTCGGCATGCAGACAGACCTTTTTCGTAAGGAGGGGAGGAAAAATGTATACATCCATTTTTTTTAGATAAAAAGGAATGATTATGATTTATGTTCTAAAGTTGATTTTTTATACATTTGTTGGAGCATTTGTTTGTTTTATCTTAGGAAGTTATAGTGCCAAAACAGGAGAAGAACAAAAAGAAGGTTGTTTCCCATCGTTGATTCTTGGTTTCGCGATGGGGTTATTTTGTGTCATTGTAGAACTTATTGCTTCGTGGGTATGGTAAGCATTCGACAAAGTATGGTGCTAATATTGGCGACTATGAAGCAACAGCAACTACAACCTTGATGTGGATGTAGCTGCTGTTGTCCCTATAAATAATTAATTGTTAATTATTTTTCGCCCTTGCAGCTCCGTTGCCTCTGCCGCCGAAGGTGAAGCCATCGGCGCTATTAATCACCACGTTTTGAGTGCCGTTGCCTCCTTTCAAGATGATGTTCACCAATGCTGTCACGTCGGTCACGTTGATGTCGCCGTCATTGTTGACATCGGCATTCTCTATGATGAAGTTGTCATTGTCTTTTCCTAAGATATGATTGACCATCAAAGTCACGTCGGTCACGTTTACGGAATCATCACCGTTCAAGTCCCCCCAATGGGAGACGGCATAGAAGTAGGCGCGGAAGGCTCCGATGGTCATATCGCCACTGGGATAGTAGAGCGTGTTGTCGGCTCCGAGGTAGAGCACCGTCCATTCTTTGCCGTAGGTGCGGTAGGGCGAGTAGAGGCCATAGAATATGGCCCCAAAGCCATTTTCGTATGATGTCGCAGTCTTGGTGATGGTCACATCATAGAAGAAGGGATTGACGATGTCGCTGCATGTCTCAGCATTTGAACCATCGTATGGCACGTAGTCATCGGGCTTGGTCCACTTCACAATGTAAGGCTTGCCGGCCTTGATTTCATTTAGGTTGTCGGTAAATTCGAGTGTCAGTGTGCTGCCATATAAATAAGCTTTATCGAATGATTTTACGATGGCTCCTTGGAGCGGTGTGCCGCTGAAGGTGAGCGCGTCGTTGTCGTCACCATCCTCTACGCTGAACGGCAGGCATAACGTGTTCCACGAGCCGTCCTTCCTCAAGGTAAGGTGACACTCTCAGTACCTGAAGATGTCTGGGGTGACAATTCAGGCTATCAAATGCTTCTCGATGCCGACCATGACACCTTCGGCACCGTCATTCCCAATAATGGTCCGCTGACCAACAGCGGTGATGCATCGACCACGACGTATGATTACATCGAGTACAAGATTCCGGCAAATGCCGACGGTTCCGTGGACACCAAAAACAAGGTTGACGGAAAAAAGGTTAAAAGCGTCACCATCACCATACCCGCAGGCATCTACGACTGGTGCATCACCAACCCCTCGCCCAACGACTGCGTCTGGATAGCCTCTGATAACGGAAATATAGGTGGCCGACAAGACGATTTCTTCTTCGAGGGCGGCAAGCACTATACGTTTACCGTTACGTTAGGCAACCATGCCAATGACTGCGTGGATATGACCGTCGAAGATGATGAGACTCTCGACCAAGGCTATACGACGACCATCACAGACGTCACCAGCACTTCCTACGTTTTGAGCGGTCTCGCTGCTGCATCCTTCTATACCGTCTATGTGCAGTCGGTGAAGAACGGCAAACCTTCCGAATGGAACTGCACAACTTTCACCACCACCAGCCAGGAAAACATTGGCCTTGCCGACGCTTCCGACAACAGCGACATCATTGAAGCCAATCACGACAAAGTGCGCAATGTCACCCTCGCCGGTCGCACCCTTTACAAGGACAGTGTGTGGAACACGCTCTGCCTGCCGTTCGACGTGAGCGACTTCACTGGTACGCCGCTCGAAGGCGCCATCGTAAAAACGCTCGAAAGCGCCACCATCAACAACCGCACACTGACATTCAATTTCACAGCAGATGCAGACAACATTACTGCCATTGAAGCCGGGAAACCATATATCGTGAAACTGGCTGGAAGCAGCGACATCACCAACCCCGTGTTCAGCGATGTCACCATAAAGAACCTCAACCCAACGGACGTGAAGGGCGGCGCCGTCGATTTCTGCGGCACCTACAATCCCTATGGCATAGATGACAAGAACAGTGCAATACTCTTCCTCGGTGATGACAACAAACTTTATCATCCCAATATTGACATGACCATCGGTGCCTGTCGTGCCTACTTCCTGGCTGTCTCCAACCTGGGCGACGTTAACAGCGACGGGGTGACCACCGTGACTGACGTGACAATGTTGGTGGACCATATTCTGGGGAAAGACAATGACAACTTCAACATGACGAATGCCGACATCAACGGCGACGGTGACATCAATGTCACAGACGTGACGGCAGTGGTGAATCTCATCCTCGGAAATAACAACTTCATCAACGTCGTGGTCAACGGTGCTGACGGCCTCACCTTCGGCGGTGGGGGCAACGGGCCGGCGAGAGTGAAAATTGAAGATAGAGCACGCTGACGACATGTATATACATCACACATTAGAAGAAAGGAACTCTTCTTCTGTCAAAGGAAATTTGCCCCGCACGATGTACTCGTGTGATGTCCACGGCATCGTCTTGGCAAACGTCCATTTGCAACAGGCAATCATTTTTCTAAGCCGCGCATTAGCACGCCCTTGGCAATGCCGAATACACATTCACATTTAGGGCATTTTATAGTATATAATTGTGCCATATTCTGATGTTTTTACTTCAAGAAGTTCCACTCTTTCAACTTTTTGATGGCCAGTCCATGACCCTCTTGATAAGCCTTGCGATAGTATGCTTTGGCGGCATCGAGATCTTGGCGCACACCCCAGCCATGCTCGTAGAACTCCCCGACGCGATAGTGGGCGTAGGGCAAGCCACATTCCTTGTAGAGGTCGAAGGCGTGGCGAAGGTCCTTGGGATAGCCCTGCGTACCCTTGCGGAGGATGTCGGCCAGGTTGCTCCGAGCCAAATCATTACCCCATTCTATGGCTTGCTCATACCAGAACACGGCGGCATAGATGTCGGGCCTGGTACACACGCCATCCTCGAAGAAGGTTCCGATGTTGTTCATCATATTGGCATCCATGTTCAACTCTTCCAATCTCCCTTCCTTGACACATTCTAAAATGTGGATGACATCTTCACGCGCCCAACCCTTGTTTTCGGGGTTGGAGGAATAGTCGAGAATGAAGTGCTGGTGGTTGATAGGTATTCTGATAGTCCTACCGTTACCGAGATTAAGGATATTTGTTCGTCGTTGTGGCATGTTGGATAGTATGAGTTATGATTTGCGTCTTACGATTTTGATGGTCAGATGCACCTGGTATTCGGGGTGTGCATCGGGATTGAGCTTGCTGATGCGGCACTCGAAAAGTTCCGTCCAACCCATTTCGAGAATGCCGGCGATGGTCTCGTTGTCCTCACGGGGAATGTAGCCGATGCAGAACGAATCGTCCATCTCCTTGTCGTCATACATGACGGCCACGGCATTGGGGTCGTAACGATTGTCGTAATCATGCACCAGACGGAGCAACGTCCCTACCTTCAACTTGTCCCAAACCTCGTCAGCATCGTGGTACTTGCGGCCAGCCAAGTGGCAATCCATGAAAAACTTCTTCCTTGTTTCCATAATCTTTTGCATTTTTAGTTATACATTTTATTTACGGAAGCAAAGGTAGGAGCAGGTTGCACCACATCGTGGTACAACATCAAGAAAATTCGATTTTTTCTATTGTTTTTCTTGTTTTTCTGTCTTTTTATACCTGTCAATGGCTGCTTGATGCCATTTTTGGATGTCATCTGCCAGCCATTCCGGCGAGAGGACTTGCAGCCATTCTCCTTTTGACATGACATACCCTTTGAAATCTGATGTCGGCCTCATGGTCACTTCAAAGTCGGTGTACTCCTCAGTACTGTGGATTTCCCGTTGTGAGTGGTGCAGGGGCAAGTCATGCATATAGTATGGCTCATGCCCAAAAGCGCGAAGCACGATGCGTGTTGGTTTGCTGCCGTCACCTATCACGATGCCGAAGCATTCGTCAAAATATGATGCAGCATCGAAATCTGGTGCCATGCTGAACTTCGTCTGTTGGAGTTCGATGTTCTCTATGCGGTCGAGTGAGAAGATGGAGAGCGTCTCCTCGTCGTCTTTTCCATTATCACGGTATGACGGTCTGTCAAGTCTGACCAATACATACCACCTGCGTCGGAACAGTTTCACGCAATAGGGAGCAACGGAGAATGAGTTGGCTGAAGCCGCACCATACCGACGGTATGTTATCATCATTCTTCGGCTCTCGCGCATCGCCTTGATGATTTGTTGCAGATGGATGTCACCTGATGGAATGCTCTCCAATAGTATGCGGTGCTGCAGCCCTATGTTCTCATCAAGCATGTTGCTTACGCTAAGAGTCGAGAACAGCCAGTTCTGCACGCTGTCCTCCTCCAGCACCTCTTTGTTGTAGATGTAGTAGCGGTACCCATCTTTCCGGTCACATTCTATGACGACACCGAACATGTCGAGAATGGCGTCACGATGACGGTTGAAGGTGGTGCGTGAGAATGGCACGCCACCGCTTTCCTCCTTCCGCTGCCATTTCTCGTTGATTTCCGCGAAAGTTATCTTCCCAGCCCGATTGATGGTCTCAATCAGCCAGATGTATTCCTTGAATAGTGTAGGTATTTTCATGGTTTATTTGCTTTTACTTAATCAGCCATTTAAAAACAATATGGATGATGGTTCACATTGAGTGATATAATCATTTTCAGCAGACCTCATCTCGACATCTGTGATCAGGCTGGGTTCGCCCTCCACGTCATTGGTCTCGTGATCCAATCTGGCAAGAATGGCACGGCAAATCTTCTCATACGACAACTCGTCGACATCGTTTTTGAGAATGATTTCGTCTATATTTGTTGCTGGAACGTTGAACAATTCCGACAAGGTATCGAGATCGTCTTCCGTATCCTTTGCAGAGATGTACATCATCCTGTCGCCTTCCTCGTATTTTTCCTTGATGAAAAGATAGGCGGGAATGGGATTGTCTTCGGTGATGATATTGACTAATGTTTTGCTCATTATGAATTTGTTTTGGTTTTCATATCAGCGGTAATCTTATTAGGTAGTCTATTGCAATAAAATGTGAGAGCCGAAACTGAGATATGATTGCCTTTGCCCCATCACATTTCGAAAAATCTTATCACGCTTATGCTACATGATGGTGATTCAATCATCTGAAAGATATGGCAAAGATAAACATAAATTTCAAAAACTCCACTTTATTAATAATAAATTTGACAAAGATGTTATAAATGGAAGCAACTACACAAGGTCATCGGAAAAGAAATCTTACTATGACAGACTAAACGCTTTTCATTATGCACAAATCTGCATCCTTTTATAAACAAAATATCATGAAAACCAATAAAAAAAACAATGAATTCCAATATCAATTGAAAAAAAGTATATATCTTTGCAGCAAAGATAGACAGTCATGCTGCACATCAATTTATTATCAACTCCCTTTGCACCCTCAATGGATGGTTTCCTTGCTGCGACTCAGGCAGAAGGCCGACATCAAGGTGCGCCAGCCGCTTAAGAGAATCATGCGCCGGGAAAACCGTCTGTTCACTTCGACATCTATTTACACCCCAAAGCTTATTATATGAAAAAGACCCTCATTGCCAGCATTCTGGCGCGGGCGGCGATGATGTTGCTGCTTGCATGGATCACCTCTGTTCAAGTAGCATGGGCGACCCCGAGCATATCGAATATCGTCATCAATACCGGGGATGACACGCCACCAAAATGGCAATGATCAACGATAATATTTCCAGAAAGATGGATGACAAGACAATCAAGTTCAACCCCACCAAAGTCCGTGTGCTGCGCTTTGAGGCCGATCGTCTCTCTAACGGCAGTCGTATGGGTTATTGTGATATTTTAATCAAGTAAGACATGAGACGCACATGCATTTTATTGGCCTCGATGATGGCTTTGCTGAGTCAGGCACAGACGAGACAGTTGTTTGACAATGGTTGGAAGTTTACCCGCGAAGGTAAGACCATCAGCGTGGATCTGCCCCATGACTGGGCGATATCCTATGCTCCTGATCCTGCCACGGGAACTACAGGCACGGATGGCGGTTGGTATCCTGGTGGCAAGGGCGAGTATCGTAAAACGTTTGCCACGCCTGATGGTGAGGTCGTAAAACTTCACTTCGAGGGGGTGTATCAGAAGGCATTGGTGATGGTCAACGGACAAAAGGCAGGGCAGCATGCTTACGGCTATACGCCATTCACTGTCGACATCACTCCCTTCTTGTATAAGGACAAACGACTAAACGAAGTGCTTGTGACTGTGGATAACTCAGAACAACCCAACTGCCGCTGGTATACGGGTTCCGGTATTTATCGACATGTGTGGCTTGAGACGAGCAACGCCCTGCATTTCGCCGAGAACGGCGTGTTTGTCACTACATCGGAAATAACTTCCGACAAGGCCGTCGTACAGGTGGAAACTACGGTGGAGAACGAATCCAATAGCGACAGAAGCGCCTTGGTGGTCATAGGTGCCGGACAGATGATGGTCAGTGTGCCAGCCCGTCGGTCGAAGTCCGTATCGGCCTCGTTCGTAGTGAACAACCCACGTTTATGGTCGCCTGAAGATCCTTATCGCTATGAACTGAAAGCCGAGTTGAAAGAGAACGGAAAGGTCATTGACCAACAGACAGTGACCTACGGCATCCGTTCTTTCTCGTTTGATGCCGAAAGGGGTTTCGTGCTGAACGGCAAACCATTGCTCATCAATGGTGCCTGTGTGCATCACGACGACGGCGTATTAGGGGCGATGGCTTTTGACGCTGCTGAGATAAGAAAGGTGCGACAGATGAAGGAGGCTGGCTTTAACCTCATCCGCACCAGTCATAATCCCACCACGCGTGCATTCCTTGATGCATGTGACTCGATTGGCATGCTCGTCATTGGCGAGGCTTTCGACGGCTGGCGTACGGCAAAGAAACCATACGACTATTCAACGCTGATTGACTCATGCTACCATGAGGACATCCGTGCGATGGTGGAGCGCGACCGCAACCATCCCAGCATCATCTGCTGGAGCATAGGCAACGAAGTGATAGAACGTAAGGATATTCGAGTGGTCACTACTGCACGTCTGTTGAAACAGGCGGTCATGGATTACGACAAGACACGGCCTGTGACAGAGGCGCTATGTTCCTGGGATGATGACTGGGAGATATACGACCCACATTTCGACGTACTCGACATCGGAGGCTACAACTATATGATTCACAAGCATGCCTCCGACCATCAGCGTAATCCCAAACGTGTGATGTGGCAGACGGAGAGTTATCCGCGTGATGCTTTTAAGAACTGGGAACTCGTTCACGACCATCCCTATGTCATAGGCGATATTGTGTGGACCGGGTTGGACTATCTGGGCGAATCTGGCATAGGTCGCAATTACTATGAGGGTGAGCGGCCTGGTGAGCACTGGATTGAAGGAGGACAACCCGACTGGCATGGCGCCTATTGTGGTGACGTCGATATCACTGGTTGGCGCAAACCCATCAGCCACTATCGCGAGATGTTGTGGAATGATACTCAAGACCTTTACATGGCAGTTCGCGAACCCGATGGCTATCACGGCAAAATCAACATGACCGCTTGGAGTGTATGGCCCACATGGGAGAGTTGGAACTGGCCTTCTTGGGAAGGCAAGCCTGTGGAAGTGGAAGTGTATACGAAAGCACCTGAAGTGACGCTGTTCCTGAACGACAAAGAGATAGGCAGGCAGAAAGTAGACCGTGGTTCTGGGTTCAAGGCTGTTTTCAGAGTGCCTTACGAGGCGGGAACGCTGCGTGCGGAGGCTGGCGGCAAGAGCGCCACCCTCGGCACGGCTGGTGAACCTGCCAAGTTGCACCTGACTGTCGACAAACCCATGTTGAAGGCCGATGGACAGGACCTGGCCTATGTCACGGTGGAAGTGGTGGACAACAAAGGCCGCATTTGTCCTGATGCAGCCATAACCTGCGAAGCCACGGTGAAAGGCCAGGGGAGGCTGATGGCTTTTGCTTCTGCCAATTTGAAGGATTGCGAGCCATATGTCTCTTCTCGCGCAACGACCTGGAAGGGGCGTGCTCTCCTCGTCGTGCGCAGCAGCAATAACAAGGGCAAGGTTCGTGTCAGCATCGACAGCAGCCTGCCTGCCGCTGCCATCACTATCAATTCCAAATAATCATCCCACCATGAAAAGAGTCATTGCCATATTACTATCGATGTTGGCTTTGGAGAGTCAGGCTCAACCCCGGGATTGGGAAAACCCCGCTGTGCTTGGCATCAACAAACTGCCATATCATGCCACGCTGCACCTGCCTTCGAAATGGAAGGAGTGCAAGGAGATTGTATCGCTCGATGGAATGTGGTCGTTCCATTGGAGCCGCAACCCGGAGGAACGGCCCGCCGACTTCTACCGTGAGGACTACGACGTCAGCGGATGGGACAAGATCACTGTGCCCGGCAATTGGCAGATGCAGGGCTACGGAATACCCATATATACAAACATCAACTATCCGTTTGTCAGGAATCGACCCAGCGTGACCACTGAGCCGCCGAAGGATTGGACAGCCTACGTGAACCGGAACCCCGTAGGCTCGTATGTCACGTTCGTTGACATAACCAAGGAAATGCTCGACAAGAATCTTATACTGCACTTTGGAGGTGTCCATTCGGCCTTCTACGTCTGGGTGAATGGGAAAAGGGTGGGCTACAGCCAGAACTCGATGTCGCCTGCGGAGTTCGATGTCACATCATTTCTGCGCGAAGGCAAAAACAAGATTGCCGTCGAGGTCTATCGCTGGTGCGATGGCAGCTATCTCGAAGACCAGGATATGTGGCGCCTCAGCGGCATCTTCCGAGAGGTGCAACTATGGGTGCGTCCTCTCGTGCATATTGCTGACTACCGCGTGACGGCAGTACCCAACAAAGACTTCTCCAAGGCTGAGGTTACTGCCGACATCGTCCTTTGCAACATGGGGACACGGAAGACCGGCAAACTGAAGGTCGCACTCAATCTTGACGGAAAGACGATAACGGGGTACGTGAAACGGCTTTCCGCAAAAGACACCACACGTGTCCGGCTCACCTATACGATGAACCAGCCGAGAATGTGGTCGGCCGAGAAGCCCCACCTCTATCCTTTCAGTGTGGAACTGCGGGACAGGAGGGGCGACGTCGTCGAGCAATTCGACTATCACCTCGGCGTAAAGCGCGTCGAGTGTGTTGGCGAAGTATTCAAGATTAATGGCAGGAATGTCAAGTTGCGCGGCGTGAACCGCCACGACCATCATCCGCGAACGGGCCGCTACGTGGATGATGCCACCTATGAGCAGGATATCCGTCTGATGAAGCAAGCCAACATCAATTTCTTGCGCACCTCGCATTATCCCGACCGTGAGTACCTCTACGAACTATGCGACCGCTGGGGCATGTATGTCATGGACGAGGCCAATCAGGAATCGCACGGCTACGGCTATGCCAACCATGAGATGGGGGAGGACGCGGCTTGGAAACAGGCTCATGTGGACCGTGCGGAATCGCTGGTGAAGCGTGACTATAACCACCCTTGCGTGATTCTCTGGAGTCTCGGCAACGAGGGTGGGGTGGGGCCGAATATCCAGGCAATGCATGATGCGGTGGTGGCCCTCGATTCCACGCGATTGCCATTCTACGACTGCCATCCACGCTATTCTGCCCTTCACGACTTTGGCTATCCCACACCCGACGTGCTGAAGGCAGAGGCGGAGAAGGAAACGGAAAAACCGCTTATCGCCCGCGAATATGCCCACGCCATGGGCAACTCGATGGGCAACCTGCAAGAGTATTGGGATGTCATCTATGCCGACTCCAGCATTGCGGGTGCAGCCATCTGGGATTGGGTGGACCAGGGCATTGCCAAGGAAGAAAACGGCATCGAGTATTGGGCCTACGGTGGCGACTTTGGCGACTATCCCAACGATGGAAATTTCAATATCAACGGACTTGTGGGGCCCGACCGCAAACCTCATCCTCACTATTACGAGGTGCAACACGTCTATCAGCCTCTTGCGTTCTCCCTCGACCATGACCGCCTACACATCGTCAGTCGCGACAATTTCACCGCTACTGACGAGTATGACATCACTTGCGATACCGTCAGCTTCGGCTCAGAACGTGTGCTCAATGTCCATGCCCGCCTGAGGGAGGACAAACTTTGGGCAGAGAAAGGTTTCGTCTTGGCCAGCGAGCAGTTCATTCTGCAGCCCTACGTATATCCCGTGTGTCCTGACGTACGGCAACTGCGCAGCGGCAAGGCACAAGTCACTATTGATGGAAATGTTCTGTCCTCATGGGTCGTTGACGGCCGCGAGATGTTGCAAGCACCGTTGGAACCCTACTTCTGGAAACCTGAGAACGACAACCAGCGTGCCGCCCATTTTGCTGAGCGCACAGCCTCATGGAAAGAGGTTAAAGACGTCACTGTGAATTATACTATCGTTGATGAACATACCATCTGCGTCGCCTTAGACTATCAGCCTACTGGCACCGACCGACCTGTCATCCCCAAATTAGGCATGCGAATGCGGCTGCCCAACGACTATACCCAGATTCGATACTACGGTCGCGGACCTTGGGAAAACTACCCCGACCGCAAACGCTCCGCTTTCCTTGGTGTCTACGAAATGCCGCTCAGCGATTACCAGACAGAGTATGTCCGTCCGCAGGACAATGGTAACCGCTGCGACATCCGTTGGTTTGAAATCAGCCCCCAATCTTCAATGCCAGGCCCCCGGTTGCGCATCGAAGGTCTTCAACCCCTCTGCATCCGGGCATGGGACTATGGCGAGGAAGACCTCGAAATTCAACCGGTAGGCGCGACAGAGGGAATGGGCGTACGTCACCCCCACGAAATCCTACGCGGCCGTTTTGTCAATCTGAATATCGACCTCAATATCCACGGTGTAGGAGGAGTGGATTCTTGGGGACAACCTACATTGCCGCAGTACACCATCGATGGTAACCAATCCTACCACTATGCTTTCATCCTTTCTTGGCAATAGACCTTGACACATGGGACTTGTCCCTTTCGCCATCACGTGTTGAGGGTGCTTTTGACGTTTTCAGTCTACGGACTTTGAGGACCATAAGGTCTGTTCGATGTATCCTTGGAGTCCGATGAGTCCAATATGTCCTCAATTTCCTGACTTCATCACTATTTAAAAGCACACTCGTAACTCGTAGAAAATCAACAGGTGTATTTTTCTTGAGGGTGTCGCAGTTAGCACAGCCCTCTTGTCGTTAATAGTCTAAGGAATCAAGGATTTTAGGAATTTGTGCGCCATGGCGCATTTCCTTGACAACATGATGTTCAACCTCCGCAAAAAACGCCAAAAATGGCTGTGTGCATCTCCCCGCCCCTTTGAGGGGAGGGGATGGGGTGGGGTTTGAAACGCCAGAAAATCAATAGGTTACAGACCCCACCCCTGCCCTTGGGAGGGGTGGGGTGTTTAACTTACTGATTTTCAACCTACTCTCGTCGTCTTCCCATTCCAAATGCGCATTGATCTTTGCTCACTGTCCACTTTTTCCAATGGACTCACGCGCCGTGGAGGGAGCGATGGATGCGGAGCCGGTGAGCACCATCTCGATGATTTTCGAGACATCGGTGACGGTCACGTCGCCGTCGTGGCTAACGTCTGCGTTCTCGATGAAGAACACCGGTGGGTTCTTGCCCAGCACGTACTCGGTGACGAGGGAGGCATCGACCACGGTCACAGAACCGTCGTGGTTGACGTCACCCAAAGCGAACTGCGAGGGTTGCGACTCGTCCTTGAAGTAGCCGTCCTTCCACTTATACCAGCCGTTGCCCGTGGCGGTCTTCTCAGGTGTGAAGCCTGAAGGATAAATGAGTTTGCAGGGTGCTGCTTTTGTGCCCACACCCGTGCAGGCGGTGGCTGTCAAATAATTTGCTGTCGATGGGATGGTGAGCGATGTGAGGGAGGAGCAGTTCTTCAGCATGCCCGTCGTCGTGGTGGACGATGACAGGGTAAAGCCGCTGATGTCAAGGGTCTTCAGCTTCTTGCAGTCCTGGAACATGTATTCCATGTGATCCACAATGTCGGTTTTGAGGTTCTCGATGCCGTCGATGGAACTTAGGTTTTCCATGCCGTCAAACCACTTGTAGCATGTCGTTGGGTACGCATCCGCAAATTCGTTCCAGAACGTGACACTGGTGATGCTTGAACGCTTGGAGTACCATCCCGGCTCGTTGGTTCCGGTGTTAAGGGCGTATACCGTGCCTAACGATCTGGTATAACGGTAAGTGTCGTAGAAAAAGTGGAGTTTCTTGCTGTCGTAAGAGAGGAAGGCATAGGACGATTTCAAGTTGTCATCCCAGAAGTAGCCGTCCTTCCACTTGTACCATCCGTTGCCTAAGTCTGACTTTTTGGGCGTGAAACCAGAGGGATAGACGAGTTCGCAGGGTGCAGCCTGCGTACCCACACCCTCGCAGGCACTGGAGTACAGATTGTTGGCAGTTGAGGGAATGGTGAGTTTTTTCAACGCTGTGCAGTCTTTCATCATTCTAGCACCTTCCATTAGCCACCACCCATCTTCGTGCTGTACAGGGTCGGGAATGACGAATTTGGAAATGTCGAGGCTGGTCAAACTGGAACAGCCAGCGAACATATCATTAAAGCAATACGTTTGAACATTACTTGTGTTGAAACTGCTCACATTGATATCGGCCAGTTTGGAGCAACCCTTGAACATCTTTTCAAAAGTCTGGACTTTGGCTGTGTTGAAGCTGCTCACGTTAATATTCTCTATAGTGTTGCAGTCTTCGAACATTGAAGCCATGGTGGTCACCTGCGAGGTGTTCAGACTACCTACCATATCAAATATTATTTTCAGATTGGTCATCCCACAGAACCATTTGTAGCACGATGTGGGCCGCGCATTGGCAAACGGTTCGGTGAAAATGACAGTGGTCACATAACCTGCATACTCGAGCCATTCTGGTTTATTGTTCCCGGTGTTGAGTGAATAGTTTTTTGTCCCAGTATTTTTTTGCCAGTCCTTGTCGTAATAGAAGGTGAGCTTAGTCTTGTCAGAGGAAAGGTTGACGTATGCCTTGTCATCAATGAAGTAGCCGCCCCTCCACTTGAACCATCCGTCACCTGTGTCTTGCTTTGTGAGCGTGAAGCCGGAGGGATAGTTGAGCACACATGGGTTGGAGGTAGTGCCCACACCTTTGCAGACTTCGGGGTCCAGTCTGTTGGCCGTAGAGGGGATTGTGAGCGTCTTCAGGGACGAGCATCCTTCCATCATTACGAGCGAGTTCGTCAGTTTCGATAGGTTGAAGCTGCTCAAGTCTAATTCTGTTAAGGCCGAGCAAGCGAAGAACATGGCGTACATGTTGGTAACGTTGGATGTGTCGTAGGAATCTACTGGCGCATCGGTCAGGCTTGTGCACCACTCGAACATGCTTTCCATATTGGTCACCTTTGAGGTGTTTAGGAACCCGCCCCCGTGAAATGTGGTCAGGTTTTTCATGCCGTAGAACCACTCGTAGCACGATGTGGGTCTGGCGTTTTGGAAACTGGAGTTGAACCACACGGTCTTCACTTTAGAACGAATGGAGAACCATTCAGGCTCATTGGAGCCGGTGTTGAGGGCGTACCAGGAGCCAGACCAATTGTCATTGTAGTAGAAGGTGAGCTGGCTCGAGCCGTTGAACACGGCGTAGCCATGCATGTTGCTGCTCTTGAAATATCCGCCCTTCCACTTCACGTAATCCGCTGTGATGGTGGAGAACGAAGATGACAGGCTGACCGATGTGGGATAGTTCAGGGTGCAGGGCGACGAGGTGGTGCCTATGCCACTGCAGGAATAGTCGGTATAATAGCTGCAGCTGGCCAGGGATTCAGACAGCTTGAGGGTCTTCAACGCATAGCAGCCATTGAGAAAGAAGTTAATACCGTCTGAACTGGTAATCTTGGCTGCATTGAAGCCGCTCAGGTCGAGGCTGGTCAAACTATTGCAGCCATCAAACATTCGGTAAAAGGTTGTCACATTGCTTGTGGTGAAGCTGCTCACGTTGATACTCGTCAACTTCTTGCAATTTAGGAACATGCAGGACATTGTCTTGGCACTGGGGGTCTTGAAGTTGCTCAAGTTGAGAGAAGTCAGGATGGAACATCCGTCGAACATCAACGCCATTTCCGTGACCTTGGTGTTGCTCCAACCGCTCACGTTAAGGCTCGTCAATTTGGAGCATCCGTCGAACATGGCGTACATGGTTGTCACGTTCTGCGTGTTGAACGTGCTCAGGTTGAGGCTCGTCAACTTGGAACAGTTGCGGAACATGTAATCCATGCGCGTCACGTTTGAGGTGTTGAGGTATGAGATGCCATCCACCTCTTCAAGGTTGGTCATGCCATCGAACCATCTATAGCATGTGCTGGGTTTGTAGTTGGCGAAGCTGTTACCGAAATACACGGCCTCGATTGACGTTGCCCTCGAATTCCATGCAGGGGTGTTGCTCCCTGAGTTCAGGCTATAGACAATATAGTCTGAGGATCTGGAATAATATGACTTGTTGTCATCATAGCTGAAGTTGAGGGAACAGTCGTCATAATCGTAGTAGGCATATGCCTACTTCGCCTCGGCCCCCATCACTCCCATCAGGAGCATGAGCCAGAGTAAAAGTGTTTTATGTTTCATAGGGAAGGTATTTTGGTGTTGATATTTTGTTAGGTAATAACAAATGTGTCGGCATCTCGTGTTTTGGGCCTTTGAGCCCGTAGACTTTTTTCAATGTCTCACCTTCTTGCCGCCATTCTTGATGACCACGCCGCGGGTGTTCTTGCCCACGCGCACACCCACGGTGTTGTAACCATCGCCGTCGCTGGTGTCATCGGTCTCGACAACCTCGAGCCCTGTCGTCGTGCCGCCGGACATCACCGTCTCATAAAGGCGGTTGGTGGACTGGACGGCCACCACCTCCACGTCCTGGGGTTGGCAGCCGACGAGGTCGAAGTGGAGCAACTCGGTGGCATCGGAGCGCAGTTCCGCATTGTCGCTGGCACAGAGGACGACGTTGTAGAGGCCGTCGCCCATGGACTGCATCGACACACCGTGCCCTGCCGAACGGGAGGAGGAAAGCCTCATGTTGCCCATCGATCCGCCCTCAGGTAGGCGGAGGGTGAGGTGCATGGCGGTGTAGTGCTCCGGCGTGTCGAGATGGAGGAGGCAGTGGCTGCCGTCGGCGGTGAGCCAAAGGCGGTCCATGGTGGCCTCACGCGCTGTGGCGGGAGCGTGGGACGCGCTCTGGTGCAACAGGATGTTCACCATGGCCGTCACGTCGGTGATGGTGATTTCCTGGTCGCTGTTCACATCGGCGTTCTCTGTGTAGAAGGACGACGGATTCTTGGACAGCAAGTAGTCCACGAGGAGCGTCACGTCGAGGATGGTCACCTCGCCGTCGTGATTCACGTCAGCCATTAGGAATGATTGTTCATCGCAGAAATATCCTTCCTTCCAGGTGAAATAGCTACCATATTGCCTGGCTCCTTCCAGTGTGAAGCCTGCGGGATAGACGAGGGTGCAGGGAGTGGACCGCGTGCCCACGCCAATACAGGCGAAGTCATCAAGATAACCTGCCGTGGAGGGGATGGAGAGAGTCTGCAAACCAGTGCAGTCATGTAATATGTTGCTTGTATGGTCGCCACTCTTGAACGTGAACCCACTTAGGTCGAGGCTCTGCAGGCTGGAGCATCCAGAGAACATATTGGACATATTGGTCACATTCGTGGTGTTGAACCCGCTCACGTCGAGGCTCGACAACAGGGAGCATTCATAAAACATCGCACTCATATTGGTCACATTCGTGGTGTTGAACCCGCTCACGTCGAGACCCTCAAGGCTGGAGCATCCTAAGAACATCTCTTTCAAGGAGGTCGCATTACCGGTGTCGAACCCGCTCACGTCGAGGTTCGCCAGGTTGGTGCATCTTTCGAACATAAATGCCATGGAGGTCACATTGCCGGTGTCGAACCCGCTCACGTCGAGGCTCGCCAGGTTGGTGCAACCAAAGAACATGGAATACATGTCGGTCACATTACCGGTGTCGAACCCGCTCACGTCGAGGCTCGTCAGGTTGGTGCAACTAGAGAACATGTTTCTCATGGAGGTCACGTTTCCTGTGTCGAAACCGCTCACGTCGAGGCTCGTCAGTTTGTTGCATATAGAGAACATGTTTGCCATATCAGTCACATAACCAGTGTCGAACCCACTCACGTCGAGGCTCGTCAGACGGTAGCAGTTACAGAACATGTATGCCATCGAAATCACGTTGGACGTGTTGAGGTATTCGATGCCCGTGATGGATGTCAAGTTGGTCATTTCACGGAACCATTCTGCGCAGGTGGTGGGTCGTGCATCGGCGAAGGAGGGGTCGAATACCACGTTGGTGACAGCGGAGTGGTTTTCATACCATCCAGGAAGGCTGGTTCCTGTGTTCAAGTCGTATGTGGTGCCGGTACGCAATGACCTCAACTTGTCATAGTAGAAGGTCAGCGTGGTGCCGTCGAGCACGGCGTAAGGCTCCAGTACGGCATCCTTGAAATAGCCGCTCTTCCATTGGTACCAGCCGTCGCCTTCGGCATCCTTAACAAGGTCGAAGCCATCGGGATAGAAGAGGGTGCAGGGAGCGGTCTGCGTGCCCACGCCGGTGCAGGCGGTGTTTTTGAGATTGCTTGCCGTTTCGGGGATGGAGAGAGTCTGTAAACCAGTGCAGTTACGCAACATATTGTTTGTAATGACGCCACTCTTGAACGTGAACCCACTTAGGTCGAGGCTAATCAGTGCCGTGCAGTTATTGAACATGTATGCTATGTCGGTCACATTCGAGGTGTTGAACTTGCTCAAGTCGAGGCTCGTCAGGCCGGAGCAGTTAGCGAACATATATGTCATTTTGGTCACATTCCCGGTGTTGAACCCGCTCACGTCGAGGCTTGTCAGACCGGAACAGGAAGAGAACATGTAATACATGGAGGTCACATTACCTGTGTCGAACCCGCTCACGTCGAGGCTCGCCAGACCGGAGCAGGAAGAGAACATATATGCCATCTTGGTCACTTCCCCGGTGTCGAACCCGCTCACGTCGAGGCTCGTCAGGCTGGAACAGGAAGAGAACATGGAATACATGGAGGTCACATTCCCGGTGTCGAAACCGCTCACGTCGAGACTCGTCAGGCTGGAACAGGAAGAGAACATATCTGACATGTCGGTCACTTTCCCGGTGTCGAACCCGCTCACGTCGAGGCTCGTCAGGTTGGTGCATCCGGAGAACATGAGTGCCATGGAGGTCACATTCCCTGTGTCGAACCCGCTCACGTCGAGGTTGGTCAAACTGGAGCAACCTCTGAACATATACTGCATGTTGGTCACATTCTTCGTGTTGAACCCGCTCACATCGAGGTTCGCCAAGTTGGTGCATCCATTAAACATATTTGCCATCGAAGTCACGTTGGACGTATTGAAGTATTTGATGCCCGTGATGGATGTCAGTTCGCTCATGCCATCGAACCATCTGTAGCAACTGGTGGGGCGAGCATTTGCGAAAGACGGGTCGAACAATACATTCTTCACAGAAACGTAATCATACTCATACCATCCGGGGGAGGTGTTCCCTGTATTCATATTATACACCGTGCCCTCACGGGAGTTGGAACATGTGTCGTAATAGAACGTCAGCGTGGTGCTATCGAGCACAGCGTAAGGCTTCAGTACGGCATCCTTGAAGTATCCGCTCTTCCATTGGTACCAACCGTTGCCGGTGGCGGTTGTCTCCGGTGTGAAGCCATCGGGATAGATGAGGGCGCAGGGGGCGTAGTACGTGCCCACGCCGGTGCAGGAGCCATGTTTGATGTTTTTCGCCGTCATGGGGACAACCAAGGTCTTCAAGTTTGAGCAGTTAGCGAACATCATGGAGGTACCATATCCAGAATATGAGGTGGAGTCGGGAATGACGAAGTTGGAGATGTCCAAACTTTCCAAGGACGCGTCATTAACGAATATCCCCTTCATATTGGTGACGTTCGACGTGTTGAAATTGCTCACATCGATGGTGGTGAAGGCGCATTGTTCAAACATGCCCGACATATCCACGACTTGTGCGGTGTTGAAATGACTCACGTCAATGGTGGACAACTGTGTGCAATTGGAGAACATCCCCATCATATTGGTGACGTTCGATGTATCGAATTTGCTCACATCAATGGTGGTGAAGGCACATCTTGCAAACATGCCTGACATATCCACGACTTGTGAGGTGATGAAATGACTCACGTCAATGGTGGCCAACTGTGTGCATTTGGAGAACATGTTTCTCATATTGGTCACACTCGACGTATTAAGGTAGTTCATACCCGAGATGGATTCCAAGTTGGTCATTTGTGAAAACCAACAATAGCAACTGGTGGGGCGTGCATCAGCGAAAGAGGGGTCGAATACCACGTTCGTCACTGAAGCGCGTTTGGAATACCATCCTGGGGTGTTGTTCACCGTGTTCAGGTTATAGGTGGTGCCCGTGCGCAAGGTCCTCAACTTGTCATAGTAGAAAGTCAGTGTCTTGTTGTCGGTAGAGAGCACGGCGTAAGGCTCCGGCACGACATCCTTGAAATAGCCGCCCCTCCATTGGTACCAGCCGTCACCCGTTGCTGTCGTCTCGGGGGTGAAGCCGTCGGGATAGATGAGGGCGCATGGGGTGGACTGCGTGCCCACGCCGGAGCAGGCATCGTCTCGCAGGTTTACTGCCGTGGCGGGTATGATGAGCGTTTTTAGTTCTATTGCGTCTTTAAGGAAGTCTGATGAAGAGAGGCCTGAATTGAATGTGAAACTGCTCAGGTCGAGGCTCGACAATTTGGAGCAATTTTTAAACATATACACCATATCGGTCACGTTGGCGGTGTTGAACCCACTCACGTCGAGGCTCGTCAGAACGGAACAGGAATTGAACATGGAATACATTCTGGTCACGTTGGCGGTGTTGAACCCACTTAAGTCAAGGCTCGACAATTTGGAGCAGCCATTAAACATATACCCCATATCGGTCACGTTGGCGGTATTGAATCCATTCACGTCGAGACTTTCCAATTCTTGGCAGTCATAGAACATATTAGACATATTGGTCACATTGTTCGTATTGAAACTGCTCAGATTGATGTTATTCAGGTCGTAACAACCATAGAACATAAAACTCATGTCTGTGACGTTGACGGTGTTGAACCCACTCAGGTCGAGGCTCGTCAGACTCCAGCAATTTGTAAACATTGCTACCATGTCGGTTACTTGCGAGGTGTTGAGGTAGTTCAAGCCCGAGATGGAGGTCAGGTCTTGCATACCATTGAACCAAGAGTGGCAACTCGTGGGCCTTGCATCGGCGAAAGCGGGATTGAACACCACTTTGGTTACACTCGCGGCATTGTCTCGCCATGCAGGGGAAGTACTGCCCGTGTTCAGGTCGTAGGTCGTGACGGTGCGCGATATCCTTTTGGTGTCGTAGTAGAAGGTCAAGGTGGTATTGTCGGTAGAGATCACGGCGTATGGCTCTGGCTCGACATCCTTGAAGTATCCGCTCTTCCATTTGTACCAACCGTCGCCCGTCTCGGTTGTCTCTGGTGTGAAGCCGTCGGGATAGAAAAGGGTGCAGGGCGCGGACTGCGTGCCCACACCGATGCAGGAGTTGTTATATAGGTTATTTGCCGAGGCAGGTACAATGAGGGTCTTCAAGCCTGTGCAGTTGCCCAACATCTCTTTATAAGACTCGTTGGATAAATCATCGGGACCAGGACCAGGGGAAAAGATGAATGATGATAAATCAAGAATCGACAGTTTCTTACATCCATAGAACATTCTCTCCATCGTTTCAACATCTCTGACGTTACAATCCACATTGATGGAGGTGAGGTTCTCACAGTTGTAAAACATATATGACATATTTTCGACTCGCCAGGTACTGAAGTTGCTCACGTCGAGGCTGGAAAGGTTGGAACAACCACTGAACATAGACGCCATGTTGGTCACCAAGCCGGTTCTGAAGTTGCTCACGTTGAGGTTGGTGAGGCTGGAACAACCTCGGAACATAGACTCCATGTCAGTCACATTGGAAGTGTCGAATTCGCTCACGTCGAGACTGGTGAGGCTGGAGCAGCCATCGAACATTCCTTTCATACTTCTAACATTCTCCGTGTTGAACAAATAACCCATGCTGAGGCTGGTGAGGCTGGAGCAGCCACCAAACATATAAGACATATCAGTTACGTTGTCGGTGTGGAGATAATACATGTCCGAGATGGAGGTCAGGTTGTTCATTCCGTGGAACCACATGCTGCAATTCGTGGGGCGTGCAGAGATGAAAGACGTGTCAAACAAGACTTCCGTGACTTCGCTGGCATATTCATGCCATCCTGGGAAGAAAAAATAGTCCAGGTCGTAGGTGTAGGCAGCGTAGTTCCTGGAAAAGCGATTGTTGTCATTATAGAAGATTAGCGTCTTGTGATTGAGAGAGAGATAGGCGTAGGCCTCTGCCGCTCGAAGGCCCGATGCTCCCACTAAGAGCATGAGCCAGAGTAAAAGTATTTTATGTTTCATAGTGAAGGTATTTTGGTGCTGTATTTTTTATAGGTAATAACAAATGTGTCGGCAGAGCGATGTCATGTCGCTGATTTGGGTATAAAAATAATCAAAAATTAACAAAATATGTGTTTTGTCCCTTTAAAGAATGTTAATTTAATAAAAAAAAGGGGGTAGGTTTGGATTTTGAAAGTTGGGTGCGCACACAGAGCAGGATCCACAACCAACGCCTCTTGACACCTTTTTTGTTCAAAGAATCCATCTTGTGCCTGCCCGAATAATAACAGCACAGCCTCCTGATGATGTTCATGGAGGCCGTGCTGTTTAGTTTGAAATGGTGTCTTACTAATGATATCTTTCTCTTTTCCGAGCGATATTACTTTCGGACCGTCCAATTATTCATTGCCTTGGTTGGTTTGGTTTTTGCCAAGGATCATGTCCACCAATGCCGTCACGTCGGTGATGGTGATGTCACCGTCGCCGTTGATGTCTGCATTCATGAAGACGAAGTAGTCGTTGGTTTTGCCCAAGATATGATCCACCAGGGTCGTCACGTCGGTGATGGTGATGTCACCGTCGCCGTTCACATCACCGAGCAGGGACAAGTTGACGTTCTTCTCAGGCAGCACCTCTGTGCCCTCGGCTCCGAAGTCGTCGAAGCAGAAGTAGGCGGGTGTGTTCATGCCATAGGCACCGGTGTCAGAGCTGGAAAGTGCGAAACCAATCTTTGCAACTGTTCCGAGGCCGCTGAGGTCGACATAGCGCCAGTCGTTGATGATGTAAGCCTTGGCTGGGTCGCGCAGGTCGGCCAGGTAGTATTCCTTCGTGCCAGTCACCTTGTCGTCTGCATCATAGCCGGTGATGGTCAGTTTGAACCAGTCGTCCTTTTCAAACTTCTTGGCGAAACTGTCGCCGCCAGTCATGGAGTTGTAGGCATAACTGCTGTTGGTGATGTAGAATCCGGGAACGACAGCAGGTCCTGTAAGCAGGGTGGCATAGCAGGGACCATTGAACTCGGCAGCGAAGGCCACGCCATAGGTGGCAGAGCCGTCGTGGCCGCCGCCCACCACGTTGTTCCACTGGTCGTCCAATGTCTCAAACGTCTTCTTTGTGCGGTTGGCATAACCGAACCAATACCAGTAGTCCCAGTCGCTCATGCAGCCGCTGGCAAACGCATAGTCGCCGCTGGTGAAGAATTCGCGCTCATCGTCATCCTCCGTGCTCACGCTCATGTGGCCGTCCTCAGGTTCGGTGATGTCTGTCACGTCCTCGAAGGTGGCGATGTCAGGATTGATAATGACGTTCTTCTCAGGCAGCACCTCGGTACCCTCGGCTCCGAAGTCGTCGAAGCAGAAATAGGCGGGCGTGTTCATGCCATAGGCACCGGTGTCTGAGCTGGAAAGTGCAAAGCCAATCTTTGCTACAGTTCCGAGGCCGCTGAGGTCAACATAGCGCCAGTCGTTGATGATGTATGCCTTGGCAGGGTCGCGCAGGTCGGCCAGGTAGTATTCCTTGGTGCCTGTCACTGCGTCGTCGGCATCATAGCCGGTGATGGTCAGTTTGAACCAATCGCCCTTTTCGAACTTCTTGGCGAAGCTGTCGCCGCCAGTCATGGAGTTGTAGGCATAACTGCTGTTGGTGATGTAGAAACCGGGAACGACTGCAGGTTCATTAAGCAAAGTGACGTAGCAGGGACCATTGAACTCGGCTGCGAAGGCCACACCATAGGTGGCAGAACCGTCATAGCCACCGCCCACCACGTTGTTCCACTGGTCGTCCAGTGTCTCAAACTTCGTCTCCGTGCGGTTGGCATAGCCGAACCAATACCAGTAGTCCCAGTCGCTCATGCAACCGCTGGCAAACGCATAGTCGCCGCTGGTGAAGAATTCGCGCTCGTCGTCATCCTCCGTGCTCACGCTCATGTGGCCGTCCTCAGGTTCGGTGATGTCTGTCACGTCCTCGAAGGTGGCGATGTCAGGACTGATGATGACATTCTTCTCAGGCAGTACCTCGGTACCCTCGGCTCCGAAGTCGTCGAAGCAGAAGTAGGCGGGAGTGTTCATGCCATAGGCACCGGTGTCTGTGCTGGAAAGAGCGAAACCAATTTTTGCTACAGTTCCGAGGCCGCTGAGGTCAACATAGCGCCAGTCGTTGATGATGTATGCCTTGGCAGGGTCGCGCAGGTCGGCCAGGTAGTATTCCTTG
>JAFZSL010000077.1 GCA_017619375.1 Prevotella sp. | reverse complement strand
CCCCTGGCCCCTCCCCTTCGAGGGGAGGGGATAGTGTAATTGGGTTCTCCCCTTCGAGGGGAGGGGATAGTGTAATTGGGTTCTCCCCTTCTTCCATTTTCCATTTTCAACCTTCCATTTTCAATTTTCAATCTCTCCTCGATCCATTTTTCCATGGTGAGGCGTGGTTGTGTGAGCGACTCCTGCGCCATCTCCATCGCCTGTTCCACGGTGGGAGAGGAAGTGGCGTTGGTGGAAAGGGGGAGGAGTTGCGCCAGACTGTCGATGAAAGCGGTGAGGTCGTTGCGGGGGGCGGGCAGCGTGGAGAGGCGTTGTTGCAGTTGGTCGTAGAAGAGCGAGCGCGGACTCACGTGGTCGTTGCTGCTCGTCCACTCGCCGTTGCCGGTGAGCGTGCCCCAGCAGCCATGGCCGCTGTTGCGGTTGTCGGTGTCGGGAGAATAACATTCTATGGTGGAGGCGGTGCATTGCCAAAACATGGAGTTGGCGGTGTTCCACCCCGTGCCGAACTGGAATTGTTCGAGATTGGCGTATCGTAGGTCGTTGCCATCGATGTTGACGATGTCGAAGAGCAGTCCCGCCGCCCATGAGCCGATGCTACCGCTGAAGCCGAGGGCCTCCTCGCCCTCACACTGCACGAAGGCGTTGGGTCCTGCGGCGCAGAATCCTGCGGCGAAGTCGTGGATGCCCTGTCGTGAGATGCAGCGTTGGAAGAGGCACTGTTGTCCTCTTGTGAGGAAAACGTTGCGCCGCCATCCCCCCGTCTCTGAGACGGGTTCCGTGGCGATGCAGTCCTCCACGGTGATGCGGGAGGTGTGTTTCTGCAGGTTGACGGCGCTTCCCGCGAGGTGTCGGAAGTTGACACGGCGCACCCAACAGTCGCGGGTGTGCTCCATGAAGATGCCGTCCCAGCAGTGGTCCTCGTCTTTGACGTTCCACGTGTTGACGGCAGCCTCCAGCGTCAGGTCCTCCACGCTGCACTCGGTAAGTTCGCCTTCCGGGGTGTGTCGTATGACGAACGCACTGCCATAGTCTGGGTCGAGGGAGGTGGTGATGGGCGCGTCGAGGGTGATGGTGTTGCCATCGGCGGCTGTTACGGTGCGGTCCCATGTGATGTCGATGTCGGTGGGTTTCCACCCCGTGTAGTCAAGGCCACCGCCGAAGTCGGCCATCGCCAGGTGGTCTATCCACGCACGGGTGCATGGACGTGTGATGAGGATGCGGTCGCCGGGGCGCAGGGTGTTGCGGTCGAGTGGGAGGGTGGTGCTGCCGGCAGCCACCTTGCCTATGACGTGCAGCGTGTCGCCGCCGGCCTTTGGCGCGTTGCCTTCCACATAGACGATGGCACCCCGGTCGGGACCATATAGGGTGACGACGGTCTTGTCGCGTCCCATGCCGCAGAGGGTGACTCCGGAGGTGGTGATTCGCAGCGGATGGTCGAGGCGGAACGTCCCCTCGTCGAGCACCACGGCACCGCGATGACCAGAGCGGTCGGCCTTCTGTTGCGACACTTGGTCGATGGCTGCCTGTATGAAGGCGGAGCAATCTCCTTCATGCCAGGGAACGAAGACGGCGGTGGAGACATCCGGGATGGTGCGTTCGGAGGCGTGATAGCCGCAGGTGGAGTAGTCCATGGGGACATATAGCACCTTCTTTGGCTTCGGCTGTCCCATGAGGGGTAGGGACAGGCATAGGGCGAGGAACAGCAAAAGAGATTGAAGATGGGGTGTGTGCTCTGACCGGAAAGGTGATGCGGGGTTTGTGTTCGGTTGGAGCCAGGAGCGTCTCTTCTTATCTCTCGTCTTTATGTAGGTGTTCTTGGTCATCTGCAACTATCATTCTTGTAGGTGTTTGGCACAAAGATATAAAAAAAACACCTTCACTTCCAACTTTTTTCAAGCTTATTCGTCCCAGGACGATGCTTTTTGTCCTTTCACGAATGATTTGATGGTGGCTTGGATGATTCACAACCACCCCGCCCCCTCCTTGTCCTAAGGAGGGGCACCTACCCTCCCCCCGTCCCCCTCCCGACATCGGGAGGAGGCTCAACCGCACCTACGCGGTGCTCGTTCATTAAGGTACTGCTCCCTTATAAGCGGTCGCCGTGATTTTTTACGCAACAAAGTTGCGATTACCTTTGTTCGCTACGCTCACCTTGATCAAACGTCCATTCGACATCATCGACAATTTTGTTATATGATTAGGTGCATCCTACCTTCTCACGATGTGAAAAAGGTCAATCTTCAATCTTCAGATGCACCTCGGGAATGAAAGCAAAAATTTTCTTTTTGCTTTGCATTCCACTCGGTTTTCACTACTTTTGCATTTCCATGAAAGTGTTTAAAGGGAAAAGTGACGAACTGCTGGGTTTCATACGCGATGGAAAGCCGTTGACCCGAGGTGAGAAGTTCAACTTGATTGTTCAGTTGAGCATCCCTTCCATATTGGCTCAGATTACCAGCGTGGTGATGTTTTTCATCGACCAAGCCATGGTGGGGCATCTGGGTGAGAAGGCTTCCGCTGCATGTGGGCTCGTGGAAACCACTACGTGGCTGTTTTTCAGTCTGACAGGTGCCGCCTCGATGGGTTTCTCCGTGCAGGTGGCCCATTTCATCGGCGCCAACGACTTCGTCAAGGCCCGCCAGGTGTTCCGTCACGCCCTCATCGTCACCACCGTCATCTCGTTGGTGATGATGTCAGTGGCGATAGTCGTCGCCCGTCCCCTGCCTTTCTGGTTGGGTGGTGGAGAAGACATCGCCCGTGACGCTTCACTCTATTTCCTCATCTTCTCCCTTGCAATTCCCTTCTTCCAACTCAATAGTCTTGCCGGCGCGATGCTGAAATGTTCCGGCAACATGCGCATCCCCAGTTTGATGAGCATCATCATGTGTGTCCTCGATGTAGGTTTCAACTACCTCCTCATCTACCAGGCCCACTTGGGCGTGATGGGCGCCGCCATCGGTAGTGCGCTGTCGGCAGTCATCTGTGGTCTTGCATTGGGTTACATCGCCGTGTTCCGCAACAAGATGCTCTCTTTGCGCAGGGTGGGGGAGCGTTTCGTCTGGGTGGGCGACTACCTTGTCAACGCATTGAAAATCGGACTGCCCATGGCGGCGCAGTCGGTGCTCATGAGCGGGGCGCAGATCGTGGGGACGATGATTGTGGCGCCACTTGGCAATATCGCCATCGCCGCCAACACCCTCGGCATCACGGCGGAGAGTTTATGCTACATGCCTGGCTACGGCATCGGCGAGGCCGCCACCACTCTGATAGGCCAGAGCATGGGGGCGCGTCGTGGCGACCTCTGCCGCAGTTTCGCCCGTATGACGTTGTTCTCCGGAATGGTGGTGATGGCCATGATGGGTATGGTGATGTTCGTCTTCGCACCGGAGATGATGGCGCTGATGACTCCCGTGGATGCCATCATCGACCTTGGGGCGAGATGTCTTCGTATAGAAGCCTTCGCCGAACCGATGTTTGCCGCCTCCATCGTGGCGGTGTGTGTGTGCATCGGCGCCGGCGACACCTTGAAGCCTGCCATCATCAGCCTGGGCAGCATGTGGGTGGTCAGGCTCACCCTCGCCTATGTGTTGTCACTCCGTTACGGCCTTGTGGGTGTGTGGATAGCAATGGCCATAGAACTCACCTTCAGAGGCGTCCTCCTCACCACAAGACTATTCCGAGGGAAATGGATGAGGAAGATGAAAGAATAAAAAAGTGCCGGTCAAACCGGCTCCTACGGGGAACGGGCGAACGCCTGATGTTTGATTAATTTTACATTGATATCACTCTTTCCTTGGCAGCATCAAACTCATCGATGAGGCGTTTCATGACAGCGCTCACCGGCAGCACCTCCTTGATGGCGGAGGCTATCTGTCCGATTTCCAATTCACCACTTTCGAGGTCGCCCTCGAAGATGCCACGTTTGGTGGCGGCCTTTCCCAGGATGGCCCTCAGGTCCTCCACGGCGGCTCCTGCCTTCTCTGCCTCGACGATGCGGGTGTAGAGGTCGTTCTTCACCAGTCGGGTGGGGGAGATGGCCTTGAGAGTGAGCATCGTGTCACCCTCCTCCAAGGATGTGCACCGCTGCTTGAAGGCTTCCGAAGCGCTGCTCTCCTCCGTCAAGGCGAACAGCGTGCCTGCCTGCACACCCTCGGCACCAAGGGCCATGGCGGCAAGCATCGACTCTCCGGAGGCGATGCCCCCTGCTGCAATCAGCGGCAGCGACGTCGCCTTGCGCACCTGTGGGATGAGCACCATCGTGGTGGTCTCCTCGCGCCCGTTGTGCCCTCCGGCCTCGAAACCTTCCGCCACCACGGCGTCGACACCGGCCTCTTTGCATTTGCGGGCGAATTTGGAACTTGACACGACGTGTGCCACCTTCATGCCTGCCTCGTGGAAGCGTGCGGTGTATTTCTTCGGACTGCCGGCAGAGGTGAAAACGTTTTTCACGCCCTCTGCAATGAGGATGTCGACCAGGCGGTCGATTTCTGGATACATCAACGGGACGTTCACGCCCCAGGGTTTGTCGGTGGCTTCCTTCATCTTGCGGATGTGTTCCACCAACGTCTCGGGGTGCATCGAACCGGCTCCGAGCAATCCCAGGCCGCCGGCATTGCTCACGGCGGCGGCAAGACGCCAACCGCTTATCCACACCATACCGCCTTGGATGACGGGAAACTCGATACCGAACAATTCGGTGATTCTGTTTTTGTTCATGTCTGTATGAGGTTTTGGTTTCTTTGGTCCAAAGGTAGTGCTTTTTTGGCTTTTGGCAAAATAGTGGACGCTTTTTCTTTTTGCATCATTGACAGATTCCTATATTCCTTTATTACTAGTGATACTAGAAATACTAGTGAAACTAGTGAAACTAGTGATACAAGGAGCACTTGAAAAAAAAGGGGTGAATCATCATCGGTCTCGACTTTTTTTCTTAATTTTGGGCGCGAAATCCAATCCATACCCAGGCCGACAAGCCAACAAATGTGTGATGATGAAAAAACTATTGATATTTTGTGCCGTCATCGTGGGATTAGCGGCCTGCAAAAAGACGGACAAAGCCGATGAAGGGGACAATACCGCTTCCACCGTTGTAGAGGAAACGCCCGCAACCCCTATCCAAATGGATAAAAAATACTTCTCTGCCACCTTCCCGCCGGGATGGGAGGTGCGCGAAGAAGACGATAGTCTGGTGGACCTCAAAATCCCCGACCCGGACAATCCTGCACGATGGGCTGCAAAAGGGTCGTTCCGGTTGGAAGCCCTTCCCCGACATCCTTTCACGGTGAAGAACAGCGTGGACCAGAAACTGAAAAACGATGAAGGCTCCTCGGTGGTCGCCGATGATGTCACCGCCAATGGCATCACGTGGAAGGTGGTCGTCAGTAATGCCATAGACAGCCCCATCACCCTCTATGCTCCTCTTCCCGTTCCCGGCATCGCCAAGGTGTATATGGAAAACCTCTCCCTCGAACAACCCGAGGTGAAAGCCATCCTCGAAAGCATCACGCTCAAGACACCACCGCCACCACAACCCGCTCAAGAGCAAGACTCCATATTGGAATCTCCAGTAGTCTCGAATCTATAGGAAGTCCTATTCCCTACCAAGACCTCCTATTCCCTCCCATAAAAAAGACTTATGATCAAGACCAATTCCCCCAAGGCTTGGGTGCTTGCCGCCCGCCCAAAGACACTGACAGGTGCCTCCGTTCCGGTGATGATTGCGCTGGCGCTTGCCTGGGCTGATGGTGGAGCTTCCGCCTTCCGTCTCGTACCCGCCGTCTTGTGTATGCTCTTCGCCTTGGTGATGCAGGTGGATGCCAACCTGGTGAATGACTATTTCGACTTCAAGAAAGGCGTAGACGATGAACATAGACTGGGGCCGAAACGTGCCTGTGCACAAGGGTGGGTCACCCTTGAAGCCATGCGCAAGGCCATCCTCATCACCACCTGCACGGCCTGCCTCCTTGGACTGCCCCTTGTGGCCTATGGGGGATGGGAGATGGTGGCCGTAGGTGTGGCCTGCGTGCTCTTCTGCTTCCTTTACACCACCCACTTGTCCTATCTCGGGTTGGGCGACCTTTTGGTACTTGTGTTCTTCGGCCTCGTGCCGGTATGCGCCACCTTCTATCTCCAGCGCGGCACGGTGACCACAGAGGCGTTGACGGCCTCCCTGGCTTGCGGACTGGTCATCGACACCCTTTTGGTGGTGAACAACTATCGCGACAGGGACAACGACAAGCGCACGGGAAAGACCACGCTGGTGGTGCGCATCGGTCCGAAATCCAGCGAGTGGCTCTTTCTCATGTTGGGTGTCGTCGCTTGTGCCATGGGCGTATGTTTCTGGTTGGCAGGGAGACCCTGGGCGTTTGTCCTGCCTTTGGGCTACCTCGCCCTTCACGTGTTCACATGGCGCAGGATGGTCGCCATCAACACGGGTGAGCGCCTCAACGGCATCCTCGGCGAAAACGCCCGTAATATGTTCGTCTACGGGCTTCTCACCACCATCGGCTTGATATTATAAAAAATGAGGAGAGGGTTGGAGTAAAACTCGCTTGAAAAACAATAAGTTACAGGCTATTCATTCACTATCTCGATTCTTGGGTTTCCATCGACGTCATGCTCTTGGCTGAAATAATAGGCAAGAGCCAGGATGCCCATCAAGATGACGAAAATGACAATCTTGGCTGCGCAACTGGCGACTTTCTTGAACAAGAAAAGCGCCACGATGATGACGACAATGCTTGCCAGGGTACTCATTGTATTTCCTGAACCAATCAATTCTTGTGGATCCATTGTTTTGGGCTTTTAAGTAAGTTATTTGAATAATTTCTTGAAAGCAGGCGGGATGGGAGCCTCGAACTCCATCCGCTCCCTTGTGACGGGGTGGTAGAAGCAGAGCAGGTAGGCATGCAGGCATAGACGGTGTGCTGGGTCGTCGCCGTTGCCATATTTGTGGTCGCCGCACACCGGATGCCCCATGTCTGCCGCATGGACGCGGATTTGGTTCTTGCGTCCGGTCTCCAGTTTGAATTCCACCAGCGAGTGTTCCGTGGTGCGTGCCAGCGTGTGGTAATGTGTCACGGCATATTTGCCTCCGTTGTCCACCGGTGAGGAATAGGTGACGAAAGCCTTGTTGTCTTTCAGCCAGTTGGCGATGGTCCCGCCGTCGTTCTCCATCTCCCCCGACAGGACAGCCAGATAGCGACGGTCGTAGACGATGTCGTGCCAGTTGTGCTCCAGGATTTGTTCGGTCTCCATGTCCTTCGCGTAGACCAGCAGGCCACTGGTGTCACGGTCGAGCCGGTGCACCACATGGGCGTGGCAACGCTGCTTCGACTTCTCGAAATAGTTGTCGAGCACCGATTTCACGTTAGGGGAGTTTTGTCCGGCCGCCATCGACAGGATGCCGGCGCTCTTCTCCACCACGATGAGGTATTTGTCCTCATAGACAATCTTGACATGGCGGCTTTTGAAGATATCATTGCGTTTCGACTTGCTCACAGAGACTTTCATCCCGGGTTTTAGGGGGAAGTCAAACTGTGTGACGCATTTGCCGTCAACTTTGATGCCGTGCCCTTGAAGGGTGGCCTTCGTCTTGCTCCGGCTTTGTTTCAAGGTTGCCAGCAAGTACTGCAGCAAAGGAGCCTCCTCCTTCACCACATAATGGTCATACTTCGGTTCGTTGTCGTAATTTGATTTCTTCATTTTGGGGACAAATATAGGTAAAGAAAAGAAGAAAACCAAACAAATCTCAAAGTTTTTGTTTTGTTTTCTTTGCATTACACACGAATTTCACTATCTTTGCATGGCACCAAAGGTATGACACCAATGGTGTGACACCAAAGGTAAGATAGAATGAAGAGGAAAAGTAAAACAAAAAAACTTTTGAATCCCTTTATTTATGAGGGATATGAAGGTTCGGACTATTTCTGTGACCGTACGGAAGAAACAGAAAAAGTAATATCAAATTTGAAAAATGGAAGAAACTTAACACTCGTTTCTCCGCGAAAAATTGGGAAAACGGGTTTAATCAAGCACACTTTTCAATGTATAAAGGAAAAGGACCCCGATGCCGTATGCATCTATGCCGACATCTTTCATACACACGACCAGCATGACCTCGCTCAAACCTTGGGAAAGGCCATCATACAAGAGCAGATGGTCGGTTCGAAGACAGCCATAAACAAAGTACTTAGTTTTTTCAGCATGTGGCGACCTGTCATTAGCCTTGACCCGATAACGGGAAGTCCTACGGTGTCTGTCAGCATCGATCGTAGTCAGACGGAACACACCATTGACAGCATCTTCAAATATTTGAAGAATTGTGAAAAGGAAGTGTATTTTGCCATCGATGAGTTCCAGACCATTGCCGACTATCGCGAGTTGGGAACAGAGGCTTTGTTGCGTTCGCATATCCAATTCATCCATAATGTCCATTTCATCTTTTCAGGCAGCAGGCAACACTTGATGTATGAGATGTTCGGTTCCCCCAAGCGTCCTTTTTATCAGAGTACAGTCATGATGAGTCTGGAATCTTTGCATGAGGAGATTTATTATGATTTTGCTAATCGCTTCTTTGTGAAAAGAGGTGGAAGTTTCTCTCAACAAGTCTTCCATGGCTTGTATCGTCGGTTCAATGGATATACATGGTATATGCAATCGGTTCTCAACCGACTGTATGAACAAGAAAAGCGCGTCACTGATGAAAGCCAGGTAAGAGAGGCTATCCGAGTTATTTTGGCTGACAAGGCCGACCAATATGAGACCTTGATGTCTTTCCTGAGCGTGAACCAGCAACGGTTACTGAAAGCCATTGCTGATGCTGGAATTGTTGCCCAGCCCCAGTCAAACAACTTTGTTCGAAAGTATGAATTGTCTGGTACCAGCAGCGTGAGGAAAGCCTTGGCTGCACTTGTGGAAAAAGACCTCGTTTATCATATTAATGAAGGCTTCATCATCTACGACCGTTTCTTTGACTTATGGCTCAAGCGATTATGATTGAGTTTTTTGTTTATTCTGTTATTTATGAAACCAACCATCAAACATCCCGAGAACGACAGGGGCATGAACGCCCGCATCAGGCGCTTGCGACAGCAGAATTTCGACACGCCCACCACGCTAAGCATCGAACGCGCCTTGATAGAGACAGCCTTCTACAAGGCCAATGCCGGCACGATGCCCATCGCCGTGTTGCGTGCCCGCAATTTTTTTGAACTGTGTCAGAAAAAGACCATCTACATAGGCCCCGACGAACTCATCGTGGGGGAACGCGGACCACGGCCCAAGGCCGTCCCCACCTTCCCGGAACTCACCTGCCACACGGTGGAAGACCTACATACGCTCAACGAACGCCCACTGCAACCCTATCATATCAGTCAGGAAGACATCGACACCTATGAGCGCGAGGTGATTCCTTATTGGAAGGGCAAGACTCAGCGCGAGCGTATCTTCAACCATGTCTCAAAGGAATGGGAGGAAGCCTACCACGCCGGGGTGTTCACTGAGTTCATGGAACAGCGTGCCGCCGGCCACACCGCCATGGATGGCAAGATGTACCACGAGGGGTTGCTTGACGTGAAGGAACGCATCGAACGGCGCATCGCCACCCTCGACTACATCCACGACCCCGAGGCCACCGACAAGCAGCAGGAACTGGAAGCCATGGCTATCTCATGCGACGCCGCCATCCTTTTCGGCGAGCGCCACGCCCGTCTGGCAGAGGATATGGCAGCCGAGGAGAGCGACCCCCGGCGCCGTGAAGAACTGTTGAAAATCGCCGACGTGTGTCATCACGTGCCCGCCCATGCGCCAAGAGACCTGTGGGAAGCCATACAGATGTATTGGTTCGTGCATCTCGGCACCGTCACCGAACTCAACGGTTGGGACTCGATGAATCCCGGCCATCTCGACCAGCACCTCTTCCCCTTCTATCAGAAAGGGTTGGAAAGCCATACGCTGACACGCGAAGATGCCAAGGAACTGCTGAGTTGCCTTTGGGTGAAATTCAACAACCAGCCGGCACCGCCAAAGGTCGGCGTGACGGCCTTGGAATCAGGGACATACAACGATTTCACAAATATCAACATCGGCGGCGTGGACCGAGAGGGACGCAGCGCCGCCAACGAACTCTCCTCCATCATCTTGGAAATCCAGGAAGAACTGCATCAGTTGCAGCCCGGCCTGAGCATACACATCGCCCACGACACCCCTGACGCTTTCCTCATCGAAGGCATCAAGGTCATCAGGCAAGGCCACGGCTACCCCTCCATCTTCAACACCGATACTTATGTGCAAGAGATGGTGCGCGCCGGGAAGACGGTGGAGGACGCCCGGGAGGGAGGGTGCTCGGGATGCATCGAGGTGGGTGCCTTCGGAAAGGAAGCCTACCTCCTCACCGGATACCTCAACACCCCGAAAATCCTTGAAATCACACTTAACGACGGCGTGGACCCTGAGACGGGGAAGCGCCTCGGCCTCCAGACGGGCGACCCTACGCTGTTCGACTCCTTCGAGCAACTCTATGAGGCGTGGCGCAGTCAGATGGAGCATTTCGTCAACATGAAACTCGCGGTGAACAACTACATCGAGCGGATGTTCTCACTCTATGCGCCTGCCACGTTTCTCAGCCTCTTCATCGACGACTGCATAGAAAAGGGAAAAGACTACTACGGTGGCGGGGCACGATACAACACCACATACATACAATGTACAGGCTTAGGCACGCTCACCGACAGTTTCTCCGCCTTGAAAAAACACGTGTTTGACGAGAAAAGATACACCATGCGGCAGATGCTCGACGCCCTGCGCGACAATTTCAAGGGAGAGGAGAAAATGCGGCAGTACATCCTCAACCACACACCCTTCTTCGGCAATGATGACAGCGAGGCCGACAACATCGCCGTACGCATCTACGACGACCTGGTGAAAGCCATCGAGGGAAGACCCAACACCCGGGGTGGACAGACACACCTCAACATGCTCAGCACCACCTGCCACAACTATTTCGGACAGGTCTGCGGAGCCACCCCCAACGGACGTCTCGCCCATTTCGCCATCAGCGACGGCACCTCGCCCGCACATGGCGCCGACACCCACGGCCCCACAGCCGTGGTGAAGTCATTGGGAAAACTCGACCAGACGAAAAGCGGTGGGACCTTGCTCAACATACGCTTCGTGCCAAACATGCTCAAAAGGGAGGAGGATATGAGGAAATTAGCCAGTCTCATACGCACCTATTTCAAAATGGGAGGGCATCACATCCAATTCAACATCATCGACAACGCCACTCTACGCGATGCCCAGCAACATCCTGAAGACTACCGCGACCTCCTCGTGCGCGTCGCCGGATACTCCGACTATTTCAACGACATGACGGAGCAACTGCAAAACGAAATCATCGCGAGGACGGAGAATGATGGCGTGATGTAGGAAGTGCCCTGACGGGCAGAAATGATAAGAAAATGTGTAAGAAAATGGTAAGAAAATAGATGTAATGGTGATGCTGATGATGGTATGCATAGGAAGTGCCCTGACGGGCAGAAATGATAAGAAAATGTGTAAGAAAATGGTAAGAAAATGGATGAATTGGAGATGCTGATGATGGTGTGGCATGGGGAGCGCCCTGACGGGCAGAAATAGTAAGAAAAAGTGAAAGAAAATAGATCATTTGAAATAATATAAAGATGGATTTAATTGAAGAACATAATAGGAAATATGATTTCTTCAGAGTGATTACAGGTGAAGCGATGAGAGTTCATAATAAGTATTCTCCTGGTTTGTTGGAGTCGGCGTATGAGGCAGCACTTGTCTATCTCTTAAGGTTGAGAGACTACAAAGTAGAACGCCAAGTTTATCTGCCCATCTTTTGGGATGATGTGCAATTGGATCAGTCTTACCGATTAGATGTTGTCGTAAATGATAATATCATATTAGAGTTGAAAGCAATCGCACATGTCGACTTGGTTCATCGCCAGCAGTTATGGAACTATATGCATTTGACCCATATGCAATATGGTATGTTGATCAACTTTGGTGGCGACCGTCTTTATAGCGAATGGTATGAGCGAGAAACAATTACTGGCAAGATAAAACAAATACACTTACTCTGATGCCATTTCTTATGTCGACATTTTATAGAACCCACCTATATTGATTATGGTAAAAATATTTTTCTTCTCATTTTCTTATTCATTTTCTTACCATTTCTCGCCGTAGGCGACTCCTTTGGCTATTCACCGTAGGCGATTTGTTACTTTATTTATAATAACTATGGATTATCTTTTCGACCTCAAGCGTTACGCCATCAATGATGGCCCGGGCATACGCACCACGGTGTTCCTCAAGGGATGTCCGCTGAGGTGTGTCTGGTGCCACAATCCAGAGAGTTGGTCTCCGCGACAGCAACTGCTTTACAGGCAAGGGCGATGCATGGGCTGCGGCACCTGTGTCCAGGTGTGTCCGCATCACGCCTTGCAGACAGGCAGCAACGGCATGCGCCTGCTCCCCGACGCTTGCACCCTCTGCGGACGATGCACCGAGGAATGTCCCACCACGGCCTTGGAACTCTGCGGGAAGGAATGGCCCATGGAAGAGTTGATGGTGGAATTGGAGAAGGAGCGTGAGGTGATGGAAGACAGCGGGGGAGGGGTCACCCTCTGCGGAGGCGAACCGTTGATGCATCCCGAATACACCATCCGCTTGTTGGAAGAATTGGGAAGGAGAGGGTTCCACCGCACCGTGGACACTTCGCTCCATGCCTCACCAGAGGTTGTGGAAAGAGTGGCTGCATCCTGCGAGTTGATGCTTGTCGACCTGAAGTTGATGGACCCAGAGAAACACCGCCGCTATTGCGGAGCGGACAACACGTTGATAATGAGAAATATCAGATGGTTGGCTGAGTACCGCCCCTGTGCCTTCTCCATCCGCATCCCCTTGATAGCAGGGGTGAATGCCGACGAAGAAAACATGGAGCAAACGGCAAAATTCATCGCATCCCTGCCAGGCGTGCGACCCGTCGTACACCTGCTGCCCTACCACGATGTGGGCAAGGACAAGCACCGGAGGATGGGCTCGACCTACAACCCCGAACACCTCGCCATGGGAGTGCCCGACGAGGAAATGCAACAAAGATGCGCCAATCTGCTCTCCCAATGGGGGCTGGAGGTGCTCATCGGTGGATGAACACCCCAAAATACACCATATCCCCCAATTTTCCCAAATGTCCTGCCGGAAAAGTAGTCTATAGTCTTTTAAGTCCTAAAAGTCCGTAGTGTTAATTCCTCCTGACCTTTATTCTTATTAAAGATGTGCGTATTTTGGGTCCATCGCAGCATTATTAGTCTCCTGAATGCAATAAACCACGCCACTTCATCGTTATTCTATCGTATATATACAAAAATAGACATCAATGATAGAATACATCAGGGGCGAACTGACAGACATCACCCCAGCCATGGCCGTTGTCGAGGCGGCCGGAGTGGGCTATGCGCTGTCCATTTCGCTCAATACTTTTACGGCCATACAGAACAAGAAAGAGGTGAGACTCTTTGTCCATGAGGCCATCGTCACTGGAGGAAGAGACGACTCCTTCACGCTCTACGGGTTCTTCTCCAAGGAAGAGCGCGAACTCTACCGGCAGCTCATCTCCGTTTCTGGCGTGGGCGCCAACACCGCGCGCATGATCCTCTCCTCCTTCACACCGGCAGAACTCTGCAACGCCATCGCCAGCGGCGACGAGAGAGCCATCAAAGGCGTCAAAGGCATCGGACTGAAGACGGCACAACGCATCATCGTCGACCTCAAGGACAAAATCGCCAACACTGACCTGATGCAACAGGCCACCGTAGAGGCAGGAAAGCCGGTAGACGTCATCAACAAGGAAGTGAGAAACGAGGCCGTCAGCGCACTCACCATGCTTGGCTTCTCGCCGGCACCCTCCGCGAAAGTCGTGGGGGAGATACTCAAACAGCAACCCGACCTGCCCGTGGAGCAGGTCATCAAACAGGCACTCAAACTTATCAAGTAAGGGTGGAGGCCGACCGGTCAGACTTTAAGGACTTTAAAGACCAGTCAGACAAAGCCAAGCCCTCAAAAATGTCGAGAAAATGAAACCCAACTTGCGGATCATAGGATTCCTCATCTTCTTGTGCGCCATCACAGTGATGGCGGGCAACAGATGGGTATTGCCGCAAGACGACTTGACACGAAGGCAGCAACAGGGCAACCGTCCCCCGCAGGACGACCCCACAAGGGCAAGGGGCAACAGGAACAACCGGAACAACGCCACTTCGCAGGCAGGCAACAACGGCCCCGGCAGCAATGGCGCAAAGAAGGGTGTCAACGATTCCATCAAGGCACAGCCCATCATCGAGACAGACGAGGAAATACCCGACTCCCTCCTCCATCCCCGTTGGCGAATCCAGCGCACGCAGCCCATCTTCGACGAAGACCTCTCACAAGGCTCCGCCGACCTGCAGCGCCCGGAAAACATGAAGCAGACGGTGGAATACAACGACACCATCGAGCGATACATCATCGGCAACAAGGTGGCGGGCACCTATGTCTCCACGCCTACCATGATGACCTTTGACGAATACATGAAGTGGAGCGAGAGAAAGATGATTTACGACTTCTTCCGTTCCAAGAACGAAGAGGTTCTGCAAACCAAGGGCAAGGAGAAGTTCGACTTCATGGACATGCATTTCGACCTCGGACCGGCAGAGAAAATCTTCGGTCCCGGCGGCGTGCGCATCAAGACGCAGGGAACGGCGGAACTGAAGTTCGGTGCCACCTTCAAGAACATCGACAACCCCTCGCTCCCCATCCGCAACCGCAAGACCACCACGATGGACTTCGACGAGAAAATCAACCTCAACGTCAACGGCAAGGTGGGTGACAAGGTGAACATGAACATCAACTACAACACCGACGCCACCTTCGATTTCGACGCACAAAGCATGAAGTTGAAATATGACGGCAAGGAAGATGAAATCATCAAACTCGTCGAGGGCGGAAACGTGTCGTTCCCAGGCAACTCCTCGCTCATCACGGGCGCCAGCGCCCTCTTCGGCCTGCGCACCGACTTCCAATTCGGCAAACTCAAGTTGCAGACCGTCATCTCACAGAAGAAATCCTCTTCATCCAGCGTGTCATCCAAAGGAGGCGTGCAACTCACCCCCTTCGAGATAGACGTCGCCAACTATGAAGAGAACAGGCACTTCTTCCTCTCGCACTATTTCAGGGCGAAATACGACGGAGCGATGAAAACCCTTCCCAACCTCACCACAGGCGTCACCATCAACCGCGTGGAAATCTGGGTAACCAACAAGACCGGCAACAACAACAACACCAGAAACATCATCGCACTGCCGCAACTGGGCGAGGGAGGCAACAGCACGCCGCCTTCCAACAACGCCAACCCGCTCTATCAGCAGATGACCACCGCCCTGGCGGATGCAAGGGACATCGACCAGACCTCGTCCGTCCTCGATGCACAGTTCATCGGAGGCGTGGACTATGAGAAACTGGAGCAGGCCAGGTTGCTTAACTCCTCGGAATACACCGTCAACAATGCCTTGGGATATGTCTCCCTCAATACCGCGTTGCAGACCGACCAGGTGCTCGCCGTGGCCTACGAGTACACCTACGGAGGCGTCACCTACCAAGTGGGTGAGTTCGCCAGCGACCTCACAGACGTCAACAAATGCCTCTTCGTCAAGTCGCTCAAGAACACCAGCAACAACCCACAGCAGGCCAACTGGGACTTGATGATGAAAAACGTCTACTACCTCGCCTCATCCGTGGAGAAGGACAAGTTCAGGCTCGACATCAAGTTCCAAAGCGACACCGCCGGCGTCTATCTCACCTACATCCCTGAACCGCAGGTGAAGGACCAGACCATCATCAAATACATCGACGCCGACCGTCTCGACAACAATATGAAGGCGCACCCCAACGGGTATTTCGACTATGTGGCAGGATACACCGTCTCCAAAGGGCGCGTATTCCTTCCCAAGGCAGAACCCTTCGGAGAGCACCTCTACAAATATCTCGTCAGCAAGGGTGTGGACCCCGTCACGGCAGAGAAATACAGCTACACCGAACTCTATGACTCCACCAAGACGGTGGCCAAGCAAATCGCAGAGAAGGACAAGTACATCCTCACCGGTAGTTTCAGAGGCTCCTCCGCCAATGTCATCTCCCTTGGAGCGTACAACGTGCCGCAAGGTTCCGTGGAGGTGACCGCCAACGGCGTGAAGCTGAAGGAGGGGTCGGACTACACCGTCGATTATTCCGCCGGCGAGGTCACCATCATCAACCAGAGCATCCTCGATGCGCAACCCGACATCAAGGCAACGTGTGAAAGCAACACCGACTACGGGCAATCGCGGAAAACCATGTTCGGACTCAACTGGGAGTACGACTTCAACAAAAACTTCCAACTCAGCGGCACCTTCAGGCACCTCTCCGAGCAGTCGCTCACCACCAAGGTGCCCATGGGATCGGAACCCCTCAACAACACCATCTGGGGCGTCAACCTCAACTGGAAAAAGGAGTCGCAGTGGCTTACCAACCTTCTCGACAAACTCCCGCTCCTGCATGTCACCCAGCCCTCCAACATCTCCCTCTCGGCAGAGTTCGCACAACTCATCGCCGGCCAGGCACACGGCACACAGGACAACGCCTCCTATCTCGACGACTTCGAGAACACGAAGAACACCATCGATGTCTCCCAGCCCACCACGTGGATCATCTCCAGTTGTCCCACCATGTTCGGTGAATACAAGGACAAGACGGGGCTCACCAGCAGTTACAACAGAAGCCTCCTGGCCTGGTACAACATCGACCCGCTCTTCACAAGGAGAAGTTCGTCGCTCACTCCGGGGCATATCAAGAGCGACCTCGACCAACTCTCCAACCACTATGTCCGCGAGGTGTATGTCCGCGAGCTCTATCCCAACAGAGACCAAAGTTCGTACAGCGGAGCCACTTCCACGCTGCCCGTGCTCAACCTCGCCTACTACCCAGAGGAAAGAGGACCCTATAACTTCAA
This sequence comes from Prevotella sp., assembly GCA_017619375.1. GTDB lineage: Bacteria > Bacteroidota > Bacteroidia > Bacteroidales > Bacteroidaceae > Prevotella. Next base: position 66,923 of record JAFZSL010000077.1, on the reverse strand, counting down.
TACCGACATCAACGCCAACGGACGGTTCGACGTCCCCCAGAACAAGTGGGGCGGCATGATGAGGAAGTTGGAAACCAACGATTTCGAGACCGCCAATATCGAGTACATCGAATTCTGGCTCCTCGACCCCTTCATCTACACCAATGGGAAGGACGACGCCTCGGACTATGGAGGCGACTTCTACATCAACCTCGGAGAGGTGAGCGAGGACATCCTCCGCGACGGAAAGAAATTCCACGAGAGCGGAATGCCCGTCGACGGGTCCAGCAGCTATGCCCTCACCCAGTGGGGAAAGGTGCCCACCACCACCACCTACACCTATGCCTTCGCTGTCTCGGGAAGAAGCCAGCAGGATGTGGGATTCAACGGACTCACCGACGAGGAAGAGCAGACTTTCGACGGCTACCAGGAATATCTCAACGCCATCAGGGGCAAGGTGTCTCAGGAGGTGTGGGACAGCATCTATGCCGACCCGGCCAATGACGACTACCACTATTTCCGTGGAAGCGACTACGACCAGACCCAGGCATCCATCCTCCAGCGATACAAGCGTATCAACAACCCGCAAGGCAACACTCCTGACTCGGACATGAGGAGCGAAAGTTACGACACCTCCTACAAGACCACCCCCGACGTGGAGGACATCAATCAGGACAACACCCTGAACGAGTATGAGAAATACTACCAATACCACGTTTCCATCAGGCCCGAAGACCTCGTCGTGGGACACAACTTCATCGTCGACAGCAGGGTGGGTAGCGGCACCTTGAGAAACGGAGAGCGTTACGAGGTGACTTGGTACCAGTTCAGAATACCCCTCGACAGGTATGAGCAGAAGGTGGGAGCCATCAGCGACTTCACCTCCGTCAGGTTCATGCGCATGTTCCTCACCAACTTCAAGAAGCCCATCGTCATGAGATTCGGAAGCCTCGACCTTGTCAGGGGAGAGTGGCGTGTGTATACGCAAAACCTCACCAACAGCGCCTCCAACTCCGGCTACATGTCCGTCAGCGCTGTCAACATCGAGGAGAACAACGACAAGACCCCCGTCAACTACATCCTCCCTCCAGGCATCTCACGTGTGCAGGACCCCACACAGCCGCAACTCGTGGAGAGCAACGAGCAGGCGCTCGACATCGTGGTCAACGACCTTGGCACAGGGGAGTCGAAGTGTGTGTACAAGAACACCAACCTCGACCTGAGACAATACAGGCGTCTGCAGTTGTTCACCCACGCCAACACGCTGAACGAGAACACCACCAACCTCGCCGACAACCAGTTGGCCGTCTTTGTTCGCCTGGGAAGCGACTACAAGAGCAACTACTATGAATACGAGGTGCCACTCAAGCTCACCCCGGCAGGCCACTATGACAAATACTCCGCCAATGACAAGAGAGTGGTATGGCCGGAGGAGAACATGGTGGACATACCACTCGAAGCCCTCACCGCCATCAAGAAGGAACGCAACAAGGCCAAGGCAGAGGGGACGGCGTCATACAACCAACCCTTCTCCGCATACGACGAGGACAGGCCAGCCAACAAGATCACCGTCATGGGCAACCCCTCGCTTGGAGAGGTCAAGACCATGATCATCGGTGTGAGGAACCTCTCCGGGGAGTCCAAGTCTGGCGAGGTGTGGGTCAACGAACTCCGTCTCAAGGAATACAACAACGAAGGCGGATGGGCTGCGCAAGGCAACCTCAACGTGCAACTCTCCGACTTCGGCTCCATCAACGTCGCCGGACGATACACCTCGGAAGGATTCGGAGGCTTGGAGGACGGCGTCGCCACACGCTCCAAGGACAATTTGCAGAACTACACCGTCACCACGCAGTTCGAACTCGGAAAATTCTTCCCCGACAAAGCCAAGGTGTCGGCACCACTCTATTATTCCTACTCCAACCAGACAACCAAGCCGAAGTACAACCCCCTCGACACCGACATGGAACTGGACGACGCCTTGGAGGCGATGAGCAAGCACGACAGGGACTCCATCGAATCCATCGTCGTCAAGAAAGTCACCTCCTCCAGCTTCTCCCTCTCCAACGTCAGGGTGGGCGTGTCGACCAAAGGGCACCCCATGCCATACGACCCCGCCAACTTCTCATTCTCCTACAGCCACCAGCACACCAGGACCACAGGAGAAACCATCGTCTATGAGGATGATTCCTCATGGAACGGCTCCTTGTCCTACTCCTGGTCGCCCGTCTACAAGGCGTGGGAACCCTTCAAGAAAATCAAGTCGAAGTCGAAATGGCTCGAATTCCCCAAAAAACTCGGCTTCAACTACCTCCCGCAAAACATCACCTTCAACTCCGACATCAAGCGCATGTACTATGAGTTGCAGGAGCGCGACATGGAAAGCCTAGAAGATTCGCAACTGCCGCTTTCGTTCAGCGAGCAATTCCTCTGGAACAGGGATTTCTCCATCAGGTGGGACTTCACCAAGAACCTGCACCTGAACTTCTCCAGCGGCACGCACGCAGAGATAGAGGAACCTTACACACCCATCAACAAAGACCTCTATCCCGACCATTACACCGCATGGAAAGATTCCGTATGGACATCCATCAAGAAAATGGGTGAGCCGCTCGACTACGGACAGAACTTCAAGGCGTCCTACCACGTGCCATTCAACCTCATACCCATCTTCGACTGGGTGACGACCTCCGACATCACCTATGACTCCGAATACAGATGGGTGAGGGGCACGCAATTGGAAGACGGCACCACGCTTGGCAACACCATCACCAACCACCGCACCTTCAACATCAACGGCGCCTTCAACTTGCAAAAGCTCTACGACCACGTGCCTTTCCTCAAGAAAACCAACGAAAGGTTCAACAAGAGCAACACCACCAACGCCAAGAAAAACACCAAGACGCCGGCGAAGAAGCCCAAGGACAGCAATGAGGACGGCAAGGAGGATGGCAAGGAGGCCGACAACAAGTCGAAGTCACAATTGCCCAAGAACAAGAACACCTTTGAGAAGGAAATCACCATCAAGGCCGACACCTCCATCGTGGTCTCCCACGGAAAGAAGAGCAAGAGGCTCATCGTCTCCGCCAAGAACAAGGATGGCAAAACCGTCGATGTGAAATACAAGGTGGTGGACGACAACAAGATCAAGGTGTTCAACAAGGCCGACTCCGCCGTCACCATCAAGATCTCTGTCACTCCCAAGCAACCTCTCGACGACAAGGCGTGGTACAAGACGGCGCAAGTCATAGCACGGGGGCTCATGTTGGTGAGGAGCATCAGTCTCACCTACAGGGACCAGAGGGGCATGTCACTACCTGGATTCATGCCATCCATCGGTTCGGCGTTCGGACAAAGGAGGGGCGACATCCTCAGCCCGGGCCTCGACTTCGCCTTCGGCTTCACCGATGTCGACTTCATCGAAAAGGCGAGGAGAAACGACTGGCTGCTACAAGCCGACAGCGTGGCGACGCCGGCCACCACCAACGCGACAAAAGACCTGCAACTCAAAATGACCCTGGAGCCGGCACGCGACTTCAAAATCGACTTGAACGCCAGCAGGACGGAAACAGATGCAAGGAGCATACAATACATGTATGTGGGAACACCCACGACAAGAAGCGGACAGTTCACCATCACCACCATCTCCCTGAAAACAGCCCTTGAGGGAATGGGGAGTGCTACAAATGGCTATCATTCGCCTTCATTCGTCAAGTTCTGCAAATCGCTTCCCGAATTCCGCGACAGGGTCGAGGCGCAGTATGCAGGGTCCACCTATCCTGCCGGAGGTCCCATGGGTGGAGCAAGTTTCAATCCCGAGACCAGCACCGTGGGAATGTACAGTTCCGACGTGCTCATCCCGGCGTTCATCTCCACCTATACCAACATCGGCGGGAAATCGCTCGACCTCTTCCCCTCATTGGCAAGGATGCTGCCCAACTGGACCATTAAATATAGCGGATTGAGCAAACTGGCACCCTTCAGGGACCTCTTCAAGAGCGTCAACATCAACCATACCTACAAGAGCGTCTTCGCCGTAGGCTCCTATTCCAGTTACAGCACATGGCTTGAGTATATGGACGGCCTTGGTTTCATCACCGACGCCACAACAGGTTTGCCAACACCAAGTAGCATGTTCAACATCTCCACCGTCAGCATCAACGAGCAGTTTTCGCCGCTCATCGGTGTCGATGTCACACTCCTCAACAACCTCACATGCAAGTTGGAGTATAGGAACACACGCGTGCTCACCCTCAGCACCACCAGCGTACAAATCAACGAGACCACGAGCAAGGATATCGTGCTTGGTTTCGGATACAAGATCAACGACTTCAAGTTTTCCAGCCTCTTTGGTGGCGGTTCCAGAAAAGTGAAAGGCAAGAAAGGGAATAATGATGCTGACGACAGTGGCAATAACAAGAGTCAGAACACGTCGAAGAACTCCAAGCAGTTCAACCACGACCTCAACCTCAGGTGTGACTTGACCTACAAGAAACAGGCCAACATCACACGCGATATCGCCTCGATGACCAGTCAGGCCAGCAACGGAAACACTGCCTTCAAGCTGTCTCTCAATGCCGACTACACCATCTCGAAGTTGATGACGATGACCTTCTATTTCGACTCGCAGACCAACACGCCTCTGCTCTCCAGCAACAGCTATCCCACCACCACCCGCGATTTCGGCCTCAGCCTGAAGTTCTCACTCACACGATGATAAGGAACTTTTCGGAATTGACGGGATGACGTTATGACGTCATTTCATAATGTCTTTGTGTCGTTATATCGTTATTCCGTTATAACGTTATTACGTCATATCGTCAAATCGTCATAACGACACTGAGGGGCGGGTTTTGTGCCCGCCCCTCAGTCATTTTTCACAAAAATCTTCATCGTTTCTGGATGCTTAGGGCCTTGACGGAGCCAGGACTGGCAAATCGGGGTTGGCATCTCCTTCCTGGGTGCCAGGATGGTTGTCTTCTGGGTGTAGGATGGCATTCACGAGGAGCATGACATCGGTGATGTTCACTTCATGGTCTCCGTTCATGTCTGCATTGTCGGTATTGACCAGCTGCTCGCCCAATACATGTGAGACGAGCAATGTGACATCGATGATGCTGAGATTGCCGTCGCCGTCAAGGTCTCCTTGTATTGTGGTGGCACCAGCTTGGATGCAGCAAGCCAGAAAAATGCCTAAAACATATTTTTTTGATGGTATCATATATCTTCAATCTTCAATGTCGCGATTAAGCGGGAGCTGACCAAGCATGCTTAAAATTAATTTTCAAAGTTGCGATTAAGCGAGAGCAGACCAAGCTTGCTTGAGTTCTGCCGAGCGTGAGCAACTTCGACCGAAGGTCAATCTTCAATAACCTTCACCGTCTTTCCGTTGCTGTATCGGATGATGTTGATGCCTTTGCCGATGTTGGAACGCTTTACGCCCCGCATGTCGTAGATGTCTGTCACTTGCGGGGAGTCGCCAGCGGCGTTGGCGATATCGGTGGTGTAGTCATCAAGCACGTAGTTGTTGGATGCGTTCTCGTCGAGCACCAGCCATGCCTTGTTGGCCCCCATTCTCACCTTGCCGTTCTCGGCAACCCTGTAGAACCCCACGTTCCCGTTGTGGTTTTGCAGCACGTAGCAGCCTTCCGGCACATAGTGAGGGGCGAGTGTGCCGCGCAAGCTACCCTCCGCAAGTAGTTCGTTCTCCTCCCCGTCCCGCTCTTCAGAATAGCCGGAGAGCAGGTAGTTGCCGGGTGCAGCCTCCACCAGGTAGGGTTTGTTGGCCTCGGGCGACGACACCTTCACCAGGTTGAGTCTGCCATCCGCCCGTTTGCCATTCACGGCATATACGCTCATTCCCTCTGGCACGGCGAACTGGAATGGCAGGCAGATGGTGGCCCATCCCACAGCCGAGACGTAGAGCATGTGTGACATGAAGGTCGGCGAGAAGGTGTAGCCTGTGAGTTGGTCCAAGGCCTTGATATGGGTTACCAGATAGGGATAGATGCGTTCCAGGCTGTCCAGCTTGCCGATTTGCTGATAGGGGTTGACGCCTTTTGTGTCCGCATTGGTCTTGTAGATGCGGTTCACCAGTTTCACTACATAGCCTTTTTTATAGGTGGAGTTGGCGTCCCAGGTGGGAGCGTCCTTGAAGGTGTTGTAATTGAAAGGCTGTTGTTCCCATGGCGCATTGTCGATGTCGGGCAGCAGGCTTTGGCTGGTGGGCCATTTCTCTCTTTCCAAGCGGTAGTTTTCCTCTCCGAAGGAATGGTACCAAGTGTCGAATAGCGAGGCGAGGACTTCCGGTGTGACGAATCCCTGGTTCCTGATTTCCGCCCAGCGGTTGAACATATCCTGTTTGAAATAGATATACACCCAGTAAGTGGGGCTGTGGATGAAGTTTTCTTTGGACAGCAGTTTGAAATTGTTGTAATAGCCACCGGGCAGTATGCGGTATGACCCATATCCGAAAGTGTTGTCGAGGTCGTATGGCGCCACATACCACTTGTAACCGTCGTAGGTGAACCACTGGTAGTTCATCCACACGCCATCCCAGTTGACGGTCAACAGGTTGTGGAGCATGTAGTCGATGATTCCAGGCACGTCGAAAATCTGCTCCAGGACGGCGCGCATTTCGGCTTTGCTGGCACCATTGTCTACAAGGGTGTTGAGTTCCTCGAAGCGATGGCTCAGTTCTACGAGGTGCGCTTTCACGAGGGCGGAGTTCTGCTTGCGCTCCTTGGTCTTTGCGTCGTCTGTTTCCAAATTGTAATAGGGCGAGGTTTCGTCCATCAGTTCGGTGGGGTTGTCGCTGTCGTACACCTTGCCGTCCATATCGTAAAGGTCCTTGGGCGTGCGCACCCAGACCTGTTTCCAATTGATCACGCCATTCCAGAAGTTGGGCTTGTTGAGTGGATAGCCTTCAAGGTGGATTTGGTCCGGGTTGTTCTTCTTCTGGTTCATGTTCTTGCGGTGCTTCTTCAGCTGCCAGCAATAGAGTCCTTGGAATTTCCCATTGAAGTAGATGACGACGGGGAAAGCGTCGGGGTGGCAGAGGGCCTTGACATCGGGCTTGTTGATGTTCGCCCGTTCCCAGATACGTCCGTATTCCCCACGGTCGCGAGTCATAAGGTCATAGGTGCGGTAGGCTTGTATTCCCGTGCCTTTGAACCAGTCGAAGCTGAAGGCCTTGAGGTGGAATCCATCCTGTGTCACCCAGTCGCTGAAGGTGACGTCGGTTGTCTCCTCGCCCATCCATTCATCTTCGCAGAAGTCTATCTTGAAGTTCTTTTTCGCATAGGACACGGCGCTCCTTCCTTGAGCGCTGATGATGATGCGTTTCTTGAAATAATTGCCGTTGCCGTCGTAGACTTCCAGCCATCCGTGGTAATTGGCCGTCTTTGTCTTGGGCAGTGCCGATATCCCTGTGATATTGGCGTAGGCGCAGGTGGGTATGGGCAGCAAGATGGCGGTGCTGTCGCTCCAGTCGTTCTTGATGTCTTCCATCCCGACCGATGCGATGCGGAGTTGGAAATCATCTTGCGCTACGGCTGTCATGTTGACGGCGAGGAGAAGGAGTAGTGATATGATGGTGCTTCGGAGTGGGGGCATCTTGGACGGGTGGAATTTGAAAGAATCATACAGTTTTTGAAGTAAGATGGGCCATGGCATCGCACGGCTTGATTCTGGAATGATGTAGCAAAGATAAATGAAAAAATGCATAAAGCATAACATGATTGTTGTTTTTTTTATTTGTGACCACGAAACGCTTACCACCTGAAACAATCACGCAATAGCCGAAATATCCGAAAATATCTTGTGCAAAGTGTTGGTGTGCATATCCCCTCGAGGGAAAGGGAATATGCGCACGGGTCTTTTGCTCACGGCCATTATCACCGACTTTAGAACGTGAACTCAGAAATTGAACTCAGTAATCAAACTCAGAAGTTGAGTTCAGTCATTGAGCAAGGTGAGCGCAGCGAACATGGAAAATCGCAACTTTGTTGCGTAAGGAATCACGGCGACCGCTTTTAAGGGAGCGGTACCTTAATGAACGAGCACCGCGTAGGTGCGGTTGAGCCTCCTCCCGATGTCGGGAGGGGGACGGGGGGAGGGTAGGTGCCCCTCCTTAGGACAAGGAGGGGGCGGGGTGGTTGTGAAAAAACCTCCTTCGGAGGGGCACGGGGTGGTTGTGAAAAACCCTCCTTAGGACAAGGAGGGGGCGGGGTGGTTGTGAAAAAACCTCCTTAGGCTAAGGAGGGGCGCGGGGTGGTTGTGAACAACCAAATCATAGTTGTGACAGGAACTTCATTTGTTGACCTCTGAAAAGAAAATAAGCAAGCTTATTTTGCTTTTCTCTCGGTTTTCACTACCTTTGCTTACGCGAAGGTAGGATGCACCTCGGATAAGAAAATAAGCAAGCTTATTTTGCTTTTCTCTCGGTTTTCACTACCTTTGCAAAATGAAAAGGACTTTTCAGCATCGTGTGACGGTTCTCGGCCTGGCATGGGTGCTGCTACTTGCCGCTGTAGCGCTGTTCTTCTTTTGGCAACGCACATCTTCAACGGCGGTAGTGGCTGCATTGGTGCTTTGTATCGACGTCTTCGTCGTGGAGCGGTTGATACACACCACTTATGTCTTCACCGACGACAATCGTCTTGTGGTGAGTCATGGAAGGTTCTCGCGTCCTGTCTCCATCCCTTTGTCCGATGTGACAGGTGCGGAGATGAAGCATTCATGTTTCGGTCTTGTGCGCTATGTGCTGGTGGAATATGGTTCCCGTCGCATGGTGAGCGTGATGACTGAGAATGATGAGGCTTTCATGAAAGAAATGAATAAACGAACCCATTATTTTGAAAAGAAATGAGAAGACAACATATATTATCCCTCCTGTTTTTGGCATTTTCTTTTGTTCTGCATGCACAAGAGGTCGTTTTCACTGACAACATGCAGAGGCAGGGTGATGCCTATCAGGGTTGGTATGAGGGCACTCGCTACAGGCTTGAGGAGTTGATGGGCGACAAACTATTGGGTCACACACAGTTGGGACTGATGGTATACGACTTGACCACCAACCAAACGGTGTTTGTCCATAACGAGTATCATCGTCAGCGTCCCGCCTCCGTGATGAAATTGGTCACCTCCATCACCGCACTCGACATGCTCGGTGGCGACTATGGCTACCAAACATCCATCTGCTACAGCGGTCAATTGGTGGGTGACACCCTTCGTGGCGACCTATATTGCGTGGGTGGCTTCGACCCCACCATCACCCGTTCCGACCTCAGGTCGTTTGCCGACAGCATCCGCCGTTTTGGCATCCGCCATATCGTGGGAAGGGTGGTGGCAGACGTTTCGATGAAAGACACGATGGCTTATGGCAGCGGTTGGTGCTGGGACGATGACAACAGTCGGTTGACTCCCCTCCTTGTGGACAAGAAAGACCAGTTTGTCAGCGCCCTCATGGGAGAGATGCGTTCGTCGGGCATCCAACTGGATGTGACCACGGCAAAGGGACGTCGGCCGCAGAGGTGCACGGAAATCTACCGTTATCGGAGCAGCATCGACAAGGTGCTCTACAGGATGATGAAGGAGAGCGACAACCTCTATGCAGAGTCGATGTTCTACCAGATAGCCAAGGCGAGTTCACCACAGACGGCCACGGCAGCCGATGCCTCCGGAGCGATGAAGCGCCTGGTTTACCGCATGGGCCTCGACCCGCTGGACTACACCTTCGCCGATGGCAGCGGCCTGTCACACTATTCCTATGTCTCCGCCGAACTTATCGTTCGACTGTTGCGCCACGCTTACGACAACAGGGAAATCTATGACCATCTCTATCCGACGCTTCCCATCGCCGGCGTGGACGGTACGTTGGAGAAACGCATGACGTCGGGAGTGTGCCGTGGGAATGTCCATGCCAAGACAGGGACGGTGACAGGTGTTTCCACCTTGGGCGGCTTCTGCCAGGCGTCTAACGGCCACACCCTTTGTTTCGCCATCCTCAACCAGGGGTTGGTAAAGGCCTCCGACGGACGTGCTTTCCAAGACAAGGTCTGCGAGGCCATTTGCAAGTGACATACCCCAAAACAGTATTCATATGCCCTTTTTGAAAAATGATGAACAATGGAAGCCGGTGGTGACCACACGGCAGATTATTCAAGGCGACGATGACATCACGTGTGTGCATCTCGACCTTGAGGGAGATTGGGAAGTGTTGGGTTCGGACGACTTCACAGAAGAAGACCTTGACGTGTGTTCCGTTGAGGAAGTGCTGGCGTTGGACCCTTCATTGGAAAACCTGCCTGAGTTGCTGCCGGGCCAGACGGCAGTCAGGGACGGGAAGGATGCGCCATGGGACGTGGTGTGACCATGGTGGAAAGGTTTTTAGGGGATATTCTTGCATTTTTGCTTTGAATTATTTATTTTTGCGGTCATATTAATCAACATCGTGTTGGAAAATGGATACATCAAGTTCTGACCATCATCATGCTTCTCATGGGGAGCATTCCCATAGGTCACATAGACATCACCATCATCACAGGTCGTCCACTCGCAGGGTCAACTTCATGGAGGGCGTGTGGGCAGGTTTTTCCAACTTGTTCAACTTCAAAGGTCGCATGCGGCGGTCGGAATATTGGTGGTTTTTCCTCTTTTCCGTTCTCTTCGCCGTGGTTACCTATCTGGGATTCCTCATCTGGCTGGACTCCGGTGAGCAAATCCTGTTGCAGAAGTACAGCTCCTTGGACAAGACGAAGATGTTTCCTTATGAGTATAAATCCTACTCCATTCCTATTTACATCTTCATCTTTTTGTTGTTCTCTGCCCAGGTGAGAAGGTTTCATGATGTAGGGATGGAGGCATGGGTGCCCTATGCAAAGTTTCTCGTCTTCGTCGCCTTGGCCTGGCATGTGCATCGTGTGACACATGCCGCCCGTTCGTTCGACATCGACCTGGGCGTCATAGGCTGGGTGTTGTTGCTGGCATTCATCGTCCTGGCAGGGGTGATTGCCTTCGTGGCTTTCAAGGACAGCCAGAAGGAGCGCAACCGTTGGGGCAGGTCGTCCAAGTATCGTCGCAAACTCAACGAGAAACTGCCTCCAGCAGACAAGGCGTAGCATGGGAGATAATAATCGTAAGATGTGACCCATGGTGGAAGAGGAGTTGTCTTGGCGGATTCGCCAAGCATTGGGTGTGAATCCTACTGGTGAGCAGGAGATGGCGGTGAAGATGTTCTCACGCTTCGCCTCCGACCCTGAGAGCCACGCCGTGATGGTGATGTGCGGTGCGGCCGGTACGGGCAAGACCACTGTGGCAGGAGCCATCGTCCGGGCCATGCTGGCCTTGAAGCAGAAGGTGATGCTTCTCGCTCCCACGGGGAGGGCGGCCAAGGTGTTCTCCCTCAATAGCGGCCATGCGGCGTTCACCATCCATAGGAAGATTTACCGTCAGAAAACGTTCACCGGTGAGATGACGGGGTTCAACCTCAACGACAACCTTCATCGCGACACCCTTTTCATCGTCGACGAGGCGTCGATGGTTTCCAACATGGACGCAGGCGAGACGGCCTTTGGCAGCGGTCGGCTGCTCGACGACTTGGTGCGCTTCGTCTATGGTGGCAGCAATTGCAGGCTGATGCTTATCGGCGACAAGGCGCAGTTGCCTCCGGTGGGCGAGGTGGAGTCTCCCGCCTTGCAGCCCGCCTTCCTGGAGGGGTATGGCCTCAAGGCTTATCACTGCGACCTCAACGAGGTGTTGCGGCAGAGCCAGCAGTCGGGCATCCTATACAACGCCACCGTCGTGCGCCATATGATCACTCATGACAAGGCCACCGCCTTGCCCCGCATCCGCTTCCATGGCTTTGCTGACATCCGCCTGGTGATGGGCGACGAACTCATCGAGTCGCTCCATGGCAGTTACGGCGAGGTGGGGCAGGACGAAACCATAGTCGTCACCCGTTCCAACAAGCGTGCCAACATCTACAACCGTGGCATCCGCGGCAGCGTGCTCGGGAGGGAGGAGGAACTTTGTACTGGCGACATGCTCATCGTGGTGCGCAACAACTATTTCTGGGCGGAACAGGAAAAGGATGAGCAATGCCCCTTGCAGTTCATCGCCAATGGCGACCGTGTGAGGGTGAGGCGTGTCCGCCGTCACCAAGCACTCTATGGTTTTCATTTCACCGATGTGGTGATGACCTTTCCCGACTATGACGACTATGAGTTGGAGGCCACCGTCATGCTCGACTCCCTCACTTCCGAGTCGCCATCGCTCACCCGTGAGCAGAGCGAGGCTCTGTTTCAAGGGGTGTTGTCCGACTATGGGGATGTCGCCCAAATGCACCAGCGCATGCTGAAGGTGAGGGACGACCGTTACTACAACGCCTTGCAAGTGAAATACGCCTATGCGGTGACGTGTCACAAGGCCCAGGGCGGACAATGGGAGCACGTCTATGTCGACCAAGGTTACATGACCGACGACATGCTTACTCCCGACTACATCCACTGGCTCTACACCGCTTTCACCAGGGCGACTTCAAGGCTCTTCCTTGTCAATTGGCCCAAGACACAGACGGAGGGCGGTGCGGAATGAGAACAAGAAAGAAGGAAATCCCTGGGGAAGAATCAGACTCTAAACTGTATCAGTTTAAACAAAAATGCTCGGTGATAGATGCCTTGGATGCATCGTACGAGGTGAAGCAGATGATGAAATCATGTTATTTCTTGTCTAATTGTGGACTCGACCTGACACCCGAGCGCGAGGAATACTTGCGCAGTCAACTTGGTGCCGAATATTTTGTCCGGTTGCAAAACCACATCAACCAGGCCTTGGCTGCGAATGCACCCGTTTCTGCCGAGGAAGCCGAGGCATTGGCGAAGAAGTCAATCGAGAACATGGAGGAAGGCAAGGACATCTTTCAGAAACTCATCGCTCCCTATCGCGGCCGCGTCATCTACGTGGACTTCTGGGGGACATGGTGCGGTCCTTGCATGAAAGAGATGGGACACCTGGAGGAATTGCACGAAACCCTCAAAGGACTGCCCGTCACCTACATGTACTTTGCCAACAATTCGCCCGAAGAGGCTTGGCAGAAGGCTACACAAACCATCGGACTTGATGGAGAGAACTGCGTGAACCTGCGGCTGCCCTACAATCAGCAACAGGCAGTGGAGGAATATCTCAACATCAGCAGTTTCCCCACCTATCTGCTGGTTGACACCAATGGCACCATCGTCACCAATGATGCTCCGCGTCCCAGCATGGCCTCCAATGTCCGTGAAGCCATCCTGAAGTTATTAGACAATTAATAAAGGGGAATAGACAAAGATTGTTTTGTTGAAATCCATTGTGAACTCACAACGTTCACAATGGATTTTGATTTTCTGGACCACCAAGAATGTTCAGGTGGCAAACAACGCCAAGAATGTTCAGGTGGATTTGCAATCATGGACAACACTTACACCCAAAATGTAAGGTATACTCAGCCATCAAAATGGAAAGACGCTGCCGCCGTCTAAAACCCCCGGTCAGCCAAATGAAGAGGTAGGTGCTGTCGCCTCTAATCTTTCCAAATGCAAAGATAACATATTTTCATTTCTACAGCAAAAAAAAGAAATAAAAGTTCACACCTCCAGAATCAGATGAAAGTGAAAAACGAAGACGTAATTCATAATATCCGCACCTGCCGGATTACAGGACAACAGACAGGCGGTCCCAAGGAATTTGAGGGTAGTTGTTATTTGAGGAATGTCGATCGCCCTTCAAGGTTATCCTTGGCCTGAGGATTGTGCTGCCAGATGGCGCCGACCTTAGGGCAAGTTTCCTTCTCCGGGCAATCACCGCAGGTCTCTAATCCTTTGGGGATGGCGCACTTCCGAATCTCACACAACGCGTTGCAAAACACCGTCTTGGCACTGTCCTTACGGCAACCCTCACAGTTGATGTGCTCAGGAAGAATAGGAGCATTGTTCAGTTCTGCCCAAAGTTTGGCCGTCTTTTCCTGCAGTACCTGGTCATTGTTCTTCGTGGCAATGTAGGCATCGCACTTCTCGCAGTCGAGCCCGCAGACGGCAGTCAATCGCTTCATACCGGCACGCCTCGCTATCCTGAAAGTACAACGATCGCCTCCCCTGAGAATCGTATTCTCAATCCGGACATCGAACTGGCTGCCAGGTTCAAGCTGCGACAGAATATATAAAATACTTTGCCTGGAGCATTCGCATTGTTCCGGATTGCTCCTGAGTCCACATTTCACTTTGGGGCACGAACAATCCAGATAACTCAGTTCATAAACCTCCCCAGGCACAATAACCCGACCCTGATACCACTTGCTATCGTACCCTTCCGAGTAGATCTTGTCGAAATCCCCATTATACTTGGCATAGATTTGCTTATGTAACGGGAGGACATGATCCTTAACGCATTCTATAGCCTCTTCTCTATAACCCATATTATTAGATCGTCTATTTCTTATTGTATAGTGATTAATTCACAACCCTGTTTAGCGTAGTAGGCCAACATCTCTGGCAGTTTCTTTAGATCATAGCTGGTGACACAGTCAGAAAAAACATACACCGTATAGCCTGCTTTTCGCATATTGAAACAAGTGGACTTCACACAAGCGGTAGCATCAGCACCCGCGATATAGAACTCCGTGATACCGTTAGTCTCAATGAACGAGCAAAACGCTTCGCTCGTCAAAGCGTTACTCTTTGTCTTCACAAAGATATTATCCGAAACGACCTTTAATTCTGGTACCAACTCCTCGCCACGAGTGCCAGGCTTAAAGGTACGGGTGCCGGCGGTGATGTTGTTGTGCTTGATGTAGACGACGTGCATCCCCTCAGATACTGCCCATTCGACAGCAGTGTTGATATTGTTAACAATGTCGCGGTAGTGCTTCGTGATGTCATTCTGGATGTCGATAACGACAAGTGCTTTCGTTTGCATACTTTAAAGGAAAAAACTACGTGGATAAAAATCGCTATAGAAACGGCCATCGGTGGCAGTAAACTTTAGTACACAATAGTTGGGATCTGTCACGCCACCAGGATAGTACTGCGTATCGCCCTTACGCCAAATCATCTCCTTACTCTTAGCATCGGTCAGCACTTCCATCGTGCCACGAAGCATCATACCCTTGAAACCCTTGGCATCGCAGAAATAGATGCTGGCCTTGGGATTCGCCTTGTAGTGGGCTACACGCAGAGAGAAGGTGTTTGTGGTAAAATAAAAGACTTTGATGCCCTCGCGTTTACGTGGTGCCAACATGGCCTTAGTGCAGGGATAGCCCTCATTATCTACTGATGAGATATAGGCAATAGGCAGCGAGTCGGCCATCTGGGCGATAAGCTCTTTAATCCCAGCCAAAGCTGGATTGACCTTCATAGCCTCATCATCGCTAACGGCAAGTGTCTTACGCCAACGTTTCAGTTGAGGGAAGTACATCTTCATCTGTCCGATATACTCCTCTTTTGTAATCGGATTGGGCAAACCCTCGTTGGCTTTGCCTTCGTCCGTCACGACTCGGCCATCTGCAAACGAGCTTGCATGGCTCTCGCTGCTCCGTCCGTTCACAGCACCTACGAACTGGGCGCAATGCTCAATCATCTCGTCCATTGTGCAGTCCTGCAGGAATTTTCCATCCCTATAGCAATACATGCAATAATCTTCGTTCTTACTACCGTCAACATTTGTGCCGAGTACCTCGTCAGCCAGTGGCATTCCACAACTCTGACAGAACTTCATTTTTCCCATATTTCTTATATTATATAACAATAAATGATTATCCGCTATTTGCCGTAAACCCATAAAGGTCATCTTTCTGTAGCCGGAGCGCACGAGACCCTGGAAGGGTCACCTTTCAGTAGCCGGGGTGTGCGTAGCACCCCTGGATGGAAAATGCGATGGAAGAGCATCGACCCTGAAGGGGTCGCCCAAATGTTGCTGATGGGGCACTCTTTCAGAGTGCAGGCAATCCCTTCTGACATGCCGCAGACACTACGGTTATTGAGAGGTGACGCTTTCAGCGTCATATACGGATAGATGCGGATAATCATTTAACAATAATACCTATCATTTTCGTTACTCCTTCGATGTTGTTCCAGCAGGAGTATGAAATCATTTTTTCAACATTCCTTCAAAAATACCATTGACGGTCTTAACGAATGCTTCGGCAGGAAGCATCGGCGTATCGAGATAAGTCTGAGTATCATCTGATATCCGTTCTGTTTCCTTGTACTCTGCACCTGCTTGTCTTACTTTGGCCAAATAAGGACTGGTTATACTCTCGGTGTTTGGACTTATAAAGAGCGATCCCTCGGCACAGCAGATGTAACTGATATTCTTGCCATACATATGGTGCATGGCAAACAGCAGCCCGTCGAAGTTTCCCTTCATGTTAGGCAGTCCTGCTGTCGAAATCAATATCGTTTTCTTCGTGCCTTCCTCATAGCCATAGTGGTGGGCAATGCCATCCGAATCAATATACATTAAAGGCGAGTTAAACGAAACGGTTCCCTGAATGGTGGTCACCATCGAGTTGCCCGTCAGTTTCGTCTTCGGCATCTGGCCTTTTACGATAATCTCACTGAGCACCGGCAGGTCTTCGTCCATTTGTATGGTACCCACGTCCGTACCGCTTACATCGACAAACGTTGTCTTGTAACCAATGAACGAGAGACGCAGGATGCAGCAGGCATCTGTTGTATGAATCATAAACGCACCGTTCTCATCACTCGTAGCACCCTGGATATAAGTGGAGTCTGCCGAGAGCAGGGCCACACTTACAAACCCGAGCGGCTCACCGTTTTGGTCTATTACTCGTCCGCCTACGTCCTGTGTCTCAGCTTGGGCTGTCATTGACATGAACAAGGTCACAACTAATAATATTGACCAAAATACTATTCTTTTCATATTAATCACTATTTAAATTAATTCTTCGACTTTTTTGTCATATTTGACACTGCAAATTTACGGATAGTTGAGGATATCGCTAAAAATCTGGGATATTCTGCCTAAAAATGTGATGAATGGTGTATTTCTACATTCGCTGACGCTCTGCCTGTCCGGCACCCTTAAAAGCTCTTTGAAAAATATGAGACAATTCTATGAAGAATGGTCTATTACGATAATTCGCCCGCCAATGGCTGGCGAATTGCCAACAGTCGAGAGACAAGTACAAGTATTTGCACATCAGACAATATTCATACAAGATTAATCAATAGAAATTTACAATTTACAAAAATCATTCTTTATTTGATTGAATAGTGCAAGATTACACTTGGCGATTTTTTGTGGATAATAATGATTTACCTTTTCTCAATATCTGGTATTAATACATGACATTATAAACCTTATAAACAAAATGAATATGAAACCAAAACATTTTTCATCTTTACGTCTTTCCACACAAGAGGAATATGGTCAAGTGCAGACTCTCTGCGATATCATTAAGGAACTCAACGAGGAAAAACATTTCAAATCTGCTCAAGAAGTTTATGATGGAATTGCCCCTATCATGGACAGATATATGAAACGGGGAACAATCGGGGAGTTGACGCGACAGCATGTTAATGCGGGATTATTGAATGATGAAAGCCTTTTCCATAATGGGCAACTTGATTGTGATGCACTCAGAGAAAAGCTTCTTGAAAGCATCACGACCGATAAGGATGACAAGTATGAAAGAATAATGGCCCAACGCGACGTTTTCAAATTTGTTGGATTGTTGATGTATTTCAACTATTTTCGCAAATATACTTCAGTTGAACAAATCCGTGAAGACTTTTGTCAACACTTATTCGATGAAGAAACACCTGATGGAGACCTTAGTAAAAGTTGGCTGAATGACAAAATGTTCTTCTGCTTTCCAATGGGTGGACATGCTTATCCCTATTTTTCGTTCTTCTGGGCACTTGATTCCCTATGGGAATATATATCTGATGAAAATGGCGTTTTGGATAATGAGAAACTTCAGAAAAAAATGATTGACGAATATCAGACGGGTAAAAAAGAAATGGGGCTTGAAGCATTAGTGGATGCTCATTATTCTGATGACGGACCTTGCCATCCTGAAGTCTTTTTCCCAAATACAAAAGAATTTTATGGGCCTGTCCTGGTAGCAGTAGAGGACGAGAGAAGATTCATTGAATCTTGCGGTGAAGGTAAAGGTCCCAACCGTTATCCGTTCTGGTATGAGCATGGATTACTTCAGAGCATCCTTGACAAAAAATCAGGATGTTCTTCTTCGGACACAGAACGCGATTAGGGTTAAAGGTAATTGCCAAGGATAATAACTTCATCAATGACTGAGTATAAACTGTTTGGTCATAACATCCTGATTAAACGCATGGGGTGCGGGAACGGGGACTCCTTAGGAGTTCCTGTTCCGCCGAGTCTAAATCTTTTCGCCAAAGTGACGAATGCTTGTAATGCAAACTGTCCTTTCTGCTCAAATGCCGGTCACACACAGGACCGACATCTGTTTGATGTGGATAAACTATTTGCCTGTATTGATGAAATATTAAATCAGCGCATAATCCTTAACCGATTGAACATCACAGGAGGTGAGCCTTCGGTTGTGCCGGAAACTGTAAACCGAATCATAGAGAAACTTAATGCATCACCAAAATATCAACACATCCACTTGCATTTGAACACGAATGGCCTGCTGCCAAAGTCACAGGAAATGATGCGCATGGCACGTTTCGATTCCATATCTATTTCCATGCACCATTATGACATGGGTGTTCTCTCTGAGATATACAACTGTCACATACCTTCAAAGGCAATAGAATTTGAAGGAATAGATATCGACAAACTGAATCTGAGTTGTAATCTTATCAGAGGGTATATAGATTCGCCCAAGGAAGCCAAGAAGATGCTCGACAGGACAATCGACATTGGCATTCCCAGAATTGGTTTTGTCGGTCTTATGCCTGTCAACAAATACAGCAAGGAGCATTTCATCGATCTTGAAGAGATAAGGATTGACAGCATTCCACACGTCTATTTTACCAAATCCAAGAACAGAGGAAAGAATTGTAAATGCAGTAATTATCTCTATAATAGAGACGGTAGAATTGTGGAAATCTATATGCGTAATTATATGAATCCGAACTATTGCGAATCGTCAGTTGTCTTCGACGGCCAACATCTTAGACAAGGGTTTCACGACAACAATATAATTTTCTAATAATGACTGAGACAGAAAAGCTTTTTGAGACCAGAAAGGATATAAGTGATTACAACACTTCCTATCCTTTGCATCCTTCCGACTGGAGTACATGGAAGGTATCAGATACGTTGTCGTTTGATGATGTCGACGACTTGTCGTTTTACATACACATACCATTCTGCCAAAGTTTGTGTAGATATTGCGAATACATCAAGTATAAAAAGACATCAGATTCCATAGAACATGAATATCTGGATATCGTTGACGGCGACATGCATGAGTTCGTGGAGCAATATGTCACTGGGAAAACCATTTTGAGAGGTTTTGATATTGGAGGTGGCACACCGACAGCCTTAAGCATAGAGAATTTTGCAATGCTTATTAAAATGGCTGCCGGATATGCCAGACGTATCAAAAGGGCGAAAGACTTTCAGGGCAGTATAGAAGCGACGTTTAATACGATTGATGAAAAAAAGATAGCAATCATTAGCGAACATTCTGATATCTTCAGCCGAATCTCCTTCGGATTGCAGAGTACGAATTGTACCTTTCTGCGAGATAACAACAGAGATAATGGACAAACACAAAGGATGGCCGATATCTTCCGCATCTGCAGACAGCAGGGCGTTAACACCATCAACCTGGATCTTATGTACGGTTTTGTTCATCAGACGAAAGAAGAAATGAAAGCCACAATGAAGGTCGTGGAAAAATTGATGCCCGAGCACCTAACTGTTTATGAACTTCGAACAAATATGCTAAACAGGTATCCTATTGCAACTGCCGAGCAACGTTTTGAGCAATATTCGCACCTCTATGATTTAATAACAGGGCTGGGATATAAAGGACGCTTTGGCATGAACACATTCTCATTGATTGGTGACTATGGCTTGTCGTCATACCTCCAGCATCGCATGATGAAAAATGGTTCCTATAAAGGATTCGGTATTGCTGCACAGAGTAAAAACGATACAGGAATCTCATATAACATTGGGAAAAATGGTGAGTCGCTGAAATTCTGCCTTTCTAAGAAAACATTTGAAAAAGGCGGTGACTCTTACAAACTTCCGCCAAGAGAACTTCTTTCAAAATATGTAGCCATCAGTGGCTATTGCGGAATGATAGATTTGTCTGTGATGGAGGAAATACTTCATTCTGACCCTAATGTAGTATTTGAAAATGAATTGGACTTCTTGCTGAACAATAATTACATTGAAAAGATTGGCACGATGTTATATCTGACACCCAAAGGATTTCTTCATTATGGTAGTGTGCTTTCATTGTTTTATAATAGATCTTTTTAATCTTTACAAACTTCCATCCGCATCGATTAAAAACTTTATGATGTATGTGAAAATTCCCTCACAAAATTGGCAAAAAAACAAGTTGTTCCCTCACAAAATTGGCAAAATTCCAAATTATTCCCTCACATAATTGGCAAAATAATTGTCTATTTGAAAAAATAGGGTTGCGTTGTTCCATGAAGCCATACATTGATCAAGGGTGGATGGAGAATATTCCTCTTTACAGTATTCTTGCATATTTTAGATTTCAGTCCTTCAGGTTTGAAGATTAAGTCATTTTACTTAATATCAGTTCTAATAGATTGTGAACTCACAGCGTTCACAATGGATTGCTTTTGATTCTCCACTCACCGCGTGGAAATATCAATCATAATGTATTCAGTAGATTATTGCCTTGACGAATAGTTGACCTCTTAGGTTATGCGTCTCTTCATATGGAATTTATATGAAAGCCTAAATTTCCCTTGTAAATGCTCGAAAACTGAAAAAAAGGATGTATCTTTGCTCACAGTATGCGAATATGTTTAGGACAATCGCAAGTTTTCTAACAACATAATCTATGTATCTACATTAGAAATGATAATATGGCAAAGATAATCGTAAAAATACGCAGATTACAGTCGTAACCATCAACGAGCGAGACTACATTTCGTTAACAGAAAACTATTAGGATGGACGGCAAGTGAGAATGGGGAAAAGGGGCTATCAAGCAAATCAGTGAGCAATTGCATAAGGAACCGCCTGGTCCAGATTTGCTCTTTTTCAATCGTGAGTTGGTAGCTTGGGTTTGTGTCGAAATAAAGCGGGAAGGCTTCAAACCGACATATCTCAGTCAGCTGAGCGCCTATTTACGTATTCTTGAGGTATTTATGTAAGTTTTTGAAAAATTTTTTTCAACGAAAAATCACATATTTGCAAAAAATCAAATCATTTCCATTATGAAGAACAAACAATCTCAAAACGACATGGGTATCAACTTGTCGACCAAGTGGATATTTGTCATCATCATCGCCTTGGTATTAGGATTTGGAGTTTATGGCTATTTCACCGTAAAAAAGTGGGTACACAACACGGCCATAGAAAGACAAGAGAAGCCCATCACCGGCTATACCATCACGAAGGTTTACAGCGACCTGCCCAAGAGCAAGAAGAATCGTAGTGGGTATGCTGATGATGACGTGGAGAAAGACGACTATGAATACTATATGGATGTAATGTTCAAAGGGAAAAACTACAAACTTGAAATCCCGGAATATATCTATAACGACTACAACAAGCAGAGGGGCATAACCCTGTACTATGACTCCAAGAACGACGAGGTCTTTGTCGCCAATACAGGAGGGGGCAATCTGCTTGCAACTGCCTTGGGGCTCATTGTCGTACTGATAATTGCCCTTATTCTCCTCATCAAGTTTGTCATTAAATCCATTAAAAAGAAAAATACCGTAAAACGACCGAAATGAACGAATGAACGGGGAACGGTCTCTGTTCACAGATAATAGGGCATGGATAATTTAGTTTTCAGTATGTTTAAATATGTTTTCAAGAAATATGTGACAGGATTTGTGTTAGCCGTGTTGTTCTTCTGTCTTGGCTGGCAGAAATATCACACATTTGACGGCTCAATGCTGTTGTGCGTTGAATTGGGATTCTTTGCGTGGATTGTCGGTCTGTTCTACGCTGGCATGATTGGTTCCCCAAAAACCATAACGATGGTGATGTCGCTGGTCAACATTACCATTATCATATGGAGTATCTGTACGCTGAAGCCCTTGCGCAAGATAATACGACGCTGGCTTAACGTGGGGTTTTCACAAGAACCTTATCCCTATCTGGCTCTCTATGGGAGCATCACCGATACGCAAGGCATGCTCTTCAGACTCTCACCGGCCATCTTCCGCAATAAGATTCCTGTCGTTCGTGCTGGCCTTTGGCGGCTTGTGGCGCGCGAGGTGTTGGTGTTCGACCAATCTTCACCCGTGTTTCGGCTTAAAGAGTGGAAAGACTCTCCAAGCGACGGCATTGACCAGGCTTTTGAGCGGACTCTGTACCGTTTCCTGGAACAGTCGGCAGCGAAGAATAACGGGATTGTCTACCCGAAGACTCTGCGCAACGTGTTGGGCTACAAGCCATCGAGGGCCAAGAAGGCCGACAGGGGTTACGACTATGATAACCAAATACGTTTTGCCGACCTGCTGAACACGAGTGTCAGCATACACTCTTACAATAAGAAGGAGAAGTGCAACATCTATGGCATGAAACGTTTCCTGAAAGGGTTGCCCCACTCGTTTGGAGAGGCATCGTTCGACGTTGAGAACCGTTTGGAACTGCGGCGCGTGTGGCCCGAGTATGTCGCTTTCGGCTATGTGTTCAGCATGGGAGATCAAGTTTTAAAGAAACTATCTAAGGTGCAGTCACAACTCAATGCTAACAGTACGCTGAGTCTGATACTCAGTAGTGAGCCCCATCGAAAGGCTCTCGGAGAGTTGCTGGAAGCAGCGGCCGATGGTACTCCTTACGCTGAGGATACGGCCAGCTTCTATTTGGGTTTGCTGCCGTTGGCTTGGCATCATGACGAATTTTACGACATTTAATTAAGTATATAATTATCAAGTCTAAGATGGTAAATCCTATCCTTGCTATTATACCCTCATTGCCCGAATGGGTAGAGATGGGGCTCTTACTTTGGGCTATCATACTGGTTCCGGTGATTATTGTCATTGTGTTTGTAGGTATGTGGCGTAAGACACTCGGCATCGTCTGGTATCTGATTTCGCTGCAGCCCCTGCGCCGCTGGATGCTGAAAAAGCGGCTCACAAAGGATGGCTGCTATTTCCGAGATCCACCCGCTAAAGGCAACATGAAAGTGGCGGCAACAGTCACTAATGCCTTCTCGCCTGAACTCCTCACAAACTACAGCGGGCTATTTGGTGCTCTTTTCCTGCGCTTGTTCAATAAGAAGGCTATCCTCATAGAAAACCGGCCTACCATTTACGGCTCTGAGTCACACACCGTGCTCACCGTGGCCGAATGGAATGCAAGTGAGAGCGAACAGCAAAGCCTGGAGTGGAAATTCTACTGCCTAATGAAAGGCGCCGCAGGACTCGACGGTGTGTTGCAACCGCGCGAATTACAGCAGTACATGCGTGCCCGTGGCGATTACTTTGAACCCTTCGTCAAGGAGTTACAAACGCTTAGCGATGAGGAGAAGAAGATGGCACGCAACTATGAGGTGGCCCGTCAGGTATTCGGCTTGAAGCATTTCCTCGAGGATTTCTCATTGATTGCCGACAGGCAGATCAGGGAATTACCTTTATGGAGCGAGTATCTCGTCTATGCCACACTCTTTGGCATTGCCGATAAGGTTTGCGATGAC
Source organism: Prevotella sp. (assembly GCA_017619375.1). Lineage (GTDB taxonomy): Bacteria > Bacteroidota > Bacteroidia > Bacteroidales > Bacteroidaceae > Prevotella. The sequence goes on along the minus strand of JAFZSL010000077.1, from coordinate 43,084 downwards.
TTTGCCGATGTTTATCCTGACTACTTTAAGATGAACCAGCTTGCAGGCACCTTGCTCCATTTGGTGGGCAATAACAGTCTTGGCTCCTATGCTTCTGCAGCCGTAAAAGGTATGGAACTCAATTCTACGCTGTCGAAAAAGGACAAAATGAGACAGGAAGAAGAGAAACGGAAGGCTCTGGAAAAGGAAGTATAAAATCGGAGTGACATTTCGCAGAGTTTTGTACAATATTACATACAATATAAGAATTATAGAAATTCAGCCAAAACGAATAAATGTTGTTGATTTTGGCTGAATTTCTAAGAATATATAGATGGTTCCTTCTCGGACGTTCTCGAGAATCTGATGGATTCCGGCGTTATCCGCAGTTACTCTCGCTATGGCGGCCCCCGTAAAGAGACCGTCTATCAACTTACAGACTTTTTCACCCTTTTCTACCTGCGTTTTGTGGAAGATACCAATTTCACTTCCTGGCGCACAGTGCAGAGAAGTAAGCCCTTTTACACTTGGGCTGGGAACACTATTGAACTGCTGGTCATTGAACACATGCCACAGCTTGTGGATGCTCTTAGAATCAAGGAGTATGCAACGCCTTACTGCTGGTATGGTAAAACGCCGGAAAAAGAAGGTGTGCAGGTCGATCTGCTTATCCCGGCTACGGCAGAAAGAGCCGACTACATCTGCGAGATGAAATTCTCTGAGGGAAAATATATACTCAAAGACTCTGACGCCGAGGACATTACCGACAGAATATCTGCACTTCGGAATTCCAAGATTCACAAGCCGACTCACTCCATATATGTGGTATACGTCACGACGTTCGGGGTTAGCGATTCCAAGCATCGCTCACATATCAATGACATCGTTACATTAGATGAACTGTTTCGATAATCCCGCCAAAATATGATAAATTCTTTCGTTTTGGCCGAGTTTCAGGTTCGACTTATATTCGGTGTATCGTCTCTTTAGTTAGGAAGTAATCCCTATTCATATGGAAGCCCTATTTATCTTTGTAAGTAATTGATAATCAATGGTGGAGCAAAATGGCTGAATTTTTAACGGTACAATTTTTTCCGATGGGCATTTTGGGTGATTTTCAGTCTCCTTAAAGCGTGGTTTTTAAAAGTAGTGAAGCCGTTGTATTAAATATGGTTTAAGATTAGTTTGGGTTAATTAACCATCCGAAATGACATTAAGTTGTGGCTTGTCAATCTTTCATTTAAGCAGAATGAATCTATATGTCAATCAAATAATAAGAGATATTAGGAAATTTCCGAAATAATGATTATATTTGCAAAAAATAAAAGAACTGCAACAGAATGAATACGTCAAGCAACACCCCAATTGAAGTTTTGACAATCGATGAGCTTCTAAAAAAAATTAAAGATAAAATATCTTTCAGAATACCTGGTTATCAAAGAGGATATAAATGGACTAAAATTCAGGCCAACCAACTGTTAAACGACCTAATTTCTTATGGTAAGCAGCAGAAACTAATAGGCGATCGTGGCAATTACAACGAAGAAATCAAAAATGTCTCTGCATACTATCTCCAACCAATATCCCTATGTCGTTCTTTTGAGAAAAATGATGGCTCTCAAATTATCTATGATGTGATTGATGGTCAGCAACGTTTGACTACCATTTGGTTGCTGTTATACGCATGTTTTAAAAATAAATTGAAAACAGACGACATTGATGAACCATCTTTTGATATTCGATATGAGACATTTAGGGATTGGCAAAAGATGTTTAAAGAGACTATTAAAAGTAAGGAGAAATCGAAACAAAAGCAAGAATTCTCAAGAATTAGTCTAAATCATTTTCACATTAATGAAGTTTTTTCCACATTTGATAATAGAATCAAGTCTTCCATAAGATCAACAATAAGTAAAGATGTTAAAGCCTCTACAATTTACAAGATTCTGCTCAATAACACCAAGATTATTTGGTCTGAAATTTCCCGGTCCACAGATGAAGACACTTATAATAAAGACATAAAAACATTCACCAATCTCAATAGCGGAAAAATCCCACTAACATGTGGTGAATTAATCAAGGGTCTTATTCTTCAGAAGAGCAACTACCAACAGGTTCCTTCAAAAACAGACCCCATGATTATTGAAGAGGATCAACGCCTTTTATATGCCATACAGAATCTAATAAAAGATTCCAAAGAAGCGCAAATTGAATACGACAAAATATCACGTGAATGGGATGTTTTTGAGCGTGATCTTCATGATGAGGAACTTTGGAACTTCATCTACAACAAGGAAACCAATTTCGTATATGAAACACGTCTAGAATATATCTTCAACTTAATAGAGCAGGTTGATAAGGGAGAAGACAAGATGCAAGCCTTTAATAAACTATATGATAGTATAAGAGATGAGAATACTTCTCCAATCAAGACGATTCAAGATTTCTGGACTAAGGTAGTCAATTATATGGCAACCATTAAAGATTGGTATAGAGATAAGGAATACTATCATTTAATAGGATATCTCGTAGCAACAACACCCTGGATAGAGGTAAAACCTAAGCATGATGAGAAAAGTGCTAAAAAAACCATTATATCATATCTAATCAATGGTTTATATAGTGATAGTGAAAAATGGAGCAAGGATCAATTACGCAAGAAGATTAAAGAGCTTATCCAACAGTCACTGACAACAAAGGTTGATAATAATAAGGGCAATATTGATAGCTATAATGCTATTGACATTGACAACTTACACTATGGGCAGGACAACGAGGTCATCCGTAGAATACTCTTGTTCTTTAACATTCATACCATACTGATGCAAGAAGGAGAAGAACGTTTCCCCTTTAACAGATATAAAGATGAAAGATGGGACATTGAACATATTGCTTCTCAAACAGATTTCAATGCCTTAAGGAAAGATCTCAACGAGGCTAAACTGTGGGCGCTTGCTGTCCTTCAATATTTCACCGGTATAAAGGAAGAAGACTTCGTTAAACAAGGTGTAATCGAGAAAAAAAATGGATCCACATTTGAAGGCAAAAAATTAATAGATTTCAAAGAGAATGATAAAAAAAAGATAGAAGCGGCTCTTGATAAGGTGTTCCCCAAAGTCAATGAAACAAGTTCTACCGAGAAAAGGGAGACCCCAAATGATACTGACAAAGAATCAGATAACAAAAGAGAACTCTGCGAAAAATTGAAAGATTTCATTGTTAACAATCAAAACGATAAATCTATTATTGAAGAAATCCAGACACTTGTGAACAATTTAGGATTTTTCGTAAATAGTTTCGGAGGCGAAAAAGATAATAGCGATGCAAGAAACAAAGATGAAAATAAGGATAAAATTGGAAATCTTACTTTACTAAACATGAGCATCAATCGAGGTTATGGCAATGCCATATTCCCTGTGAAGCGTATAACCATCCAAAATGAACTAGAGAATGGGTATTTTGTACCTCCTTGCACGCAACGGGTATTCCAGAAAACATACAGCAGAAGATTTGATCAGTTGTATGTGTGGGACGAATCTGATGCAGAAGCCTACACCATTGCGATAAAAGAGGCATTAGATACTTTTGAGAAAATTGAAGGTACATATGCAGATTATAAACAGGAACAAAACAACAAGAAATAAGAAAATGGGAAAACAATCGAAAATAAATACTGCCGTTGTGTATAATTTTTGGAAATTAGTTGATGAATATCATCTTCGGTTTCCCCGCATTCAGCGTGATTATGCTCAGGGAAGGAAAACATTCAAGGCTAAGCAAGTCCGAGAATCATTTTTGAAGAACCTTCATGAAGCACTTAAGGAGGACTGTCCTCGGATAAATCTTGATTTTGTATATGGAGTACAAAAGAAAGACGGCAATAAAATTTACTTCAGTCCTTTAGATGGCCAGCAGAGACTCACAACACTGTTTCTATTGTATTGGTTTCTTGCATATAAAAGTAATAATTACGAAACTTTCCTAAGTCATTTGTCAGAAAACAATAATGATGAAGTCAATAAAGATGAAGTGAAATTCCTATATGAAACAAGAGATTCCGCGAAAGAATTCTGTAAAAAACTCATATTGAACACACCAAACTCTTTTATAGAGGGTAAGAGCATCAGTTGGAATATAAAAAATCAGAACTGGTTCCTCTCTATGTGGATTGAAGACCCGACGGTGGAAGGTATGCTGACCATGCTTGACGCAATGGATGATGAGTTTAGGAATGATAACAGTATAAGTTGTTATTTTGATAAAATGGCAAAAGATGATGGGCATTTGCGCTTCTACGTATTGGTCTTTGAGGAGAACTTTACTTTAGGCGACGATCTCTATGTGAAGATGAATGCTCGTGGACTAGCTCTGACTACTTTCGAAAACTTTAAGGCAAGTTTTGAGGAAGATATTCTTGAAGGTGATGTCAAGAAATCATTTAAAAAAGATATTGACACTACATGGACGAATATGTTCTGGTTTCCATTAATAGCAATACTCGAAGAAGAAGAAAAGAAAGAAGATAAAAAAGGAAGAGATGAGACTCCTGCTTCTGTTGATACTGAGATGATGCGTTTTGTGCGAATGATATTGAGTTTCAACTATGCAAATTATAGTGATAACAATGATACAAAAACGAACTGTAATGGCAAGATTGTCTTCGATGATAAGATTTTTGGCAGTTTACTGGTTAATGCAAATAGAAAAGATTTCATACCTGATGAAGAACAAAACTATGCATATTTAACAGCAAATAATATACTTAACAATGATGCTGCGAAAATAATTGTTGGTGCATTTATAGCAATGGGTAAACTTTGGAATGAAAATGAGAATAAATGGAATGACGATTTTGTCAAACCTATAGGTCTCACTCAAACATGGAATAAATTCATCACTAAAGATAAACCAGATTACGAAACACAGTTGCTATTGCTCTCGGTAATTCTTACTGACTCTATTGATAATGATGAAAGGAAACACCAATGGCTCCGCCTCTGCCGCAATCTTATTTGCAACTCCATCATCAACAGTAAAAATGAAATGAGAGGAGGTGTCAAAAAAATATATGAGCTAAAGGACAAACAGAATTTCGGACTTGACAAAGAACTGGCCGATACCCAAAGTTTGCCTCAATACTTCAACATGCAATTCAAGGAAGAGAGAATAAAATATAATCTGTCGAATACAAAGGAATGGCCTGAAGCTATTGCTAAATATGAGGATAATGATTGTCTTATTGGACGCATTCTTTTCTTGCTAAAATACTGTGAAAAGACTGCTGACTCCTATGATTTAGAATTATTCAAAAAATATGCAGAAAGTGCTATTAAGCTGCTGCCTGCCAAAAATCATCAATTAGAGCGATTATTGCTAAATAACAAAAATTCTTCATACCCCTTGCAATTAGAAGATATGGGATTGTCGAAACAGAAAAAAGAAGAATTCAATATTGAAAAAGTTGAGCAATTCTCATTTTTCAATAAGGGCAAAGAGAATCGTGACTTTGGTTGGCATCGTTTACTGAACGATGACCCCAATGAATATGATAAGCAGCCAGCCCGCAAAAACGGTCTTGAAAACTGCCAAGAAGCTTGCAAACAAATAATTTGTGATAACAATATGAATCCAAGCACAGAGGTGCAAACTTCATCCAACATAGATGAATGGAAACAACTACTTGTTGACTGTCCTCAACTAATTGATTATTGCACAGGAACTATCCTATATAAAGTCACTTACAAAGCAGATCCGCAAGGTAATAGCAGAACACAATATTATCTCTCCAAAGGTGGTCGGAACAGTTTGTTCAACAAAAAAAATAAAATTTCTGAACTTTATTTGCGATACATATATGAAAAATTACACGAGAGTAATGATGATGATAAATGGGAGTTTAAAACATGGTCATATACTGATGGTAAAAAATCTATAGAATGTAGTATTCAGTACGACAATAATAATATCAGTATCATAAGGAATAATGATAAATGGAAATTCAAGTATTGCAATCAAGAACATGAATATGATAATATAATTAACATGATTCAAGGACTTAAACAGGTTGAGAATACAATACAAGAAAACGAAGAATCAGATAGATAACTATCAAAACGGCTTTCTGTACCGCCATTGTACCTCGGTCATTCCAACTGTCTGAAAATCAATGGCGGTTCATAATTTAGGTACAATTGTGTGGATACTATGATGTATAAATAAAAACTAATATAGGATTGAATTGAACAATAAAAAGCCTTTACTTAATTATTGTCTGCTGAATATTTCGTATCTTTGCAGGCACATAATTCTTTATCGAAAAAATGAATATTATTTCTCTCTTTAGTGGAGCCGGAGGTTTGGATTTAGGACTAATCCAGGCAGGTCATCGTATAATTTGGGCTAATGACATAGATGAAAATGCTGTGGCCACTTATAGAGCAAACGTTGACCCTAATATAATCCAAGCTGACATTAAAGATATTCAGATAGACGACATACCCAATGGAGACGTTGTTGTCGGTGGCTTTCCATGTCAAGGTTTCTCAATAGCAAATATGAGAAGGACAGTAGATGATGATAGAAACCTGTTGTATCAGTTTTTTTATCGTACAATTCTAACCAAGCAACCAAGTTTCTTTATTGCAGAGAATGTTAAAGGTATTCTTTCTTTAGGTGGTGGTACAATCATACAAACGATTATTAAAGATTTCAATGAAGCTGGTTATAAAGTTGAATATCATTTAGTCAATATGGCTGATTATGGGGTGCCACAACATAGAGAGAGGGTGATTATTATTGGCCAAAGAAATGATTTGGGTGAAAATATGCTCTTCCATTTTCCCAAACCTACCCATAGTAAAAAAAATTGGGTGAGTATAAAGGATGCTTTGCAGCATCTACCACAAGCTGGAGATACAACACATGACCCAAACAATTATGGCTCAAACTATAAAATAGTAGTAAGAAATTTTACAGCCCATAGGAAAACCAATCCTGACTTACCATCTCCGACAATATTAGCAAGAGGCAATGGAAAGGGCGGTGTCTGCGCCATCCCTCATTATAATGGCCAAAGAAGGCTTACAATTAGAGAAAGTGCAGTGATACAAACATTCCCATTAGACTTTGTCTTTTATGGAAATATGGGTAGCTGTTACCGACAAATTGGAAATGCTGTTCCAGTACACTTTGGCGAAATACTTGGAAATGAACTTGCAAGAATTGAAAATCAAGAAAGATGGATGTAGTTTCTTTATTTAGTGGCGCTGGTGGTTTGGATTTAGGTTTCATTCAAGCAGGTCATCACATTGTATGGGCTAATGATTTGTTTCACGATGCAGTTCTCACATATCGTAGAAATATAGGAAATCATATTGTCGAAAAAGATATTAGCCAAATATCTTCCGATGATATACCTGATTGTGATATAGTTATTGGTGGCTTCCCTTGTCAAGGCTTTTCTGTTGCAAATACAGGTCGTCATGAGGACGATGAACGCAACAAGTTATATTTGGAGATGATTCGTATCATAAGAGACAAGGCTCCAAAATTCTTCTTGGCAGAAAATGTGAAAGGCATCCTAAGCATAGGCAAAGGTGTTGTCTTTCAGAATATCTTGTCGGATTTTCGCTCTCTTCATTATGATGTTCAATATAAACTTGTTAATTCTGCTGACTATGGAGTACCACAAAAACGGTTTAGAGTCATAATTATAGGAGTAAGGAATGATTTAGGATTACATTATCAATATCCAATGCCTACCCATAGCAAAGAACCTTCTATGTTTACAAAGAAATGGGTCGGTGCAGGCGAAGCTTTGGAGCATTTTCCTGACCCAGATCTGCCAAATAACATACCCAATCATATATACTCTAAATACAAGCTCAACTTCAATGGCTATTTAGGGCATCGCCCCATCGCTTATGATCAACCTGCCCCTACGGTGACAGCTCGTGGCGATGATAGAGGTGGGGTGGTTATCCTCCCACACCCAAATAATCTACGAAGGATGACTTGTCGTGAGCTTGCTACGATACAAAGTTTTCCTGATAATTATCGTTTTGAGGGAGGGATATCTTCTATCTACCGACAAATTGGGAATGCCGTACCACCACTTTTAGCAAAAGCTTTGGCTGAGCAATTTAATCATCTAACTAACAAGATATGAACAATAATTATATACCACTATTACCCTTTCCTGGATTTAAATGGAAATGGGCATGTCTTCAATGTACAGAGGGTATAAATGACCCAGTAGTATTGTTGGGTGTTCTTTTCAGAATGGCAAAACTTGAGGGGAAATATAAATATAGTTCAGATGAATTTGCATCGGAATTAATAAGCCTATCTGATGACTTGATTGGTTCTGGTGTAAATGTTGATTTAAGGGGACGTACCGGCGAAAGAAATATAATTAGAAATTCTGGGCAATACTGGAAAGCATTAAACTTAATACCTTCTCAAAGAACAGGTGGTATAATAACGCTAACAGACTTTGGCAGAAAAGTGGCAAATCACCAAATTTCTCAAACTGAATTTTCAGCTCAAACCATCGTCTCATTTAAACTGCCAAATCGAGCAATTCAATCTGAAGCAGAATGTAAACTTTGGGAAAATGCTGGCTTGGAGTTTTATCCACTCAAATTGATTTTAGGCATAGTCCACGAATTGGCAGAAGAAAATGAAATGTCAGCATACATTACGACAAATGAATTAGTAAAAATAATAATACCTCTTTCAGGAACCCCAAACCGAGAAATCAAGAGTTATGTAGATTATATCCTTAAATATCGGTCAAAAGAGTTGAATATTTCTTCCTGGCCTAATTGCTGTCCAGAGGCAAATGATTTTAGAATCGCAAGGGAATACCTTCTATTCTTGTCGAATTATGGCTATCTTTTTAAAAGTGAAGCTGCCAAAAGGGAGGAAGAACGGTACACATATAACTTTGAGATAGATACTGAAATACAAGAAATCTTGAAAGCTAAATATAGCATCATTTCAACCTCCCTGGCATCTGACACAGAAAGGAAAATAGTCTATTCACAAAGAAGACCCAATCAAGCAAAATTCAGAAAAGCCGTATTGGAAGTATGCAAAAGATGTGTTGTTACCAATGTAGAAATGCCCGAAGTATTGGAAGCTGCGCATATCAAACCTTACAAATACAAAGGTGAAGATACAGCGGCTAATGGATTTGCCATGAGAATGGATATTCATTATCTATTTGATTCAGGGCATCTTCGTATATCAGTTGATGGAGAAGTCTTTTTATCAGATAAAGCTCGGTGGTCGTATGGAGCAACCATACCTCCCAAAATCTTCATTCCTGATTATGTAAATAGAGAATTTATCCGTTGGAGATGGGAAAACTATAATGGTTTATAAAATGATAGAAAGAGAAATTGCCTTCTATAAATCTTTAAGCACGTTATCAGCAAGGACTATCAGGAACTATCAGACATCTATTAGAAGCTGTTTTATGAAACAACTATTGATGGAGGAATTGAAAACTGAAAGTCTTTTTGACATAGACAGTTTGGATAAATTATGGGCTTTATATAGCAAAATAAATTTGCATCCCATCAATATTGCTAATCATAGAGCATATTCTGCTGCAATTATGAAATATATCCGATTTCTCAACAATGGGGAAAAATATGGAAGAAGAATTGATTATCGAAAACCAAGATCCCGAAGAATCAATGATTGTTGATAGGGTTTGGGATGAAATGCATAAAGTCAAAGGTTTTCTTTTTCAGATAGATTTTTATACTAACAGGAAGAGAAGACTCAATAGAAGAATAACTTATCTTACTATCATTTCAGCATTTATCTGTGCTTTTCTCGCTCTTATTAATAATTGTGAATTATCAAAATGGATAGTTTTTTCCTTAGCTCTTTTTGTTGCAATTACCACAACAGTTAAGGAGTTTTTACCTAATTTTATTCAAGCGGAAGAAGAATTGAAGGAAATAGATAAGATATACGATTTTTACAAAGAATATTTACAAAAATTGGAAAAACTATTTAGGGAGCGTTATTATTTAAATACTGATGTTGATGACATTAAGATGGAATCCCGTTTTAATAGTATTGTTAAAACAGATGTCGATATGGAATCTAGATTAAATCGCCTATGTCGAGATTTAACAGATGATGAGCGAATAAACATCCGTAAAAAGACAATAGACTATTTCAACAGAAACTTTCTCAATAATAACATAAATAATCAAAGAGTATGAGTAATGATAATCCAAACCAAAGGGAATTAGAAGTGGTGAAACCTGTATCTCCACCGCCCCCACCTCCGAAAAAATAAAGATATTTTTAGCCCGACAATAGTCAAATGAAACTATTGCCGGGCTAAATATGTAAACCAAACTTCAGAAATTACAACATCTGATATTGTTTCATCGTCCTCTACCTCTGCCACCGCCTCTGTCAATATGTTTTTGGATGCGCCAATCGTATTTACCAAGGGCGACATCGTTGACTTCCCGGGCGGCGCGTCCCTTTTCATAGTCATTGAATTTGCCCAACTCGCCAGCCAACCAGGTAAGGAAATTCGCCACATGCAGTACTGTTACTTGTGTTGCGTTGCAAAATGCAACCATGTAACTTTTGAGTACGTATGACTCTTGATCCCAGAAACAAGCCTTGTACTCACCACCCCGGCCAGCGCGTTTTGCACAGGCGAAGTCTTGGATGATTTTCACGCAAGACCTCAGATTCTCATCTGAATTGTAGAGCAAGAGAGCCAATGACCGTAGCAATTTCTCTTTCCAATCACCACTAAGCTGAGCATTCTGCTTAGCAAGCAATAAGCTGTTTATCTGCTCGTCAAGTTCACCAACAGTTTTGTTTCTGTCCTCAATGCCGGCATCAAGTGTGCCAATCTCTTCTGTCTTGGTCGTGATGGCAGCATCAAGCCCGCTTATCGTTTCTTCTTTTTCGGATATTTCCTCATCAAGTCCATCAAGAATGTCGCTCTTGTTCTCGATTTCACGGTCAAGAGACCTGACACTCCTACGTTTTGACTGAATCTCAGAAGTCAGCACCTTATCTTGATGGGTTTTCTGTATAAGCCCGGCGGCAAGGGTGTTGTCCTTCCTTGTCTTGTTGGAGATACGTTCATCCAACTCGACAATGGCATCTTCCTTGGCTTTCGTCTGTTCCTCGACAGTTGCAAGCTGTTCCTTGGCCTCCCTGGCTTTTTCCTCGGCTTCTGCTTTCTCTGCGTTGGCCGTTGCCGTCTGCTGCTCTGCTGCCGCCTTTTGCCTCTCGGCTTCGGCTGCCTGTGTCTCAGCTGCCTTCTTCTTGGCAAGAGCCTTTTCGGTTTCCTCCTGAAGCCGTTTTTGTTCCTCTCTCTGCTTTTGCAGGATGAAGTCATTACGCTCCAGGTGGTCAAGACCCGTCTCTGCCTTTTTCCTCCCACGTTCCATCACCAATGTCTCAGCCACCATGTCCTGCATTTCTGACATGTCATCGGCATTGAGTTTGTATGACTTTCCAGTGTCGTGGTTCATCCAGTCCCATATGATATGGGCATGAAGGTTTGGCTTTCTTATGGGGAATAGTGATTTCTGTCAATAGTTTCTTCTTGAAAAAAGATGAAAAATCAAGAGGATGGGATGATAAACTAACATTTTGACGTTTTTTTTGTTTTTTCAACATCAAATAGGTTTCGTGTTTCTGATTTTTGTGTATTTTTGCCGAAAATTGTTTTATCGTGAAAAATCTTATGATATGAAAAAAAGGAATATGATTGTTATGGCCGTGGCGGCGCTGATGATGGCTGGCTGCGGCAACATGGGTGGTGCCGGAACGGGTACAGGTTTGGACGGCATTCTCAGTGGTGTTGATGGTGCCAGTGTGTTGGGCAATGTCCTGGGAGGTTTGCTGGGAACCAACAAGGTGACTGAGCAGAATCTGATAGGTACATGGAAATATGCTTCTCCAGGTTGTGCCTTCACCAGTCAGAACGTATTGGCACAGGCAGGCGGCGAGGTGGCTGCACAAAAGGTGGAGAATCAGTTGGCATCGACCTTCGCGTCCCTTGGCATCAATTCTTCCAACACCTACTTCACTTTCAAACAAGATAATACTTTCTCTGGAAAAGTGGCGGGGAAGACGGTAAGCGGCACATACGTCCTGGATCCCAACAGCGGACAGATTGCGCTCAAGACATTGCTTCTGAACATGAACGCATATGTGATGCTCAACACCACGGGCATGAGTTTGCTCTTCGAGTCACAGAAACTGTTGACCGTCTTGCAGGCCGTTGGTGCTGCAAGTGGCAATGCGACGATGTCGACCATTGGCGAACTGTCCAAAAACTATGACGGGGTGCGCATCGGTTTTGACTTGACAAGGTGATTTCCTATAGCCTCCACAGTCTCTATGACATAAAAAGGGCCCGCGATTTTGTCGCGGGCCCTGATATTTTAAATTTTAGCTTCGCTGATTTTTGTCGCGACTCGGCATAGTTCAAACAAGTTTGACTCTGCTCTCGCTGCTCCAAAAATGCAATTTTCAATTTTCAATTTTCTATTTTCAATTTTCTATTTTTTTTCAGTTTTCCATATTCACGATATTGAGGAATTTCTTCCATTGCTTGTCCAGGTTGTAGTTGGTGGCGGCTCCTTTCTTCACATGGACGATGGCTTCCTTTGTAGTGGCTTTGCCGAAGGAGTTGGCGGCGATTTTCACAGGAGTGGAACTGTTGCACCAGATATCTCGGATGCTGTTGCACTTGTCGAAGGCGCTACCGCCTATTTCCTTGAGGGAGACGGGGAGTGAGACAGCCGTCATGCTTGCGCATCCTTCGAAGGCTCCACTGCCGATTTTCTTCAGTGAGTTGGGGAAGTTCACTTCCACGAGGCTGCTGCAATTCTTGAAGAGGTCGCTTGGAATGTCGGTGATGCTGTTGGGTATCCTGGCTTTCTTCAAGGAGGTGCATCCCTCAAAGGCGCTGCTGCCGAGGGAGGAGATGGAGTTGCTCAGGAAGATGCTATCGAGTGCGCAGCAGCCGTTGAAGGCGTCGTGCTCGATTTTGGAGGTGGCATTGGTAAGTTCCACTTCCTTCAGTTCGACGCATCCTTTGAACGTGTTGGCGGAAATGGTGCTGAGTCCGGAGGGTGAATGGAATTCCCTGAGGCTGGTGCAGCCTTTGAAGGCCTCGCTGCCGATGCTGCTCACGCCTGTGGGGATTTCGATGTACTCCATGCTGGTGCATCCCTCGAAGGCGCTGGAGCCGATTTTCTTCAATCCACTGGGCAAGGTGATGTGCCGCAGTTCGTTGCAGTCGGTGAAGCAGTTGGAGGGTATTTCGGTCACTCCGTTGGGGACCTCGAATTCCACCAACGACTTGCAGCCTCTGAAGAGTTCAGGGGAGAAACTTTTCGTTGCTTCAGGCAGGATGATGTTGGTCAGACTGGTGCAGTTCTTGAACAAGTCTGCCGGCAAGTTCACAATGCGTGAGGGGATGGTGATTTCAGCAAGGCTGGCACATCCCTCGAAGGCAGAGGACCCGATTTTGGTGATGCATTCCGGAATGATGACGGAGGTGAGTCCCGGACAGTCTTTGAATGCGTTCATGGTGATTTCCTCCACATAGAGCGTCACGCTGTCGACGGTGATTTTCTCTGGGATGACGATATCGCCCACGTATGCATCTTGTCCTCTGGTCACGTTGGCCGTTTGCTTCTTGGCGTTGATGGTGTAGGTGATGCCATCGACGACGGCCTTGTCTTTTTTCAGTTTGATGTCGATCGCTGCTGCTTGCATGGAGAATGCAAGCGCAAGCGTCATGATGATCATGTTGTGCAGTGTTCTCATTGTGTTGATGGTTATGGATTTATTGGATAAAGGTTGTGAATACAGAGAGAAGAGTATGATTTGCAAGCAAATTTCCTTTTCCGAGGTGCATCCAACCTTCGTTTGAAATACAAAAATAATGCATTTTTTGCAAATCGTCAAAAAAATGTGTCATTTTTGGAGGTGGATGGCATATTTTGTGCCGTTTCGTCACCTTATTGCTCTTCTTCAAGGGTGACCACCACATATTCCGACTGGGTGCCGATGCGGTATTTTCCTCCCCAGATGCCAAGACCGGAACTGACATACACCCGTGTGTCGCCTTGCTGCCAAAGTCCGTGAGAGCATTCGTAGACATGGTCGGTGATCCATGAGATGGGCCATATCTGTCCGCGGTGCGTGTGTCCGCTGAACTGGAAGTCGATGTGGTTTTGCGCCACCTTTTCCAGTTCGTAGGGCTGGTGGTTGAGCACGATGGTGTAGGTGCTGTTGGCGGCTTGCCGGGCCAGGGAGTCGAGTTCGCTGCGTTGGCGATTGGTGCGGTCGTCTCTTCCGATGATGGTGATGACGCTGTCGACGACCGCTTGCTCGTCGATGAGGAGACGGATGCCCGCATCTTTGTAGAATTTCCTGGCCAGGGGTTGCTTGCTGAAATATTCGTGGTTGCCGAGGCACGCATAGACGGGTGCTTCCAATCGTTTGAACTCTTCTGCCATGTGCTCCTCGAAGAGTGGCCTGACGCTGTTGTCGATGATGTCGCCGGCGATGAGTATGATGTCGGGATGCTCTGCATTCATTAGGTCCACCCACCGTGACAGTTCGGCACAACGGTTGTGGTAGCCTATGTGCAGGTCGCTGACCATCACCATCTTGTAACTCTTCCCAAGGTGCTTTGTGGTGGTGAGTCGCAGGGGCACCTTTACCTTGTTGCGGTAGTGGATGTTGCCTCCGATGAACAGCACGAGCATGATGGCGAGGATGGCGGCGCTGCCGGTCCAACTCTCATGCAGGAGTTTTGCCGGGAGAAGGTGGAGCAGTCGGGCCACATCGGCCACGATGAAAAGGAGAAAGAGGTAGAGGAGGATGATAATGGAGGATGTGCTGATGTCGTAGCAAGCGGATGCCAAGCCGAGGGGCATCCTGTCGAGTGCTCCCCCGAGGAAGAAGAACATGCTAAGGAGGCAGGCTGCCATAGCGATGGTAACCACCCATTTCACTGCCTTGGTGAAAGGTAGGATGCACCAGACGTGCCAGAGTACATACCCCATGCTGCCAAGGACGAGGGCAAGAAAGAAGATGAAAAACATGGGGCGCATCAGGTCAGAACAGTGACAGGGAGTAGATGTAGATGACGCTTGCCGGAATGGCCATGAGCGAGGAGTCGAAGCGGTCGAGCATCCCTCCGTGTCCGGGGAGGATGTTGCCGCTGTCCTTGATGCCGAGTGTTCGCTTGAAGAGCGACTCCACCAGGTCGCCCAGGGTGCCGAAAACCACCACTACCAATCCCAGTCCCATCCAGATGGGGATGGAGATGCTGTTGACGTTGTTCTCGGTGAGGTATCCTATGATGGCTGCCGCCACGAGAACGAGTATGGCTCCACCGATGCTTCCTTCCCAACTTTTCCCTGGCGAGACGCGGGGGAATAGTTTGTGCTTTCCGAAGAGCGAGCCGGTGCAATAGGCACCGGTGTCGTTCACCCAGAGGAAGATGAAGATGCTGAGCGGCAGGAGGTAGTTGTAGCCAGTCTCCTGGTTGGTCTGTATCTGGAAGGCGAGGATGTTGATGGTGGAGAGGGGCAGTGCGATGTACATCTGTCCCAGCATGGTGTACGCCCAGTTGTTGATGGGGTTGGCGGCTTTGGTGAAGAGTTCCGAGATGATGAGGTAGAGGACGGTGATGAGGTAGGGTATGAACACGGTCCCCGTGGTTATGCCGATGCAGTATCCTGCCATGGCGAGGAAGAGGTATATGCCCGCCACTACGCTGATGAAACGATTCACCTGGATGTCGTCCCATTGGTTGACCAGTCCGCTGTATTCCCATAGGGTGAGTCCGGTGATGAGGGCGAAGAGCACGATCATCGCCGTGGCGTTGAAGAAGCAACCCACCAAAACGGCGACGAAGAGCACCCCGGTGATGGTCCTGGTGATGAAGTTTTTCATGCCTGCTCGTCTTTTGGTTTTTCGGAGTTGTCGGTTTTTTCGGAATTTTCGGGGTTTTCTGAATTGTCGGTGTTGTCGGACAAGTCAGACTCTTCAGGCAGGCTTGACTGCTCTTCGGGAGCGTCCATTCCCATGATTTCCTGTGAGCGGCTCACCCATGGGCGTTTGCCGAAGATTTTCTCCACGTCCTCTGCGAAAATCACCTCACGGCTGATGAGCAGTTCGGCCAGGGCGTTGTGTCCCTCCTTGTGTTCCAAGAGGATGCTCTTGGCACGGTCGTATTGTTCGTTCACCATCTTGAGCACCTCGTTGTCGATGATTTTGGCCGTGGTGTCGCTGTAGGGGCGTTGGAACTGCGCCTCTTGATTGTAATAGCAGATGTTGGGCAGTTCTTCTCCCATTCCGGCGTAGGCTATCATGCCGTATGCGCTCTTGGTGGCCCTCTCGAGGTCGTTCATGGCTCCGGTGGAGATGTGGCCGGTGAACAGTTCTTCTGCTGCCCGTCCGCCCATCAGCGAACACATCTCGTCGAGCATCTCCTCCTTGGTGGTGATCTGTCTTTCTTCAGGCAGGTACCATGCTGCTCCAAGTGCTTTTCCTCTCGGCACGATGGAGACCTTGATGAGTGGGTTGGCGTGCTCGCAGAACCAGGAGATGGTGGCGTGTCCTGCCTCATGGATGGCGATGGTGCGCTTCTCGTGGGCGGTCATCACCTTGGTCTTTTTCTCCAAGCCGCCGATGATGCGGTCGACAGCGTCGAGGAAGTCTTGCCGGCAGACGGTCCCGGAGTTGCGCCGTGCCGCGATGAGGGCGGCCTCGTTGCACACGTTGGCGATGTCGGCTCCGGAGAATCCCGGTGTCTGTCGTGCGAGAAGGTCGATGTCCACAGAGTTGTCCACTTTCACGGGTTTGAGGTGGACGATGAAAATCTCCTTCCTTTCATTGAGGTCGGGCAGGTCGACATGTATCTGCCTGTCGAACCTTCCTGCTCGAAGGAGTGCCGAGTCGAGCATGTCGGCGCGGTTGGTTGCGGCCATGATGATGACACCGCTATTGGTGCCGAATCCGTCCATCTCGGTGAGGAGTGCGTTGAGGGTGTTCTCGCGCTCGTCGTTGCCTCCCATGGCGGGGTTCTTCGAACGTGCGCGACCCACGGCGTCGATTTCGTCGATGAAGATGATGCATGGCGACTTCTCCTTGGCTTGCCGGAAGAGGTCGCGTACGCGGCTGGCTCCCACTCCGACGAACATCTCCACGAAATCGGAGCCGCTCATCGAGAAGAAGGGCACGCCGGCCTCTCCTGCCACGGCCTTGGCCAACAGGGTCTTTCCCGTTCCCGGAGGCCCTACGAGGAGTGCGCCCTTTGGGATTTTTGCACCAAGGTTGGTGTATTTCTGCGGGTTCTTGAGGAAGTCGACGATTTCCTGCACCTCCTCCTTGGCACCTGCTTGTCCAGCCACGTCCTTGAAGGTGACGCCCAGGTCGTTGCCTTTCTCATACATCTTGGCCTTGCTCTTTCCTACGTTGAACACGCCACCTCCACTTCCGCCACCCATGCGTCTGAAGAACATCACCATGATGATGACGAAGAAGAGGATGGTGAAGATGTTGAGGAAGGTGTTGAAGGTGTCTCCGCTTTTCTCATTCTTGTAGTTGAGGTGGCCGTTGAATTTCCCTTTTTCCTTGGCATCGTCGAGGAACTCTTCCAGTTTGTCTTCCGAACCGAATTCCACCTCCAAGTAGGGGTTCTTTCCTGTTTGCTTCACGTCGGCCTGGAAGACTTCTTGTATGAATTCAGGTTTCACATACATCCGAAGTTCTTTCTCCTCGTTGTTGACGACCACTTCATCGGCGGCGCCTTTCATCACCAACTCCTTGAAGTTGCTATAGTTCTCTTTCTTCGCAATGCCGCCTCCGCCACTCTGGCCGTCTCCGCCGTTGTTGGTGAAGAACAGCAGGCCGAGGGCGATGAGAATGACGACGTATACCCAGGTCATGTTGAACTTGGGCATATTGTTTTTTTTGTCTTTGTTCTTGTCTTCCATAATGTTTGGGGTTCAGTGGGTGTGTTCCACGCCTCCTTAGTCGAGGTCGGGGATGCGGGTGAGGTTGGCGTCTTCCCAGAGCGCCTCGAGGTTGTAGTATGCTCTTGTCTCAGGCAGGAAAACATGGACGATGACGTCGGTATAGTCCATGGCCACCCAGTGGGCGAGGGTCAGTCCCACCACTTTCACGGGTTTCTCACCCATCTTTTCACGCACGGTGTCGCTGATGGAGTCGCTGATGGCCTCCACCTGCATGGGGGAGTTGCCTTGGCAGATGACGAAATAACGACAGATGGCGCCTTCCACGCTTTTCATGTCGGCCACCACGATGTCATGGCCTTTCTTTTCCTGGATTCCTGCTGTGATGTTTTCTACTAATTGCTTTGCGTTGTCCATTCAATCGGTTTTAATTGTATGCTATTCTTTTAGTTTTCTTTACAGGTGGTGTCTTTGTTTTTTCCCACCTTTTGATGTTTCAAGGTTGCAAAGTTACGAAAAGTCGAGAGGAGAACAAAATGAACGGGTTCATTTTTTATCCCGAGACGCAGTAACTTCACAACGCAGTTGCAAAGTTACGAAAAGTCGAGAGAAGAACAAAACGAACGAGTTCATTTTTTATCCCGAGAAGCAGTAACTTCGCCATGAAGTGGCAAAGTTACGAAAAGTCGAGAGAAGAACAAAACGAACGAGTTCATTTTTTATTCCGAGAAGCAGTAACTTCGCCATGAAGTGGCAAAGTTACGAAAAGTCGAGAGAAATACAAAAGGAAAACTAAGTTTTTCTTTTCATGTTAATCCGCTGTTTGCAACCAGAACATTGTTGGCGTTGGTGTTGTCCATATTGTCTACGGAGTTGAGGAGTAAAGGAGGATGAGCCGTTGGCGCATGAAAAACTCCCATACTCCTTGACTCCTTAGACAAATTACAAGGCGCCATTGGCGCCTATAGTCCTTTTAGTCCTAAAAGTCCGTAGACCAACAGAGAACGGCTTTCCGTAGCGTTAAATCTGCCTGGACATCCTTGGCCAAAGGTCAAGGAGTGTTATGTAAGTGATATATAAAAAGCCTCATAAAATTTGCATAATTCCGACCAATGTCGTATATTTGCAAATATTGTTCGAGACAATAATACATGAGAGACAAAACTCTATGGATTCATAACCAAAAATCATCTTTATCGACACTTTATCTGTCATATCTTTTTTATAATTGTTCACTGAACTAAATCTAATTATTTCGTTTTGGTAGAAGAACCGAATTTTGAATACGAGTATGACTTGGCATACCAGAAGTCGTTTGCAGCAAGACTCAGTTTCAAAATCATGACTATTGCGGCAGCGGTATTTCTTGTGGCTGTGCTATTGTTTTTCTATTTCACGGAAGACAGCATGTCGCTGCCGATGACTCATCAAATCGTGAAATATGGTACGGTCGTGTTCTTTGTGGGGCTGGCATCGTTGTTCGTCAGTTGTACCATTGCCATCTTTAGGATGGTCAAACCACTGAAGCAATTTGCTGATTCGGCGGTAAGTATAGCAAAAGGCAATCTTGAAACACCACTGCCAGAAATCAACTCCCAAGACGAGTTATGGGAACTGCGCAAGGCCTTTGAGTTTATGCAGACATCGCTGAAGCAGTATGTTGAAGACTTGGAATCAACCACCGCCAGCAAGCAGCGGCTGCTAAGCGAACTTGCCATCGCCCACGACATCCAGATGGGTATGATTCCCACCGTCTTCCCGGAACGCGACGACCTTGACCTCTTTGCCTCGATGACGCCTGCAAAAGAGGTTGGGGGCGACCTATATGACTTCATCGTCGAGGGCGACGAACTCTTTTTCATCATCGGCGACGTAGCAGGAAAAGGGGTGCCTGCCTCACTCTACATGGCTGTCACCCGCACGCTCTTCCGCAACCTGGCAAGCAATTACCAAAGTCCCGCCAACATCATGCGTGAGATGAACCATGCCATCGCTTCCGCCAACGACTCCTTTGTTTTTGTCACTGCCTTCATCGGGGTGCTCGACTTGAAGACCCATCACCTGATCTATTGCAATGCCGCCCATAACGCTCCAGCCATCTATACCGCCCACGGCGACTGTCATTTGCTGGAGGTTGACACCAACCTGCCCATCGGCGTGCAGGACCACTACAATTACGAGGATCAGCAGGTGCCATTCCCTGAGGACACATCGCTGTTGCTCTATACTGACGGACTAACGGAAGCCATGTATATCGCTGGTGACGGGAGCAGGAAATTGTTTGGGGAAAATAGAATGTTGCATGATTTGGAGAAAACCAAGACAGCCTCTGCCATCGAGATTGTAGATTATCTCAAACAGCATGTCTCCGTGTTTGCCGACGGCACGGAGCAAGGTGACGACCTGACCTTGATGTTCCTTCGACACGGCACATCGCAGAAGCGAGTTTCAAATGCACCTCGACGTATCATCATGAAAAACGAGATGGTGGAAGTGGGGCGGATGCGCGGCTTCTTTTTTTCCGTATGCCGTGAGCATGGCATCGATGAGGAAACAGCCAAGACGTTGAACCTTGCCATCGAGGAATGGGTCGCGAATGTCATCAACTATGCATACCCTAAGGGAACCCGTGGCCATGTGGAACTGACTGCGGAGATTTCTGACGGGGTGCTTACTCTGGTCACCAAGGACCATGGCATACCGTTCGACCCCACCGCGCATGAGGAAGTCGACGTCGAAGCAGAACTTGAAGACCGTCCCATCGGAGGCCTTGGCATCCATCTGGTGAAAACCATCATGGACACGATGGCCTATCGGCGCACATCCGATGGTTACAACGTGCTGACGCTTACAAAAAAAATATAGGAACTCCTTAATTCAATATGCTTATGGAATCTATCGTCTTTTTAGGGTTCAACCTCTATGCATGGATCACCATAGTCACCGTGCTATCGATGTTCTCTGTGCTGTTGTTCACCAAACTACGTGCCGACCTTGTTTTCCTTGGAGCCATCGCCATCCTTTTTGTCACGGGCGTGCTCGATGCCAAGGAGGCCTTCTCTGGATTCAGCAGCACTTCCGTTGTGGTCATCGGGGTGCTCTTTGTCGTTGTCGCCGGACTGACACATACAGGTGTGCTGCAATGGATAGTCAAGCATCTGTTAGGTCAGCCGAATAGTTATTCCAAGGCTGTGGTACGACTGATGCTGCCTGTTGCCGCCCTCAGTTCTTTCCTCAGCAACACCACGGTGGTGGCCCTCTTTGTAGGCATTGTCAAGATGTGGTCGAAGAAATTGAACATATCTCCCTCAAAACTATTGATACCGTTGAGTTACGCTTCCGGTATGGGAGGTGTGTGCACGCTTATTGGAACGCCTCCCAACCTGATTATCTCCGGCCTATATGCCGACAACACAGGCAAGGCCATGAACGTTCTGGCAACCACCATCCCAGGTTTGTTCTGTCTTTTTGTCGGTGTACTCTCCATCATTGCCATGCGCAAACTTCTGCCCGACCGTAAGGCGCCGGAAACCGCCTTCGAGTCCACCTCCGACTACACGGTAGAACTACTTGTTCCCTCTGACAACGATCACGTTGGCATGACTATCGAGGAGGCAGGCTTGATGAATGTTCGTGGCGGCACGTTGATAGAAATCATACACTATGACAATCGTGAACTGGTGTCCCCTGTCCCCTCAGATGAATATCTGATGGGAGGCGACCGTTTGGTTTTTGCCGGCCAGATAGACGAGATGCTCGACTTGAAGAAGAGTCATGGTTTCGTGAATGCAGACCATCATATCTTCACTCTCGACGAGGTGGACAAAAACCGCCAGTTGCACACTGCTTATATCACCTTCGGCAGCAATCTCATCAACACTACGATAGGCGATTCCGCTTTCGAGAAGGACAACAACATGACTCTCGTTGCCGTGGCTCGTCGTGGCCAACGTATCAACGAGTCACCACGTCAGGTGGTTCTCCAAGCAGGAGATACGTTGCTTTTCGAGTGTTCACCTCACGCCAAAATCAATACTGAACGGCTCGCTTCACAGTTGCAGTTCTTCGACAGCGAGCAAGTACCCAATATCGGAAAGAAGACTCTGGTGTCCACAACGATCATGATAGCCATGGTGGTGCTCTCCGCCCTCAATGTCATTCCACTGCTTCAATGCGCCTTCCTTGCTGCCATGGCCATGTTGATTTTCCGTTGCTGTAATGTCGATCAAGCAATGAAGGCCATCAACTGGGAGATTCTCATGGTGTTCGCCGGCTCTGTTGTCTTGGGGGTGGCCATCCAGAAGACAGGTATTGCCGAGCGTCTGGCATTCGGCATTCTCGATGTGTGTGGCACCAATCCCATCATCGTGATGGCTGCCATCTGTTTCGTAGGAACTTTCATCACAGAGTTTATTTCCAACACTGCCGCTGGTGCCATGTTCTTCCCCATTATGTATGAAGCAGCCGAGAAAATGGGTTATGACCCCTATCCATTCCTCATTGCCCTGATGGTCAGCATCAGTTCAAGTTTTGCCACTCCTATCGGCTCGCCCACTCACATGCTGGTGTATGGTCCCGGAGGTTACCGCTTCAGTGACTTCATGCGCATAGGTCTGTTGATGAACCTCATCATTCTCGCCGCCAACATCCTGATTGTAAACATTATTTTTCAACTCACCCCGTTGCAATGATTTGAAAAAGATGATTGATACAGTATTTGCAAGTGGAGTTTGTTTAAGAAGATTTGAAAATTAAATAAAAGTAGAAAAAATGAATATTGAAATTAAAGAACTTAATGGTTCCTATTATGGAACCCTCACAGGTTGGATTGACACCGCCGTAGCAACACAATTCCTCGAGGACCTGAAGCCTCTGATGAATCATGCCGACAAGTCCATCACATTTGATTGCGAAAAGTTGGAATACATCTGTAGCCTTGGGCTTCGTGGTCTTCTCAAGTTGAAGAAAGAGAGTGCAGCCAAGGGAGGAAGTTTTGTACTGACCCACGTTGAAGGAGAAGTTTTAAAGATTCTCACCATGACGGGATTCCTCAAATTATTCGACATCCGATAGGGTAATAAAGCACTGCTTTTTTCCGAACCATATTTTTAATATGGATATTGAGGGGTGTGCCAAATTGTTCATTTTGACACACCCCTCATCGTAAGGTTTTACTTCGTCATCTTCAATCTTCCCCAATGTTGAAGACTATGTTCAACTGGTTGTTGTTGTGGATGTTGCTGAGAATGAGATTCACCAATGTCGTGACATCAGTCACCGTGATTTCACCGTCGCTGTTGACATCGGCATTCTCGATGATGAAGTTGACATCGGTTCTGTTCAGTATATGGTTGACGAGCGAGGTCACATCGGTGACATTGATGTCGTTGTCGCCGTTCACGTCACCTATGTTGGAGCCTTCCATTCCTTCAGCCAATAGCCACCATCCTCTGAAGGCGTTGATGGTCACGTCGGTGTCGGGATGATGGAAAGAGTTGTTGTCGAGATAGATTTTGCGATTGTCGTGGGCAGGGAGGGTGATGGGTGCGAACGTTCCAAGGAAGTCGGCGTAGTCGGTCTCGATGTCTGACGTAGTGTTGCTGAGGGTTACGCTGGTAAACGTCGGCTCGTAAAGGTTGTGTTCGTTGTCGTTCACGTAATCCTCGGCCTGCGTCCATTTGACGATGTAAGGCTTTCCGGCCTCCATGGTCGTCGCCTCCTCGAAGTTCAACGTCAGCGTTCCGGTGGTCGTGTCGTATGTCGTCGAGCCGAGCGTCATGACTTTTTCCGGGCTGTCGAGCAAGGTCTCCATCTGCGTGGCACTGAGTGCGAAGGGCAGACATAGCGTGTTCCACGTACCGTCCTTGTATAGCGTGCGGCCTTTTAGTTTCACACTGAACTTCTTTCCGTCGAGCGTGGTGATTTTCGCATGGTTGTCCTCTGTATCATAGAGCATGTTGCTGGTGAGATAACCGCCGGTGCGTGTATGGGCATAGGAGGACGTGACGCGTGAACTGTTGTAGGTCGTGCCGTCCTCGCCGATGAGTGCGGGACTGTCCAGGAACACATCTTTCGTACCATCATAAATTTCTCCTAACTGGCTATCATAGTAAAAACTACTGACGCTTGCCGTGCTCCAACCATCGCTGACGAATATCCTCTCCAATTGAGTGCAACCTTTGAACATCTCGTTCATCAAGTAGACATTGGAGGTGTTGAAACTGGTGAGGTCGAGTGAATGCAATTTGTCGCACTTGGAGAACATTCCATTCATGAAGTTCACATTCTCTGTGTTAAAATTGGTCACGTCGAGTTCTGTCAAACTGCTGCAATTGCTGAACATATATTCCATATAGTTGACATTTTCAGTGTTGAAGCCAGAGACATCCAAACTCGTCAAATTAGTGCAATTATGGAACATGGAAGCCATGCTTTCGATATTGTCAGTTTTGAAGCCTCTGACATCCAGATTCGTCAGGCTTCTGCAACCACTGAACATGCCATCCATATAGCACGCATTTTGCGTGTTGAACCCAGAGACATCAAGGTTTGTCACATTGTTGCAGTTGAGGAACATATCTGCCAAGTTGAACGCATTTCCAGTGTCGAACCCCGAGACGTCAATAGTTTGGAGCAATTTGCAATTATAAAACATGAAAGAGAAATCCGTGGCATTGGCGGTGTCGAACCCTGAGACATCCAGATTAGTCAGTTTGCTGCATTCAGAGAACATACTATTGAAACTTAAGGCATTGGCGGTGTTGATGCCCGTGAGGTCAATGCTTTCAAGTGATTTACAATGTTCGAACATACGATTAAAATCCTTCACCTTGGCAGTGTTGAAACTACTGACATCGATGCTGGTCAGTTTTTCACAACTGGAAAACATACTTACCATTGTGGTGACATTGGCAGTGTTGAAACCTGTGTAATCAAGGCTTGTGAGATTCTTGCAATTGGCGAACATGCCAGACATGTCGGTTACGTTTGACGTATCGAAGTTGCTCACATCAAGGCTTGTAAGTAAAACACAGCCAGAGAACATCCCGCTCATATTGGTCACTTTCGACGTGTTGAAGTGGCTTACGTCGATATTCGGCAGGTATGTGCAGAATTCGAACAAACCACACATGTCGGTCACTTCCTCTGTGTTGAGATACTCCAAACCGTTGATGTCCAAGATTTTGTGTTCGGAAACGTTCATCGCAAACCACCTGCGCAAGGCGACCGGACGTACATCGACGAACGACGGTTCAAACACAATGTGGTTGAGGGCATAGCCGTCATCGTTGTTGATGATGACGGAAACCCATTTGGGGCTTCGGTAGTTGCCATAGTTGATGCAGTCTATCACCTCCCTGTCGCACCACAACTCAGTGATGGTGAGTGGTGTGTCGCTGCCTGTTGGTGTAAAGATGCCGCCTTTCGCATAGGTCTCGCTGCCATAGGTGAAATAGAGCGTCCCGGCCTCGCCGCACCAAAGGGCATAAGGCATGTTTGTATCCCTAAGTGTCAAGTAGCCTTCTGCGTTGTAGTGTGCGCGGGTCTTGTCCACGTAGTTGGCATCGTAGGTGGTTCCGTCCTGCCCCACGATTTGGGTGCAGTTATAGAACATTTGGGATGAACTTCCCACGTTGTCGGTGTTCCAGTTTTCACCCACATATACGGTCTTCACCCCCCTGAGGTTGTAGAACATGTAAGTCATATTGGTCACATTGCTCGTGTCGAAACTGCTCAGGTCGAGGGTGGTGATGCCCCAGTTGTTGTATCGCGTGTTGGCAAACATGTAGGCCATGTTCTCTACCTTCGAAGTGTTCCATCCTGCCACATTGACGTTCTTGAGTTGGAAGCATCCCGAGAACATGTAGGCCATATTGGTCACGTTGCTCACGTCGAGTGAACTGAGGTCGATGCTCTCCAAACTGCTGCATTCTGAGAACAATCCATACATGGAGGTTACCTTGCTGGTGTTCAGGTTCTCCAAACCTGTGACGGTTTTCAGATTCTTGCAACCGGCAAACCAATTCCACATCGTGACAGGGCGAGCCACCGAGAAACTGGACTCAAACACTACATAGTAAATATAGTTTCGGTTGTTGCTATTGTTGAACTCTCCCTCGTTGATGGCACTCTTATGATATTGGTCTGGTGGGATGTCGTCCCATTTGTTGGTGATTGTCAAGGTTGTGTTGCCACCCTCGGGCGTGAATGTCGTAGCCGTGTCGAAGGTGCTGGGCTGGGCGGTGAAATAGAGCGTGCTGTTGCTGCTTACCCACACCACATAGGGGTGCAGGACACCGCGGAGATATCCTCCCGTTGCGTAGTGGGCCTTGGTCTTGTCCACCACAGAAGCGTCGTAAGTGGTGCCGTCCTGACCGACGATACTGGTGCAACCGGCAAACATGTCCGTGGAGTTGGTCACATTCGCCGTCGTCCAGTCGGTATCCACCGTCACGGCCTCCAGGGCGGCGCATCCGCTGAACATCTCGCTCATGTCGGTGACTTTGGTGGGTTTGAACACGGCGAGGTCGAGGCTTGTCAATGCGGCGCAATCCTTGAACATGCGGCTCATGGTGGTGGCGGTGGTGGAAGAGGTCTTCAGCGTCTCCGTCCCGTTGATGGAGGTGATGTTGGAGAAACCTTCGAACCAACCATGGAGGCTTGTGGCGCGGACGCGGCTGAATGACGATTCAATCGTCACCTGTTGTACGTTGTCGGCGATGCTGTTCCATCCGGGCAGTGCCTCGCCGGTGTTTTTCACGTCGCTGCCCGTCCAAATCGTCGTGATGACCTGTGCTTCGCCGTTTTCGGGTGTGAAACTGTCTCCAGCCTCTGGTACCTCGTTGCGGTTGATGTCAGAGAAATAGAGCGTGCCTGTATTGGCGCACCAGATGACGCAGGGAATCACGCCGTCCTTGAAATAGCCGGTGACATAGCCGAGCATTCCAAAGCCTGTCTTGCTGGGATCGTAGGTGACACCGTATTCACCCACGATGTTGAAGCAATCCTTGAAGGCATTGTTGCATCCTCCGCTGCTTGAACTCCAACTACTTATATACACGCTGACCAAATTGGTGCATCCGTTGAAGAGGTTGTGCTGCGTCATGGTGCTCTTGACCTTGAAGTAGGTCAGGTCGAGTTCCGTCAGGCTGCTGCAGTTCTGGAACATCGATTCGATGGTGGTCACCTTGTTGATGTCGAAGCCAAGCAGGTTGAGACTTTGCAAACTGCTGCAGCCATAGAACATCTTGTACATGTTGGTCACATTGGCCGTATTGAAGTGGCTCACGTCGATGTTTTCCAAAAGTGAGCAATTGGAGAACATCTCCCGCATTGTTGTCACGTTGGAGGTGTTCAGATATTCCAAGCCGCTGATGGAAGTCAGCTTGGTGCAGTCGGCAAACCATGCGTAGGTGCTGGTGGGTCTCACCTCAGCGAACGAGTCGTCGATGACCACGGTGGTCAATGTGCCCCGGGCCGTACTGTTCCATCCCGGGATGGAGGTGATGCTCGAGACATTGGTGCCGCTCCAGAGACCGGTGATGGACAATGCCGTGTTGGTGCCTTCTGGCTTGAAGAATCCGTAGCGGATGAGCGGCTTGTCGGTCTTGAGGAAGTAGAGGGTGGTGTTCTCGGCGCACCAGACGACATATACCTCCGGTTCCCCGGTGGTCTCCGTGCCGATGCGCAGGTAGCCGCCGTCGCCGTTGTGTGCGCGGGTCTTGTCCACGCTGCCGCTGTTGTAAGTGGTGCCGTCCTGTCCCACGATGCTGGTGCAGTCCTTGAACATGTTGGCGTGGTTGTTGGCATTGGTGACATAGCCCACGGCCCAGAAGGAGCCCACGTAGATGCTTGCCAGTTGTGAACAGCCGCTGAACATGTATTTCATATCGCCGACCTTTGCTGTGTTGAATGAAGAAAGGTCGAGCGTGGTCAGTGAGGCACAGTTTTGGAACATGTAGCTCATGTTGGTCACATTGGCAGTGTTGAGGCCGCTCAAGTCGAGGCCTTGCAAAGCGGAACAACCATTGAACAGATAACTCATATTGTTGACACTGGCGGTGTTGAGGCCTGCCAATGAGAGATTCTGCAAAGAGGTGCATCCACTGAACATATAACTCATATTGGTGACACTGGCTGTGTTGAGGCCTGCCAATGAGAGATTCTGCAAAGAGGTGCATCCACTGAACATATAACTCATATTGGTGACACTGGCTGTGTTCAGATTGGAGATGCCAGTCAGGTCAACAAGATTGACGCAGTCGCGGAACCACGCACATACACTGGTTGGTGCTACGTTGGCGAAAGACGGTTCGAACACCACATGCTGCACGGTAGTCCTCACGGTGTTGTACCATTGCGGGTTGCTGCTGCCCGTGGCCGTCACGTATGTGCCATTCCACACATTGGTCATTCTCACCGGCGTATTGCTTCCGTCGGGCGTGAAGTTCCGTCCTGCCACGAGTTGCTTGGTGGTATTGAGGAAGTAGAGCGTCGTGTTGTCGGCGCACCAAATGGCGTAGGCCAAGGGCTCATCCAGGTCGGGAGCCGCCGTGCCTGTCTTCATATATCCTCCGGCCTCGTCGGTGGCACGTGTCTTGTCCACGCTGCTTGAATTGTATGTGGTGCCGTCCTGTCCCACGATGCTGGTGCAGTCCTTGAACATATTTCCAGAGTTGGTGACGGCGCCAGTCGACCATGTCTGACTGACAAACACGTCGACGAGGTTGTTGCAGCCATTGAACATATAACCCATGTTCGTCACCTTCGCCGTGTTGAAGCTGCTCAGGTCGAGGCTCGTCAGTGCCATGCAGTTTTGGAACATGTAACTCATGTTCGTCACCAAAGTGGTGTTGAAACTGCCGAGGTTGAGTGTTCCCAAAGTGGTGCAGCCGTTGAACATGTACCCCATGTTCGTCACCTTGGCGGTGTTGAAACCGCTCAGGTCGAGGCTCGTCAGGGCGGCGCAGTTTTGGAACATATAACTCATATCGGTGGCAGCGGGTGTTTCAAATCCTGTCAGCGTGAGTGTGGAGAGTTTGGTGCATTCGTTGAACATGTAACTGAAGTTCGTCACCTTTGTGTTCACCCAGTTGGTGAGGTTGAGTGTCGTCAACTCCGTGCATCCATTGAACATGCTTTTCACGGTGGTGACAAGGCTGGTGTTGAAGCTGCTTAGGTCGAGGTTGGTGAGGGCTTGGCAGTTCTGGAACATGCTCTCCATGTTTGTCACGGCAGAGGTGCTGAAGTTGGTCAGGTTGAGGGTGCTCAACTTCTTGCAGTCGTAGAACATGCTGCTTAAGTTGGTCAGCTTTGGATTCGCCCATCCGCTCAGGTTCAGGCTTTCAAGGTTGGTGCAGCCACGGAACATCTGGCTCGTATTGGTCAGGGCTTCGGTACTGAAACCACTCAGGTTGAGAGAGGTGAGTGATGTACAGTTGTAGAACATCTGATACATGCTTGTCACGGCGGAGGTGTCCCAACCCGTCATTATGGGTGTTGTCAAGCCCGTGCAGCCGTAGAACATGTATTGCATATCCTTGACGGTGGTGGTGTTGAAGCCACTCAGGTCGATGCTCACCAGGGCTTGGCAGTAGGCAAACATGCTGTTGAAAGTGGTGGCGGCGGGAGTGGCGAAGCCGGTCAGCGTGAGGGTGCTCAGTTTCTTGCAGTCATAGAACATCTGGCTCATATCCGTCAACTTCGTGTTTGCCCATCCGCTCAGGTTCAGGCTTTCAAGGTTGTTGCAGCCACGGAACATCTGGCTCGTTTTGGTCAGGGAAGCGGTGTTCCATCCGCTCAGGTTGAGGGAGGTGAGGGCGGTGCAACTGTAGAACATCTGGTATGTGTTGGTGACGTTCCCTGTGTCGAAACCGCTCAGATTGAGGTTGGCCAATGCCTTGCAGTTGTAGAACATATACTGCATATCGGCCACATCGCTGGTGTTGAACGTGCTTAGGTCGAGGGAGGGCAGCAGGGTGCAACTTTCAAACATACTGTACATCGTCGTGACCGACGAGGTGTTCAAGTTGTTGAAACCTTGTATGGAAACAAGTTTGGAGAAGTTGGCGAACCATTTGCGGGTCTTCGTTGGCCTTACGTTAGCGAACGAAGGCTCAAAGACCACTGTCGTCACCGTGTTTTTCACGGTGTTGTTCCATCCCGGGGTGTCGGCGGAGGCGGTGACTGCCGTGCCGTTCCACACGTTGGTGATGGTGACGGCGTCGGTGCTCCCTTCGGGAGTGAAGGAGTCACCTGCAGTCAGCGTCTCGGCTCGAGAGGTGAAATAGAGCGTGGCGTTGCCGGCGCACCACACGGCGTATGCCGTCTCATCTTCGGCATGACTGCTGATGGAGAACAATACAAGCAGTGATAGCACAAATGTCTTGAGTTTCATAATACAGTAGTTTTAGGTTTTTGTTCTTTTGCTTGAAGAAATCATCCCCGCCCCCTTCCGTGAGTCTTTTCGGAGTGATAAAACGCCAAGAATGGTGGTGCACATCTCCCCTCCCATTCAAGGGGAGGGGAGAGTGAGGTTGATAATTATCAATTCCCTTGTAGGATTTGGTTCACTAACAGTGTTACGTCTGAGATGTTGATGTCTCCGTCGCCGTTGAGGTCTGCATTCCAGATGTCCTGGGCTTGACAGGAATGGCTGAGTATGTAGTCCACCATGCTGGTCACGTCGGTGATGTTGATGCCGCCATCGCCGTTGATGTCTCCGCAGCCAGGCATGTCAGGCCTGCGGTAGGTCACCGCGATGGTGCTGGCGTTGGTGGCCATGTCGTGGAGGGCGAGGTAGTAGGTGCCGTTCTCCGTGGCGCTACAGCCACCGAAATCGGTGGTGGCGTCGCCAGTGGCTTCATAGACCAGTTCGCCGGTGGGTGAGAAGAGTTGGAGCATGCAACTGCTTCCGGCTCGGAAGAGCAGGCTGTCGCCTTCTGTTGCCTCTGCAGAGAACCATCTGATGCCGTTCTCCTCAGGCCTGTTCACATAGACGGTGTGCTGAGGCTCCAGCGGGATGACTTCTGTCACTTCTTCGCTCACTTTCGGGTCGGCGAAGGTTGCGGTGGTGTCGGTCATGCGCCCTCCGATGTCTCTGAACCTAAGATGGAGGTCGTTGACGGCAATCATGGTGGGTTGTCCGTCAATGATGACCATTTGGAAGTTGGAACTGCGCAGCTCCTGCGGGTCGATGTCGATATCAGTGATGACGCTCAGCGGATCCACGCGTTCGTCCAGCGTGATGGTGCGGCGGTTGGCGAAGTCGTCGTTCACCCAGTACTCATACTCGATGATGCCTGTTCCTCCATCGGGAATCTTGATGAAATAGGAACTCTCGGGTGCCGAGGTGGCGCCGTTGTCGGCGGTGACCCAGTAAGTGACCTCGTGGATGCCGTCGCTCAGTTCAGACACATCGAGGTTGAAATGGAGTACTCCGTCGGAGAGGGTTCCTTCCTGCGGGGTGGTGTTGATGTTGTCCACCGTGTAGTAGCATTTCATCTTCTGTGGGTCCATATAGGTGGTCTTCAGGAAGAAGGCGCTGCCGCGACTGGTGCTGACGCCGTTTTCTGCCAGAAGCCAGTAGGTGACCTCATGGATTCCGTCGGTCAGACCGGAGACATCGAGGTCGAAGTTGAACACTCCTTCGGTCTTGTCTCCCGAGACGATGGCCATCTCACCGTTGTCCACGGAATAGCAGCACCGCATGGAACCAATCTCCGTGTCGGTCAATTCCCTGACGAACAATTGCTCTACGGCTCCTGTTGTCACACCGTTGGGTGAGTTGGCTGCCACCATCAAGGTGTGCATGCCCGGTGCGAGGTCGGACACGTCGAATTCATACTCCAACTTCCCGTTGTCCATGGTGGCTGTCGCTTCGATGAGTGCCACGCCGCCATCGATGACCAGCATTCCGTCGTAATTGTCGGCTTTGGCCGTTTCAACTGTCTTGGTGAACAGATGGGTCTCCGGTGCCGACAAGATGCCATCGACACAGGCTTGTATGTGGAGGGAGTGCAAACCCTCCTGCAGTTGCGACACGTCGATGTCGAGTGTACCGTCTTCCAAAGGCGTGGTGAAGACGGCGCTGCCGTCGTTCTCGTCAAACCAGTACCGCCATCCGTTCTCGTCCGTCTGCCCCCTGGCCATGCACCAGGCCAGCAGGCAACATGTGAAAGTCAATAGTCTTCGCATGGCTTACGGGGGTTAATGGTTGGCGCCGTTCACTTCCAGTTCGATGCTCAGTTTGCCATCGGCCGATGACTTGGCGGCCACCTTGGCCTTGGTGATTTGCGGGTTGGTGGGAGTGGGGTCGAAAGGCATCGAACCGCCGTATATGCCCACTTGCGTGCCGTCAGCGCCAAGGTATGCTGCGCCGGTGGCGGTGAGTTTGAAGGTCACGTCATCGGTATATGTGCCGTCGAAATCCTCGAACAGCGAGAAGATGTCTTCCACCGTGGCATTGCCGGCGAGGGTGGAGTTGGCCCAAAGGATGTCGCCGTTGCCCACGTTGCTCACCAGCACGTCGGAGTCTGAGAATTTGCTGTCGTTGGTGGTGCAATAGACGATGCTGTTGGCGATGCTGGCATTGCGGACGGTGCTGGGCCAGTTGCTGCCTCCTGTATAAAGCAGTATGGAGTTGCTGATGTTGAATTTTCCAGCACCACCCAGGTTGTTGATGACGCAGTTGACCATGGTGACCGATGAGTTTTGGTATGTATTGGTGGCATGGGCTATTTTGCTATGGATGTACCTGTTGTTATAGGCGTTTCCTCCCCCTGAATAGGTCAAATCGTAAATCCTGCATTTGACGACGCTGAGGTTGGAGTTGGTGTAACCTTCGACCAGGAGTGTTTGGTTGATGTAAAGCCCCTCTATCGACACGTTGTCGGTATTGACTTTCATGGTGCCGGTTATGGTGGTGGGCAGTCCGCCTTTCTCGCTGACAGACATGCCGGCCCCGCGCACGGTGATGGATTTGTTGATGGTGGCGGCGTTGAAAGAGCCAGAGGAGAGAGTGATGACATCGCCGTTTTGTGCGGCGGCCACTGCGTTTGTCAGTGCCTCGGCCCCGTAGTAAGCGGTGGCCTCGCCTTCATGGCTCAAGGTGGCGACGAGTGACGACTGCGCTTGTGCGAAGGTGCAGGTCATGATGGATACCATCAGTGTAAGGAATAATTTTTTCATTGGTTTTGATTTTTTGTCGCCTCTTCGCTCCCGGATTCGGCAGTGTTGATGATGGATGAATATCGGAGGGCATGGCTGGAGGTGGGAGCTTTCCTGGCGGTGTGTGTCGCGCAGACATCCTATGCCATTCCCAATTTACTATATGTTGAATTCTTGGTTGGTTTATAAGAATCTCATCAGGCGTTCGATGCCTGTTTTCGACAGTTCCACGTCGAGGATGGCTCCCTCAGGGGAGAGCATCTTGCATTGGCGTTGCTTCACGTCAAGTTTGTAAACCCTTTGGGTGTTGACGATGGTGCATCGGTCCACCCGCAGGAACACCGCCGGGTCGAGCAACTGCTCCATTGCGGCCAGGCTTTCCATGATGTCTTCCTGGTCGCTGAAAGTGAAGAGATGGGAGTAGTTGCCGTCGGCGGTGATGTATGCGATGTCGGTTGCTTCGATGAAGAGTTTGCCGTTGGCGGTCTTCAGCGAGAGGCGTGTGGGTGATGTGTTGATTGAGGTTTTTTCTTGATGTTGCTGGCATGCCTTGGTGATGGCGGCGGCCAGTTCGTTTTTCTCGATGGGTTTGAGCAGGTAGTCCACCGCATCGAGTTTGATGGCGTTGAGGAGGTATTTGCGGTCGGCGTAGGCGGTGGTGAAGATGACATGGGGTAGGGGAAGGGTCTGCTTCACCTCGTCGAGCAGTTGCATGGCATCGCGTCCCTGCAACTGGATGTCGAGGAAGAGCAGGTCGGGTTGATGTCGCAGAATGCTCTGCAGGGCACTGTCGTAATTGTCGCAACTGTCCACCACCTCCACCTCTTTGCGGAAGTCTTCCAACTTCTGGAGCAGGGCAAGACGTGGGAAGCGCTCGTCTTCCACGACTATGGTTTTCAATGGTTCCATATCTTTTCTTTTTCGTTGTCTTCTTCGTATTGGTAATGTGTGGGAACACTCATCTCAAAGCAGGTTCCGGCAGGGTTGCCGTTGTCGTCGAACAGGTCGGTCACCTTCTGGCGTATGGGGTGCGTGTTGGTCTGGTTGCAGAGGGCTATCTGCTCGTTGAGCAGCAACAGGCCTTGCTTGGTGGAGTTCTTGTTCAGGCGGGCTGCCTCGGCTCGTCCCACGCCGTTGTCGCTCACCTCCACCACCACGTTGTCGGCCTCCCGACGGATGTGGATGTCGATGTGTCCGCCTCCGGGCTTGTTGGCGATGCCATGTTTCACGGCATTCTGGACATAGGTGTAGAGCAGCATGGTGGGCAGCAGTGTCTGGCGGTTGACATCGTCGTCGACGGTGATGTCATACTCCAGTCGTTCGCCCAACCGCAGTTGTTCGAGTTGGAGGTAAAGGCGGATGTAGTCGAGTTCCTCGTCTATGCTTCGTGCCGGTCGGTCGATGTCCGACAATGTCAGGTTGGTGAAGTCGCTGTACATCTTCAGGTAGTGGCTGGCCTCCTCGCTGCTGTTGTTCATCAGGAAATACTCGATGCTGGCCAGCACGTTGGCATGGAAATGGGGGATGGCTTTCAGTCGGATGGCCTTGATTTGCAGTTCTTTCTGCCGTTTCTCGCGTTGCAGCCTCTCCAGGGCCTTCCTGTTTCTGCGCCGTTGGTAGAGATAGGTGAGCCACCCACAGAGCGACACCGCCGCGATGGTCACCGCCATCCATGCCCACCACCGTTTCCACCAGGGTTGCTTCTCCTCTATGATGGTTGTGGAGGGGTCGAAAGCCAGCAGTTTTTCCGGTTGGAATGACACCATGCCTTCCAGTCCCGCCAGCCACACCGTGCCGTCTTCCTCCTCCGCCATCGGCGAGCCCATCGGTTCGATGATGGTGAACCCGTTGGTGTGGTCGAACCATTGCGCATCTTTTATGTGGCAGTCGTTGTCGATATGTGCCACGACAATGCCGTCGAGTGTCGCCACGACGAGGAAACCGCGTGGCGAGAGGTGCAGGGAGCGTATCTCATGGCTGGCGAGCAAGGGTAGATGGTTGGTGAGGTCTTCCACCTGCCCGTTGCGGATGAGGAAGAGAGAGTCGTTGGAGGCGAAGAGGATGTTCCCTTTGCTGTCGCCTTCCATGGTGGAGACGACTCTTTTTTGCACGCACTCATTCCGAGGGGCACCTTTTTGCCACCCGGTGATGCGGTACAGTCCGGTGCTGCTGCCTACCCAGAGGTTGCCATTTGGGTCTTCTGCGGCACACCAGGGATGCATGATTTCCTGGGTGAGGGTGTCGAGACGTTGGCTCTGTGGGTCGTAGGCGAGTATCCCTTGCCGGTTTCCGATGATGAGACGCCCAGAGGCTTTTGCCACGAACTGGTAGCGGTCTTGCGGCAGTCGTAGCCAGTTCAGCGCGCCGTTGTCGATGGCAGCCACGTCACCCTTGCCCACCATGTATATGGTATGTCCCATCCGGGTGGATGTGGGGTTGAAGAATTGTCCTTCCTCGGCATGGAGTTGTTCGCCATCGACGAGCAACGTTCCGTTGAGCGTGCCCATGAAGATGTGTCCCTTGTCATCGGTGCATAGTGCTCGCACGATGTCGTTGTCATCGTTGAGTTTGTGATTGATGAAGTTGGTGTGGAAGAAGAGATAGACGCCTTGGTAGGTGGCCATCCACAGGCGTCCCCATTTGTCGACAAACAGGCTCTTGATGAGGTTGAAGCCGCTGGCGAGTTGACGGATGTCCTTTCCGTCGTATTGATATAAGGTGTGTGCGTCGGCGATGAAGAGTCGCTTGTCCATTCCTTCCCTGACGAAAAGGCCGTAGTCGGGTGCCTCGAAATGGAAAGGCGTGGTCAGCGTCAGTTGGTCGTTGGCGAGGGCGTATATGCCGTCGGCAGCCAGTACGTAGAGTTTGCCGCCCATCCTGGTGAGTGTGAAGATGTCGTCTTTTGCCGTCAACAGCCTTTCCTTCTGGTTGTTCACCACATATAGTCCCTTTTCTGTGGGAACGTAGGTGTTGTCGCCGTCGATATACAGTTTGCGGTCGGGCATCATCAAGTCGAAGACGCTTGCCTTGAGATGGGTCTCCCAACCTTCACCGTTCAGGAGTGCAAGCATGCGGTGGGTTTCCTGCTCGTCCTCCAGAAGTATCATCCCGTCAGGCAGGTCGGTGGCGTTCAGGTTGTTGAGCAGCCAGTGTTGTTTGCCATCGGTTTCTTTGGTCAGCCATTGTTGGTCAGGGTCGATGGGGTGCATCACGGCCTTGTTGCCATCGATGAGCCATTGCCGCCGGAATCCTAGTGCGCTCACCCCTTCTTCCGTCTGTTTGAATGCCACGATGTTCTCGCGCCGTCCTTTTAAGAAAGGTGTGAGTGTGCGCCCGTCATAGCGAACGAAACCGGAGAGCGTGCCTATCCAGATGTAGCCTTCGCTGTCCTGCCACACCGTCTCGGCTTGCATCTGTGGCAGTCCGTCGAGTGTGGTGAAACGGCGGTAACTCAGTTGGCTGGAAAGGGAACTGCCTGCCCAGATGCTGACGGCCGTCAACCAACCGCAAAATATCAGTGTTATAAGTCTTCTCATCAACCGCAAAATTATTCATTTTTATCCTTTCTTCCAACTTTATTTTTCGTTCTGGAAAAAGTTTTTTGCTTCGTCACCAGAGAGGCATGTTTCGTCATCCACAGGAGGTGTTTCGTCAAAAGAAAATGTTGCACTGTATGGGCGGGTCTTGTGTCCGCTCGTAAAAATCATAATT
This sequence comes from Prevotella sp., assembly GCA_017619375.1. Taxonomy (GTDB): domain Bacteria; phylum Bacteroidota; class Bacteroidia; order Bacteroidales; family Bacteroidaceae; genus Prevotella. Next base: position 6,221 of record JAFZSL010000077.1, on the reverse strand, counting down.
TATTTAAGTTTCGCAAGTAGGAAAAAATGAGGCGTGATGGAGGTTTTAATGAAGTCACTATTACATCATTTCCTTGAAAAAAGCCGGTAAAAGTGAGCATATGTCCCTTTAACTCCTGAAAGTTGAGCGAATGCGGAACTTGAATAATTTACTAATTCGGGATGATGACAAATATATTTCGGGCGGGCACGAGACCCGCCCCTACGACTTCGGGAGCGGTAACTTCATTAACTTCTCAAATTTCTTCATCAGAAGCATCGATGAAAAGCATCGGTGAAAAAAGTTTTTTGAATAAGTTTTTTCCTTAAAAGTTTGGAGTTTCAAAAAAAACAATTACCTTTGCATCCGCATTTCAACGGAAACTGATTTGCACATCTTTGAAATTGGGGTATGGTGTAATGGTAACACTACAGATTCTGGTCCTGTCATTCTTGGTTCGAGTCCGAGTACCCCAACAGTTTAATCCGCTAAGTTACTGATAATCAGTACTTGGCGGATTTTTCGTAAACATAATTGGCGTGTTTTTGGCGTGATGACAGGTCGGTGGCCAAATTCTTACTTGAACATTCAGAGTTTGGGTATGCTGCCTTCTTTGATGTTCAGCCAGACAATCAGGACGGCGCATCCACACATTCCAATAAAAACGACTAAGGGCAACCATATTCTCTCCCATATCTCATCCCACAGGCATTGGTTGAAAGCCGTATAGGTTGTGTAGCTGATGCAAACGATGGTTGTTAGGAACATGGCCCAGAAATTCGGCCACGACAGGTATATGCCCCTGCCCACGCCCATTTCCTTTCTGGTCTTTTCTATTTTGGCTTCACAAGTGGCATCGATATTCTTGATCGTAGATTCTTTATGCCGGTTGATGATATTGTTGACATATTCCGCTGTTGAAGTCTTGTATCTGCCGAATTCTTTTGCCATGTCCTCTGGCATTTTTGCCATCAACTTCTTGTCCTCTTCAGAGAGACTCACCTTGAAATTCTTGCAGGAATCTTGAAGTTGAGCAGACAGCCTTTTCTGTTCAGCCTGAATCTCAATCTGCCGTTGTTGGGTGGTTGCGATTTTCCTCTCCAACTCCAGCAGCTTTTGCAGGTAACCGTATGTATCGGATTTCTCGGTCTCGGACAATGTGCCTTGCGTGTTTGCAATGCCTTGCTCTTGTTGTTGGTTTGGCATGCACAGCTCGGTGTCGTCAAACATGCTTGCTATGATATTCTTGTTCTTCATCATTCTATAATCGTATAATTGAATAATTGTATTATAACATTATCTACTGAAGCTACGCCTTACCACCTTTTTCGGACAACTTTTCGCCACCGTCCTGGCGATACGCCTAGCCCTGTATAGTTCGTCATCGTCGTCATCATGTTTTTTCTTGCTCGATACGTCTTTGGGATTGCCACCGCCACTGGCATACCCCTGGCCTCCCGTGTCAACGGTAAGCAGTTCGAAGAACATGAATATGGAAACCTCCATCACCTGATCGAAGACGAACTCGAAGTCACTGGCCAGTTCCATGAAGGTGTCACGAAGTGCGTCGACGACATCCTGAGAGATGTCGAAGACGAAATGCTCCGCCTCTTTGCATCCTTCAAGAATGCGGTCAAACTCAAAACGCACGCTCTTTGTGCCAGGACGAATCGGCTCGCATACGAAGTGATGCCGCCTCTCGTATTCCGCCTTGGCCCTGGCTGCCTCAGCATACATTTCACGGTGCAACTGCTTCCATGTCGCCTCTATCCTTCCTGCCGTGAGTTGCCGACCTATCTGCGAGGCGTTGTATCTCGAATTGCCCCTCATGATTCGATAGCCCACGACCTTGTCTTTGTTGTCACGCCGCAATTCGATGCCATAGCCTTTCTCCTTGATTTTCCTCAAAAATATGTTCCAGTCGAACCGTTCCATCGACCTGAGGATGTCATAAAGGGCGTTCTTGATTTCCGCCTTGTGCTCCTCGCTGATTTCCTGTGACTGCCTCCAGCCCATGCTTTGGTTGATGCTGTTGGCCGCCATCGAAGCCTTCAGCCCGATGAGATTGGTGTCGTTGATTCTTCCGTCAGTGGTGAAGCGTGAGACCATGAAGTGCAGATGGGGGATTCCACTCTTGGCATCGTGGTGCAGCATGGCCAGCCACTTGCTGTGGACTAAGTCCGTCCGTCTCGATGACACCTTCCCCTCCTTGTTCCTGAACTCTATCTTGTCCATCTCCTCGATGAATCGGTGTGCGAACAGACTCCATTGGTCTGCCGTCCATCCCTTGGACTCCTCCTTTGTGGGTGACACCTCCATGGCGATGAGGTTTCTGGTCACTGGCTTGCCCTTGGAGAGATAGTTCTCCCCGGCGTATTTGAACTGCATCCAGATGCTGTCGAGGTCGTCCTCTGTGACGGCTATGGTCATATCCCCAGCCATGTTCTCACTGCAGATGAACTCCGCGTCCCGTTTCAGCGTGGAGTAAGTCGTGTATGCGTTGCCATGCGCTATGGCTCTTGCCCTTGCTATCATAATTACATCCTTTCCATATATTTGTCTATCCATTCAATCTCTGCGAAAAGTGCTTTCCACCATATTCTGATGGTCGGCATGGAGGCGAGGAACCTCGACCTCTCCTCCTTGTTCATTTTCAGTCCACTGATGTTGTTGATGAAGTTGACCATGTCCTTTCTTGCGGCAAACAGTCCGTCCCTTAGCTCTGGGTCGGGCACGCCGGGCTTGTAGCCCATAAGCACCTGGCGGCAGTATTCGCTGAAGTTCTTGTGGCATCGTCTGGCGTTTTCGGTAATGAGTTTCACCTCCTCCTCCGTGAGTCGGAGTGTACGGGTCTTTCTGGTTGGGGAGTTTTCGGTCGTTGACTTGCGAGGTCTTCCCCTTCTCCTCATGATTCTCTTGGGTGTGTCGTTATCCTTCATTTCAAAATCATTAAGTATTCAACATAGAGGTGCGAGCCTGCGAGTACTCCGTTTTCAACACCTGTCGCCAGGTGTTCAAGAGTTTTTCGTGTTACGAAAAAACCTCTTGCTATAAAAACTGCCAAACACAGTTGTCGGCACCTTCAAACACTGCAAAAGTATTCGAAAATGCCGACAGCACAAAACAATCAAAAACCTATTTTAGGGGTTCAAAAATCTTTTGTTAAACTGATTTTCAGTAGGTTTTTATTCGGTTTAATTGGATTTACAAGAACTTGTTCCTATCTTCAATATTCAGTCGTCATATTAATCCGATTTTGAGCGTTGCTCTAAATCGTTCACGTTTGGAAGACCTCAAGTGAGCTTATTTTTACTCTCACTTTATTACGGTTTTTTTGCCGTTGAAGATGTAAACGCCTGAGGGAAGGTTGCCTATTTCTTTCGGGTTAGATGCAACTTTTATGCCATAGATGTTGTAAATGGCCTGGTTTGATATTTCGGAAGATGAATTTGGAAGATTGATGCCGTTGGTGTCTCCGATAATAGGGCGGACCGTGTGACCGCAGTAGCGGTAATTGCCGTAGCTCCAGTACGCGTTGTACCAATTGAAGTACAGGCGGTAGGCGCTGTACGAGTACGGCGGCTCCTGCGTGGACGACCAATTGTAGCCGCTGCTGCCGGCGTAGTAGAGGTCTCCAGCAGAGCGGTTGCCGGCCGCAGGCAAGAAGATAGTGCCACCGCTTGGGCCGGTGAATTGGGCTCCCATGACATCATTGACTATTATCCATTCATAGTTGCAGTTTTCTATCAGTTCCTGGTTTTGGTCTTTCGACGGCATCACCCAAGAGCCACCCCACTTCACGTGGGCAACATCGTACTGTGTGCCGGCGATGTCGCTGCCGAGATCGTGGTAGGTGCTTGAAGAGTCGTCGTAATGGATGTAGGTTGATAAACTGTAATAGTCCTTCTCTTCCGTCTCCCCCCAGGCGTAATAGCCACCATATCCCTCAGGGGTAGACGCGCCCACATTGCAGCACGCCCATTTCGTTCCTGAAGGCAGTCCGAGGTCGATGGCATGGGGATGGTTGTCATCGGGACAGGACAAGGTGATTTCATTCCCAGTGGCTTGCATTTCGAATTCTCCAACGAAAGATTCATTGCTATTCTCCACAGTTGCCGTATAACAACCTTTTGCATAGGTGGAGATGTCGATGTTGAGGCCGACAATACCAACTGTATTGATGGTTTTTTCATAGACGACCTCGTTTGATTCGTTTGTAATACATACCACGTAGGTTTCAACGAGCGGTTCGAGGTGAATGCTCAACTGTTGTTGGCTGTATTCACCATATATCGACTGCGTATCCGCTGACGCGACTCCTTTTGGCCTTTCTTCCCCTCCCATACCCGGTGCTTTGGGCTGTGTCTTGACGGTATGGGTGAAGTCGAAACGGTGCTTGTTGGCATTCATCTCCTCTGGTGTGGCTCCATCCTCATATCCGTCGTTGAAGTAGATGACTTCGTCATCAACGGTACATGACATGAGGAATCTTAAAGGGTCAACATACCCAGGATAGACGTTTACTGTCGGGCCATCAATACTTCCTACTCCTTCCAACCAAGATGGGCTGTAGATGGGGCCTTCTTCCGCCAAAAACCAAACATCTCTATAAACACCCTTGAAGCCTTTTATTCCTCCTATCTGCCATGGACCTATCCTATAATGTTCCTGATTGATCTGCAGGGTGTCATTGGCATCAACGGAGAAGTCGTACTTCAGTACAAATTGCTTGTTTGTCGTGTCGTAAGTGTAAACTTTCTTGTCCTCTTCATACCATGCTCCAACGTAACTCAATGATGAATGTTGTGAATCATCATCGTTGTAATACTGCTGGCACATCATCTGCTTGCAGGTTTTCCCGTCTATGACGGTGTCACCATCGAAGTAGAAATACTCGACATGCCGCACAGGATTGCCTGAGCCGTAGATTCCAGTCTTCCATACTTTGCCATCTTTTACCATCATACAGTAATCATCCATAGTCGGCAGTGCTACTATTTCCTTAAAGTCCTTCCATTGTTCTGCGTTTTTATATGCTTCAACAGATGAAGCAGGCACATGGAGTGTAGCATTTGTGTAATTTGAAGAGAGAAAAACATCCTTACCAGTCTCTGGCACTTGTTCTGCATAGCAATACACGTCTGTCAGGCTGGTACACATGTGAAATGCGCTATCATCAATGCATGTCAAATAGTTGGAAATGGTGACAGAAGTTAGTTTGTCACTCTCCGCGAAAGCGATATATGCTATCTTCTTGACATCTTCTCCCAAAACATACTCTTCAACCTGTTTGCCAAAACAGCTCGTTAATGTATAGAACTGATCATTGTCTCTTGCTACAACCTCATTGCTTTTTACGACAACTTTGGTTAATGCGTTACACCATTGGAATGCTAAAAAATCTATACACTTTACGCTTTCAGGTATGGTAACGGAAGGAAGTGGGAAGCAAGCTGCGAACGCCCATTTCCCGATGTATTCCAGATTATTTGAAAAATCTATGGAGGTTAACCTACATTGCCAAAAGGCATAGTTTCCGATACTTATCAGATTGTCGGACATCTTGATAGATTTCATACTACTCCCAGAGAATGCGTAATCGCCAACACTCGTCACTTCCTCTCCTAACACTATTTCTTCAACAGTAGCGTCCCAGAAAAGGCATGATATATTCTTCTCTTCGCTAGTGTAATTCTTAGATACCAACGCATTGCTGTTTATCTCAACCGTTTTCAGCTTATTGCATTCTTCAAAAATATATTCACCGATGTTCTCCAGGCCTGTTCCAATATAGACAGAGGTTAGTTCAGAACAACTTGCAAACGCTTCATCTTCTATGGTTGTCACACTATTGGGAATACTAAGAGTAGTAAAATTACGTTTTTCAAATGCAGCCACTCCAATGGTCGTAATACTATTGGGAATAAACGAGTTATTGGCTCCATACAGCAGTTTATTACTGGCAGTCTCAATAAGTGCATTACATCCTTCGCGAGAGTCATAGTTTGGGTTCCCTTCCTCAACAACTATTGAGGTCAGTTTATTGCAGTTATAGAAAAAATCTCTTCTTAATTTAATCGTGGTAACACTCTTTGGAATAGTTACAGAAGTCAGTTGGGGACTGTTGTAGAAAGCATTCGACGCAATACTTGTCACGGTATACTCAACATCATCTTTAGTTACCGTTGACGGTATCACAATAACTCCGGAATAACCTCCACGAGTCACTTCTGCTGTTTTGT
>JAFZSL010000007.1 GCA_017619375.1 Prevotella sp. | reverse complement strand
GTGTGGATGGCGTGAAATGCTTACAATCAATATGTAAAGTATTTTGCGTTAAATTTATTGAAACTGACACAAAAATCGACCCCTCAGATGCCCCGAAAATCAATTAGTGATGGGGGATAACGGGTTATACGGACGTTTACAACAGCATGTGTTCTATTTATCATAATAATGATTATGTTGAATTTGCGCAAATCTATTTTCCTATGGCTAAAAAGAGGATTTAATTCAACCTATCTTAGATGGCCAATGAAGTATTGTATGTGGCAAAGTAAGAAATGTGCAAGATTGCAAAAAATAAAAAAAGAAACAAAATCCTTTGTACTGCATTCTATTTTTTGTAACTTTGCAAAATAAGTACGGACAAGCGGGATTATTTTTGAATTGACTGGTTATAAAACTTTTTGTAATTATGAATTGTAAATAGCAAATGAAATTCAAAAAAAACTCGTCTAAGTCTTAATGTCGATATTTACAGTCAAACCAAACATTTTAAATTCGATGGAACATTACCTGACAAAATTAGAAAAAACCATTCGCGAACAATGGAACAAAAAAGCACTTTGTGACTACAAAGGCGAATCCTACACTTATGCGGATTTGGCTACGAACATAGAATGTTTCCGAATTTTCTTAAATTCCGCCAAAATAACCAAACGCAACAAAATAGCCATCTGCGCACGTAATTCTGCACGATGGGCAATGGCTTTTTGGGAAATTAATGTCAATGGTTGCGTGGCGGTTCCACTACTGGCAGAATTCCATCCCAATAGCATAGCAACCCTTACGCAACATTCAGACAGCGTCTTGCTATTTACTGACGAGGACATATGGAGGAAATTGAATCCTGAACAAATGCCATCTCTAAAAGCTGCCATCAATGTGAAAGATCATCGTTTGCTGTGGAACAGGGACGAGAAAGTGGCCCATGCGTGGGAAAATCGCGAGAAGGCTTATAAGCAGCGTTACCCAAAGGGAATTGCGCCTGAACAGATTTCCTTCCCAACTAACAATTTGGACAAATTGGCCATCATCAATTATACATCAGGAACCACAGGAAACCCCAAAGGCGTGATGCTGACCTATGGCGCCATATCTGACACTGATGAATTCAGCAACAGTCATTTTCCGAACCATCCAGGAGAAACCATAGTTTCCATGCTACCCATGGCCCATATGTACGGTCTGGCTATTGAATTCATCCATCCCAATATCGACGGTGTGACCGTGTATTTCTTAGGAAAGACTCCCTCCCCTACCACACTTCTTAAAGCGATGAAGGAGGTAAAGCCCTACATGGTGGTCACGGTTCCTTTGGTTATGGAAAAAGTCTATGACAAATCCATCAAACCTGCCTTGGAGAAGATGCAACGATTCTTCTCTGTACCATATGCTAAAAAACTGATATACAAGGTTATACGGAGAAAAATACTTTCTGCTTTCGGCGGTCGTGTACGATGCTTCATCATGGGTGGAGCACCGCTCAAACCCGAGGTGGAGGAATGCTTCCAGCAAATGCGCCTTCCTTTCACAGTTGGTTATGGAATGACAGAAGCCTGCCCGTTGCTGGGTTGGGAATGGTGGACCGATTTTGTTCCAGGCTCCTGTGGAAAACCTGTTCATGAAATCAGAATCGATTCTAAAGACCCACAGAACATTGCAGGTGAAATTCAAGCAAAGGGAGCAAACATCACCATGGGTTATTACAAGAACCCCGAAGCCAATGCAGTGGCATTCACAGACGATGGATGGTTCCGAACAGGTGACCTTGGAACAATGGACGAAGATCAAAACATTTTCATCCGAGGACGTATCAAATCGATGATACTTAACTCTTCCGGCCAGAACGTTTATCCTGAAGAACTGGAAGCTGTGCTGTCTGGTTGCCCCTACGTGGTTGAATCGCTTGTCGTAGACCGTAATGGCAAACTCGTCGCACTGGTTTATGCCGATATCACCGATGATATGGACGAAGAGACGAAAAAAGGCATCCCGGAACTAATTCGCACCACTGCCAACAAATCGCTTCCAACCTACAGCAAGCTCAACAAGGTGGAACTGGTGGACGCTCCTTTTGAAAAGACTCCGAAGATGAGCATAAAACGCTATTTATACAAGTAAGGTTGCCACAAGTATATCTTTGAAATAAGATATATTGAAAACGAGGATGAAGAAAAAGAAATACAATCGTTCGTTTGCAAGAAAACTGACGCGGTGGGTTATGCTCGTTTTGTTCATCATGATGAGCAGTTTGGCATATATTGTCTTTCACATTACAAAACAAATCGTGGTGGAAGTCTGTGGCGAAACCTTCCATAGCAACTTGCGGTCATCGGGCTTAGGCATCTCTGACGTTATGTCGGATGTCAGCGTGGCAGTCAAGAACAATATTTTTGATGTTGAGAGAAACATCGCTCAGCCAAGCGAATTGCAAGCCATCATGGAACGCGTCGTCTCGGATAATCCACGCATACGGAGTTGCGGCATCAGTTTTATCGAGAACTACTATCCTCAAAAGGGGCGCTCCTACTGTCCATATGCTTGGCGTAGCGATAGCGTACATGTGGAAGGGCAACCTATTGAAGGTACTATCGCCCATTATTTGGAAGCGGATTGGTTTCTTGAGGCCGTAGCAGCCGATTCTGCTTACTGGTCCGCCCCCTTCTTTGACAGCCGAGATAAGAAGACACCGTTGGTGGCCTACATGCACCCTATTCACGACAAGAACGGGCGTCTCGTGGCCATACTTGGAGCAGATCTATCACTCGATTTCATGTCCCAGTTATTGAAACAGCAACAGGTAGATCTGGTGCATTTCACCATCTCCGGCTCCAATTTGTTCAATAGTTATGTGTTGTCTCACGATGGTACCTATATCACCCACCCGGAACAGAAACGTATCTTAAAGGGCAACTTCTTCGTACATATCAAGGACGCAGACGATCCCGGTGTTGCCCAGGAGGCAATCAAGAAGATGCAAGAAGGGCAAACAAGCAAGAATGAAACAGATAAGGTGATGCGTATAAACCGAGAAAAGACATACCTCTTTTACTCTCCATTGGAAGGTACTGACTGGGTGTTGGTTGCTCATATACCAATGTTGGCACTCAACATGGTTGGCATCATCATAGGCCTCACCATGTTGCTTGTCATCGGTATCATATTGATGATTACTTTCTTCGTCTGCCGTCTTACCATCAGGCATGCGTCTAAACCACTGATACAGTTGGCTTCAGTTGCCGACGAGTTGGCTGATGGAGACTTTGACACTCCCCTGCCTCAAATCAATAGTCACGATGAACTTCATCTGCTACGTGATTCGTTTGAGAACATGCAGCACTCTCTGACCAACTATATAGAAGAACTTAAGAACACCACGACAGCCAAGGCATCGATGGAAAGTGAGCTCAAGATAGCCCATGACATCCAAATGTCCATGCTACCCAAAACCTATCCAGCTTTCCCCAACCGACACGATATTGACATATATGGCCAGGTGATGCCTGCAAAGGCCGTTGGAGGAGACCTTTACGATTTCTTCATCCGTGACGAGAAACTTTTCTTTTGCATTGGCGACGTGTCGGGCAAAGGAGTTCCGGCCTCATTGGTGATGGCTGTGACCCGCTCGTTGTTCAGAAACATTTCAGCCTACACCCAAGAGCCCAGTCATATTGTCCAAGCTCTCAACGATGCATTGAGTGCAAACAATGAAGCGGGTATGTTTGTCACATTGTTTGTTGGAGTGCTCGACTTGTCCACGGGGCATTTGACCTTTACCAACGCCGGCCACAACCCGCCACTTCTTTTGACTGATGGCGATGCTTGCATCCTCCCGGTTGACTCCAATCTCCCTGCCGGTGTGATGTCTGGCATTCAGTATACAGAACAACAGCAACAATTCAAGGGAGGAGACTGCTTATTCCTATTTACCGACGGGCTAAATGAGGCCGAGAACAGCAATCTTCAGCAATTCGGCATGGACAGAGTGGTCCAAGTTGCGAAGAATACCATCAACAAGCCTCAGCCTTTTATCGATGCCATGACAACAACAGTGCAGTTATTCGTTGGTGATGCTGAGCAAAACGACGACTTGACCATGCTCGCCATACAATACACCAATTCATCAACCTTCAAACAGTAAAGAACGAATCACAGCATGATAGAGCAAGTCTTTACCATTACCGTTACCATATTATTCATTTTGGTGTTTTTCGGGATTGCTTCCGTATTCATACCTTTCTATGGATTCATCCGAAAACGTTGGAAGGGTCTTGCCATTGGCTGCTTGATCCAACCTATCATTTGTGTCCTGATTTGCGTGTTGGCGATTCTCTTCATCACCATTTATCATAAGCTAACCATTCATCGTCATAAGGAAGCTGCGATGGTGACGGTCAAAAAAACAGATGCGAATGGATTCTCCCATCATTGGTATGTGAAATCCAACGAGGAATGTTTCTATGAATACAGCGACGACGAAGACAAGAAAGGAAAAAGAGAAAAGGAAGAAAAGAAAAGAGATAATGACAACGATGAGGAGGAGGAGGATGCTACAATGGAAGAAATCACCCTACTTTTTGACGTCATTCCTATTGACTCATTCGGCGTTTGTGTAGACGACAAGGTTGTCATCAGGTTCGACCTAAAAGAGCACAAGGTCACAGCTACAGAATATGACGAACCGATAGAAGTCGTCAATATTGACTGGGGCAAAGTGTCTGACTATTTCGAAAACCAAACACCTCAAAGGGATTTGCCAACCAAGAAGTAAGTGACAACTCTGATTGGCTAAATACCTTTTCTATGCTAACGTACTGGTTGCCAAATAAAAAGACCTTCTGACAAGGCTAAGGCACTCAACAATTTGAGTGCTTCCTCTGATGGATGGTATATGGTCATATAGGTGTCGTCGTCTCCACAGACCGTAATCAACGTTTCTTCTGATTTCATAAAGATGTAGATCATGCCATTATCTGTCATACATGCCGACATCATCTTTTCAAAGACCTTGGGGGCGGGATTCTTCATCCATTCCTCTCCGTCTATGCTCACATCAAAATCCTCATAACAATTCAATTTCAGCAGGATATTGGTGAATTTACCATGGATAGCATCAATGCGTGGATGATCCAAAAAGTATTCTTCTATTGTGAAGTATTGCCCTTTGCCTTTCTTTACACCACGTTCAGCCAGATGAGTTTTTTTGCTTTCGGGCTGTTGATAGTCTGGCACCTGCTTGGGCAGGATGTCAATCACCCAAAATGGCTTTTCAAAGTATTCGTCTACGTTGCACATGGGCACTTCTGGTTTGTTCAATCAAATATTTTCTTCCAAATCCATAACACCACGACTGCCCCTATGACACAGAACACGAAGTTGGTGAGATAGCTCTTGCCTAATAAGTCAATATCCAGCAGATGACTGATAAAGGTTCCAGCATAACTGCCTACTATGCCTACGAAAAGGTTCATGCAACACCCTTTGCCTTCACCACTCATGAGGCGATTGGCGACATAACCGATGAAAATACCTGTAAGTATCGGCCAAGCCGTGAAATCCGCTATGTGTTCAAACATATCTTTGCATTTTTTGATTACGAATGCAAAATAACAACCTTTTATTTGATTTATGATTTCAATGAAGGCAAAATGTCAACCTTGCAAGGATTTTTTAACATTTCCAGATGTTCAAGTTACCTTTCAGCGAATATTGTTTTTAACAAACGCTCAACTTTGTCGCTTGGTTTGATGATATTCGCAAAACAAATACATGTTCAACATGGGAGTGGGGGGAGTCCTTCCATTCCCCCACCCTATTCCCTACCCTATTCGCAACCTATTCAACATTTGGGTCGAATTGTTTTGATTGGTTGAAAATAATGTTTATATTTGCAGCGCCCATTTCGGTGATACTGAAAACACTGGCTATTGGTGACTTTTAACTGTAGGCGGAAAACATGTCTCCCCTACAACGCCAATATGATAATGTGAAAATGAATATTGACAATATGCAAAAGAAGAAAGACGAAACCTATCCTGCTCGCAAGACATCAACAGTAAAAAGAATCCTGAACTCCGAGTTTTTTGATTATGTGATGATTGCCATCGGCATGATAGCATATGGAATGGGATGGACACTCTTTTTGTTATCCAACGACATTACAACCGGCGGTGTGGCTGGTGTCTCCTCCTTATTATATTGGGGCATGGGAGTCCCGGTCCAAGTGAGTTATTTTGCCATCAATGCACTATTGCTATTGGGGGCACTCAAGGTGCTGGGGTTCCGTTTTTGTTTGAAGACCATTTATGCAGTTGCCGTACTCACATTGCTACTGTCCTTTTTCACCGACTTGGGAGCGAAGATGCACCTGCTCCAAGACCAACCTTTCATGGCCAGCATCATCGGGGCCATCTTTTGTGGAAGCGGCGTAGGCTTAGGGCTGTCGTTCAACGGCAGCACAGGCGGCACGGACATCATTGCCGCCATCGTGAACAAATATCGTGACATCTCCTTGGGGCGCGTCATCTTGCTTTGCGACATTGTCATCATCACTTGTTCTTATCTCGTCTTCCACGACTGGGAGAAAGTGATTTACGGCTATGTAGTGCTTTGTGTCACAGCGTTTTGCATAGATCAAGTGGTCAATTCTCGTCGCAGTTCAGTACAGTTTTTCATCATTTCAAGACATTATGAAGAAATAGCACGTCGCATCAACTTAGAGCCTCATCGTGGCGTGACCGTACTTAATGCGCAAGGCTTTTATTCTGGTAATGACATCAAGATGCTTTTCGTCTTGGCCAAGAAACGTCAATCGAGTGAGATTTTCCACATCATCAACGAGGTGGACCCTACCGCATTTGTCAGCCAAAGCCGCGTGATAGGCGTGTACGGAGAAGGATTCGACCACTTCAAATTCCACAAATAAAGACGAATGAAAGGCATCCCCTCGGGGTGTCTTTCATTCGTCAGATTACATTCCAAACTTGTTTTCATTTGGTATTGAAGACCAAGGAACTTGTTTTCAGTCCATCGCTGAAACATTCAAGTGTGACAACGGAAGGTGACTCGGTACCTTGTATGAGCACTTGAGCCAGGCCATTGAAAGCAGGAATGGAGAATTCCTTGCAAACTTGCTCTTTGGGATGGTCTTCTCCAGGATACATCGGGTCTCCATTGCCTACGCCAAGGATGCGAGCCTCCCCATCAAGCTTGAAAGTCAGCACAGGACAGGCGTCTGGCACGAAGCGCCCCTTTAGATCCTGCACCTCGACCGTGACTACGACAAGGTCGCGTCCATCGGCGTTGATGCCCTGGCGGTCTGCCGTCAAAACGGTCTTGAAGGCAGGCTTGGTGGTTTCAATGGTCTGCATCATGACGCGTTTTCCATTCTTGAATCCCACGGCCACCACTTTCCCCGGCTGATAGGTCGCCTTCCATTTCAGATGCCCGTTCTTTGGCATTTGCTGCCGTCCCAGTTTCTTGCCGTTGACCGTCAATTCCACCTCGTCGCAGTTGCTGTAAGCCCAGAGTTCGACCTCCTCGCCTTCATGCCCCTTCAAATTCCAGTGAGGGAAAATATGCAACACGGGGTCGTTGGTCCACCATGCTTTCAAGTAATAAGCCTCATCCTTGGGGAATCCGCAATAATCGAGGATGCCGAATTCTGAGTCATGGGCAGGATAAGACAAAGGGTTGGGTTCACCGCGATAGTCAAATCCTGTCCAATAAAATAATCCTGCCGCCCAAGGCCGCTCGGCGTAGAATTTCCATCCACGTTCGATGACATTCTCAATGTCATAAACCTTTTGGGTCCGATTGGTTGTGACCATGCGTCCTGGATAATCTGGCGATTCATAATACCAACCACGGGTGCCACTGCCAGTCGTTTCCTCCGTGCCGACAATGCGCCAAGACGGATTGGCCTTCTTGCGGTTGTCCACATCGTTCTGCACGATATAGTTGAACCCTACGACATCGACACCCTTTATAAGTTCACCTCCGCCAGCATTGGCCACGGTGCTGAGACGTGTGGGGTCATAGAGTCGTGTATATTCACGCATGGCTTCGGCAAGACGGACACCTTGGATGTTGTTCTCCAACCCCCATTCCTCGTTGCCGTCACTCCAAAGGATGATGGATGGGTGATTGCGGTCGCGTTTGATCATCCGCTCCAACAAGCGCAGATGCTCTTCATTGATTCCCATCAAGCGGTTCTCGTCAATCACGAGGATTCCCTCGTGGTCGCAGATATCAAGCAATGCAGGTGTCATGGGATTATGAGAGGCACGATAGGCATTGCATCCAAACCACTTGAGTTGCTTGATGCGCCATGCCTGTAGCGCATCAGGTATGGCCGCTCCTACACCGGCATGGTCCTGGTGCAGATTGACGCCCTTCAATTTCAAAGGTTCACCATTCAACAGAAAGCCTTGTTCCGCATCGAAGGCGATGTCTCGGATGCCTGTGGTGGTCGTGTAAACATCTTTCACCTTGCCATTCTGCCGGATGACGGTCTCCACCTGATAAAGATAAGTGTCGGAGGTGCTCCAAAGATGGGGGTTGTCCACCATGATGCATTGCTTGCAAGCCATGGTCTGTTTGGCTTTCAAGTTCAGCACAACCGTATCGCTCTTGCCGATTTCCTCACCATCAGCATTCAGTAAGCGTTGTATCACTTGGCATTGTTGTGCAACCAAACCACTGTTACACACCTCTGTCTCAATCATCACTTTGGCTTCAGAATAAGGAAGCTTCAGTTCAGAATAGACAAAGGTGCCAAAAGGAGCCACACTGACCTCTGCCGACTTGTCGAGCCACACGTCACGATATATGCCTGCACCCTCGTAGAACCATCCCTCTTCAAGCGAAGCATCGACACGCACGCAAACAAGATTATCCTCACCATATTTCACATAGGGTGTGACATCGTAGATTTGCGTGGCATACCCACTGGGTTCTGTCCCCATATAGAAACCGTTGAACCATACTTGCGCATTACGGAAGATGCCGTCGAATCGCAGTATCAGCCGTTTGCCAAGGTCCTCATTCCCTATGTTGAATACTTTGCGATACCAACCCACACTGCTTCCTGGATATTTCCAACCAATGGTCTTGTAGCCATGGGAATGACTGGCTTCATTGGCATAAGGTAGCGTGGTCACCCAGTCATGAGGTATTTGCACCTCTTCCCATTTTGCATCGTCGAATTTAGGTGTGTAAGGCCCTTCGTTGTGGATGGAATTGGCCTTTGTCAAATAATTGAAATATTCCGTACCGCAACCGAAATCCTTCTTGGGGTCGGCAGCGTGACCAAGGGCAAACTTCCATCCTTTGTCAAGACGGATGGTTTCACGAACATTTTGTGCCTGAACTCCCCAAAACTGCATCAAAAGTGCAAGTAACAATAGCGAGGCTTTCTTCATTGGAGCCATCGTAGAATAATCATCAAACATGAGGATTGGCCAAGGTTTGGATTTCATATCAATTGGTTTTAGTAGTTGATGTACAAAGGTAGCTCAAATATGCCAATCTGCCAAATAATGCTCATGTCTTTTCTTGTACGTAGATGGATGATACAACTATGAAAAGTGAATGACAAAAGAAAGTATACCTGCAATCATGAATTTTGAAAGCCCATGTAGGCTTGCCAGGCTTCATTCGCGTCCTCCTTTTCAAACTCATCGTAGAAGAACTGCACTTGGCAATCTTTCTTGAAAGGTGCCCAGTTTCCGCAAATATTGCCGTCGTGTGCAACAATGGGTTGAAAGATGCCACTGTTGTTGTGGGCGCGATGCCTATGTTCTAATGGCAAGACGACATCACGGCTTTTGTAACTGATGAGATACTCGTCGTAAGGAGGAATCAAAAGGAACTTGCCTCGTCGGAATCCCCTTGTGCGGCAAGCATCTGTCATATAGAAATCTCTGCCATGCCACTTTTCAAGATGGATAGTGTCTCCCAAAAGAGCAATTCCCCTTCGGCAGTCGCTGATGTTCAATCCTGACCACCACACGAAATCCTCCAGGGTCGCAGGTTGGCGGCTTTGGAAGTATTTTCGAGTAATACGCACCAACGCCTCCTCCTTGTCCATCCTGGTGCTTCGCTTCACCTTGTCGGCGGTTAATGCATAAGTGGCTTTGGTTGGTAAGAGTTCTCCACTGCATAAAATGCCTGTCATCTCAGCCATTCGGACATGATAGGACAGACGATGGTCGTCCATCTGCATGCCCTTCTTCTCCAGTGCCTTGACAAAGTCCTGCTTCGTCGCGCTTCCATGGTCGGCAGCCGTTTGTGCAAGGATGTCCCTGACAAGCATCAGTTCTGCATCCGTTATGCTGATCTTGTTACTGCTCATCCAACCCTTGGTGACAGAGATGGCTTTTGGAGCAAAAAGGTCTATCATCGGCCAATAGTCTTCAGCGGAAACCAATTGCCAAGTCCCTCTCATCAAGTGAAGGCGGATGATTTGTCCACTGTCGAAAGCACGTTTGAATGCACTTGCCGATGGTTTGCGGGTCCTCATCTCAACAGCCCATCGCATCATGCGGTATTCCTGTGCCTGAATGGCACCCATATGGGCGACCACTTCTGCCGCGCTACGATAATGTGATGCGACAAGTTGCTGGTTGAGCAGTCTGATGGACACGGGATTCATACGCCATCCATCTTGAAAACATCACCATCTTCCAGCACGGGAAATTTCATGCGGAATCGTTGCAACTCTGCCATGTCGAGTTCTGCCATGGCTACTTCCACCACCCCATTCGTACACGAAGCGATGGCACGACCATATGCATTGACTACAACCGAGTCACCTTGATACTCACATGCATTGTCTCTTCCCACGATATTGACACCCACAACAAAGCATTGGTTTTCCAATGCTCGAGCCTTCAGCAACGTCTGCCATACTTCGCGACGGCTTGCAGGCCAGTTGGCCACATAGATGATGGCATCATAGTCGCCACGATTGCGGGAGAATACAGGGAATCGCAGGTCGTAACACACTTGCAAAAGAAAGCGCACTCCTCTCCACTCTGTCACCACTCGTCGCTCACCTGCCACATACTCATCCGTTTCTCCGGCATAGCCGAATAGATGGCGCTTGTCATAATAATCATGACTACCGTCGGGGCGAATGAAATAGAGGCGGTTGCGCAAAAGCCCCTTGCCATCGACAGTGGCTAAACTACCTGCAATGGCGGCATCAAGCCGTCGCGATTGCTGCTGCATCCAATTTAATATCTGTTGGGATTGCACACGAGCTTGTTCGGCAGAACCCTCTGCCAGGAAACCAGTGGCAAAGGTTTCGGCCAATACATAAAGGTCGGCTCCGGGCTGCTTATCCAGCAATGAGGTGATGTGTTGGAGGTTCCACTCCAATTCATTCCATCTGATGGCGTGTTGCACGATTGCTGTCTTCATATTTTTATTCTCTTTGTTCTAATAAGATTTCCTTCTTGTACTGCGGCAAACGTAGCAACGGCAGCTGTAATGGTGACGGGAATGATTGATGTGAAAGTCAATGTCATGGGGATGGTGACGAATAGCAAGAATCCAGTCACTCTGTTTGCCACAGTGTGAGGGAAACTGCATTTCCCATACATTGCAAATGCCGATACTTGGTTCAAGCCTTTTATCACGGCTATTGTACCAGTCCATAGCCACAGCCAAGTAGGGAGTTTCATAATAGGAAGCAGTTGCCAACCACAGCACACCACAAAGAAAAGGTCTGCCATACTGTCTAACAAGGCACCGCTCTTGGTCACAACATTCAACCTTCGTGCCAGTCCCCCGTCCATCATGTCGCTGATGCCACATGCAAAATAAACCGCCCAGAAAGTCATGCCGGTCACATCGCAGAACAGCAAGCAGACACTTCCCAACATCCTTAGTGCAGACAAAAGGTTTGGCAGGTACTTCATTCTTTCTATCAAATACGTTGCCCTAATTCAAAAGCTTCTTGCAAGGCATCGCCTTTCTTGACATCACCTTTCTCTTTCGCTCCACGAACCAACACACGCCCAGCGTCTTCCATCTTGAAGAAGTTTAGGCAAAGCTGATATTGGGTAAGGATGCTGTCGAACAATTCTGAAAGCGAGGCGGCACCAACGAGAAGTAGTGCCATTTTCTTGATATGAAAGGTGTCACGAAGAGGGTTGTGACAACGGTCGATAACGGCCTTCAACTGCGCACTCAAGCCATAAAAATATACTGGAGAGGCTATCACAAGCACATCGGCCTTTGACATCTTTTCATAGATAAGCGACATGTCATCCTTTTGCACACAAGTATGCTTTTTGCTCTTGAAGCAGACATTGCATCCCATACAGGGAGAGACCTTGTTGTCATATACAGACACCACCTCTACTTTGTGCCTTGAAATGGCACCTTTAATGAAAGCATCCACCAACAAGTCGGTATTGCCACCCTTTCGAGGGCTCCCTTTAAGAATCAGTATGTTCATCGGTCTAATTGTTTATTCTCTTTTGCATTCCTTGCGAACTCAAACAACGAGAGGGGCAGATGGCAGTAACCCGAGGGATTCTTGTCGAGGTAATCTTGGTGATAATCTTCTGCCGAATAATAATTTTTCAAGGGCAGTTTTTCCACCACCAAAGGCTGGCCATGGTTCTGCTGCTCTTCTGCAAACACTTTGTCAATGACAGGCAGGTCTTCTTCGTCGACATAATAGACGCCCGTGCGATAACGAGTGCCCTCATCATGCCCCTGCTTGTTCAAACTTATCGGGTCGATGGCTTTGAAAAACATGCGTAAGATGAACTCAAGGCTCGCCACATCGGGATTGTATCTGACGTGGACGGTCTCGGCATAGCCTGTCTCATCAGTATACACCTCTTTATAAGTAGGGTTGTCCGTATGTCCGTTGGCAAATCCCACTTCAGTATCCACGACGCCCTCGACCTGCTTGAAGAAATGCTCTGTTCCCCAGAAACAGCCTCCAGCAAGATAAATATCTTTCACTTTGTTCTTGTTCATTGCTTCTCTGTTCTTTTCGACTACGACAAGGTGAAGGTCTTATTGCGCCTTTGTTGCCTGCCGGAAGTAAAGTGTTATGCAAATGTACTAAATTATTAACAAGTGAGCAAGAAAGGTTCGTTTTTCTTTTTCAATAGGAGGAAAAAACATATGACAAACAAACCCCTCCTGATTTATTGTCAGAAGGGGCTGTCATTAGGTTCGTCAACTTTCTACTTGGCTGTAGCTGCATCCTGGGCAGGAGCATCAGCTCCTTCGGCGGGAGTTTGTACATCCTCTGCGGGCTTCTCAGCCTTGTCTTCCTTCACGTCTTTGCTTGTCTTGGCAGCCTCGTCACCATCTTCCTCGTTGACAAC
Source organism: Prevotella sp. (assembly GCA_017619375.1). GTDB lineage: Bacteria > Bacteroidota > Bacteroidia > Bacteroidales > Bacteroidaceae > Prevotella. The sequence goes on along the minus strand of JAFZSL010000007.1, from coordinate 248,714 downwards.
AGTTTTGGTGGTGTCTTCTTTGTCTGTGATGACGACTCCATCTGTTTCTGGTTTCTGTCCCTCTTCTGTTTTGTTCTCATTCCAGCAGGAGGCGAAGGTACAAGCGGCAGCAACAAGTGCCATAAACATCATTTTTTTCATAACTCAAAAAATTTAAAATTTTACATACTGTTTTTTTTCTCTCAAACCTTTATACGACAAAATTAAAAAGGTAAACAAGAAAAATCACTTTTTTCAAAAACAATCATTTTTTTTCGAGCAACCATGAGCCACCTTATTATTTATATAGACATCATAAGCCTCCATTGTGCCTTTTTGTAAGGGAGGTTTTTTCCGTGCCTCGATTTCATACAGTAAAATGGTAGGTTCATACAATTCATCGTTTTATTGTATTTTGCTAAAAATCAATCAAGTATCTTTGCATGCGAAATAATTAAAGACCGCAGCTTTATGAAGAATTTGAATCAATTAAATCAGTTTTTGACTGAAAACAAGCAACGCACTTTAGCGTATCTCAAGAACGCCTTTCCTGCTTTGTCAAGTGACGATTCTGAAGACGTGTACCAAGACTCCTCCCTTACACTTTACCTCAACATCATCAATGGGAAACTGACAACCCTCACCAGTTCGCTCTACACCTATTTCCTTAGGATTTGCATCAACTTGAGCCTCAAGTTACTTAACAAGAGAGGCAAGATGGTCATGGTAGCCATAGGCGATGAGGGGGCAGGATGCAGAACCGTTCCTTATGACGTGCTGGAAAATGCCATGCAAAGCTGCTATGATATCGACTCCAGCCTGATTGAGGACCAGAAGTTGCATCTTGTAGAAACCATTATGGAAGAGATGGGCGAACAATGTCGACATTTACTGATCGGACGATATGTAAAAGGAGAGAGTTGGAGCTGCATTGCACAAAATTACGAGCTTGCCAATGCCGACACAGCCAAAAGCTTCGCTTGTCGATACAAAAAAAAGATAAGGCAAAAATACCATCATCTTGTAGACAAAATCTAAGCTCTCGCCAAAGACTAAAATGGGTGATGAAATGGTGGCCCCCCGCCATTTCATCATATGAACCGGAGCGTTCGGAATATCCAAGAAATTGAAAAAACGGATATCTTTCTAAGATAGATTCATTTATGTGAAAAAGCATGGTTTAGGCAGAATACACTAATATTTTTTTGTCAATCTTTCTCTTTTTATTAATTTTGCAGAAAGTACAAAAACGCTATGGGTAAGATATTCCGAATAATTTCCATAGTTGCTTTGATTGCTGTATTTGTAAAAAAATGATAAAGGAAAGATGAACAAAATCGTATTGATAACAGGAGCGACAAGCGGCATCGGACTCGCTTGTGCAAAGAAATTCGCTGAAAACGGCGACCAACTGATTCTCACAGGAAGAAATGAGCAACGATTGGGAGAGATTGAAAAGGAACTGGTAGCGAAAGGGGCCAAGGTGAAGACATTGGCCTTCGATGTGAGAGACCGCGAAAAGGCAGAGAAAAGCCTGGGCGAATTGCCTGAGGAGTGGCGGGAAATAGATGTGCTTGTCAACAATGCCGGCCTGGCTCTCGGGCTTGAACCCGAATATGAAGGTTGCATTGACGACTGGGAAACGATGATCGACACGAATATCAAAGGGCTTTTATTGATGACAAGACTTGTAGTCCCTGGCATGGTAAGACGCAACCGTGGACATGTCATCAATGTAGGGTCTGTTGCTGGGGATGCTGCCTATGCTGGGGGCAATGTCTATTGCGCCACCAAGGCAGCCGTGAAGGCGATCACCGACGGACTACGCATCGACGTAGCCGACACAGCCATACGCGTGACCAATCTGAAGCCGGGACTTGTAGAGACCAACTTCAGCAACACTCGTTTCCACGGAGACCACGACCGCGCCGCCAAAGTCTATACAGGCATCAAGCCGCTGATTGGAGAAGACATCGCCGACGTGGCAGTCTTTGCCGCCAATGCTCCCGAGCATGTGCAGATAGCCGAGGTGCTGATATTGGCCACCCATCAAGCCAGCGGCAGCGTGATTGTAAGGAAGTAGGCTACTAATCCCCCCTATGTCCAAAGGCTGGTGATGAACATGGCGCTTGCATCACCAGCTTTCTTGAATCCACACGATTGGTAGAAGTTCAGTTCCTCATCATAGGCAACAACGACGATTCGCAGGAAATCAGCGTAGTGTTCTTTCATCGTCTCCACCAAATGCTTTCCGATTCCCAAATGTTGGTATTCTGGGCGGACAAGCAGGTAGTGCACATAGGCGGTCATGATGCCGTCATCCATGGCGCATATGAGGCCGACAAGTTTGTTTCCGTCCCAAGCCGTATAGACGGTCTCAAAATTTTTCATCGCCACAACCAACTTTTCCGGGAAATGCCCAGAGGACCATTCGACAGACAAGAATAGTGATTGCAGTTCTTGTTGGTCGAAATCATGTATGTCCTTATACTCGATTTCCATCATATCATTGTTCATTATATGTTGTTTCGACATCATCATTCTTGATTAAGTAATGCTATCGCCCTTTCCGCAGTCACATCATCCAACCCGTTGTAAGGATTGACGACAAGCAATCTTGACAATTGGTGCTCATTGAAATTGCTTCCATCCAAGTCGTCGATGATTACATATTGACAATCAGCGACACAATCACTTACCCAAGCATCTATCTCGTCACCACGTTTCCTGCTCACTGTTGGGGTCACGTCTGTCACGAAACCTGGCAATCCCCTTGTTTTCCACATATCAAGAAAATCTTCGTATGTCATATAATCCTTCCATGTCGAAGTCACGACAATGTCCGCACTTGTCTTGTCTATGATTTCCGCCAAATTCCTCACGCATTCAGGGTCGAAAATCGGGCCGAACTCATCGCAAGCAGGTAGTCCTTTGTCGAAAAGAACGTCATCATAATAAGCGGTATCCATCACACCGTCGAAATCAAGAAAGATGATTTTCATACCATTCAATGTATATTTGAGTAAACCTATCCAACACACATCACACCAAACTTTTCTCCATCCTGTAGCAAACGAATGTCTCTCCTTCAATCTTTTGCCCAATACATAGGACATAACCCATTGACTGATAAAAAGGAATCTTGTTGTCGCGACTCTCGAGAACCGCTATGGAAAAACCCATTTCCCTGGCCCAATCCTCAGCTTCTGCAACAACCTGGGTGCCGATTCCTCGATGGCGGTATTCTGGCAATACGACGATACGCCCCAACATCACTCTGCTCTCATCCAAGGCATAGAGACGGCATGTGGCAATGGGCAGGAAATCATCAACAGCCACGACATACCTCGTTTCAGGGGTGTCATGTTCGTCAAACTCCACATCAAGTGGAATATGATGCTTTCTTGCCATTGCTTGGATACGCACATAGTAAGCTCCTGCGCGCCCTGCCGTTGTTGTAGCCCTGATCAATTCCATAACCCGCGTGATTCTGTAAGGCAAAGGTAACAAAAAATAGAAAATTTTACGAATATTTCTCCATAATCATGATAATTCCACTTTTTTTCTTATATTTGCACTTGAAATCCTCCATCTCTAAAGCAATGTCAAAGCGAGTGGAGACGCAATGAAAGAATCACTTAAACACTACAATCATGATACTATCCACAACCCCCACCATCGAAGGCCGTACCATCCGTGAATACAAAGGTGTGGTGACTGGCGAGACCATCATCGGTGCAAACATCGTAAAGGACTTTTTCGCCGGCATACGCGACATCGTAGGCGGCCGTTCTGAAAGCTATGAGCGTGTATTGCGCGAAGCAAAGGACACCTCAATGAATGAAATGGCACAACGTGCACAGGTCATGGGAGCCAATGCCGTTGTTGGCATCGACATCGACTATGAGACCATCGGCGCCAATGGCTCCATGCTCATGGTGGCTGTCAGCGGCACGGCGGTGGTGGTTGGATAGACTCTTGATTATCCGTACCCCACCCCACTCTTCATAAACGACCTTCTCCTACTGGGGGGAAGGTCGCTTCGTAAGCATCAAAGACTTCAGGATTATCTTCTGCCACGAAAAAACACTCTACACATAAAAAGAGTAATCAGATTACACTGACTACTCCGACGTCTCCAATCACTCAGATTATTTCGGCTACTCCGATTTCTTCCTCTTCTTTGGTTTCGGTTCTGGAAGTTCCTTGCATGTCTCACGGACCAATGTGGCGAGATAGTCGTGGTCATCCACATCGGCAATGTAGAAATAATCCTTGGCTCCTTCATAAGGAGGTTGCAGGTCGACAACCTTTAATGATGAGCGACCTGCCTCGGTTGGTTTTATATAGAAACGGTCATCGCAGATCAGACCGAAAATCTTTCCATCGCAATAGATGCCGTAATCGCCAAACATCTTCTTGACGGTAATAACGCCTGCGCCTGAGCATTGGTCGGCGATGTATTGCACAATGTCTTTGTCGCTTGCCATAATAGTGTTTGTTTTAAAGATTACTTGCCTATCACAAAAGTGTTGAAGGAATGCGGACGCAAGGCCATGTTGAGATACTTGTTTCTGACCTTCACACTGAGTAGTGATTCCGTGTCGGTGAAGTTGCCTGCCGTGACCATGACCTTTTGTCCTTGCTTGAACACTACGACAGGAGTCTTGGAGTATTTCCTTCCGGCATATGCAATAGTCTCCGTGCCAGGTTCGATGAAATGACTGAAATGCTTGTATGCTTGATATTCCGGTGTGTACCGAGTTTTTCTGGTTTTTCCATCCACTTGTATAAGTGCATTTTGTGTCCACCCCCATGTCGACATGCCATTATCCTGGAGGATGAAGTTCCAATTGTAGTATTCATCGCAGCCATTGCCCAAATTGTCAGAAAGGAGGAAGAAGGTGTGTTCACCTGCAGCCCAGTCCATATTCCCGTTTCCACACTCGCTTTCACTGACCATGAAACGGAAATTTGGATAGCGTTTCCGCATTTCCGGAAGGTTTTCGCGACATTCCCATTGCGTGCCTACACCTTTCACATTGGCTTGCAAGACAGGGTCGTCAAGGATTTTTTCCAAATAGTCAAGGCGGTTGGTGTTGAAAGTGCCGATCCAAAGTTCCACCTCTGGATGTTGTTTGGCCAATATTGGAGCCAGATAGTCGTTGTTGAAGCGCAATGTGCCTTCTGCCGTCCAAGCACATCCCGGATAGGGTGTGTAGGAATAAGCTTCGTTCTGATACATCACCTTGGTGATGGGCAGTCCCTGTTCCGCATATAGGTCTATGAAACGGCAGAACATATTGGCGTAGCACTGCAGGTACCGAGGGTCTTGAATGAAGAAATCCTGTGCTGCAAGGCGACGTGGGAACACCCCGTCCCGGTCGCCCAATAGCTTCATCTCATCGGCATCGTAACTCACCTCTTTGTCCATATGAAGCAAATATCCCTGGCGTTCGTCCATCGTATTGAACTTGTTTGGTGAAACGGGATAATCTTGATTGATTTTCATCCATGCAGGAGGACTCCACGGACTCATGAAGAGTTTGAGTTGGGGGCAATACTTCTGAGCGGCACGAGCCAGGGGAATGATGTTGCGTTTGTCACGTTCGATATTGAAATAGCGAAGCCCCAGGTCGCCCACAACATCATCACAGCTGTACCAACTTCGTGCGTAGTCATTGGCATTCATCGACACCCGCCCATGGGTGAATCTCAGGTCGCCATCAGGAGAGAAGATGTTTTTCATCACCTCGTCCTGGTCGTTGCGCGACAAAAGATTAAAAGCATCCCAATCGAGTTCGTTGAACGTGGTACCCCATGCCCGGAAAACCACACCATTCTCTGTACCATCGATTGAAGCGACCACTTCACCTTGTGCTTTGTCTGAAAGCTTGCCTTTTGACTGTACCCATTGCGCATTTTCAGTTGTGGTGAATTGGTTAACGATTTGCGCTTGGATACTGCAAGAACTCGCCACCACGGCAAGAACCAACATGTTTCTTTTTACTTGTTTCATATTGCCTTCATATTATAATCGGACACTCTGGATATGTTCAAACTTGTACAACTATTTGAAAAAGCATTCTTTCGAGCATCCTCTTTGTGTTTGCATATCATTTTAATCATTGAACAATATCATTCTCCTTGTCTCCGAGCGTCAACTTCTCTGGCTGATTCCACAAGGCTTATGGCTGTACGAGCTTCTCCTGCCATGGCATATTTGTCTTGATGGAGTTGGAGGATTTCGCTATATGCCTCCGCTTTCTCTTTGTCATGATGGAAGAGCAGTTCGTAAGCAAAGAGCACGGCACACTTGATTGGCGAATAGTTGCTGTTCATAACCGTATATTTTTCCACTGTTGATGTCCATAGTTCATCGACCACCTCCGTGCGGTTCAATGTCAGCAATTCCAGCATGACACGCTCTCCCCCCACCTCCAATTGGTAAATCTGAGGAAGTTCCTTTCCCAGCGACATCAACTCCTCACCTACCTTTAAAGCCTCGCCCAACCGTCCTTGGTCTTCAAGCAACGTCATGAAGTTCACACGATTGGCTATCTCCAATGCCGGACTGTCTTTTGTGGCTGGTTTATCTGCAAACCATTCTTCGGGCAACTCTTTCAACCGTTTTCCCCTTGTCAGTTGGCCAGCCGTTTGAAGCGTGCGAACAAAATAAAGCCGCAACTCCGGATGCCGCCAAAGCGACAAGATGTGATGAGCGTCATTGCCTACACCACCCGAGAACATGGGAATCCCGTTCATCAATGTCATCACAATGCCTACAAAGGCAAGCATGACGAAGAAGGAGAAGCCTACAATCCCCAACTCCGTGGTTCTGAGCACGAAGATGGAAACAAGGACAAGCAGCACGTTCATCATTACCCCACCCGCGTTATACCAAAACCAAGGGGCTTTGTCCACATCCTGATCTTCTGGCAGTTCCATAAGGCACTGTCCTCCCGTACCGGCAATGTGATAGCGCTTCCATTGCAGACCTGCCTCGGTCTTCGCCAACGTCAACTTGAACACCCTGAAGGACAGGAAACGATAACCCGTCAACAATCCCATGACAAGATGTCCAGCTTCATGCAAAATCAAATGAATCATCACGGTGACGAAAAGCCAGACGAAAGCCAAAATGATGGAAACAGCCAAAAGTCCATAGTCCGTACCTTTCGAGGCACTTTCCACCAATGGTTTTCCGCCGTCCACCATCCAGAATATCAACTTCATGCTACAAAGACCAATTGCTATGCCTATCAGTAAGCCCGTCAGTCCTTTCAAAATTTTCTTCACGGTCTATTTGTCGTATTTAATGGAATATGGATTTCTGCCTTCCTTTGGCTTAGTTTAATTTAAAAGGTACAGGCAAATTGTATTTCACCCTGACGCATTTATTGTTTTGCTTACCTGGATTCCATTTAGGCATTGAGCTGACAACGCGTACAGCCTCCTTGTCAAGCGACGGGGCAACGCCCTTCACTACGGCAATGTTGCTGATGGAACCATCAAGCTCTACCACAAAGGACACCACGACTCGTCCTTGGATGTCGTTTTCCACGGCCTCAGGAGGATAGTGGATGTTACGGTTCAACCATTCCTGACAAGCAGCAATGCCTCCAGGGAAAGAAGGTGGGTCCTCCACAACATCGTATATTACGTTTTTGACATTATCTCCAGGATTCACTATTAAGGAAACTATATCTACTTGCTCAGCATTATCACTTGTAGTTGCTGGCACGCTCCTACGACGGTAGTTTCCATGAGCTCTGTTGCTTTGAGCCGATGCATCCATGCAACATAGCAGAGCCATGGCCATGATTCCGATTCGGACGATTTTGTTCTTGATTTCCATCATTTGTTTTTATGGTATGAATAGCATTCGCAAATTTAAAGAATATGCCCGACATACAAAAAGAATTACTTGATATTTTCAAAACGGTTGTCGTTTTTCACTTCATTTCGTTGGGCTGTCGCTTATTGTCGACGGTCTTCTTTTTGTTCTGTGCTTTCTAATTTGAATGTTACCGGCAAGCTGGTTTTCACCCGGATGGGGGTGTCGTTGTTCATCGCCGGATTCCATTTGGGCATCAATCCCATGACACGTACAGCCTCTTTGTCAAGCAACGGGTGTATGCCACGAACCACTTCGATATTGCTGATTGAACCGTCTGTTTCAACGATGAATGTCACGACTACTCGCCCTTCGATACTATCCTTGGCGGCCTCTTCTGGATAATGGAGGTTTTCTTGGATGAATTGCAATATATTCCCACCGGGGAAAGAAGGAGCATGTTCATAGGGTTCCCACATGATGTGGTCGATGACATCTTTTGTGAAAGAATAGGGAGCGCTGTCCTCTGCTATGCCACGTTGATGATTTGGCTCTGACTGCATCTGACAGGTGATGACACCCCCTTTGAGAATGTCGGTATGCTCCAAGTAGTTCTTGTCATAAGGCTGACCGTTGAACGTCATCGTTCCGATAAATCGGTTGTCGTTGGTGTTGTCACACGCATGGATGACCAATGTCTTGTCTTGGGGTAGATGGAGTGTCATCTTTTTGAAATAGGGAGTGCCGAGCACATATTGTCCGCTGCCCGGACATACGGGATAGAATCCCATGGCAGAAAACACATACCATGCAGATGTCTGGCCGTTGTCCTCGTCTCCACAATATCCATCGGGTTGGGCGGTGTAAAAGCGGTCCATCACCTCCCTCACCCAATACTGAGCCTTCCATGGCTGGGCGGCATAGTTATAAAGGTATATCATGTGCTGTATGGGTTGGTTGCCATGGGCGTAGTTGCCCATGTTCATGATTTGCATCTCACGAATCTCGTGGATTACACTCCCGTAGTAACTCTCATCGAAGAGAGGCGGCACATTGAACACCGAGTCGAGCATCTGCACGAAGATGTCTTTCCCGCCCATGAGACGTATCAAGCCCTCTGGATCGTGGAACACCGACCAGGTGTAGTGCCATGCATTGCCTTCGGTGTATGCATCCCCCCACTTCAGAGGATTGAAAGGCGATTGGAATGACCCGTCGGTATTTCGTCCGCGCATCAGCCGCGTCTCGCGGTCAAACACTTTCTTGTAATTCAATGCCCTATCGTAAAAGGCCAACCATTCACGCACATCCTTGCCCAATTGCTCGCCCAGTCTATATATGCACCAGTCATCATAGGCATACTCCAAAGTGCGCGCCACGCTCTCGTTGATGCCGATGTCACAAGGCACATAGCCCAGTTTGTTGTATTGTTTATACCCCAATCGTCCTGTCGACGACACTTTCGGATGCACAGCATTTGAACCATGGACCACAGCCTCCCACAAGGTTTCGATGTCGTATCCACGCAAACCTTTCAACCAGGCATCCGCCACCACAGAGGCTGAGTTGTTGCCCACCATGCACCCACGATGACCGGGACTTGCCCATTCCGGTAGGAAACCGCTTTCCTTGTAACAGTTCACCAATCCTTCCTGCATCTTCTCGTTCATCTCGGGATAGAGTAGGTTGAGCAACGGAAAGAGGGAGCGGAACGTGTCCCAGAAGCCGGTATCGGTGAAAAAATAGCCTGGGCAGACTTCGCCGGTATGAGGACTATAGTGAATCGGTTTCCCCGCGGCATCCATCTCAAAGAACATCCTTGGAAAAAGCATGGAGCGGTAGAGGCAGGAGTAGAACGTCCGCAAATGGTCAACATTGTCGTCTTCCACCTCTACACGCCCCAACACCTCGTTCCATCGTTGGCGTCCTATAGCCTTGACCTCATCGAACGATTGTTTTCCTATTTCCTGAAGGTTGCGGATGGCCTGCTCCGAACTGATGAATGAAGAGGCAACTCTTAAAATCACCTGTTCTCCCCTTTTCATCGATGGAAAGCCCACGACTGCCCCTGTATGATTTCCCCAAACCTCCGTCTTGCCTTCAACCAGACCGTCGGTGTCGGAATAGCATGCTTCAAAAGAAATTGGATGCGAGCAATCGATGACAAAGAAGTTTTTGAAGTTTTCCGGCACCCCGCCGGAATTCTTGGTGGTGATGCCTGTTATGCGTCGTCTTGAAGCATCTATGGCCACGTGTGAACCTGCATCAAAGGCATCGATGATGACACGAGCTTCCGAAGTTTCGGGAAAGGTAAGCCTGATGACGGCTGCCCGTTCCGTGGGTGTGATTTCCGCTGTGACATCCCAATCGGCGAGGTAAACCTTATAATAATATGGTTTTGCCACCTCGGCCTTGTGAGAGAACCACGAGGCCCGTTCATCCTCGTTGAATACAGTGCGCGTGGTCGCCATGATGGCAAACTGTCCATAGTCGTTGATCCATGGAGAGGGTTGGTGCGTTTGTTTAAACCCACGTATCTTGTCAGCCGTATAAACGTATTGCCACCCATCACCCATCTTTCCCGTCTGTGGGGTCCAAAAATTCATCCCCCACGGCATGGCTATGGCCGGATAGGTGTTTCCTGCAGAAAGTGAATGTTTCGACAACGTGCCCACAAGGGTTGACACATGGTCCACCGGACCGGCAAGAAGTGTTTGGCACAAGGCGGACACAACCATCAAGAGAAGGATTTTTTTTCTATTCATAAAGTTTGGTAGATTCAACATACAAAATAACTATTTTTCCGGCATATATGCAAATGATTTTCTCTGAAATATGGGAAATGGTTGGATGAACCAAGATAATCATCGGAGAATCAGTGCGTTTTGTCGAAAGAACACGGGAGTTGGTCGAAAACATTTTTGAAAACGGTTTTTGAGTATGTAACTTTGCAAATGTAAAAAGAACAATAACGTAAAATATAAACATTAAAAACCATAGCATTATGAAAAAGATTTTCACATTCATCGCAGTTTGCCTGATGTCACTCCAGTTTGCAACCGCCCAAGAGGCATTCTTTGAAGACAACATACAAGAGCAGATGCCCCAGTTTGTTGGAGGTGAGGAAGCCCTCTCAAATTGGATTGAGAACAACATTTCCTTTCCAATGATGGCCGACCTTTATTCCATTGATGAAAGAGTTGTCGTCTCTTTCGACATCAACGAGGATGGAAGCGTCAGCAACATTCAGGTCCAAGACTCCCCCAACCCCATTTTCGCCGACGAAGTAGTGAACAAGTTGGAAACGATGCCGTTGTGGATTCCCGCTATACAAAACGGGCGGTATGTGAAGGTGAATTACAACCTGGCTATCTCTTTCATCTTCTAAAACTGTTCAGAAGAACTTGGCATAGCATAGATACCGATAAGGACAAATCATGCAAAAAAACGTGGACGGGCAAGAGTGCTACCTTGCTCGTCCACGCTTTTCTGGAACCTGGGTCTGTCAAGCCTCGGCATCAGCTTTAGACTTATGCTTGGCCTTCCTTGTATAGGTTTTCTTCGATTTATGCGTCTTATTGAAAGAATGAAACCCAGGCCCGAACAGTTCCTGCTCCGCCTCACGTCCTCCACGTCTCATGGCCTTTATTGCATCCAACGTGGTCGTTTTCCTTGCTTTTCTTTTCATTTTTTTTATTTTGTGACTCAAATTTAATTATTAACTGATAGCGCCCTCCCTGCTTCGAACACATAAATTGGAAGATGTCTTTTGCCTATTCTGCGCCCTGATTATTCAAGAAATCTAAGTATTCATCATATTTCAGTCGGTCGGAAAAGCCCATCTCGGAAGCAGAAGTATCCACCATTTTTTTGTCGTATTCCTCATCGGTCAACGTTTTGTATTTTACTGGGAGGGCATGATATAGATGCTTTTGGACGATGAAAGCCAGTTCCTCACCGTAATTATGGTCAGAAAGAGTTTTTTTGCACAACGCTTCGTATTCATCACTTTCAATAACAGAGTACAAGACGTCTTTCTCCCATGAACGGAAGGCTTCGACTACATCCATCTTGCCCATTTCCTCCAAGTAGTACACCCCGATGGACACTTTCCTGAAATCAGAAGCAATGAATACCTTGCCACGAATGGTAACATGGAAAGTGGGTAATTCCATATAAGGCATGGTATGCATGCAGAGTTTGCTCACTATCGTAAACAAGACATCTTTGGCTTCTTCGTCTTCGATATGACGATGACCATGATAGAGGGCCATCAAGTAGTCTTCTGGACTCAATTTGCTCTTGTCGATAGTAAAATCGGCATCCTCGGAAAGTCTGCGACAAATGAAGTAGTAGTCACGTCCACCTTTGTCGAATTCTTCAATGTGTTTTTTGATGTAGTCCTTGGGAAAATGTCGCATGATGACCCATGCACACTTGTATTCCTGGTATGTCTCCCACAACTCCCTCACCTTGGGCTCGAATATCGGGTCCCACCAATCAAGGAGCATGGAATATGCCCACTCCCTGTCCACTTTTCCTGATTCAAGGAAGGCGTTCAGGATTGTCTTCTGATCTTTCCAATCCAGTCCGTGGAATCGACGCTGGATTTCCTTTCGCGCATCCGTGACCATCTTGCTTTTCTTGTTCAGATAATTTTTGATAACGGTGGCGATGGGATGGTTCTTTTGCATGATTTTCATTTTTGCAGAGTGTTAGTCGTTAATCACTTCAATTAGAAAACTAAAGGGACGGAAGCCGTCATTGCAACTGATAATCGCACTCATGGGGTTCTTCATCCATCCATCATGGAAATTGCCCTTGCCATTTGCCAATGATTCCACATATTCTTGCATGGAATGCCAAGCGGACACACACATCCCTTCAGGACACTTGCCGTCGACTGACACCCAATGCTGTCCCACCCTGACATCGCAAGCGTGCTCGATGGGATTCTCGTATCGTGCCATCAGGTCGGAATAAACCGTCTGGCGCATGGCGGTGATTTTTACTTTGTTCTTCATTGCTCGGAACGTTAATGATGAAAAATTGCATATTAGCCAAGCAGGCAACAACACCTTCCTACCTTCTTTAAATTATTCTACTTTGCAGCTCAATCTATCATTGGAACATCTATTCTGATACAAAAATATAACAAAAACAGGGCTACACCAAGCAAAGGATGCATTTTTTTCGCCTTCGCATATCAAAGCTGTGTCAAATGCAAGGTGGACGCCTCTTGGAAGAATCATCTTTCATGGTTGTCTGGCTGAAATGAGTTGATTGTTTTTTTGGCTTTTAGCATAAAATGCACTATCTTTGCATTCAAATTAGTCTAAGATAATGAACTACTTCGAACTAAAGCAGAAATCAGAAGAACTGCGGTTGCGTCTTATTCAACTCATTCATTTAGCAAGAACCGGGCACACAGGAGGGGACCTCTCCGTGCTCAACTTGCTCACCGTGCTCTATTATCACACGCTGGATGTCGACCCGACGCGACCGAAGAAACCCGACCGCGACCGCTTTGTCTTGAGCAAGGGTCATTGTGCTGAAGCTCTCTATTGCGTGCTATGCGACAAAGGCTTCTTCGCAGAAGAGGAATTGGAAGAATATGGAAAATTCCATTCGCATCTTGGTGGGCATCCCGATGTGACCATCCCTGGCGTGGAAATCAACAGTGGTGCTCTCGGCCACGGCCTCTCCGTCGGTGTGGGCATGGCGCTATCAGCCAAACTGTCAAAAGCGGATTACAAGACCTACGTCGTCATGGGCGACGGAGAACTGGCCGAAGGGTCCATCTATGAAGCCGCGATGGCTGCCAACAAATATCATCTTGACAATCTTATGGCATTCATCGATCGCAACGGATTGCAAATCTCTGGGGCCACAGAGGTTGTCATGCCATTGGAAAACATCAAGGAACGATGGACCGCTTTCGGATGGGAGGTGAAGGAAATGAATGGCGACGACATCGACGACATCGTAGCCACCATCGACGGTATCGATTTCACCAACGGCAAGCCACATTTGGTCATATCCAAAACCACGAAGGGATATGGCGTTTCCTTCATGGAAAACGTGGCGAAATGGCACCATGGCGTCCCTAATGAGGAACAGTATCTGAAAGCGTGCCAAGAAATAGAAAAGAGATTGAAGATAGAAGATTGAGTTTCGGTCGAAGTTGCTGATATTTATAGGTAAAGAAATATGAAAGAGCCCAACAAGATACCATGTAGGAAAAGTTTCACCGACACGTTGCTGGCATTGGCGAAGAAAGATAGCGACATCATCGCCGTCACCTCCGACGCAAGCGGGTCTGCCACGCTGACGGATTTCGCCAACACCCTTCCAGAACAATTCATTGAAGTGGGGATAGCTGAGCAGAATGCCGTGGGCATTGCAGCTGGCTTGGCATCCACGGGGAAAAAGACTTTTGTCTTCGGGCCTGCCTGCTTCTATGTGGCACGTGCCCTGGAACAGGTGAAAGTGGACATGGCTTATTCACAAATGCCGGTGAAAATATGTGGCGTCAGCGGTGGCGTGGCATACAGCCAATTGGGGGCCACACACCATTCGCTGCACGACATCGCTGTACTGCGCACCTTTCCAGGTATGGAGGTCTATCTCCCTTGCGACGTCCGGGAGACAAGACGACTTGTTGAGAAGATGGTCGACCATCCCAAACCTGCCTACATCCGGGTAGGACGCAATGCCGTTCCCGATGTCTACGACAGTGACGATTTCGATTTTGAATTGGGAAAGGCCAATGTACTGATGGACGGCAAGGACCTGACGATCATTGGGACTGGTGAGACCGTATACCATTGTTTGGAAGCAGGTAGGATGCTGAAAGAGAAGGGCATCCACGCCCGTGTGATCGACATGCATTCCATCAAGCCTTTCGACCATGAAGCTATAGTGAATGCTGCATATGAGACCGGCCGCATCGTCACCGCTGAAGAACATAGCATCTATGGAGGACTTGGGGCGCTGGTGGCTGAAGTCACCTCGCAAGTATGCCCTGTAAGAATGAGAATCCTCGGTGTACCTGACGAAAATGTCATTCACGCCGCTCCACTGGAGGTCTTCCGCCATTATGGCTTCGACTTCCAAGGCATTTTCAACGCATGCTTGGAACTCATCCAAGACTGAATGGACATGGGAGCATGAACCTTGCGCTTCCATAAATGACAATATGATGAAAAATTTTCTTGTTCTGAGAAAAAAACGTATCTTTGTCCACGACTTGAGTTTTTTCCACTTGCGACTGTAATACCGTTACGACGGTTTCCCAAGGACTGAAGCTCGTCCATCGATAACATAACGCAACAAATAACAAAACACAATAATGATGAAACGGAAATTGATGCCATTCGCACTATCTTCGACAGAGGTTCTCCCGCTCTTTGTAAAAGCTAAAAACAGATCTCGACTTATCGCTCTCCTGTTCACACCATTGACCTTGTCTTTTCTTGCAACCTTCCCCGCAACAGCCCAAAACGGCCCTACAATGGGATGGAGTTCATGGAACACTTATGGGGTGAACATCAACGAAGCTCTCATTCGCCGACAGGCTGACGCCATGGTGTCGAAGGGATTGAAAGCAGTGGGATTCGACCACATCAACATAGACGACGGATTCTTCGGAGGACGCAACACTGAGACGGGCGAACTGCTTATCCATCCGACAAGATTCCCCAATGGACTCAAGCCTGTAGCTGACTACATACACTCAAAAGGACTGAAAGCAGGCATATATAGCGACGCGGGTGCCAACACCTGTGGAAACATGTACAATGGTGACAACCTAAGCGTCAACGTGGGATTCTATAACTATGACCAGCATGACGCCGACTTCTACTTCCTGGATTGTGGCTTCGATTTCGTCAAAGTGGATTTTTGCGGTGGCGATGCACCTCAAAACAAACAGCACCTTGCTCTCGACCCACAGGAACGATACACTGCCATCAGTGAAGCCATCAAGAATACCGGGAGGACGGATGTGAGGATGAATGTCTGCCGATGGGACTATCCCGGAACTTGGGTGCACGACATAGCGTTCTCATGGAGAACCACGCACGACATCAACGACAGTTGGAACTCGGTGAAGGGCATCCTGGCAGAGAACCTGTACATGAGTGCCTACTGCTATGACGGCAGATTCAACGACATGGACATGCTGGAGGTGGGACGCTCGATGAGTACAGAGGAGGACAAGACACACTTCGGCATGTGGTGCATCATGAATTCGCCACTCCTCATCGGTTGCGACCTCACCAACATCAAAGCCACCACGCTCACGCTATTGAAAAACACGGAACTCATAGCACTCAACCAAGACACGCTATATCAACAAGCCTATATCGCCACTCTCACCGACGGATGTTATGTCCTGGTGAAAGACCTGGAGACACTTAACGGCAAGAAACGCGCCTTTGCTGTATACAACCCCAATGACGCTTCAAAGACGGTCAAAGTGAAATTCAGCGACATAGACCTTTCCGGCAACGTAAAACTGCGAGACGTGTTCCAGAAAAAAGACCTGGGCGAGTTCACCGATGAGTTCGAAATTTACGTTCCCAACCATGGCACACGCATCTATGTCGCCGAGGCGGAAACCCGCTTGGAGCGCACCAAATATGAGGCTGAGACTGCATATATCAGCGACTACCAGGAAATCAAGAACAACCAAACAGAGAAGACTGGCATTTACGAACAGGCCTCTTTCTGCTCCTCTGGTTACAAGGCAGGCTGGTTGGGATGCAGCGAGCAGAACGACCTTGTTTGGCGTGATGTCTATTCCTACGAGGGAGGGGAATACCTACTCACCATAGGTTTCATCTCCGGTGAGAACCGCAGCATCACCGTGGATGTAAACGGACAAAAGGTACAAACCGTGAACGTCAATTCCGGGGGATGGCAGACCGTGGGCAAGAAGACAATTGATGTGTCATTGCAGAAAGGCAAGAACATCATACGCCTTTCCAACCCCGCAAACTGGATGCCCGACATCGACTACATCGAACTGAAGAGCAATACTTCCGAAATCAACAATATAGAGATACAGCACCCTGCCACGGGTGAGGCCTACAACCTCCAAGGGCAGAAGGTCAACGCTGACAACGCACACCACACCGTTGTCATACAGAACGGCAGGAAAGTGCTTAAGAAATAACAGCCCCTGCTTGCCTTCGAAAGGAACAACAACCAAACAAGTTATCTACAATTTTAAGAAAAGAACGAGAATGAAAAAGGCATTAGCATTATTTGGACTTTTGGCATGCTTTTCCATAAGTATGTTCGCCCAGGATATAGTCGGGAAATGGCGTTCCGAACCTTTCACAGAAGATAACGAACAACAAATGATGGGGATTTTCGAGTTGACTTTCAACAAAAACAAAACCATGTTGTTGAATTTGAATTTCACCCTAAGCGACCCTGAAACAATGGAAATGCGATGTCATTTCTCCATCAACGGCACTTACTCAAAAATGGAAGACAATGTAGTCCCCATACACTTGGACAAAGTCAAGACCGACTTCTACATAGACGATTTGAAATTGAATGGCGAAATGGCCGCCGTGGCCGACAAGGAGTTGATTGACGGATTTAAACAAATCTTACAACAACAGTTTGAGGAGAACAAAGAGGACCTTAGTGAGGATTTTCCTGAAAACGGGGAAATCACTATCACCAATCTCACCAACTCCAGTATGACAATACATTTTTCCGACGAAGATAAAGTACATAAAATGACCAGGGTGAAATAAGTTGGCCATAAGGGAAACTGACAGGCGGCAAATACGAAATGGGTATTTGCCGCCTGATTCATATGCATGGGACACAAACTTTGGTCTCAGAAAAGCGTGCTTCTGTTTTTGTCTCCGTCTTTTCTTTTGAGGATTACCTTTCTATTTTCGGCTTTTTCAATTTCATTTTCCTTGTTCCCGAATTACCGCTTTCGAGATTCCTCCATCCCGACTTTCTGTCTTTTGGACTGCTCGTCAAAGAATCAGTATCAGGTTTTTCATCATGTCCCATTCCAAATTTCGATTGACCCTCTTTGACCATATTGTTTGTTGTGTCAAGTTGCTCGTCTATGGACACAGTACCAGAAAGGCTGTCCATCTCCGCCATGTTCATCTCTTTGCTTTCAACAGAAGAAGCATTGTTCGAAGCCTTTTTGTTATTGGAAGGGAATAACATGAACACACCGAACGAAATGACAGCCAAACATAATAGGCCTAATAAGGAGTTTTTTCTCAAAAGGGAAGACATCTGCATCCTCTTTCTCCCATGTCGAAGCTCTCCCCTGTTCTCGTCTTTTGTTCGCCACATCCTGGATTTTTCATCCTTTATGGCAGTCATTTCTTGGGGCGAAGTCTCCTCGTTGACCTTCTGAACTCCATCCTTGCCGGGAGTTTGTTCTAATTCATTGCCATACTCTTTCTGCGGCTTGTCAACTGGTATCGGGTCGATAACATCCAGGATGTGCACGATGATTGCCGTATGGTTGTCTTTGTTCTGGCTGGTGGCTCGAGTCAGGATGTTCACTTTTGTGTCATCGTCACCGCGGTTTTCGGAAAAGATGAACCTGATGTTGTCGTCTTCCATCACCTCAAGCATGCCATCAGAGCAAAGATAGAAATAATCGCCTTTTCTGATGTCTGAGGTGTGATAGACGTCGGCTCTTGGCCTTCGGTCCATCATTGGCTGCATGGCCCTGGTGATGACATGCCTCTGGTTGGAAGTCTTGGCTTCTTCGGGCGTCATCTCCCCCAATTTGATCAAGTCATTGACGAGAGAGTGGTCACGAGTCGCAAAAAGTATTTCGGTGTCTTCTTGATCCCTTCCTGGCCTAATGTGATACACCCTGCTGTCGCCGATGTGAGCGATGGTGCACCCCTTGTCATGCAGTTTCAGAAGGGTCATTGTCGTACCCATCTTCTTGATGGACTTGCCAACTCCGGGCGACACGGCATCCAATGCATCAAAAGCATCGGAAATCGCCTCGCTTAGCATCTCATCATCAAAACCACCCTCCGGGTCAGGAGAATTGGCAAAAATGGATTTGCTCATGGCTGAACAGACCGTGGCGCTGGCAACCTCTCCTGCTTCATGCCCTCCCATTCCATCGCATAGGATGAACAACCTGTCGGAATCATCCTGTTGCCCGTGGGCAGGAAACAAATCATCCTCTTGATGGGGGTGCCCTTGGGAATCGACACGTTGCCCATATTCCCAAATGGTTCTAACCGTCAACTTGTATTTCATCTTTCTTTGTTTTGCTTGAATGACAGATGGCGATGAAACGATTTTAATTCCATGATTACCATGGCATCAGGACCAAGCATGGAGGTGTCACTGCTGGATGGTTTCGATGCGAAGCTTGAGAATGCCGGCCGGGACACGCACTTCCACGATGTCGCCAACCTTCTTGTTCAACAAAGCCTGCCCGATGGGCGACTTGATGGAAATCTTCCCCTTGGTGAAGTCCGCCTCATGTGGACTGACGATGGTGTAACTCATCCGGGCATTGTTGTTGAGATTGGTCATTTCGACCTTGCTGAATAGTTTCACGTCATCGCCGTTGAGTCTCGACATGTCGATGACCCTCGCATTGGCCAACACCTTTTGCTTGAAACGTATCCTGCCCAACAAGCGCGACTGTTCACGCTTGGCGGCATGATATTCAAAATTCTCGCTGAGGTCGCCCTTTTCGCGTGCCTCTGCAATGGCCTCTCTCACACGAGGCAGTTCCACACTCTCCAACTGACGGAGTTCGGCCACGAGTTCATCGTAACCTTCTTGTGACATATATTCAAAACCCATGAATCAAAGATTTGAAAAGCTTGAAACAGTAGACATTTTGCAGAAGAGACCGCCTTCATCCCTTCCAAGAGGAGGGCGGCCGTTTTTGTCGATGCAAAAATACGATTGTTTTTCCAAATATGAAAGGAATAGCTTGCTAATTTTATGGCGGAGGCTTTGGAGTTGCGGCCTATGTGCAGCAATAAACCCATGACAGGTTGGGTAAAAGCGCGAAAAAGGACCGTAACTGCTCAAATCGGTTGTTTTCATGAAAGTGACATTGTTCCCATCTATTCGACATAATATGGTCCTTCTAAATAAATCCAACCTGGTTGGAATGTGCAAATCAATCTCAATACAGCTTGTTCTATAAATATTTGACCATAATAATGGACTCATTCAATTTTTTTTGTACTTTTGTATCGAATTAAATGCTACTAATCAAACATCAGTCATATGAAGAAGATTTATAAAGCTCATATTCTATATACAAAGGAGCGAAGCTGTTTCGAGGTATTGGAGAATGGTTATGTTGCCGTGGACGCCGATGGACGCGTGTCTGGAGTCGCGTCAGATTTGGCGTCATTGGACAGTGAGGATGCCGAAGTTGTTGATTACGGAAACCGGTTGATGATACCGGCCATGAACGACATGCATGTGCATGCCCCCCAGATGCGGAACCAAGGCGTGGCGATGGACCTGGAGCTGTTGCCGTGGCTACAGAACTACACATTTCCCGAGGAATCGAAATATGCCGACATTCGTTATGCCGAGAAAATGTATCGCCGCTTCCTGCATACCCAATGGCTTTTTGGCTCCATGCGCAGTTGTGTTTTCGGTACCGTACATACGGAAAGCACCCGCCTGTTGATGAAATTGTATCAGGAAGCCGGAATGGGTGCCTTTGTCGGCAAGGTCGCCATGAATCGCAACTGTCCTGAAACACTCAGCGAAGACGTGGAGGCTGCAATCGAAGGTAATGAACAGCTGATTGCGGAATTCAACCACCCCGATGCGCTGGTACGTCCCATCATCACGCCACGTTTCGTGCCGTCGTGCACTCCGCAGTTGTTAAGAGCCTGTGGTGAACTGGCCAACAAGTATCACTTGCCCGTACAGTCACATCTCTCAGAGAACACGTCGGAGATTGCATGGGTGGCAGAGTTGGAGCCCGAAAGCAATAATTATGGTGATGCATACAACCGCTATGGACTCTTCGGACAGACGCCCACCATCATGGCTCATTGCGTGTGGACCGACGGGGACGAACTGGAAATGATGAAGCGCAACGATGTCATGGTGGCTCATTGTCCTACGTCGAATTACAACTTGGCATCGGGCATGGCGCCCGTCCGTTCTTTCCTTGAAAATGGCCTGCGTGTAGGATTAGGCAGCGACATCAGCGGGGGCCACGACCTGAACATGTTCCGCATGTTGGTTTATGCCATACAAGTCAGCAAGATGCACTACCAACTCAATCACGATACCAAATTTCTCTCCCTGTCCGAGGTCTTCTGGATTGCCACCAAGTCGGCAGGCAGCTTCTTCGGTAAAGTCGGCAGTTTCGAACCTGGATATGAATTCGATGCACTTGTCATTGACGACAGCGTGCTCAACTTCGACAACTACTCTCTGCTGGAGCGCTTGGAACGATATATCTACCTTGGCGACGACCGCCAAATCATGCACCGCTTCTGCCGTGGAAAGGAAATAATGGAACCGCGCTTGCCATAGAGAGAACGTTTGGCGTTTTCCACATTGGCTTTCTTAGCCAATAGCCATGCCGATGAAACATATTTGTCATTCTGAAATGCTTTACTAAAACCACTACAACCATGGCATCGAGAGTTTGCGACGAATGTGGCAGGATGATTCCCGACGGGGTGGTCACCTGTCCATACTGCAACAGTCCTGTCGCTCCAAATAATTCTAGCATTGGACAACATCAAAACAACAATGACTACAACAACCACGAGGACACCATCGTCAGGCTTCCGAAAGGCTCCGGCCAGAAATGGCTCTACGCCATTCTCGGATTACTGTCGGCGGCATTGATAGGATTGGGGCTATGGGCATGGAAGGAAGGGCTGTTCTCAAAAGTGGACAAGGAAGAGAAAGACACCACGGTAGTGGAGAACGTCGTCCCCGAACAACCGGAGCAACCTCCGCAGATTTACTCCAATAGTTATGACGGATATGTGAATATCCGCAAATCTCCTTCTGCCGAATCTGCCATTGTGGGGGAAATAGTCAATGACGGGCCACCTGCGACATTCATCTCCAACTCCGGAAAATGGTATAAAGTCAATTACAATGGAGTGGTGGGCTATGTGAAAAAGGAATATGTCAGAGTGGAATACAGTAATCCGTCAACACCGCAAGCGAAATCTTCAAAGAAGGTGTATTATGTAGTGATTGATAGTTTTGAAAGCTTGCAAATGGCGAAATCGAGTTATACGAACATGCCTGATGGCCTCGACTCTGGCGACATCTATAAGGCAATGTCCAATGGGAGAGTGGTATATCGCATAGTTGTGGGAACATATGACTCACGTGATGAAGCCCAGCAAAACATCAACAACCTCAAAAGCCTATATGGCAACCGGTTCTGGTTATGGGAGTCTGATGGTCCTGCACAACTCGTCCACCGCCCTGCCCCTGATAGATGACAAAAACTACCTTTTTACACAAACCCATTTAAGAAACAAGAACGTGGAGAGACGTGCTTGTCATACATCACACAACTTAACAATAAATAACCTGTTATGATGCAAAAAACAAACATTTGCATTTCCGCATTGATATTGATGTTGATTTCATGGATATCACCCGCCCATGCACAAACCCCGGATGAGCAGTCGGGAAACCAAGCAAACACCCTCGGAAACCTGATGAGCAAGCTCAACAACATGACTGACGAACAAAAAGACTATGCACGAGCCAATTGGCTGGTGGCACCAGAAACATATGTCAGTCAACACGACCATCCCTCATCGTATGTCATCTTTCCCAACCCCAAGCCTGACACGCAGAACGGAAATGAATGTGCAGCATGCTCCAGCGCCTACGTGCTGCGCTTCTTCGGGGAGGATGTCGATGGCGTGTCTCTCTATCATCAACCCACCTTCCCCTGCAAGTATGAAGAGGGAGCCTTCCCAAGATGTTTCAAGATGCTTTTTGAAGAACAATACAACACCTTCACAACTGAGTATTTCACAGGGACAACCGATGATTTGAAAAACGCCGTCAGCAAGGGAATCCCCGTCATAACCCTGGTCTACACGGGAAAGTCGCTCCACTATGTGCCAGTGGTGGGATATGATGAATCGCACTTTTTCATACAAGATTCTGTGGAAAAATATAGAAATGATGTCGGCAACAATGCTTATAACGAGTCCATAAACATTGACACGTTTGACAAGATGTGGAACATTCCCATCGAATCGTGCCAGAGACTATTTGTCATGGTGAAAAAACGCTGAAAGAACCGCCCCTGAAGTCTTCGGCTCACGACTTATATCTTTGACTAATTTTAACAAACACTTTGTTGAATCCTTGAAAATAACCTTCGCGATGAAACAAAACTTGTTCTTCTTTTTGATTCTTTTGGCGATGAATCCTTATGGTGTGACAGCAGGGAATGAGATAAAGAACGATCAGCACAAATACCCATCATACCTCCACCAGATACAAGGGTCATTGATAGAGGACCATGAGGCTGATTGGTATGCAGAACAATATGTAGGTTGGCTGGATCAAGCACTTCAAAAACAAAAGGACGAAAAAGCCTGGTTGAACTGTTTCCTTGCCAAAGACTATGAGATGATGCGTTCACAAGAATACATCGACAGGGACTCCGTATATTCAGTGTTGCTCAATTTGATTGACATGTACATTCCTGACACGTATGTTTACTACACCTGCGCATACATGGGAATAAATAGAGGACTACCAGAAAGCCATGAATACGGGAGGAAGGCTTTTGATATGTTGCCTAAGAAAAAGTCATTTTTCGACTACGATACATGGGTGAGTTTCCTTAAACTCTTTGGAGAAAAGGAACATTCCACCTTTGCCAGGGAATACTTCAATAGCGGCTTATACTCGAAAGAACTGATTCAAGTCAACCTCAACGAACTCAACAGTATGGAAAAAGGTGGAATATTCGTTGGAAACGGCGATGCCACCATCATCCCCAAATGGCTCATACAAGACGGAATGGGGAAACACCGCGACAAATTGCTCCTTTGCTATAGTTTCATGTATAATCCTGACTACTGCAAGCGCATATATAACGAACTGGGCATAGGCGATGTACCTGAGATTCCAGTGATTTCTGACTATGAGGAGTATGAAAGATACATTCTGCATGTCATCGATGAGATATCTGTCAGAACAGGAAGAAAACTATACATGTCGAAATACAACTCAGATGACTGCTATTTGATTTGGAAAGAGAGAGAAACACTTTATGACCTTGGCCTGGTCTATCAAGTATCGATGGATGAAGAGATAGACATTTTCAAGGAACAGGAACGCATTTTCAACAACACTGATTTCAGTTATCTTGACAAGCCTCTCACAAAAAAAGCATGGATAGCGGACAACAGGATGTCTTCATCCTTATCCTCCAACTTCTATCAACTGATGTTATATTATAAACGACTAAACAATCAGGCTGATTACCAAAAAGTCCTTGATATGTCGATAAAAGCCGTAAAAAGAATTTATGATGAAACATGGAGGGAGAGGGCTCAGGAAACATTGGATATCATCAAGAATCATGAATTTGATGAAAAAGATGATTGATGATTGAAAAATAGAGCCACTTTAAGTGGGATAAATTGTGGTGAGCCGAGTGGTCAATCCACCTTTCAAGTGGACTCTACTCGGCTCACGCACACTCAATAAGCAAGTATCTTCAATCTCTACCTATTCCGTGTAGTATTTGATGAGTCGGATGAGAAGGTTGTTGAGTTGTTCCACTTCATATTCACCCACAGAGGCTTCAATGTGGCTGTTGCCCACCCCGCTGTGGTCCGTAAGGAAGACATAGGTGCCACCAGTGGCGTTGGCGAAGAAGCGCAGCATGAACTCGGTATTCTTATCCACCCCGCTGGCGGCAACAGGGATGACCTTGATACCCTGTTTGGCGAATTTTTCTATCGACTCTTGCAGCGAGTGGATGATAGCCACCTCATGATGTGCCGGGGCGTCAAGGATGAGGAATGCGATACGTGTGCGTGCATTGCCATCCCACGACAGGTTTTGCAACGACTTTTCAAGTGCGGTATGTACTGCCTCCGGATAGTCGCCCCCACCATTGGCTTCCTGTTCTGTCACAAAGGCGGCAGTTTTGTTGACATCGTCGGTGAAGTTTTGATGGCGAGTGACATACTCGTCACCTTCATCGCGATAGAACAGGGCCGCCGTGCGCATCTTCATGCCTGAACGTACGGACTGCACCTTGTTGATGATATCGACAAGGTCTTGTTTCAAGAAAAATATCTCGTCGGACATTGAACCTGTGGCATCGACGATGAAGGCGATGTCGGTCTGATTGTTCGGGGTCTTCGGCTTCTTAAGGACATATTTGTTGACAGGCATCGTCTGACGGAGAGAGTCCCATGAACACACCTCGGGTTGCCTTTCCATCATTTCGCCATTCAAACTGACACGTAAAAGCTCGGCCTTTGTTTTCTGGAACAAGCCCAACCAACATTCAGCCTGGCCATGATTGTCGGTGACTGTCTCCCAAATGGTGCTCGCTTCGTTGCCTTCAACCAATAGTTTGACGGTCACACCCGCTAAGGCGTTGCCACCCTCATCGGTCACTTTAACAGCGACGCGGTTGTTGGTGAAAAACTCCCAATAGTCGCTCATCTCGGAGTATGCCCCTCCCTGCATCAACTTTGACCAGAATTCCCAATGTGTCAGGTCGCACCACTCGCCAGCTGTTACCACGCCGGCCTGTGTGTTGTCAGGTTTCTTACCATCACCATTACCTGAATCTCCATTCTTGCCAGAGTATTCATAACATTCAGAACTGCCCTCAAATTCACCGATTTCACTATCCGACTTCGAACACGAAACCATGACAAACACAATAGCGAGAAGGCTGACGCCGACAAGGCAAAAGAAATTACTCTTTGTTTTCATAAATGATACATTTTTAGTTATTCTTTTACCCACAAAATACAAGCGCCTTCAAATTCTTGCATCCACAAAGCTCATTTTAATCTTCTTTAACGGAAAACATCTTAAACATCATAACAAAGAGGGTGTCCTCAATTTTCACTCTTTGATTTTCTGGAAAACACTTTCTCCTCAATGAATTGGAAGATGACGAAGAGGGGCGGCACGATGAAAAGCAATGAGATGGTGCCGATGAGCATGCCACCTATGGCTCCCATTCCGAGAGACTGGTTGCCGTTCGCTCCCACACCGGTGGCAAGGGCCAGCGGCAGAAGACCGAACACCATTGTCATTGACGTCATCAAGATAGGACGCAGGCGCACACCGGCGGCGTCGAGGGCGGCCTCCACTATTCCCATTCCGTGTTTTCTTCGCTCCGAGGCATATTCAGTCAGTAGTATGGCCGTTTTCGACAACAGTCCGATGAGCATGATGAGCCCCGTCTGCATATAGATGTTGTTTTCCAGTCCCCATATCTGTGCGAAGATGAACGAACCCGCCAGACCGAACGGTACGCTGAGGATAACCGCCATGGGGATGAACAAACTTTCATATAAAGCGCAGAGGATGAGATAGATGAAGATGATGCAGATGATGAAGACCAATGTGGTGGTGTTCTCCGCTGCAGCCTCCTCCCTTGTCATTCCACCAAACTCATACCCATAGCCTTCAGGCAACACCTCGGCAGCAACTTCCCTGATGGCTGCAATTGCTTGTCCGGTGCTGTAATCTTCCTCAGGCATGCCATTCACAACGATGGAAGGGAAAAGATTGAATCGCGACAATGTCTCCGACCCGAAAACGCGAGTCAACGTCACATACTGTCCTATGGGCGCCATCTCCCCATGTTCGGTCTTGACAAAGATGTTGTTGAGCGACTCCTTGTCCAAACGGTATTCAGGCGAAGCTTGCACCATGACACGGTAGAGTTTTGTGAACCTGACGAAATTGGACGCATACAGTCCTCCCACATACCCCTGCAATGCCGACAGCACATCGTTGGGCGACACCCCATGTCGCTTGCATAGGGCGGCATCCACCTCCACACGATATTGCGGATAGTTCAAGGAGAAGTTGGTGTATGCCCTGCTGATTTCCGGCCGTTCGTTGAGTGCGGCGATGAGCGAGTTGGTCTGTTCCATCAATTCCTCCATCGTCCCACCTCTCTTGTCCTGTATGTGCATCTCGAAGCCATTCGTCCTTCCGAAACCCGGCAGCATGGCCTGTGTGCTCACTTGTATCTTGGCATTCGAGATGTCAGAGGTGAGTCTGTATATCTCCTCCGTGATGGCGTCCACGTCGTCACCCTTCCCTTTTCTCTCGTTCCAGTTTTTCAGTTTCAGGGTGAAGTTGCCACTGGATGACGACTGGTCGAATCCCACGCTGTTGCCCGCCACAAGGGAGTACATCCTGATTTGAGGAAGTTTCTCAATCCTCTTCTCCACCTCCTTCATGATGCCGTACGTCTGTCTCAAGGTGGAACCCGGAGAAGTCTGCACATTCACGTAGATGGTTCCCATATCTTCCTTGGGCACCAATCCCGTCTTGGTGTTCTTCATCAACAAGGCGAGTTCCACGGCGGCGACCACCACCAGCAGCAAGGGCAGCCACTTGCGACCGAACAACCATCCCACCATTTTCTTGTATTTGAGCACCATCCTGTTGAAAGCGGAGTCAAAGGCAATGTGGAAACGTGATGAGAAACTAAGTTTCTCTCCCTGTTGCACATCGGCGTGGGGTGTCATGATGAGCACACAGAGGGCTGGCGACAAAGTGAGGGCGTTGAAGAGTGATATGGCCACGGCGATGGCCATGGTAAGGCCAAACTGCGTGTAGAAAGTACCGGTGACCCCGTTGATGAAGCAAACCGGAATGAAGACTGCCATGAATACAAGCGTGGTGGTGACGAGTGCAGAGGTGATGCCCCCCATGGCCTTGGTCGTCGCCTCGTATGAAGACCTGACGCCCTCGTCAAACTTCGCCTGCACTGCCTCCACGACAACGATGGCGTCGTCCACAACGGTGCCGATCACCAGCACCAAGGCGAAGAGCGTCAGCATGTTGAGGGAGAAACCTATGGCGTAGAGCACCGCCAGCGTACCGATGAGCGACACACCGATGGCGATGGTGGGAATGATGGTTGAACGAAAGCTCTGGAGGAAGACATAGACCACGAATATGACGAGAAGCAATGCCTCGAAGAGCGTCTTCAGCACACTTTTGATGGATGCGTCGAGGAAGTCTTTCTTCGATTCCAGGTCGTCAATGGCGATGCCTGCAGGCAGGCCTGCCCTGATTTCGGCCACCTCGCGGTCGATTTGTTCGATGATTTCATTGGCATTGGACCCCGAAACCTGGTTGATGGAAACATTGACACTGGGATGTCCGTTGGTCTCACCAATATAATTGTAGTTCTGTGAGCCCAACTCCACCTTGGCAATGTCGCCAATGCGCAACACATCGCCGTTGGGCATCGAGCGGACAACCATCTGTTCATAGCCTTGTTCCTCCTCGTAAGTACCACGGTATTTGAGGATATATTGGAAGGTGTTCGGTGAGTCAGCTCCCAATGTTCCAGTAGCCACTTCCAAGTTTTGTTCACTGAGCACCTTCGTGACATCTGAAGGAGTTAGTCCATAGCGTGCCATTTTCATCGGATCAAGCCAGATGCGCATGGAGTAATCTGCCCCGATGACATTAACCTCTCCCACGCCGGCTATGCGGCTCAACCTCGGCTCAATATTGATCTTCGTGTAGTTGGCCAGGAAAGTTCGGTCGAATGAGTCGTCTGGGCTGTAAACCGTGATTTGCTTGATATTGCTCGACTGCCGCTTCCTTACTGTCAGACCTCCTTTCACCACGTCGCTGGGCAGCCTCCCTTGCACGGTGGCCGCCCTGTTCTGCACATTGACCATGGCCATGTCGGGGTCGGTGCCTTGTCTGAAGAAGACGGAGATGTTGGCATTGCCTGTGTTGGATGCCCTTGACGACATGTACATCATTCCCTCCACACCGTTGATGGCCTCCTCGAGTGGCACTACGACACTTTTCATCACTGTTTCCGCATTGGCACCCGTATAGTTGGCGTTGATGCGCACAGTGGGTGGTGCTATCTCAGGGAACTGCTCCAAGGGGAGCCTCGTGAGGGCGATGATGCCGACGAGCACCATCAAGACGGAGATGACACCTGCCAGGATGGGTCTGTCGATGAAGGTCCTGACGTTCATATCTTCACCCCCTCCTTCAACAGCCCTGCTCCTTCTGCCACGATGGTATCACCCACGTTCAAGCCGTTCTTGATAATGTATTCCTTACCGTTGCTCTGCGGGTGAACCTCCACGGGCGTGGCCTTGGTCACCCCATTGACCACGCGATAGACAAAAATCTTGTTCTGTAATTCGTAGGTTGCTTCCTGTGGCACAACCACGCAGTTCTTGATGGTTGTGGGCATGACGACGGAAGCGCTGCCGCCATTGTGAAGAAGTCTGTCAGGGTTGGGGAAGGTGGCGCGCATGTTCACCGCCCCTGTCGTAGCATCCACCGAACCACTGACGGCATCCACACGTCCAGCCATCACATAGTCGTTGCCATTGCTCAATCGCAAACCCACCTGTGGAGCCTGGCCGACAAATCGCTCGATGGAACCATATTGCTTGATGATGTCGAGGGCATGGTTTTCCGTGATGGAGAAATAGGCGTATACCTCATGGTCGTCGGCCACGGTGACGAGAGGCTCGCCGATATTGCTGCTCACCAAGGCTCCCACATGCCAGGGTATCATGGAAGCGACACCGGTCAACGGGCTTCTCACCACGGTGTAGGAAAGGCTGTTTCGTGCGTTGCTTTCCTGTGCTTTGGCTTGTTCAAGAACCGCTTCAGCCTCGTGCATGGCGTTGCGCATGGTTTCAACGGAGAAGTCTGACACAACGTTGCTTTCCTTCAGGCCCAACTCACTCTTGTAGTTCATACGCGACGTGGAGAGTTTCGCCTCTGCACTTTTCCTTGCCGCCACAGCCACATCCAAGGCGGCTTTGTAAGGAACCTGGTCGATGACGAACAACACCTGTCCTTTCTTGACATGATCGCCTTCCTT
Source organism: Prevotella sp. (assembly GCA_017619375.1). Taxonomy (GTDB): domain Bacteria; phylum Bacteroidota; class Bacteroidia; order Bacteroidales; family Bacteroidaceae; genus Prevotella. The sequence continues at coordinate 218,796 of JAFZSL010000007.1, read as the reverse complement.
GATGCAGATTTGTGTGATGTTTCCTGACACTTGCGGGCGTACTTCCACTATCTGTCTGCCGGAGAGTCGTGCCGTATAGGTCTGATACAGAGTGACGTCACGGGATGACACCACCATCGTTTTATAATGTACAGGGCCGTGTGGCTTCTCTTGTTTCTTTTCTTTGCAACCGCTCACAATGAGACTGGCCACCAAGACTATTATCATTTCAATACTATTCCATCTCATATAATTTTTGACTGTAAAGAAATATGATTGTTTAACGTATCGCCTCATCATTTAGAAAAAATTAACGTATGGGGCATTTTCAGTAATCATTCAGCGAATAGCACAATATATATATAAATCCCATAAATTATTATTTAATTAATCATTGCTCAAAGACGTATAAGCAGGGTCCTATTAATATGTTGTATTCCTTTTTGTTAAAATTTACGACTAATTCTTGAACAAGCCATGCGACAAAGTCGAGCGCGTGGTAAAAATCAACAAGCACTGAAGGATTACCTTTTTCAACCTATCTTAAGTCCCCGAAGGGGTGTCATGACACATGCAGGGCTGAGAGAAACTTCTATTTGACATGTCACAACAGTAAATCAAATGCTGACATAGATGGCAATCCCCTACCCTATTTATGGCTTTTATAATTGGTTCAAACAAGGGTGATGTTTCAATATTCTCGTTGGTGCCGAAATAATCTTTTGCAACAGAAAAGACAACTCATAAAACAAGAAATTGGGACGCAATGGAAGAAAATGGAGGAAAAAAAGGAAAATTTGAAAAAAAACGCTTAAATGTTTGGTGGTTTCAGATAAAAGCCATACCTTTGCAGTCGCATTTGAGAAATGCATCGCAAATATATCAAGATGCAAGAGGATGCACCCGTAGCTCAGTTGGTAGAGCACCTGACTCTTAATCAGGGTGTCCAGGGTTCGAGCCCCTGCGGGTGTACAAGGTTAAAGCACTGAGGATGAGGGAGTTAAGAAATTCTTAACTCCCTCTGATTTTTTTACAAACTCGAAATCTGAACAGATTTTGGTCAGAATAAAGGGTTTATTTATTGCTAACATCCATGAATACATATGATTACGTATGATTATCTGTGTTTGAAATATACTTACTTTTTATTTTCATATAATCATAAGGTGTCAGCGAACAGGCACGGGTGAGATGCCTTCATCCGTCTAATACGACACTCCACCACCTTGGCTTTCTTTGTCTTTCTTGCGTTTCTTTTTCGACACGTCTTTGCGAGAGATGCCGCCATATGGAATACCTGACGAAGGAGCATCCCCAAGGTCGGTGGCGATGGTACATGCGCAATCCACCACGTGGTTGATGAACCCGAACACCTGGCTGATGTCCATTTTATCCAAAACGGCGCCGAAGTCGGGAATGTCGATGGAAACGCCATGGCCATAACATTGGCCGTCGAAATAATCCTCAAGAGCAGCAACGACTTCCTTGCGGCAGTATTTCGCCACGGCATCCTCCAATGACATCTCGCCATTTTTCACTTTCACCCAGTCCTCGCGGCTGATTTGGCACATCCTGTTCCTTGGGGGCCTCCCTCCTATCTCATCCACCATGATATAAAAGGCACCATCCCTGACAATCGGCCCGCTTGCCTTGATGAACCCTTCCGGGATTCGGTTTGCAAGATTTCCCCCCGCTCCTTCAGGCTGTTCCTTTCCTTTCGTCTTTGCCTTTTCCTTTTCCATACCGTCGTCCAACAAATCCTCCCTGGGGATGGCGTCAAACATGGATTCCTTGACATGGAACTCAAATCCCATGCCATTCAAGGTGTCCATGTCTTCCCCTGTCAGGAACAACAATGGGACACCGTTCACGACCGTTTCCCTCCCCACCCCCTCGGGAACCATGGAAACGTTCTCTTCGCCATAGACGAAATGTGTAAGGCCGCCATCCTGGTTCCTTACCTGCAGGACGACTGGCATGTGCTCTCCCTGTTCACGCAATTCCGTTAGCGCCGACATGTATTCCCTGTACCTGCCTTCCTGCACGATCCTCCACAGCCTTGGCTCGTCGGGCCTGAGGAACTTTGCGAACGAGAAGCCCAGTTCGGAACCCTTCCACACCGAACGTGAGCCATGGTCGATGACGATGAAACCATTGGGGATGCCGTTCCTGTCGTAATTGTACCTGATGTCGACACCCATCTTTTTCATCTCATCCTTGGCAAGAGCCATCTGGTACAGGTCGTTCCGCATGATGCCCCGCCGGGCCATCGCACCTTCAAGTTGGCTGTCGAGGGCACGGACCTTCTGCACCCGCTTCAGCTCCTTCTTGGTGAGAGGCTTGCGTCCCGAGTAGAAATCCTCCATCTCGCGAAGACGGCATTCCATCATCTTTTTCGCCAGTTTTTCCCTGCACTTTTCCCGATTAGCGTCCTGCATGACCTTCCTCTTGTTCTCCTCTGCCTTCCGGCGGATCTGCTCCATGGAAATCCGTCCCACCACCTTTTCATAACGATAGAGGAAGAGCCACAGTGCATTGGTCGCCCATATGGACTTGGACTCCTTCCTGGGTGTCGTCGTGGCTCTTTCCGACTCGTCTTTCTCGTATCGGGGTCCGTTTTGGAAACCCAGCGACGAGAGGAGCAGCGAGAATTGCCGGTCGCTTGTGAAATGGTAGCCCATGGCTTTTCTGACGGCATCGTCCACCTCCTTATCGACATCGACCCTCTGGTATTCATCCAGTTCCTGTGCGAAATGCAGCGCATTCTGATGGTCCGGGATTTTCTTTCCTCTCTCGTCAACCGTCGTCGTGACCACATGCAGGTGTAGGTCGTCGGTGTCCCGGTGAAGGTAGAACACCGTGGGGCATTTCCCGTATCCGAAACGGTCGAGAAGATGCTCCGCCGCTGCCTTCAGTTCCTCGGGGGATTTCTCATTTCCCCGGCAACTGACAACGAAATGGAGCTGGAAGTTTTTCCTGACGTGGCCTCCCACACACCAGTCCTTCATCGTCTGGATGATGGCCCTCTCGGTCAACAGCATGCCCTCGGGCGCGGGGAAATTCCTCCAGCCCATGGGTTCCACCAGCGGATGTTTCCCGTCTGGAGTCCTCAACCCTTCTCTCACCTTCTTCTCATTGTAGCTCACACCAGCGAACTGGCTTGACGACTTTAGCATTGTTATTTTCATTGCTTGGAGTGTGTTGGTTATGTGGTAAATGTTGCGTCCGTCGACTCATCCAATGCTGCGCGGGGTACCTCCCACCTGTAGCGCCATGGCCCACGAGACGCGGGGCACTTTGGATTTGTGGCATATGCTGCACCCGTCGGTTCATCCAATGCTGCGCGGGGTACCTCCCACCTGTAGCACCATGGCCCTCGAGACGCGGGGCACTTTGGATTTGTGGCATATTTTACATCCGCACACTCATCCAATGCTGCGCGGGGTACCTCCCACCTGTAGCACCATGGCCCTCGAGACACGGGGCACGTTGGACTTGTGGAATATTTTACATCCGCACACTCATCCAATTCTGCGCGGGGTACCTCCCACCTGTAGCACTATGGCCCTCGAGACACGGGGCACGTTGGACTTGTGGTGTATGTTGCACACGTCGACTCATCCGATGCTGCGTGAGGTATCTCCCACCTGTAGCACCATGGCACTCGAGACGTGGGGCACGTTGGGCTTGTGGGACATGTCGGGCTATGGGGTGCCCATCAACTCATTCAGAGCCGAGGTGAAACCCTTTTCCACTTGCAGCACAGCATCGTTGTGGAGTTTGATGCTCGGAAGGAGGTGGTTCTCAAGGCAGTCCTTGACCACTGCATGCTGCGGCTTTCCGTCGTACTCCCCCATCAGCGCATTCAACTGATGGGCGGCCTGGTTGAGGTTGGTCCCGGATTTTTTGAACTCAACGAGGATGCTGTTGCAGGACTCCGAGAACTTGCCGATCAGTTTCAGTTTCTGACTGAGCCGGTTCTCATCGAGCATCCTCACGGCGTACACCACCATCTGCGTGACGTTCCCGTCGAAGGCGTCTCCTGCCTTCTCGAAGAACATGGTCTTCTCCGACTTGGTGAGACGGAGGTCCACCCGCATAGTCCTGTTCCTGGTCTTTTTTGTCTGTTTTGTCGTTTTCATATGCATTTTTTTGTAAAGAATCCATCGTTGAAAGGAATGCGAGTTTCGAGCTGATTCCCAGGTCATTGGAAGGCGGCAAGAAGTGTAAGCGTGTACACACGCGAACCCTACTTGCCGCCTAACCAAAAACAAGCATCAGAGAGAACCGTCTGGAAGACTTCCGGTCATTTCCATCCAAAAATGAGATTTGTCAGGAAAGCGGAGAGCCTGCAGCGGCTGCGTCACGACATCTCCTGCTGCTGCTTCTCGAACATGGCTTCATGCTCCGTCAGGAAATGCAAGACGATGGCGCTCACCATGCCTTTCATTGAGACGGTTTTCGACATCCTGGCCTTCGCCAGGTCGAGACTCTTCTTCACCTTGCGGTCGATGCGGACGCTAACTCCCTTGTCCCTGGGGTCGAAGCTGTTGCAATGCGACATGAAGAAATCCCAGGAAGGGGATGTTTGTCCTCCAAAGTCTTCGGCGGTGGGAGCTGCATCGTTTTCCGAAGCCGGATCAGATGCGGCAACCTTGGCCGAATCAGATGCATTGTCGGCGACTTGGGTCTGAACAGTGTCGGCTGCATCGTCCTTGGACGAAGCGGTGCCACTTTTGCGACCTGCCTGCACCTTTTGCACTGATACAGGATTCTCCAAGTCGCTGCTTATGGAATGGCTCGCCGACATAAAAGGCAAGGGTTTGAAAGCGCAAACATTCAATGCAAGGCTGGCAGCCGTAAGGTCGTTCCTGAAAAATATCGCTTCCCACGAGACGCAATACAGCAAACTCTACATGGAGGCAAGGGAAATACGTTGCAGTAAAGCTGATGCAGGAAAAGTCATCTGTCTAAGCAAGTAGGTGGTCAAGACAATCTTGAATATGCAAGGCATAGGCACGGATGAGGGTTACAGGGATGTTGTGCTGATATCCCTTGCATACACAGTACTGGATGCAGGATAGAAGAAGCCCTGTCCCTAAGACTTGCAGATATGAATCTTGACTCCAGAGAGCCTTATGTGAAGGTAAGGGGCAAAGGCAACAAGCATCGTGCACTACATGTCAACAAGGCCACAAGGATGACATCATGAGTGAAATCAACGAAAAGGCCCGATATCTCAGGCTTTCCGTGGAGGAGAACAACAAATGGGGGACTTTGTACACATACACGTGCCCAAACTACGAGATCTGGGCAGCTATCTGAAAAAAGTCCAAAATCTGAAGTACTGGATGGTCGAACGTTTCGAATGCTTACAGCGATTTACACTATATATACATTAACCCCTTCAGTGAAGGTGGTTCACCTACTATGGGCTCAGCTGACTCGCACCCATGAGCTTTTTATCGCACTGCATAAACGCTGGATGGGCCTCTCGGGGTAAGACACTAACCTTATGACTTCACAACCTCTTGGCTTACTGTTTTGGGGAGTACGTTTACCTTTCGGACTTCGACTTGTTTCGCAGTCTTATCCTTTCCCATTTATCCTTGTACCAAGTTCCTGTCTGTAGGCTCGATAGTCTCGCGGCTGACTTCCTTCATCCATACCATTACTGACAACGACTTGTCTTTCGCTTCGCTTGGTGGCAAATACCCGCGACTGGATTTCTACCAGCCAGGTTGGTGCCATGCCCGACACAAAAATGCTGGAAATCTCACGACTTCCAGCATACTGTCAAGTATTCCTTAAAAAAACTAATTAAATAAATTATATTACTATGTTTAGCTCGTCATTCTAAAGAGTGGTGATTTTCTAAGTGATGAGGTCACTAAATAACCTCTAATTCGAATGCCGTGGGTAAGCGTCGCCGCCGTGATGCTCGGCGAGTGGCCACGTTGTCGTCAGAGCTTCACAACCGAAGGTCACCCCTCACGCATATCTGTCTAGGCTACTGCTAACGGAACAGCAGATTCAGACACCTCCTCCGAGGGCTGAAAAATTGCTTTCACGACTTCAGGTCGCACATTTCACATGCAAAAGGAAGATTAACCATATAAACACCCAAGCGTTACATCCCGGATTCTGGAAACAGATCCATCTGCCTATCCAATCACAGAAACACGCAACCTTCAGCACGGTGCTTTTTCCTAAGTCCTGCGGGACGATGATCAGATTGTGACGGCTGTATTCGGTATCCGCTTCTTCAACGGGCGAAATGGCGAATCCCCAGGTGCTTCATGTGTTTTCGGATTGAGTTCTTACTTTGTCCAGCAAAGGTAAGAAAAAAAACTCCAAACAATACGTTAAAGTCGTCGGGTTTTTATTTCTTTTTACATTTGGCAGATGAATCGGACTGTGGCAGATCACGAATCAGTCTTCATTCCAGCAACGACACCAGCTTGTCGGCCATTGCGTCGGTCACGTCCTTGTACCGGTGGAAAGCACGGCTGTTGTAGGAATGGCCGGACAAGGGGGCTATGAGATTGGGGTCGGGCACCTGCTCATAGAGTAGGCCGATGAAGGTGCGTCGGGCAAGGTGCGAGCTGGCGATTTCGTTGATGGGGTGCTGCTCTTCCTCCTCAGTAGTCGGATTGAGGACGGTGACCATACGAGTAACACCGCACAGCGTCAGCACCTTCTTGATGGCGTAGTTGTATTTCTGGGGCGAGATGAAAGGCAGCAGCATGCCGCCGCAATCCACCTTCTCGTATTTGCTGACTATCGCCGCCGCAATCTGGTTGACCGGCACACGCACCACCATGGGATTGCTACCCTTGGTCTTTCCCGGGACGTAGGTCAGACGATTGTTCGCAATCTTGTTCCTCGTCATGCGCATCAGGTCGCCCACGCGGCAGCCGATCATGCATTGGAACACGAAGATGTCGCGTTGGCGTTCCAACATAGGCCGATCTGACAGGTCGGCATTGTAAATGCTCATCAACTCATCCTTGGTCAGGTAGAACGGATGGAGGCTGAAGCGCTCGGAGCCAATCTTGACACCCTCGAAAGGACGGTTCTTGGTGTAGCCGTTTTCGTTCAGCCAGTTGTAGAACCCCTTGAACTTCTTCTTTAGCTTGACGATGGTGTTGTGCCCGCGAAGGGCGACCTTCACTGTCTTGTGCTTGGGCTGGATCTCCACAGGGTAGGACTTCATGATGGCCTTGTAGAAATCAGGATAGGCCTCGAAGTACTCGTGCTCATTGACCACATAGTCGAAGAAGTCCTCCACTGTCTCACGGTCGAGGGTGTCCAGCTCGAGCTTGAACGACTTGTGCCTGAACCTCCTGACAAAAGCCTCGTAGCGGCCCAGGTCACGCATGAGCACACGGGTGTTCTTGATGTGGTATATGGAGAACTCGTTCTTTGACAGGTACAAGTCGAACATCTCGAAGAAGGAGTGTCCATGTTCCTTGGGCTTCACCGCCATGAATTCCTCCGGGTGGTTGAAGCGACAGACGGCATCTTTCAGCCATTCTCCCTTCACCTTGTATGCACCATCCTTGTTGAACTGTTCCATGACGTACTTGCTCAATTCGTCAAGCTTGCGGATGATGCCGTCATGGTAAGTCTTGTCATCGGTCAAGATACGCCCTTTCGACACAACCTCTCCACGGTCGTAAAGGACGAAGCCTTTCTTCTCGGCCTCGGACTTGGAGGCCGTCAACTTGGTTCCTGGCACCTTCACGCCTTTCGCCTCCGTCTTCTCGCGGTTGATGACATATTCGAAATGCTCCTCGTTGATGAAGAGGCCACTGCGGGCACGAAGGTTAATCCTGCTGCCTTGGAACAGTCGGATGAGGATTTCCTTCCTTCCCGTTCCCATTTCTGATTTTGACGATAGTCTGTATTCTATGTTTGCCATACGATTGAATTTGGTTGCAAATGTATGAATAAATCTCCCAACTTGTGTCAAGAAATCAGAAATTCTTTGGCGTGTTTTTGGCGTGATATGCTACATCTATTGAAAAACGATGCAATTGAATTTAACGAACTAAACCTTATAAGGAACTAGTAATCAATGGCTTATGAAGCCAGTATGATTTATGGGGATTTCATTGGATTTAGAAGTTTGTACGCCCTGCGGGTGTACAACTGAAAATCAGAGAGTTACAGAGATGTGACTCTCTTTTATATTTGCCTTGGTGAAACGAAAGTGAAACGGTTTTCATGGGTCAGCGGATAAACGGGTCAGCGGATAAAGGGGTCAGCGGATAAACCGGGTCAGCGGATAAACCTGGTTGGCGGTGCTTGCATGGTCAAGAGTATAGCTTTGCAAGTCTGTACATGAAGAACTTGATGTCTGCCCCCCCCTCTGAACTGTGTCCTGAAAGCCTTGATCTTCGTATTGAACGACTCTGCCGAGGCGTTGGTGAGACGCTGCTCGAAATAATTGATGATGGTGACGTTGTGATTCTCAAAGGTCTCGAGCACCCTGTTGAACTCCCTGTCCCCGAACTTCTCCACCTCGTATGTTATAGCGATATTATTGCACATACATAAATGAGGTCAGAATAATTAAGGGTGACGTATTATCTATTTCCATGATGATGCTTGCCTATTCCATCCATGTGAGTTTGCCGGAGACTATGGTCCATACGCCATTCTGTTTTTCCAAGATTACTTCACCGCCCTCGTAGACGAATCGGAAGAAAACGACGGCACGTTGCATTTGGGAATCAAAAACGATGGATGCGGCTTGGGGATAGGTTTCATATTGCCAGTAGCCACCCCAGTGTCCATAGAATATCCTGGCGGCACTGTTGAAGAAATCCATCCTCTTCCGGCTTTCACCTTTTGAATAGGCGACTTGCATGATGCTTTTTTTTGCAAAGCCAACATGTCTGTTACCCAAAAAGTGGTCCAGCAACCGTTTGTACTCGGTGGTCAGATAGACAATTTTCTTGTTAGGGATGTTTACGGGAGGGCGAAACGAAATAGTTGAATCCACCTTGGTGGTAGGAATTGACAGCCCATGGAAGTCCATTTCAAACTCAAGAATCAACTCTCCTATTTCTTTTTGTATTCGAATCTCATCTATATTTTTTTTGCGCGTATCTTCATCCAGATTCATTTGATTGATACGATTCATGTAATAGGCCTCAAGTTCATCTGAATTTAGCGGGATGATATCCGCCAAATAAATCGCATCCAATCTGCCTTGTACAATAAAATACGGTATATTTTCATATAAGTTTTGGTCCTCGCTTCTACACCCGATTCTATCCAATTGGAGAGGTTGATAGAAAGCGGCATAAACCTTATGGGCCTCTTCTACCCATTTGCTTTTTGCTTCATTCTCATTAGATGTAACTGCATTGGACCAATTGTCAAAAAACTGATACAGCAACGATGTCGAGTTCTGCTTATAGGCTTTTTTCAACAAGATAGCCTGTGACCTGTCTTGTCCCAAAATGGAGGTGCACAAAACCATAAGGATACATAAAAGACTGACTTTTTTTGACATGGTACCAAGTAGGATTTAGCGTTGCTAAAAAAAAATTTATTATTGATAAAACTCACTTCAATGAATGTTTTTTCATGGAATCCTCTTGGTGCCTCTGTCTTTTCTCTCCTCTCCTCTGCCATGGACTATTTATCGTTCATTGGTGTGAGGGAGGGCTTGGGTTTTGTACACCTTGACGTATTTTCCGCTCCGGCTGTTGAAAAAGATGGCGTCGCCGGCGTGACTGTAGATGGGGTGTGGGTGGGCATCCTGTCCCAGCCAGTCGCTGCGGTGCTTGCACAGGGGTATCCACTCCAGTCGACCCGCCTCCCAATCAGGAACGACACGAGAGATGTACTCTCCGTCTTTCTTGTGCGGGTCGGGACCGTTGTCTGTGCTGTTTTCCCTTACGGCCTTGATGTCATCAGGGAACTTGAAATAGCCGTCGCAGCAGAGGTTCTGCTGGTGGTCCATGGTGAAATGCCCGTAGGCGTTGTAATCCTCGGGAAGGGCTATCTCCCAGTAGCGTTGGCTGGCCAGTTCGTATTTCCCGACAAGGGCGGGACCGTTGGCGTAGCCACCATGATAGATGATGGTTCCACCGTTGTCAGTCCACATCTCATGGCAAATCCAGTCCGCCCCCCTGCGCTCGTGGCCGCCAGTGTTGCCAGAGGTGTCCGCACCTTCCTTCCGTATGCGGACGATGGCGTCACTACGGTGGTCGTACAGCCAGATGCGGCGGATGCCGCAGTCAAAGCTCGGCCACTCATGGTTGAACATGATGAGTTCGGGGTCAATGGGATTGAACTGCACGTGTGTAATCCAACACAAGGGAACCTCCTTCTCATAGACGAGTGCTCCCGTGGCGGTGTCGTAGACACAGAGATAGCTGCTCAACCGCTCTTCCTGCACGCGGCCGTCGATGTCATAGACAGGCCGCCGGTCAAGCCCATACCCTTCCCTATCGGGGTCGTAGTCCAGGGCCCTGCCGTCGGTCATCGGGACACAGAGAAGCCTTCCGTCACTGCTCACATGGGTGAAGGCCGTCATCCTGCCGTCCGGCACTTGGTTGAGCACATGGATGGTTCCATCCAATCCCACCTTGCAGATTTGGTTGTCTTGAATATAATAGATGATGTCCCGGACACTGTCCAGGCATACGCTGGCCTTGCCCAGTCCCTTGCCGGGATTGCAGTCGAAATAGACGTAGCTTTTCAGCGTGCCAAGGTGGTTGTCGGTCAGCCGTGTCTCCTGCCCCGTGGCCAATTCCCTGACATAAACGTTGGGATGTCCGTCGCGGTCGCTGATGACATACAGCCTTCGGTCGTCGCTGCTGAGGGAAGAACAAGTGAAATAGAGCAGCTGGGTATCATATCCGTTCACTTCGCCCTCGCATCCGCTTACAAGCATCCCTTCCTTCATCGTGTTTGCAGTTTGTTTCTGTTATCTTTTCTCCACATATAGTCTTGCCTTGGCATCCAGTTCTGGCAGGCGGTTGTCATGATAACATGAAACTACACCCAAGCAAAATGCTATGGTTATCGTCAACCAGATGGATTTTTTCATTGGATTTTACTTTTGTTCGTTGCAAAGGTACGACTATTACATGCCACTAACAAATAATTATATTAAAATTTGCCGTACAGAAGAAAGCGGAAGGTCTAAGGTCCTTGACCAAGGAAGAAGCAAATGCGATGAATCTGAAAAAGGTTGAAAGAAGTTACATACGCATTCAGACCGGAATGAGCAGTTCTGAAGATTCACAATAGCCAAGGCCTGACTGTAAAAGCAATTTGAATATGAATGGATGAACTATTCGAAGAGAGAGAGGTCATCTTTATTCCTTCATTTATTAATTATTTTTCAATTGCTTCACTGAAGACCAAAAATTGGAGTTGATGTTAAACCATAACTCATCTCCTTTCTGCATATAGAACCTGTTAGGGCTATTGACGACAAAATTGTTGAAATCTCTTCTGACGTTACCAACGTCATCGTCTTTGATGTTTCCGTCGAATATGATGATGCCATACTGAGAGTTCGTGTCAATGAGTTTGACTTTAATTCGTTTCCATGAGTAATTAATGTCTGTTATCTTACCTATGGGCAATTGGTCGTAGTTCTCTGTATCTAACCATATCTGTTGTTCTTTTGCAGTTGAACATCCATAGGGATATTGAAAATAAACTGTTTTCCCCTTTTCATATCCCTTTTCCTTTAATTCGTGTTTTTGCTCATGGGTGTCCTTGCTCATATTATACCTGAGCCTTGACCATAACCTCTTCAGCGGATTTTTAGTCACTTTATATTCTTTTGAAGTTGGAGTGCTTGCTTCTATATCATCTTCAGTAGAATTATCCAATCCTTGAATCTTTTTCTTATAGTAAGCCTTCAAAATCACGTCCGACATATCATCAGGGTGGTAAACATTCTTGTCGAGAAAAAACTGTTGAAGGCGGGAACCTGCCCACAACCCCCAATTGTTCCTTATCCACATTCCTAATCCATGATGACAATTGATACGAAAATCATCCAAAGACAAGGAATCGGTGATGTAGCGTTTGTCCTCAGGACTAATAATTACGTCCAAAGAGTCAATGGCTTCGTCTATGTCCTTGGGAATATAAGTTCCGCCGATTCTATCCACAAGATACCGATATTCCCACTGGGCTGAAACTTTCTCCTGTGCTGCTGATGAAACACACAGAAGAAGTACCACAATGATGAGTGTCGTTGTCTTTTTTGTCATTTTCCCAATAAACCTTGATTTCATTTTGTTTTTTCAATAAGTAATCTGGATACCAGTTTTGTCAAGCGTCGGTGTTGCCATCCTACAACAACTTAATGTTTGTCTTCCTTAACAATTGGCTCGCTTTCAGCGTGTAAAGATACTATTTTTTATCGAAAAACAGATGAAATAGTAAAAGGAACTCGTAATACGGTGCTATATTTGATACTTTTTTACGAAATCTTTATACCATAGGGAGAATTGTCCCCTATCAGTAACCTTCCGTGTATTATTGCAGATGGTAACAATAACTATGTGGGTTATTGACCGCAAACGATTGGTTTACATTCATTAACTTCACGTAGTTGCAGAATTAATTGGAACTCTTTTCTTTTATTTCGCATCTTATCCCACGGACATCTTCCTCATGCTATTCTTGAGCCTTACGCAGAATCTCTTCACAATATTTCAATTTGCGAACATTATGTTCGCCGCCCATAGTTATCTTTGCACTGTGAAAACCAAAGAAGAATAAAAAATGGGAAAAGAGAAAAACATCAGTAACGAAAAGGCTAAAGGAATCGACAAAATGGAACAGAGCTACTGTCGCATACCCTTTTTCGCGGATGCCCAGGAAAAAGGTATGCCCTTCATCCGAATTTCAGAGGGGCCGTTCAAAGGCATTGTTATGGTGATTGACACAGGTTGCACTGACAACGTCATGTTCGGCTATGCCTATCATCAGTTAAAGAAGAGGATGAGGCCATTGGAGGAGACGGTCAATCAGATTGGCATTGATGGTATAGGTACGACAAGAAAAATGGCGAGCGGTACTCTTGCCTTCTGTGGCAGGGAGTATGAGATGACCTTCGTCGTGAGGGAGGACAATGTTGCCGGCATCGAATTGTCCAAGGAAATGGGATTTCCAATTACCGGACTTATCGGCACCTTTTTTATGGCCAACCATGGTTGGGTTATCGACTTCGGCAAACAGGAGGTCTTGATACCAGTTGTTTAAGTTTCACAACAGGGATTGTCGCTCTTCATAAGAAGTTAGGACAAAGGGGCTCTATCTATTGACGACTAAAGAAATGTATGAAGAGAGGATATCAATAAACATTTGCCATATACCTTTTCATTTTTATCACAAACAAATTACAATCATGTCAGATTTAAGAAATATTGATATTTCTTACAAAGAAGGGAGGGCTGAAAAGAAGAAAAAGAACTACTTGCGTGCTGCAAGGTTGTTCAAAATGTGCCATTGCTTTTACTTATATGGCGAATTGCCTGAATATTATTGGCATCTGGAGTCTTATGGCTTGGACTCAGAGTCGCAATATGAGTATTGCAAATCCAAACTCACCGATGAGGCTCAACAGATGCTTGAAGAAGAAGAGAGACAGCATTTTGGTAATTGGAGGGATTTTGTGAGATTCAATTCTGAGAAGATGGATGAAGAGGAAGGCATCCCATCGCCCAACAGATCACGAGAAAAATGGTGGCGAAGATGGATGTCATGGAAAAGAAGGGGTCAACAAGACGCAGCAAATCTTCTTCTGGATTCAAAAATGGGGCGAGATTGACGGAAAGGGAATTATTTCCAATTATTTATTAAACCTCGTATCTGTTGGTTTTGATGACTTATGGAAATGAAGTCCTTTTATGATAGAATCATGTCAGTGGAATAATATATCTTTTGAAACAAGAACAAGTAATACAAACAAAATCAAACATTATGACTCCAGGTATAGCAATATTAGTAAAATGTCCGTATTGTGGCACAAAGAAAGAGTTGATGACATTGGCCTCTGGCAATACTATCGGGGCTGTTTATTGGTCTGACAACAAACGGATAGCACCGATGTTGCCATCAGCATCGCCGGTGCAGAAATGTCCCCATTGTGGGAAGTACTATTTGAAGAACAAGCAAGAATCTGAAAGTGGTGATACTTTTTCTTTCAAAACAGGCGACCTTACTTATCCTGAATGGAAAGAAGCCTTCGCCCAATTCGTTAACCAATCAACTCAAACAGGTCTGAACAGGTATACGGCAATTACCGAAAAAGACTTGGTCGACATCAGGTTCTGGTTGATCCATGCCTATAATGATTATTACCATAGGGAAAAGGTGGCAGGACATTCACAGGAGGAATATGCCTTTTTCTGTGGCGTGGTCAATGATTTCATTGATGCCTTTGATTGGACTTCTGTCAACAATCCACTTTTGAAAGCTGAGTATTACCGCGAAGCAAATGAGATGGAGAAATGTGCGAAAGTGTTGAATTCCATATCCTATGGCCAGTTACAAGATTTTGAGAAAGGCATCTATGATGGCATCAAGGGAAGGATGGAAAAGAAAGATAACGTTGTTTTCGAATTGTTCGTTTGACCTGTCAAAATAGAGTGAAACCCTTGAATGATGAAAATCCTCCAAATCTCCGACACTCACAGCCGTCACCGTAAACTAAAAGAACTTCCGTCGGCGGATGTCATCGTGCATTGCGGTGACTTCGCCGACAATGGAACAGAGGAGGAAGTACTCGACTTCCTCAATTGGTTCATTGAACAGCCATACCCCCATAAGATTTTCGTGACGGGCAACCACGACCTATGCCTGTGGGATGCGGAGAATATAGAAGACCTCCCTTAGCAACAGAGCCATCTTGTGATGACAGATTCCGAGACTGGCATCACAGACGAGGATGCAGACAGAATCATTGAGTTATTAAACAGTTGAGAATATGGCAAAAAGAATACTGGTCGTTCCCGATGTGCATGGGCGCACTTTCTGGAAGGAACCCGTTAGCAAATATATTGGCCAAGCAGACCGAATTATCTTCTTGGGTGATTATCTTGACCCTTATCGTGATGAGGGCGAGGAACACACACCTGAAAGTGTGTATGATAACCTAATGGAAATCATCCAGTTGAAACTTGACAATATGGAAAAGGTTATCTTACTCAAAGGCAATCACGACCAGCATTATAGTTCTCGGCGGTTCTATGATTTGGCCTGTGGAAACCGATGCGACAAAATCAATTGGGACAAATACCACAAGGCATTCAACCAAAACAAGGATTTGTTTCAATTGGCCTATTGGGAGATTGTAAACGGTGTTCCGTATGTGTTCTCCCATGCTGGTTTGACCGTCTATTGGCTCAACAAGGTCAACTCGAAAGTATGGAGGCTGAGTGACAGCAATGTTTCCGTTGCCGAACAAAACATCATCGAAAGAATCAATCAGCTCGACGATGATGGATTGGGACAAGATATGTTGTCTATCATTGGCAAATGCCGTTACTTGTTTCGGGGAGAGAAGACCGGCAGTGTGCTGTGGGCCGACATAGAAGAGCATCCGACTCCAAATGCTCCTAAAGTGTATGGGTTGAATCAGGTGTTCCAAGTGTTTGGGCATACAAGATTGGATTCCTTTGAAGAAGACATGCTCATTTTCGAAAACCTTGCAATGATCGACTCTCATAAATGCTTTATTATTGACGACAATACAAAACAGATGATTGTTACTCTCATGGAATATGAGTCAACCAATACACAAAAAGAAACATGAAAGAAACAGAATCCTAAAAAATTTTGATTTTTTTATGAAAACATCATGCTTTTGACGGCCTTGGTGAACCTCATCCTCAACGGCGACAGCATCTTGAAGATGGTGGTCAACGGTGCCGACGGCCTCACTTTCGGCGGGGGCGGAAACGGACCGGCAAGAATTTCTCGGAAATAGGAACACCTTTGAACAACATCTTCAGAAATCTTTCAGCGCGGCCTCCATGCGCACCACATGGAGGCCGCGCTGTTATTTATGGTCTCTAAAACTCTCTATAATCTCCTAAAACTTCCTATAACTTCCTTTAATCCCCTAAAACTCCCAATATTTTATTAAGTTATTTGTAATATATGTAGTAACTTTGTACGCTGCATGCAAGCAAATCATTACACGGACCCTATCTGTCCGTTAGAAGAATATTTTGGTATAAATGTGAAATTATAATGAAATAACATGAAGAATTATTTTCTGGGAATGATGCTCGCAGCCATCTCCTTGTGCGGATGGGCTGCAAACAACGGTGACAACACGTTGAAGGTGAAACTCGACCTAGTTGATTTTGGCGACACGGTCGTAGTCTATCGGCATGGCCATGAAGAGCTGACCTTTATCGGCAAGGACGGCAAATTTGAATTCGAGCTGGAGGTGGATACACCATGTGCGGGTTTGCTGTTGCAACCCAGATTGCTACGTGGCGACATGGAAGCCCCGCATTTCTACACCATCCCCTTGGTAGGTGGCGAATCGGTGCGCGTGTGGGATAAAGACAACACCCGCTTCGATGTGGATGGCACAGGATTCTATGCCGAATACCATCAAATGGACCTTTTTGACGAGAATGCGAGCAAGGAACTTCGCGACATTTCCACCAAATACAGGCAAATTAAAGCCGACAACAATGTCAGCGAGGAGGAACGTAGCAAGTATTACAATGAAGTATACACCCCCTGTTACGACCGTTACCAGCAGACTTTGGTGGATTATGTCAAGGCACATCCCAAACAGGAAGCCGCCATTTGGCTTCTCAAGAGTGTCAATGGCTTGGACAAGATGAAGGAGGTTTTCTCTCTCTTCGATGTGTCAGTGCGCGAGGGTCGCATGAGGCCGCTCTACGACAGTTGGGTGAAGGATGCGGAAGACCGTCTCAAGGAAGAGGCAGAAGACCTGGAAGCACAGAAGAAACAGGCTGCAGGCCTCGAGGCTCCCGTGTTCACACTCAACGATTTGAATGGCAAGCCCCTCTCGCTGACCTCGCTGCGCGGCAAGTACGTCATCCTCGACTTCTGGGGTTCATGGTGCATCTGGTGTATCAAGGGATTCCCCCAAATGAAGGAGTACTACGCCAAATATCCCGGCAAGTTTGAAATCCTCGGCATCGACTGCAACGACACCGAGGAGAAGTGGAAGGATGCTGTCAAGAAGCATGATCTGCCCTGGCTCCATGTTTACTGTCCTAAGGAATCCACGCTCCTTGCCGACTATGGCGTCAGCGGCTTCCCCACCAAGATCATCATCGGCCCCGATGGCAAGATTGTAAGGACCATCGTGGGAGAGGATCCTTCTTTCTATACCTTACTTGACGAATTATTCAGCAAATAAAAACAGAAGTATTCATGGATGTTGACCGCCATCCTCGCAAACGGTTTCATACTGACAGCATGTAGCGAAGATAATGGCAACCAGGGCGCGTAATCCATACAAGACAAAACAACCATCAGACAATAATAACTATGAACAAAGCAAGAATTTGGATGCTCATCGCCATCTTTACAATATGCGGTGCTATAAATATCGGTGCACAAACAACCAAAGACAGTCTTTATGTCGTCGCCGAACAGTTGCCCAACGCATGCCTTTTCCTACCCGCGCCGCCTGACTCGTCAAGCGCAGCGTTTCTCGACGATGTGGCACAGTGGCAGTGGAGCAAGACAATGGCTTCGACCGAACGTGGCGCACGTGCCAGTCTTGAATCACGTCTTGAGCTCGACGCTTTGGCCTCAATCATGGCCCAAGTACTTGAACTTGACACCATCAGCGCCCAACAGACACCTGCCATCTACCGCTTCTTAGCAAAATCGTTTGTCACTGGAGTTACATCCACAATAAGACCTAAGTTGGAATACAAGCGCAAGAGGCCCTTCGAGGTGATGAACGAGACACCATTGGGAAAGTATGACGATATGGAAGCAATGCTCGACGACGGTTCCTTCCCGTCGGGACACACGGCCTCCGGATGGGCCATGGCACTTGCCTTTGCCGAGATGTGGCCAGAGCTACAAGACACCATCCTACGACGCGGCTATGAGTATGGCGAGAACCGCATCATCGTCAATGCCCATTGGCAGAGCGACGTGACGGCAGGATACCTCTGTGGTGCCGCAGCCATCGCCCGAGCACACTGCGAGCCCGAATTTGAGCAGGACGTCTGCGAAGCCCGCGCGGAGTATGCCCGCCTCAAGGGGCTGCCCAGCGACTATGACCCTGCCGCCGAGGCTGATGTGCCCCACGGTGAACGCTTCTTGAACAACCCCGTCGACACCGTCTCCCCACGCTACATGGCAGACATCATGCTCTACTGGAACAACAAGCCGTTGCGCGGCACCGAGCGCGGCGAAACGGCAAGCATCGAGGCCGAATATAGCGTAGCCATGATGCAAAAGGTAATGGGCGAGGCCATCGGCATCACCATCAGCGACGAGCAGACACCTGCCATCACCCGACTGCTGGGTCACGTGCTCGATAAGGCAAGCGAGACCGCCGACCGCCTGAAACCCATCCGTTTCCGTAAACGTCCCTTCGTACAGCTGGGTGAACCATCAGCCGTGGCTGGCGACGAGGAGAAAGAGCGTGGTAAGAGTAGTTTCCCGTCGGGCCATACCAACTTGGGATGGACAGAGGCTCTGGTAATGACCGAGGTGGCACCAGAACATCAGGACGAGATTCTGCGACGTGGCTATGAATATGGTCATAACCGACTTATCGTGGGCTACCATTGGTACACCGACATCGAGGCCAGCCGTCAACTCGCCTCTGCCCTCGTTGCCCGCTTGCATGCCGCCCCCGCCTTCCTCGACATGATTGCTGCAGCCCGTGCCGAGTATGTAAGCGTCACTACAGGCATCCCTGA
Organism: Prevotella sp.; assembly: GCA_017619375.1. Lineage (GTDB taxonomy): Bacteria > Bacteroidota > Bacteroidia > Bacteroidales > Bacteroidaceae > Prevotella. Next base: position 199,888 of record JAFZSL010000007.1, on the reverse strand, counting down.
AAGCCGTGTCTCCAAACCGTCCTCAACATCTTCAACTCAAGCCTACCGCCTCGACGGAACCCCTGCTACGGGCGACACACGCGGCATCGTGATTGAAAATCAGCAAAAGATTGTCAGACCATAAATTGTTGCTGGTTGAACTACGCCAAACACACTTTTAGAGACATCATAAGAGGCTCCGGTGGACTCATTCTTAATCTTCAACCTTGGCAACACAAAAAAGTTCTGCTCATTCGTACGCGAATGAGCAGAACTTTTATGAAATAGTCCATGATGAAGCCAACAAAGGCACCATCACTTGATTACAGATTAAAACAAGGTGAACTTGTAACCCAAGGTGAATTGGAAGGTAAGGTTCTTGCTGTCAAGGTCAAATCCTTTGTCTTGAAATTTTTTCTCGTCGAAAATCTTGGTGAGGCCTAAAGTGTAACGAGCATCGAGTACAAGGCCAAATGGGAACTCATAAGACAATCCCACGGGCACTGCTAAATCGAATGCTTTGACAAGGTCGTCGACTGTATCCAGTTCCTTGCCGTCGTTCTCCAATTTGTAGTCAAGATTCATTCCTGGCTGAATACCTGCCTTCAATGCAAATCCTTTCAACACATAGAAATTAGCGGTGATGGGTACGGTAAGATAATCATTCTTGAAAACGATATCGGTATTGTCCAACTCTGCACCTTGCTGTGAGTAGTTGATGCCTGCTGCGATGCTGAAGCGGTTGCTCAGGGTGTATTCGAATTCCGGACCTACGACCAAGCCTACGCGGGCCTTGGTGTCTTTGGTGTTGTTGAAGTCGGCTGCACTGAAACCAATACGTGGCTGGATGGTAAATGAGCCTGGCTCATGTTGTGACTGTGCGAAAGCACTGGTAGATGCCATCATGATGGCTACTGCAAATAAGAATTTTTTCATCTTTAATTAAAAATTTAAGTGAATGATCAATATGAAATCGGTCCCAAATGGGTCCTGTTTCCTTTTCTTTTTAATGAATGTAAACCAATCAATCCCTACAAATTGCAAAATTATTCTTTTTCTTTCAAATGAGCAAATAAATGTGCGAAAAATTGAAGCAACAGACTATGAAAAAGCAAAATGCGAGAAAATTGGGACTTGTTCCTGCGGCCGGGCCTCAGCAGCGGGAGCATCAGCTAGCCCGTCGGCCGTCGAAAAGCAGAAGCGACGTGTGGGAATTATACCTGGGTAATGGCATGAACCTACGTGATAATGATGAGATTCTGATGCTTTGCAAACTTTGCAAATATAAATGAAAGCATCTTGATTCTAATATTTCAGGCGGGTCTGCAAATGCAAATCCGCCTGATATGTACTATTTGTATATGGTGTGATTAGCGAGTGCGGCTGGGACGGCTGGGTGAATTGTTGCCGCCGTTCTGAGAGTTGCCGTTGCCGGGAAGGTTGCCACCGTTCTGAGAGTTGCCATAACCGGGACGGTTGCCGCCGTTCTGAGAGTTGCCATAACCGGGACGGCTGCCGCCGTTCTGAGAGTTGCCATAGCCGGGACGGTTGCCGCCGTTCTGAGTGTTACCGTAACCGGGACGGTTGCCGCCATTCTGAGAGTTGCCGTAACCGGGACGGTTGCCGCCATTCTGAGAGTTGCCGTAACCGGGACGGTTGCCGCCATTCTGAGAGTTGCCGTAACCGGGACGGTTGCCGCCGTTCTGAGAGTTACCGTAACCGGGGTTATGCCCTCCGTTCCCAGGTCTGTGATTTCCAGTTGGTGGAGGTGTATGTCCTGTGGCAGGCCTGCCATTCCCTTGGGGAGGGAAGAAGTTTCGCCCGCTGTAATGACTTACTCCCGTGTTTCTTCCTCCTCGGAACGAAAACCATGCATTAGGACGACCGAAGTAGAAAGCGTGTCGGTCGGCATAAATGCCATAAAGGGCCAAACTCCAAGCATTTCGCACCCAATTGAGCGGTCTGTAGAAATAGTTGGTGTTGATGAATCTGGCATATTGGTTCCTGCTGAGTACATACCTCATATCAGCATTTCGTCGGTCCCAATAGATGCCGAATATATCTTGACTGCGATTGACACTTAAGAGATAGTCGAGGTTGATTTCGTAAACTGCCTCCATCTGCTCCAAAGAGAGGTTGAGCTCATAAGCCATCTTGTCGGTGAGGAAAAGTGCTTCATGGCGAGCCTGGTCGAACCCCATGGAGTTGGCTCCAATGCTGAATGCGAGGAATGCGAAAAGCGTGATGATGTGATTTTTCATTGTTATGCTGTTTTTGAAATGATTCCAAATCATATGTGGTATCCTTATCACATTGCAAAAATAGCATTTTTCCATCATTATGCAAAATCTTTGCAAGCAGATTTATTCTTCCTTATGTTTTTTTTGCATGAAAACAAAAAAGAAGATGAATCCGAGAGGGTTATTTGGAAGAAAAATAGTATTTTTGCATGTCAATAAACACGATAAACACGATAAGACAATGGAAATAGGAGACAAAGTGCCCGAGATTCTGGGTTTTGACGAGAATGGCAATGAGGTTCGCCTTAGTGATTTCAATGGCAAGAAATTGGTGCTGTATTTCTACCCTAAAGATATGACATCAGGATGCACGGCAGAGGCTTGCAACCTTCGCGACCACCTGACAGACCTTTCTGCTGCGGGGTATGCAGTACTGGGAGCTAGTGTTGATGATGCCAAATCACATCAGAAGTTCATAGCCAAGCATGAACTGCCTTTCCATCTCATCGCCGACACGGAGAAGACCCTTGTGGAGAAGTTCGGCGTATGGGGTGAGAAAAGCATGTATGGCCGCAAGTATTTCGGCACCTTCCGCACCACGTTCATCATCAGCAGCGAGGGCATCGTGGAGCGCATCATAGGTCCCAAGAAAATCAAGACGAAAGACCACGCCAATCAAATACTGTCCGAATCATGACGCAACAAGTGGAAGTCACATTGAGTCCGCGTCCTCGAGGCTGTCATCTGGTGACCAGTGAAATCACACGCCAGCTGCCCCATTTGCCCAAGGCGGGGCTGTTGCATCTGTTTGTGAAGCATACGAGTTGTGGACTCAGTCTCAACGAGAACTACGACCCTGACGTGCGTCGCGACCTATCCGCCATATTCGATCATCTCGTCCCAGAGAACCAATCCTATTACCTACACACCCTTGAAGGCAGCGACGACATGCCTGCCCACGCAAAGGCTTGTCTTGCAGGTGTCGACATCACCATCCCCATCACAGGCGGGAGACTGAACCTTGGCACATGGCAAGGCATTTATCTTTGCGAGTTTCGCAACCATGGCGGCAGCCGCAAGATTGTAGCCACCATTATTGAATAACCAAATATCGAAGGAATGGAGATTCAGTCTCCCTCTCCTGTAATCCATACCTCACAACTATGATCAACAAACAACTTCTCACCCCTTCGAGCATCGTCGTCATCGGCGGTTCCAACAACATCCACAAGCCTGGTGGCGCCGTAGTGCGCAACATCATCAATGGCGGTTATCAAGGTGTGCTGCGCATTGTCAACCCCAAGGAAGACGAGGTGCAAGGCATCAAAGTGTTCCATGATGCGAAAGAACTTCCTCCTACAGACCTTGCCGTATTGGTCGTTCCCGCCAAGTTATGCCCTTCCATAGTCAAGCTTCTTGCTTCAGAGAAGGATGTTCGTGCCTTCATCATCATCTCTGCCGGTTTTGGCGAGGAAACAGAAGCCGGAGCAGCATTGGAGAAAGACATATTGGATACTTGCGAGCGTTATGGCGCCGCACTCATAGGACCCAACTGCATAGGTCTTTTAAACGCCTGGCATCACAGCGTGTTCACCAAACCCATCCCCCATCTCAATCCGAAGGGTGTGGACTTTATTTCCGGTTCTGGTGCTACAGCCGTTTTCATATTAGAGTCAGCAGTCATCAAAGGCTTGCAATTCAATTCAGTATGGAGCATTGGCAATGGCAAGCAGATAGGAATAGAAGATGTACTCCAATACATGGACGAACATTTCGACCCTGAGCGTGACTCGCTTGTGAAATTGCTTTACATAGAAAATATCGCCAATCCTGACAAGTTGCTCTTCCATGCCGGTTCGCTCATCCGCAAAGGATGTCGCATCGCCGCCATCAAGGCAGGAAGCTCGGAGAGTGGCAGCAGGGCGGCTTCCTCTCACACTGGAGCCATAGCCAGCAGCGACTCCGCCGTCGAGGCCCTGTTTCGCAAAGCCGGCATTGTCAGATGTTTTTCCCGCGAGGAGTTGACAACGGTGGGGTGTATTTTCACCTTGCCCCCATTGAAAGGCAAGAATTTCGCCATTGTCACCCACGCTGGCGGTCCCGGGGTAATGCTCACCGACGCATTGTCCAAGGGTGGCCTTTCCGTTCCTCCTGTTGACGCAGTCGCTGGCGAAGAGTTGAAAGCCCATCTTTTCCCTGGGTCTTCCGTCACCAACCCTATTGACATCCTCGCCACAGGCACGCCTGAGCAATTGGGGACCGCTATCGACTTTTGCGAGCATCGTTTTGACAATATCGACGCGATAATGGTCATTTTCGGCACTCCCGGCCTGGTGCAACTATATGAGACTTATGACGTGCTTCACAAGAAGATAGCCGAATGCAAAAAACCTGTCTTCCCCATCTTGCCAAGTCTGCATACCGCCGGCCCTGAAGTGGAAGAGTTCCTGCGCAAAGGCCATGTCAATTTCAGCGACGAAGTGACCCTTGCCACTGCTCTCACCCAGGTGATGCGCACCCCCTACCCCGCCCCTCCAGAGATAGAGTTGTTCGGAGTTGACGTGCCTCGCATCCGCGACATCATTTCCGGCATCCATGAGAGCGGATACATCTCCCCCAGCCTTGTGCATGACCTGCTTGGGTGCGCACGCATCCCCATGGTGGAAGAGATGGTCGGCAACGACGTGGAAGAACTGGTTGCGTTCTCCGAACGAATTGGATATCCTGTTGTGGCAAAGGTGGTGGGTCCCGTGCACAAGAGTGATGTTGGAGGTGTCGCTCTCGACATCAAGGGCTCAAAGCATCTCAAGTTGGAGTTTGAACGTTTGATGAACATAGAAGGAGCCACCCATGTGATGGTTCAGAAGATGCTTCACGGCACAGAACTGTTTGTAGGAGCGAAATACGAGTCACGTTTCGGACATATCGTCCTATGCGGACTTGGAGGCATCTTCGTTGAAGTGTTGAAAGACACGAGCAGCGGCCTTGCTCCTCTGTCTTACGGTGAGGCATATTCCATGATCCATTCACTGAGGGCTTATAAGATCATCAAAGGCACACGTGGGCAGGCGGGAATCAACGAAGCCCGTTTCGCCGAGGTGATAGTCAGGCTCTCCACGTTGCTTCGCTTCGCCACTGAGATCAAGGAGATGGACATCAACCCGTTGCTTGCTGATGAGAACGGGGTTGTCGCCGTGGATGCACGAATTTACGTGGAACCATCAAAATGACTTTCCTCCCTGGCATTATGGCAGAAAATGGAGCAGAAATCTACATCTGAATGCAAAATCATCAAAAAAAATTAACGAAATCGACAAATCTGAATCTTTTTTTGTACTTTTGCACCATAAAAAAGGAATCCGACTATTTTAGTTCATCCTTTCATTTCAAATGAGACTACGCAAGTTGTTGTTGTTAGCATCACTGCTATCCTTTTTTCATGGCGCCTTTGGCGGACCTGTAGGCAAGGAGAAAGCCCTGCAGGTCGCTAAAGAATTCGTATCCGCTCAAAACATCAATCTCAAGGGAAACCTGACCTTATCATATAAGGGTTATGGCAAATCCGATGACATGGCACCTTGCTATTATGTGTTCACCCAAGGACAAGACAAGGGATTTGTCATCGTATCTGGCGAAAGCTCCACCAAGGAAATCATAGGGTATAGCGAAGAAGGGGAGTTTGATTCCTCATCCATCCCCGAGGGCCTTCGCTACTTGCTTGACTGGCACGCTGCAGAGGTGTCGCAAATCAGAAAGCTATCGCCAAATGCCGTCCAACAAGTTTCCTCTTCCACCACCGCCTCTCATTCCCCCCGTCAGGCGATTGCTCCCCTTTTGGACACCACATGGGACCAAAAAGCGCCATACAACTTGAAATGTTTCATGACTGACGGAACTCAATCCCTGGCAGGCTGTGTGGCCACGGCAATGGGACAGGTAATGAAATTCCACGAGTGGCCGCAAGGTGCCACCACCTCCATTCCAAAATACACGGCCACCAACGGGATGAACTATGAAGCATTACCACCTATCGTCTTTTCTTGGGACAAGATGAAAAATGCTTATTATCCTTTGAAGGAAGGAGAGGAACCTGACGATTCTCACCATGCAGTGGCCGACTTGATGCTCTATTGCGGACACGCGGTGAAGATGTACTACAAACCCACTTCTGCCGCAGCGTCCTCCTACCTTGTTCCCAATGCCCTTGTCAATTATTTCGGGTATTCCGACGAGGTGCGTGTTGTGGAACGGTCGAACTACAACAACCAGACTTGGTGCGAAATCTTGTATAATGAGTTGATTAACCGACGTCCGGTCTTGTATACCGGTACCACATCGACATCCCTCGGGCACCTCTTCATCTGTGATGGTTATGATGGTTATGGCATGTTTCATATGAACTGGGGAGCGAGTGGCAAATCCAACGGCTATTTCAATCTCAACTCCTTGCGCCCTGCAGTCTTGACGGAAGAACACTCCGCTTTTGACAATTCACAACGCATGGTCATCGGCATACATCCACCGTCCACCGCAACGGATTCTTCCGACACCTACCTTGCCACAAGCCAACTCACCACCTCAGCAGCCTCTTACACATATGACAAGCAAACCGGACTTAAAAAAACTTTTACTTATAGCGTCTCCGGGGTGGTCAACTATGCACGTGCAGATGCTGCCATAGGCATTTTCCATGATGATGAATTGATTGAAACCATTTACACCGTCGCCAACCTCAGGGTCACCTGCGACACAACCATCACACGCAAACCTACCATCACGTTCGGGAAGGGACTGGAAGATGGAACTTATGAAATCCATGGACTCAATCGATTGTGTGGAGAGACAGAATGGCGAATCAATGCCGACTCCCGTGAACATTACGTTCAGTTGGTAGTTAAAGACAACAAAGCCACTTTGAAGAACATGAATAGTGGACAAGGCACTGGCACAACTCCCTCCTTGCAGATTACCAGTGTCGGCCAAGTCTTTGAAACCGGTGTCAACCCCAAGCTGGTCAGAGTGGTTGTAAGAAACACCAGCAATGTGGATTTCATCGGCAATGCCTTCCTCATCCTTAACAATGACAAGAATTTGCAAGAAGGGTGTTTTGTCGATGCCGGGGAATCCACCGTCTTGGATTTCTATACAGACAAGCCCTCAGGTTCCTACTCGGCAAAAATGCAGATAACGGGCAACAATTACAACAAGAGTTTCAACTTAGGCACCCTTGTCCTCACCGACCATGGCTCCCTGCCCGTTCTCGAAATGAAAAAGCTGTCTTTCAAGAATGTCACCGACAACATCCATTACGGCAGAGTCCTGGATGGAATCATCTCCCTTCACAATCCCACAACAACCGATTATCATGGGCTGTTGTCATTCTCCATCTACCATAAAGACACCGACGACAAATACCAGATGTCACAATTAGTGAGCATCAAGGCCGGCGAGACAGCCGACGTCCCTCTATATTTTGAAAACTTGGTTTTTGGCGACAAGATTTCCATTGTCGACATAGGCGATCCTTACACCATATATTACCCCACCACCAGCACATGGACTGTCACCCCTGGTGTTGTGACGTGGACTGCATCGGGCGACCGTGTCGCATCTGCACCATCCTATTACACTCGAGTGCCGGAAAATGCCGTTGCAGCTTGTTTTGAGGGGGTGTCGCTCTCTGGCGTAGCTCCCAACAACAACGAAAACACCATATACTATTTTGACAGCAACTCCAATGTGCCCACTCGTTTCAACGGGAAAAACGTCGTGATAGGCAACAAGGCTGCCAACATCCATTTGGTAGAGGGCGAGGATTTTTATGTGCCCTACACCTTCTATTCCGAAAAAGCAAGCTATACTCGAACCTTCGGAAAGGGTTTTGACGGCAATGGTGGATGGCAGACCATCATGTTGCCTTTCTCCGTCCAAGACATCCACGATTCTTCCGAAGCAGGAGGACGTGCATTGTCATGGGGCATCACCGACCTCCCTTCTCCCGAAGGGAAGAACCTCTGGTTGCGCGAAGTGACTTCCATCAATGGTGATGAAGCTCATTTCAAGGATGTCGATTATTGGAGGCCTAACGCCCCTTATCTGATTGCCGTCCCCGACAAGAACTGGGGGCCCGGATGTAACCTTGTCGGGCATGAACTGACGTTCAATGCTAATAATACAGAAGTGGTAAAGACGTCGGTTTGCAAAATGATTTGTGACGGATTTGAATTTGTGGGTTCCACCAGCCATCTTTATCCCTCAAGCGCTTACGTGCTCAACGCCAGTGGAGATGCTTTTACATTGGATCCTACGTCAAGCGTTTCTCCTGCCAGCGCCTATCTGCTCACTAATAAACCGGTTGAGGGTGACATCTCCACCATCCACATCATTAACCACTCCGCACGACCAGGCGACGTGAACGGCGACAAAGCTGTAGACATAGTAGATGTGATGACCACGGTCAACAAAACCTTGACAAAGGAGACCAACATCTTCATCCATGCCAATGGAGACCTTGATCACAACAATTTGATCGACATCGTGGATGTGATGATGTTGGTGTGGCTCACTTTGCAGTGAATGAATTAATGAATTAATATTTTATATCTCAAGAAAATCATGTATTGGAACGAAAGCATTGAGTGTATGAGTCGCGAACAGATGCGCGAAATACAAAGCAGGCGGCTGAAGAAAATCGTCGATTACTGTTACCACAACACCCCGTTTTACAGGAAGAAATTCCAAGAAATGGATCTCTCCCCTGACGACATTAAAGGCATCGAAGATCTTACCAAACTGCCTTTCACAGACAAGACGAACCTTCGCGACACCTACCCATTCGGCCTTGCCGCCGTTCCTATGAGTCAGATTGTGCGCATCCATGCCTCTTCTGGCACCACGGGCAAACCTGTTGTAGTGTTGCACACCCGCAAGGATATCGCCATGTGGACGGAAAGCATATCACGCGCCTTCACAGCCTATGGGGCTACAAAAGAAGACATTTTCCAAATCTCTTATGGATACGGACTCTTTACCGGTGGTTTGGGAGCCCATGACGGCGCCTCAAACATTGGCGCCAGTGTCATCCCAATGTCTTCCGGCAATACACAGAAACAAATTACACTGATGCACGACTTCGGCACCACCACCCTTTGCTGCACACCATCCTACGCCATGTTTCTTGGTGAAGCCATGAGAGAGTCGGAGTGGCCTCGTGAGGAATTCAAACTACGTATCGGAGCCTTTGGTGCCGAACCTTGGACAGAGAACATGCGGGTGAAACTGGAAGAGTCCTTGGGCATCAAGGCCTACGACATCTATGGTCTGAGCGAGATTGCCGGCCCTGGTGTTGGCTTCGAGTGCGAATGCCAGCACGGGACTCACCTTAACGAGGACTATTTCCTGCCTGAGATTGTCAATCCAGAAACCGGCGAACCCATGCCTGAAGGCCAGTTAGGCGAACTTTGCTTCACCCACCTCACCAAGGAAGGCATGCCGCTGTTGCGTTACCGTACCCACGACCTCACCGCCCTTCATTATGAAAAATGTTCTTGTGGGCGCACGTTGGTGAGGATGGACCGCATCCTTGGCCGTTGCGATGACATGCTCATCATTCGTGGCATCAATGTATTCCCTTCACAGATTGAGGCCGTCATACTCAAGACGGAAGAGTTTGAGCCTCACTTCCTCCTTGAAGTCGACCGCGTGAACAACACAGACACGAGTTTGTTGAAAGTAGAGGTGAAAGAGGAATATTTCACCGACAACATGTCCGACATGGTCGCACTTCAACGAAAACTCGAAGGAGAACTTCGAAGCGTCATCGGCCTTGGATTCAAGGTGAAACTCGTTGAACCCAAAGGCATCGAACGCTCCACAGGAAAAGCAAAGAGGGTGATTGACAAGAGAGTGCTTTGACCCAATCAAGGAGCCTGCAAGACTTGAAAGGGTCACATTGGATATCCTGGACTCTTTGGGTAGCACAGGCTCCTTCCTCGAAAACCTATATCATATTTACAGACCTACAAACAACAACAACCATGCTAGCAAAACAACTTTCTGTTTTCCTTGAGAACAAATCCGGCCGTCTGACCGAGGTGACAGACGTCCTTGGCAAAGCCGGTGTCAACCTGTCGGCCATGAGCATTGCCGACAATTCCGACTTCGGTATCCTACGTTGCATCGTCAGCGACCCAGAATTAGGTTACAAGGTGCTGAAAGAGGCTCATTTCACGGTGAAGATCACCGATGTCATAGGTTTTACATGCCCCAACACCCCCGGTTCTCTCGCCGTTGTGTTGAAATGCCTGAGTGACGCCAACGTCTTCATCGAATACATGTACTCCTTCAGCAATGGAGATGGTGCCAATGTCGTCATACGCCCCTCCGACCTTGCACTTTGCGAGCAAATCCTGCAGTCAAAAAAAATTGACTTGTTGGCTGCAAGCGACTTGTATAAACTATAAAAAACTTAAACAACACATCAACGAAGCTTATTCACAACCTTTAAAACCATCATCCATGCAAAACAAGAAATATGGACATTTTGATGACGCCAACCGCGAGTATGTCATCACCGACCCGAAAACGCCGTGGCCTTGGATCAACTACCTTGGCAACGAAGACTTCTTTTCGCTCATCAGCAACACCGCCGGAGGATACAGCTTCTACAAGGATGCAAAATTCCGCCGAATCACACGCTACCGTTATAACAATGTCCCCATGGACAACGGTGGGCGGTATTTCTACATCAAAGAGGGAGACACTATCTGGAATCCAGGTTGGAAACCATGCAAGACGCCCCTTGATTTTTATGAATGCCGGCATGGCATGAGTTACACACGCATCAACTCACGCAAGGACGGCATCGAGGCCAACGTCCTCTTTTTCGTCCCGTTGAAAAGCTGGTGCGAAGTACAGAAACTCACCTTGACCAACACCAGCGACACGCCACGCCGCCTTCAACTGTTCTCCTTTGAGGAATGGTGCTTGTGGAACGCCGCCACGGATATGGAAAACTTCCAGCGCAATTTCTCCACTGGCGAAGTGGAGATTGAAGGTTCGGTCATCTATCACAAGACAGAATACCGTGAACGTAGGAACCATTACGCATTCTACAGTGTCAACGTCCCCATTGACGGCTTTGACACCGACCGCGAAACCTTCGTGGGATTATACAATGGCTTCGACCAGCCGGACGCTGTGGTAGAAGGACGTCCGCGCAACAGCCATGCCCACGGTTGGAGTCCCATCGCCTCCCATTATATCGAGGTGGAACTTCAACCTGGCGAAAGCCGTGATTTCATCTTCTTGCTGGGTTACGTGGAGAACGAACAAGACGAGAAATTCATCGCCCCGCAAGTCATCAACAAGGAAAAGGCAAAGGCAGCCATCTCTCAATACGACACCACAGAGAAGGTGGATGCCGCATTCCAGGCTCTAGCAGATTATTGGGACAACCTGTTGGACATTTATGTAGTGGACACGGGGAACGACAAGCTCGACCGCATGGTCAACATCTGGAATCAATACCAATGCATGGTGACGTTCAACATGTCACGCTCCGCCTCTTTCTTTGAAAGCGGCATAGGACGAGGCATGGGGTTCCGCGACTCCAACCAAGACCTCGTCGGCTTCGTTCACCAAATACCTGAACGCGCCCGCCAGCGCATCATAGACATCGCTTCCACCCAATTCCCCGACGGTGGCTGTTACCATCAATACCAACCATTGACCAAACGTGGCAACAACGACATCGGTGGAGGTTTCAACGATGACCCATGCTGGCTCATCTTCGGCACTGTGGCCTACATCAAGGAGACCGGGGATTTCAGCATCCTTGACGAACTCGTTCCATTTGACAACCAACCTGGCAGCGAAGTGTCGCTGATGGAGCATCTGCGTGTCTCCTTCAACCATGTGGTGGAGAATCTTGGTCCTCACAAACTTCCGCTGATAGGTCGCGCGGATTGGAACGACTGCCTGAACCTGAACTGCTTCTCTTGGGATCCCAACGAATCATTCCAGACGACAGAAAACAAGACAGAAGGCACAAAAGCAGAGAGCATCATGATTGCCGGCCTTTTCGTGGTGACTGGCAAAGAATACATTGCACTATGCCGCCGTTTAGGAAAGGAAGAAGAGGCCGACCGCGCTCAGAAGCATGTCGATGCCATGGTGGAAGCTGTCAAACGAGACGGATGGGACGGTGAATGGTATCTCCGTGCATACGACTATTACGGCAGGAAAATCGGTTCTCACGAAAACGAAGAGGCCAAGATTTTCATTGAAAGCCAAGGTTGGTGCTCAATGGCAGGAATCGGCCAGAAAGAGGGCATGGTAGACAAGTCTTTGGATGCAGTCAAAAAATACTTGGAGTGTGAGCACGGCATCGTACTCAACAATCCAGCTTTCACCAAATATGTATATGAATATGGTGAAATCAGCAGTTATCCCGAGGGCTACAAGGAGAACGCAGGCATCTTCTGTCACAACAACCCCTGGGTAATCATCGGCGAGACCTTGGCCGGACGTGGCAATGACGCGTGGAGTCATTACCGAAAAATCCTTCCCAGTTATGTGGAAGAGAAATACAGTACGTTGCACAAGGTGGAGCCCTATGTCAACTGCCAGATGGTGGCAGGAAAGGATGCTGCGCGTCCCGGAGAGGGAAAGAACAGTTGGTTGACAGGTACTGCTGCTTGGATGTGGCTCACCATCAGCCAATACATCCTTGGCATCAAGCCCGACTACGACGGCATCCGCATAGACCCCTGCGTTCCTTCCTCGGCTACGGAGTATTCGGTAAAGCGCAAATACCGCGATGCAGAATACCGTATCCGCATTTCAAATCCCCAGGGTGTCTGTCATGGTGTTGTGAGCATCGAGTTGGACGGAACGCTCATCGAAGGCAACACCATTCCATATTCTCCCGGTGACCATGACGTGACCGTGGTCATGGGATAAGAAAAAGGAAAAAATCAATCAAGCTCATGAAGAAAATAACGACATTCATTCTATTGGTGATGGGCGCTTTGTCCATCCAAGCACAGGATTTCCCCTTGCGCTTTGTTGATAACAATGGCAATGAGGTGGCCGATGGCTCCGTGTTGGACTTGACCGAGGTGGAAGACCTTGGTTTCGGCGACGTGCAGATATCCTCTGGCCTGTTCGTGGAGAACCTCACTTCTGAAGACGTGGTATGCGGCTCAGAATACTCCATCACAGCCCTGCCCAACGGCGCCTTCCAGACCTGCTTCCCCACGAATTGCGTGATGCGTGAGACAACGGGAAGTTGGACATCTGAAACCGGGACGCTTGCAGCCCATGAGAAGAAGAGCATCCAAACCGAATGGCTGCCCTACGACCCAGGAACGGCTGTGGCTGAGTTCCAACTACTCAGATATAAGTTGAACCCCGTGACCCAGAAATATGCGATAGACGCTCGCGGTCCAAAGGTGACATTGCGCTTCATCTTCAATCCTACTGGAGAACTCAACACCTTCTCCGATTCCCAGGTAGTCTCCACGACGTACCACACTCTTGACGGACAATGCGTGTCATCGCCCACCCGTGGTCTCCACATCGTGCGCATCGCCTATTCTGATGGCACCGTGAAGACACTGAAACAGAATTATTGATTCTTAACCAACACCATTCATCAACCATGCGCTTCCAAAAGCGCATGGTTTAAAAAAACTAGATCTTATGAAAAAAATTACCTTTTTACTGCTGGCAGTTCTACTAATGCCCGTATGCGCTTGGTCGCAACGGGAATTGAGACAACTGCCTACGTCCTCCATCCGAACGGAGGACGGGAAGCTGAAGAGTCAACCCTCACAGCTGTCGCTCCAACGCCAAGTAGACATTGAACGCAAAATGTCTGCACGTGCCGCGTTTGCCAACAAGAAGTCCAATGCAAAAGATGCTACGACTTCAAGTCTGCGCAAGGCTCCCATTGAAGGGGATTACGAATTGATCACCGATACCCCGGAAGGCTCCTTTTTTAATTGCACGCGTTCTGGCCAAGCTTTCTTGGTTTACTATGTTTACATTTTCAGCACATCAGTCCAGGGCGGTGTGTGCAACGTCGTCCTTGGTGAGAACAACGATATATATATCAAGGACATCGTCTCGCAGTATTATACCAACTCGTGGGTGAAAGGCACCATCAACGGAACGACTGTCACCATCGACTTCCCACAAAAAGCCATGGACATGCAAGGCATGTCTTATTATGTGGACTTGCTGAGCTATGATGCACAAGAGCAATGGTACATGCCCAAGGAAGGCTCACGGAAGCTGACGTTGGACTATGACCCCGCCACCAAAAGCATCAGCACACCTGCTGGTTCCGCTTTTGCCCAAGGTGACGACATCGTTGCCTTGGTGGATTCCGATGACGGCTGGACAGGTTATGGCGACTGGGACATCAACATCAGCAAGATGGACGCTGAACCCATTACAGCCCCTGAAGGGTTGGAAACATCCGACTATTCCATCACCGCCGAAGAATATGATGGCAGTCTTGTGAAAGTGGGTTTCAAAGGCACAGACATCTATGTGCAAGGCATATCCAACACCATGCCCGATGCCTGGGTGAAAGGCACTATAGTAGGTGACAAGGCCATATTCAAGAGTGGACAGTACATCGGCCCCGATGAGCAGACCAGATATCATCAATTCCTTGTATCCGCCGAAGGCAAGAAGGTTTGGGACAACGACCAAGGAAAAATCGTCACTCAGTATAGTCTTGCCGACGGTGACATCGAGTTCGACTATGATGCAGCCACCAAGATACTGAGCAATGGCAGCACGTTCCTCGTGAATGCCGGCACGGAGGAGGTCTTCTACCTGTCAGCCTTTACCAAAGCCACCATCAAACCCTTCACTGAGGTGACCGCCACCCCTTCAAAACCGAAAAGGCTTTCTCTCAACGAGGGAGGTATCGATTATTACCTAAACAACTGGGGATGGGGCGTGTTCTCATTTGACATCAGTACCAAAGACGTGGATGGCAACTACATCCTTCCGGAAAAACTCTCCTACCAAATCTACACCCGTGTCAATGGCGAGGAGAAACCGATGACCTTGGAAGCCGGTGAGTTCATTTACTTGGACGAGGACATGACAGAGATACCCTTTGATTTCACAGAGGACTGGGACATCTACATAGATGGCTCCAACCGTCAAATATACTATCATGTCATAGGTCCCGAGGCATTCGGTGTGCAAACCATATACCGTGGTTTGGGTGAAGAACGCCGCTCTGAGATTGCATGGGTCAATGTGCAAGGATTGGGTTCTGAGACACAACCAGCAGCCGCCACCCCTTCCTATCCCGACATCGACCCCTCCGATGTGGGAGGCAGTGTCAAGTACGGATATTATAAAGGAGATCAAGATGTGAATCTCTTCGGAGAGAAAAAAGAGGCGACATATGATGTGGCCATATTTATCGACGATCCCGACCTTATTGGCACATACATAGAGAGCATCACCATTCCCATGGTTGAGGTGAATGGCATCAGTGGAATCTCTGTTTGGCTTTCCAGCCAATTGCGTGTTGAAGACGGCAAAAATGTTCCCGACCTCGTCAGCATGGATGTGTCACCTGAAGAGCCTGGCTTCATCACCGTGAAACTTGATAAACCTTACATCATACCCGAAGAGGGCGTATATGTGGGTTACACCTTCACCGTTGATGATGCCAGCATTGAACTTAACAAAATACCCGTTGCCGTGATGGATTTTTGGGACAGCAGAGGATTCTTCCTCCATACCTCGAAAGGTTTTATGAAATGGCTGAACATGTCCACCGTGTTATGGGAGAACAGCATCATCCAAGTAACATTGGGAGGCAGCAAGGTGAAGGAATTCAACGTAGTTGCATACGATGACGCCCCCACCTATGTTTTGACAGGCAGCCCCATAGATGTCGACCTCACCTTGGTCAACTTCGGAGCGAGTGAGGTCAATTCCATTGACTTCGATTACACGCTGGCCGATCAAAGCGGCACTGGTCATATCGATCTCTCCAAACCTGTCGAAAGCTTTTTCGGAAAGTTCTTCTCAGCGCCTTTCACCTTCCCGGCTATCGATACCAGTGGCAACTATGATTTGAAAATTCAAGTGACCAAGGTGAACGGTCATGCCAATGAAAATATGGCAGACGCAGCCATCTTGCCCATAATTGCCATCAACAGTTTCCCCAAGCACCGCACCCTCATCGAAGAATACACCGGCACATGGTGTGGATATTGCCCACGCGGTTTTGTGGCCATGGAGCAACTTGCCGAGTTGTATCCCGACGACTATGTACGGGTGAGCTACCATTATGGCGACCCTATGGAAATCATGCTTTCCGATTACTTCCCCAACTATGTGGGAGGTTACCCTGACGCATATATTGACCGCATCTATGAGGTGGATCCCTATTATGGCTCCTGGGAGACTGAAATGGGAGTGCTTTATGATTTGAACGATCGTGCATCTGAGTTCGGGCAAGCCACCCTCAACCTTGTTCCCACCCTCAGCAAGAACAGAGAGACGGTCACTGTAAATACAGAAGTCACTTTCGCCACCGACCATGAAGGTGCCAAGTATGCCTTGGAATACATCCTTGTGGCCGACAGTCTCACGGGAGGTACCACCGACTGGGTGCAATCCAACTACTATGCAGGCGGAAGCCTGGGCGAAATGGGTGGATTTGAATCCATGGAAAGTTCCATTTACGGCATGCATTTCAACGATGTGGCCATCCAAATGTCAAGGATTGGCGGCATCACCGGCAGCCTCCCTGCCACCATCAAGGCAGAACGCCTATTGAAGCACACGTTCCGTTTCCAATTGGCCAACTCTTTGAACACAAGAATGGAAAGCCTCATTCAGGACCTGAACAAACTGCGCGTGGTGGTCCTTCTCATCGACCAAAACACCGGCGAGGTGGTGAATGCCAACTCTGCCCATGTCACAGATGCCGACTCCATTATCGAGGTTGAAGGCACCAACGGGAAAGTGGTAGGCGTGGAATTCTACGACCTTGCCGGCCGCCGTGTCAATGCATCACATCGTGGCGCGAGCATCATGCGCACCACCTATTCAAACGGCACCGTAAAGACCGTGAAAGTCATTCGGTAATCCTATAGGGCTTCTATTTTTTACACATCATCAGTCCGGCGTGACAGTTTCACGCCGGACTTTTTCGTGAAGTTGCAAGTTGAAAAAATACATGATGGTGTGCGGAATCAAGTGAAAGTGGCTTTTTTATTTTGTCATTTGTCATCTTTGTGCTATCTTTGCACTCGATTTGCAAAGAGCAAGTTAAGGGGTGCCCGATGTTTCGGGCTGAGATTAGACCCTCTGACCTGATCCGGGTAATGCCGGCGTAGGGAATCCTTCTTTTCCATCCCTTTTTGTTTTATATAACAAAGTAAGACTTTAATGAGAAAAAGCTTATTTATTTATGCAGCCATTCCCTTTGCTGCAAGTGTCAATGCGCAAGACTCTGATTCACTTCGGCTGGAGCAACTTCAGGAAGTGGTTGTGAAGGGTGTACAAGCACAGCAAAACGCACCCTATGCCATCACGCGCATCAAGAAAGCGGAGTTGCAGGAATTCTCGAAAACAGGCAAGGAATTGCCCTTCTTGTTTTCACAGACCCCAGGCATCCTCTCATGGAGCGAGAACGGCATGGGTACTGGAACGACCTACATGCGCATCCGTGGCTCAGGCGATTCCAAAATCAATGTGACACTCGACGGCGTGCCGCTCAATTCTCCCGAAGACCAATGTGTGTTTTGGGCCAATATGAACAGTTACGCCTCCCTTCTGGGAAGTGTTGAGATACAACGCGGCGTGGGCTCATCCACCAATGGAGATGGAGCGTTCGGCAGCACGATATCCTTGGCTTCCAAAGCCGCCTCCCCCACCCCATCATTGGAAATCAGTGGATCTTATGGCTCTTACAACACCTTCAACGTTGGAGGTTCCTTTTCCACCGGACTGTTGTGGAACCATTTCGTATTTGACGGGGCATACCACGAGACCAACACCGACGGCTACATCCATGGAACATCCGGACGTTCAGGTAGTTATTATGGAGGTTTGCGATACTTGAGTAAGCAATTCCAAATAAGTTACAAGAATTTTGGAAATTTCGAAAAGACCGGTCAAGCATGGAATGGTGTCACAGCCGGTAATGACGACCTCTCCTTGATGGAAGGCACTTATGGCGTACACACCGGCATCCGTACCTACAAAGACCTCTATGAAGCCGGACTGGGACGTTTCAACAGCCTGTACGAGTCGTTGGTCACCGATGACAACGGGGCCTTTGTCCAGGACGGGAAAGGCAAATATGTCACTCAGCGGTATGCAATGGCTGATGGTAGTAGTTGGAAGAAAGCCACAGACAATTTTTGGCAAAGCCACAACATTCTTTCCTTCTCATGGGCCATCTCCAACCAACTGAAGACCAGTGCCTCGCTACATTACACCCATGGTTTTGGCTATTACAACGAATTCCGCCCCAACAACAAGTTGAGCAAGTTTGGACTGACTTTCATCGGCTCGGACGGCAAGAATGTGAAGCGTGCCGATTTCATTCGCAAGAAAGGCTTGGAGCAAGACGTCTATGGCCTTGTATGGAATGCCAACTACAACGATGAGCGCTGGGACTTGGTAGGTGGTGTGTCGCTTCAGCAATTCAGCGGCAATCATTTTGGCTACCTTACCTATACCAGCAATAGTGAATTAGGCAAGGCGCTGTTTTCAAAAGGCGATTACTCATATTATGACTCCGATGCCGACAAGGGAGACTACAATGGTTTTGTTAAAGCTGCATACACCATTATTCCTCATCTGACAGTATTCGGCGATGCGCAATACCGCCATATAGACTATCAGACCGATGGCATCAATGACAAGTTCTTAGCCAATGATGACGGCACATACAGCAACCAACGTCTTGACATTGACAAGAAGTATGACTTCGTCAACCTCAAGGGCGGAGTGAGTTACAAAACGGAAAGACATCATCTTTACGCCTCGGTTGCCACCAGTCATAGGGATCCCGAACGCAACAACTTCACAGACAATGGCAGTTATCCTCCTCCATCCTCAGAAAAACTTTTCGACTACGAATTAGGCTATACTATCAAAGGTTCCAATTGGCACGGTGGAGTGAACTTCTATTACATGGACTATACCGACCAGTTTGTGCAAACCGGTGCCAAGAGCGATATCGGTGAGTCTCTAACAACCAATATCAAGGACTCTTACCGCGCAGGTGTGGAGATTGTTGCAGGTTGGTCACCTCTCTCCTGGTTGTCTTTGGAAGGCAATGCAGCATTGAGCAAGAACAAAATCAAGGACTTCGATGAAGTGGTGGAGGACTGGGACATAGGCGAACGAACCATCCATTATGACAATTCCACCCTCGCATTCTCCCCCTCTGCAATCCTCAATGGTTTCATCAACTTCCACTATGGATGTTGGCAGGCAGTCTGGCACACGAATTTCGTCAGCAGGCAGTATCTGGACAACACAGAAAACAAAGACCGCTCTCTGCCTTGCTACAGTGTGTCAGACTTCAACGTCACCCACACTACCAAGGTGAGCAAGGCCGTCGGCCTGAAGGAAGTGACCGTGGGAATGAGTTTGAACAATATATTCGGACGCCGTTATGCGAGCAACGGATGGGTTTATTCCGCCATTTACGAGAGTGGCGGACACGGCAACGACAACCGATACTATCAAATAGGTTTCATCCCCATGGCAGGCTTCACCGCCATGGGCAACATCACACTTAGATTTTGAGCAACATAACATCATTCATCCTAACCCATTGGCTTGACATCACCACCACATTGCTGGGGCTGGCCTATATCTTCCTGGAGTACAAGGCCAGCATCTGGTTGTGGTTGGTGGGCTTTGTCATGCAAGTTCTGGATATTGTCCTCTACTATGAGCATGGCCTTTATGCAGATTGTGGCATGGAATTCTATTACATCGCCATGACCATTTATGGCTTCATCACGTGGAAATATGTAAAAGGGAAGAACAAGCAACAGAGCGACCTCCCCATAACGCATTTCAAGAAAAGTCTTATCCTGCCATGGGTTATAGCCACCATGGTGCTATGGGGAGGCATTTGGTGGATGCTGGTCACACAAACAGACTCACGCGTCCCTGTGGCAGACAGTTTCACCACGGCTTTGAGTTTTGTCGGCATATGGGCTCTGGCAAGAAAATATTTGGAACAATGGCTCATCTGGATAGTCGTCGACGTAGTGACATTTGCACTCTATTTTTATAAAGGAATACCCTTCAAGGCCTGTCTGTATGCCCTCTATGTTGCCATTGCCATACTGGGCTATGTCAGATGGAAAAAGATGATGAAAGAACAATCGAGCCCCTTGCATTGACAAATTTCATCTTTTACAGATTCATTTGTGTACGCACACGTTTCCGTGTGCGTACACATTGTTAAAAAAGCTTTATTTTGCAAGTTAGGTGATAGATATTTTGGAATTGCGCAATAAAAATGCTAATTTTGCATATCATTAAAAAATGGTTGTAAAAACAACCCTTAAAAATGCAAGCGATTTAGACAAAGACAATAATAATTTTCGCTAAAGCCTCACCTTTGTGAGGTTAAGTCCACTCGAGAGAGTCGACATCTTTGAGTTAATTTATTTTAGTAAGTTATATCATGCGCTGGGTCGGGAGACTCGGTGCATGTTGATTTATGTGTCTTGCTGAAATCATTTTTCTTTCTTTTCTGTTTTAGGAAAAAAGAAGGATGTATCCCTACATCCTCCTTTTTGAAAGCAATAATGCGTAAGTTATTTTTTAAGCTTGAACGAATGTTCTATATTGATGATTTCTTCGGAGAATTGTTTGTCGATTTTCATCCTTTCTTCCACTTTCTCACAACTATGCAGCACCGTGGAATGATCTCTGCCAGCAATGAGCTTGCCTATTCTTGCAGCAGGCATTTTCGTATGTTTTTGAGCAAGATACATGGACACTTGCCTTGCGATGACAAGATTCCTTTTCCTGCTCTTTCCCCCAACCTCCTCCACGGGAACGTTGTAGAATTCACACACCTTGTCCACGATTTCATCAACTGTGATGGGACGGTTGTCCATCTTCACCGACCTTTTGAGGATGTTCTCTGCAAAGTTGATGTCTATACGCTTGTTGTAGACGATGGAGTAAGCCATGAGCGAGTTGACAACACCTTCCAGATCCCTGACACTTCCATTGGCATTTTCAGCAATGTATTGCACTACATCCTGGGGGATGTCGAGTCCGTCATGTTTGATTTTAGCATTGAGGATGTCGATGCATAGTTGGACATCAGGCTTCTCCAGTTCAGCTATGAGCCCACAGCAGAATCTCGTGACAAGTCTCTCGTTCATGCATTTGAGATCAACAGGAGGCCGGTCGCAAGCAAGAATGATTCTTTTCCCATTTCTGAAGAGATGGTCGAAGATATGGAAGAAAGTATCTTGGGTCTTCTGTGCCGTAATCCATTCTTGGATATCATCAACAATGAGAACATCAATGGTCTGGTAGAAATTGATGAAATCATTGAACGTGTTGTATATGATGGCGTTGGTGTACTGCACCTGGAAAAGCCTGGCGCTGACATAAAGAACCCTTTTTTGCGGGAACAGTTTTTTCACCTTTACTCCGATGGCGTTGATGAGATGAGTTTTTCCACATCCGGAAGGACCGAAAACGAACATCGGATTGAACTGTGTGGTGAAAGGATTTTGAGCTATGGACAATCCAACCGTTCTGGGCACCTTGTTGCTGGCGCCCTCAATGAAATTATCGAAAGTATGTTGAGGATTGAGTTGGGAGTCTATGGGTTGTGGTTGTGCTGCATCCAGTACCGAATATGACTGGTTGGCTCTTGTTCTTGGCAGTGGCTTTTCGATGTTGTCCTCCTTGTTGTCGGAATCCACAACTATGTCAATGTTGTTTGTCTTGTCTGTGACAATCTTGTATGCAAGTTTTACTCCGTTTCCGAATTCTCTTTTAAGGACCTTGCTGATCAAGTCAATGAAGTTCTCCTCAAGGTACTCATACACAAACGGGCTGGGCACCTTGACGACAATGGTCATCGAGGCCGGTGTGTAGGACTCGAAGACTATTGGCTCGAACCAAGTTTTGAATTGCTGCTCTGAAACGTTGTTCTTGATGACCAAGAGACATTTCGACCAGAGCTCAGCTGGATTTTGTTTCATTGACTATTTTGAAAAGGTATTAAGACAGTGTATGCCTTTCTTTTTAATTCGTATGCAAATATCGGCATTTTTTTTTTGATAAGCAAATATCAGTTTTAGGACTATTTCAACGAAAAGCCGTAAATTACTATGAAAAGGACAGTTATCCTTTCTGCCTAAACCATCAAAAATAGTTTACATTTGCATTTTTGCAAGTTATTGAAATGTCGTAAGTTATATAAAAAGGATATGAATTGACAAAATGCGAATATGATAAATCATTCTTTTACGCAATCCTTTGTATTTCAGCTTGTTTTTTTATTTTAATTAAAGTAATTGTTGACGATACAGTTATTTAGACCTATTCTATTTTAGTCTTTCCGATGTGTTTTTTTTCATTTATTTTGTTTGTTCACAAGCAGCAATAGAATTTGCCTATTTTAACACAAAAAGTCGCATTTCCCAACAAGGTTTTTGCGTTTGATTTGCATATTGTTTTGTGGCATACTCATTCAATTTGCCACTTATTTCAGGACAGGTTGATTTATTATTTATCCTTTTTCCCGAAAACAGAGAAATGCACATACCTTTTGGGATGTTCCTTAAGATTGACAAGGAGCGAGTCGGCGTGTGCCATGGTGGAGTTGAGATTGTCATAAACGGAACGGTCGTTCATCAAAAGCCCTAAAGACCCCTTGTTGTCGTTGAGTGCGGCAGTGAAGGTCTTAAGATTTTGCAATGTAGCTTGGAGTTCAGCAAGGGTGGTTTCCAAATCAAGACTTTCGATTTTCCCGTTGAGATTGCCAGTCACACTGACAACGTTTCCCATGGCCGAGTTGGCGTTATCAAGCACACCGTCTGCCTTTCCCATAAGTCCAGGTACGCTTTTGTTCACTTCTCCCATCAGCGTGTTGATTTGCTTGGTAGTGGTGGTGAGGTCATATGTCACTTGTTCTGCGTGATGAATGGCTGAAGGAAGTGCAGGGTCGGCAAGAATATAGTTGACACTGGTAAGTATGGAGTCTATTTTGGGTAGCAATTTTTCCACTTTTGGCACCATATCCTTGACCTGAGCCAATGCTCCTCCATTGATTCTTCCGTCTATGTTGCCATTGGGTTGGATGATTCCATCCTTTAGATTTCCTTCCACAAGGTCGATTTCCACATTTCCCAACAAGTCGCTGGATATTTCTGCTATAGTCCCTACTGGAATCTTGAATTGTTCGTCTATATCGACCTCGACGATGATTTTGTCGTGGTTGTCATAATCATAGTTGATAGCTGTCACAGTTCCCACCTTGTATCCATTAGCTTTTACCGGATTGGATTCAGAAAGGCCATCGATGTTTGTGAAAGTGATATAATAGTTGTTTCCATTAGCCAATAATCTGACTCCTTTAAGGTAGTTCATTCCAAAAAATAGCAGTACGATTCCTGCTATGGCTACCAATGCGATTCTTATTTCTTTTGTAAAGGCTTTCATATTTATATAATGTAGGAATGGTGATTATTGTTTTTTTCTATATTCTCTCAGAGCGTTTTGAAGGGGAATTTTATACCCGTCTCTGAATGCGATGATGAAGGCACCGGGGAACTTGTCATGCAGCGTGTTTCTCAAGCTTTCCACTTCGGCGAAATTATCTGTAGCGCCTATGGTGTATTTGACCATACCGTTTTCGGTATATGCATCAACGTCTTTGAGTCCGTGGAAGAAGTCGCTATTGACATTCTTGGGTTCAGTAGTAGCTGCTATTTGTACTTTGAAGATGGGTTTCCCTTCAAGTATTGTTCCCGGTGGTGGTGCTGTCACCTCGGGGAGTCCTGGATATTTAGCATGCGTGACATCTGCTTGTTGTTCTTCTTCGACAACTTTCGCCTTTTGCGGGGTGGAGAGTTGAGGAGTATTGTTGTCTGTTTGACCTGCTTTTGCCGGTTCGATGGACTTTTGGCCGACTTCAGTTGTTTGTGCAACAACGGATGGCTCGGCAGGCTTTGGGCTGGGGGTGGTTGTTTGAGCTGCAACGGCTGGCTTTTTGTCGACTTCTGTTGTTTGTGCTATAACAACTGGCTCAGAAGGCTTTGGGCTGGGGGTGACTGTTTGAGCAGCAACGGCTGGCTTTTGGCCAACTTCTGTTGTTTGTGCTACAACGACTGGCTCGGAAGGCTTTTGGCTGGGGGTGACTGTTTGAGCAGCAACGGCTGGCTTTTGGCCATCTTCTGTTGTTTGTGCTACAACGACTGGCTCGGAAGGCTTTTGGCTGGGGGTGACTGTTTGAGCAACAACGGCTGGTTTTTGGCCAACTTCTGTTGTTTGTGCTACAACGACTGGCTCGGAAGGCTTTTGGCCAGAGGAGGTAGTTTGGGCAACAACAGCAGGTTCTCCTGGCTTTTGGTTTGAAGAAGATTTGGTGTTTTCTTGACTAATGACTTTTTGCAACTTAGCCTTGCTTGCTACATCTGTGGTTTGAGGTGGTAAATTGGGCGTATGGATTGCCAAGACATTCTTGTCTTCTGCAGAGCTCAAGGAATCATTGTTCTTGTTTGGAGTAGCAGGCAGTGAAGTATTGTCAGAAAGATTTTCTTGCTTTTCTTTGGCATTGGTTGTTTGTGGGTTTGCTGCCAAGTTCCCAGGAGGATTTGTGATTGGTATATCCTTTTCAGGATTGGTTTGCTGTTGGGTGTTCTCTTGTGCGGTTTCTTTGGATATGTTGAGTGGGACGGGGTCTTGGGGTTGAGTGTCGGCATAGAAAGCATCGACACCTCTAACCGCTCGTGGTTGTGCATATTCTGTTACAGCATAGAAATTGTCGTCTTGTTCCACGATGCTGTTTGAGGGAAGGTTTTCATTGTTATCGTTGTATTCTTCATCACTGTTTGCAGGCAAGAGCCCTGTTTCGTTGGAAGCCAGGTCGTTCATTTCAAAGTCGCCCGTTTCCAACTGGTTTGTTTGATGGTCATCTTCGTTTTGGGCCATCTTCACACCATATTTTTTCTTATACTTGACAAAAGCATTGTAGATTCCTTTTGCTATTTTGTCTTGTCCTTCTTTTGTATTAAGAAATGTTTCCTCGTCTGGAGTTGTGATGAACCCCATTTCGATGAGACAACTTGGCATGGATGTTTCCCTGAGCACCAGGAATCCAGCTTGGTGCACTCCTTTGTTAGCCCTTCCGCTGTAAGAGCAGACCTCGCTTTGAATCAATTTTGCGAGTTCCACACTGTTGGCCATGTTTTTGTCTTGGAGAATTTCAAACATGATGTAGCTTTCAGCAGAATTGGGGTCGAATCCGGCATAAGTCTGCTTGTAGTTTTTCTCAATGAAAATGACTGAGTTTTCCCTTTTTGCCACGTTGAGATTGTCGGCAGCCCTGTGCATGCCGAGTGTGTAAGTCTCAAATCCTCTTGAGATTTTCCCTCCGTCAAGAGCGTTTGTGTGTATGGATATGAAAAGGTCGGCCTTGTTTTTATTGGCGATGTTGGCTCGTTCTTTAAGTTCTACAAACACATCCGTCTTTCTTGTATAGACTACCTTGACATCAGAACAGTTTTTTTCCACATAGTTTCCAAAGGCAAGTGCCACTTGAAGGTTGAGATCTTTCTCCTTTGAAGTCTTTCCTAACGCACCTGGGTCTTTGCCACCATGCCCGGCATCGATGACAAGCACGAACTTGCCTGCAGCAAGCCCATGCAAGGCCCAAAACGCTATGAAAGCTATAATTAATCCTATCTTTTTATGCATTTCCATTACAATTCTTCTGCAAAATTAATCAATTATGCTTTAAAAGGCCCTCTTTGTGGTGTCGTTTTATCATTATTTAAGATACAATTAGTCGTTTGGGGGACAAAAGACGTTGTAGCAGGAAAAGGGAAGGTCCCTTCACCTTGCTTTTAACATTTTGAAAGTCAGCTTCTGGTGAACGACGCCCTTACACCGGCGCCTTCGCATTGTGCACCCATAGGAGGATTGGTTTTCATGATTTCCACCATCACGTCAAGAGCGCTTTCAAATTCTTGCAGTATGGCTTCAGCCATTCTTGCTGCCACATGTTCCAACAAGGCCGATGGCGTATTCATCTCTGTCTTGACAATCTCATAAATCGTCGCATAGTTAATGGTATCCTCGACACGGTCTGAATGAAAAGCCTTTTGAATATCGGCTTTTACCTCCACTGTGACAAGGAATTCTCCTCCCACGCTACTTTCTTGTTCCAGCACGCCATGGCGGGCGTGGAACCGCATGTTTTTGATGAATACTACCGTGTCGTGCACGTTACAT
The DNA here is from genome assembly GCA_017619375.1 of Prevotella sp. GTDB lineage: Bacteria > Bacteroidota > Bacteroidia > Bacteroidales > Bacteroidaceae > Prevotella. The sequence goes on along the minus strand of JAFZSL010000007.1, from coordinate 173,159 downwards.
GTTTTTATCCGCATCTGGATGTGCCGCAGTTTTTACAGATGAGGCACCCCTCTTGATAAACCAGGGTTTCTTGTCCACAGACCGGACATTTCTTCCCATGGGCCACGGTGCCGTCTACAATATATTTCTTAAGCGCTCGCTCCACACCATTCTTCCACGTGTTGATGCTCTCGCTTTTGAGTTGAAGAGAACCTACGAGTTTGATGACATGGTCGATGGGCATTCTATATCTAAGCACACCAGAGATGAGCTTTGCATAATTCCAATATTCAGGGTTGAATTTTTCACTAAGTCCCTCTACAGTGGTCTTATACCCTCTTTTGTTTTCAAATTGGAAATCGTATCGATGGGTGCCATCCTCGTTGGTCTGTTTGATGATCTTGCCTTTTGTGACCGTTTTGGGAAGCACGATGCCTTCCTCGTCGTCTTGGAGTCCGGTGAAGATTTCGTAAGGGTATCCGTTGAGCAAGCCTACAAAAGCCACCCATTTCTCCTTATTGTTTTGGAATCTTACCACGTCGCACTCCAAGGTTTGCGGTCTTACTTCCGTCACCTCCGGCCGTTTGCACTCTTGTTCCGGAGGTGTGGTGTTCTTTTTCTTTTTATTCTCTACAGACACCATGACGCCGGCTCTGCTTCCATCCCTGTAGATGGTGCATCCTTTGCACCCTGACAGCCATGCCTCAACATACAACCTATTGACGAGAGACTCGTCAACGTTGTTGGGTAGGTTGACTGTGACGCTGATGGAGTGGTCGACCCATTTTTGAATAGCTCCTTGCATCTTGACCTTCATAAGCCAATCCACGTCGTTGGCGGTAGCCTTGTTGTAAGGCGATTGAGCCACCATCGCCTCTATTTCCTCCTGAGTATATCTTTTCTCAATGTCGAAACCTTTTGATTTCATCCAAGTGATGAACTTGGGATGATAGACGATGTATTCCTCGAAGGAGTCACCCACCTCGTCGACAAAGTCCACGTGCACATTGGTGTCTCCGGGGTTGACCTTCCTTCTTCTTTTATATACAGGCTTGAACACAGGTTCTATCCCACTTGTGGTTTGGGTCATGAGACTGGTTGTCCCTGTAGGAGCGATGGTGAGACATGCGATGTTGCGCCTTCCATAGGCCACCATGTCGTCGTAAAGTTTCGGGTCGGCTTCTTTGATGCGTTGAATGAACGGATTGTGCTCTTCCCTTTTGGCATCGTATATGCCGAAGGCACCTCTCTCTTTAGCCATGTTGACAGATGCCCCGTATGCAGCCAAGGCCAGCGTGCGTTGGACCTTGACGGCGAAGTCGGTGGCCTCTTGCGTCCCATACCTCATCCCCAGAGCAGCTATCATGTCTCCTTCGGCGGTGATGCCGACGCCTGTACGCCTTCCCATGCTGCTCTTTTTGAGGATTTTTTCCCACAAGTGATATTCCGCCCCCTTGATTTCATCACTTTGGGGGTCGGCTTTTATTTTCTCCATGATGGCCTCGATTTTCTCCAATTCAAGGTCGATGATGTCATCCATGAAACGTTGTGCGAGTGCCACGTGCTTCTTGAAGCGTTCGAAATCGAAACGGGCCTCATCGGTGAAAGGCGCTTCGACATAGGAATACAAGTTGATGGATAGGAGCCTGCAAGAGTCATAAGGGCAGAGTGGGATTTCACCGCATGGATTGGTGGAAATAGTTCTGAATCCCAGGTCGGCATAACAGTCGGGTATGCTTTCCCTGATGATAGTGTCCCAAAACAAGACACCCGGCTCTGCACTCTTCCATGCATTGTGTACGATTTTTCCCCATAGGTCTTTGGCTTTGATGGTCTTCTCCACAAGGGGTTTGGCGCTGTCGACGGGGAATTTTTGCACATAGTCTTTTCCTTCTATGGCTGCTCGCATGAAATTGTCGTCGATGCGAACCGACACATTTGCGCCAGTGACCCTCCCTTCTGTCATCTTGGCATCTATGAATGCCTCGCTATCAGGGTGCTTGATACTCACTGTGAGCATGAGCGCCCCCCTTCTCCCATCCTGAGCCACTTCTCGGGTGGAGTTGCTGTATCGTTCCATGAAAGGAACCAGTCCGGTACTGGTGAGTGCTGAATTGTTGACGGGTGAACCTTTAGGCCTGATGTGTGTGAGGTCATGGCCCACGCCACCTCTTCTTTTCATCAACTGCACCTGTTCCTGGTCGATACGCATGATGGCTCCGTATGAATCGGCGTTTCCGTCCAATCCTATGACGAAACAGTTGGAGAGTGATGCCACTTGCAAGTTGTTACCAATGCCCGTCATGGGACTTCCGGCCGGAACGATATATTTGAAATGGTCGAGCATTTCAAATATGGTCTGTTCATCGACGGGGTTGGGATATTTGTTTTCAATCCTTGCTATTTCCTTGGCTATACGCCAATGCATGTCAGCAGGAGACTTCTCATAGATGTTTCCAAAACTGTCCTTCATCGCGTATTTGTTGACCCACACTCGAGCGGCCAATTCATCACCTTCAAAATAGTCAAGCGAGGCCGCGTAAGCCTCTTCATATGAAAAAGTTGCTTGATGACTCATGGGATTTGTCTTTTTTTTAGGATTGCAAAATTACGAACTTCATATGAGAAAAAAGAAAAAAGCAGAAGGAAAAATGGAGAAAATGTCGTTTGCATCACCTTAATCTTAAACGAGGAAAAGGCTGATGACTTTTATGACAAGCACTTTAATCCTGACTTCGTTAGTAAAATGCCCCTTTTCCATAACCGGTTAAATAAAACGGAATCCGTTATCATAGCCGAAAATAACTAAAAACAGTACTTTTTTCAATACTTTTTTCGACTGCACAGTCAGACTGCGCACTTCGTTCTTACCTTTGCATCGTTATTTGAAATCACATGGCGTTGGATTACATCCTACCCTTTCTTCGCCATGGCAATGTCCAAGCAAGTTTGACACTGCTCATCCGGCCTAACAAAAGCGTTCTTTGAATTGATTATAACAACAATGATAAACATCATGTCTTGGAAATATATTGTGGTGAAAACGCCAAATTCACCAACTGTCCAGAGGCATGAAGACATAAAAAGGAGAATGTAACAGTTCTCTGAGAAATGGTTAGGAGTCGTAACCTATCGGCCTGAACTGCTTTTGTTCCTCGCTCCATACAAAGCCCTGGGAAAGGAGATAGTCTCTCAATTCCCACGGTTCTCTGCTGAACGCATAGCACAAAGCCTCCAGCGTGTCGAATTCCTCATCACGCAGGAGCATGTTGACGCTTGATACCAAGATGGCCGGGTCTTTGGGCAGGTAATCCATAAGTTACTCACTGAAAATCAACAGTAAAAAACAAATATTCATCAACTTACTTGTTTTTCTTGATTTTCCATCCTATTAATGCGACGAAGATGCTTACCAATGGTGAGAGCAGGTTGAAGAAACAATACGGCAGGTAAGTTAATGTCGCCACACCCAACACCGTGCTTTGCGTCATACCGCAGGTGTTCCATGGCACCAGCACGGACGTTACCGTCCCCCCATCTTCACAGGAGCGGCTGAGCAGACGTGACTCATATCCTTTTTTCTCATAAGTTTCTTTGAATATGGAACTTGACAGAATGATGGACAAAAATTGATCAGCAGAAGTGATGTTGAGGAAGATGGCACACCCCACCGTGGAAGCCACGAGTGTAGCGGTGCCTTTCACCAACTTGAGCACGTAGCGCATGATATCACGCAACTGTCCCGTGGCGGTGAGAGCCCCGGCAAACACTTGTGCACTGATGATGAGCCAGATGGTGGGCATCATTCCCGCCATTCCTCTGGTCGCCACCAGTTGGTCGAGTTGCGGCACACCTGTGGAAAGATTGGTGGCATCGTAACACACTTTCATCACTCCTTTGTAGAGGGTCAACATTCCCATTCCTTCATCTGCATCTGCGATTTGCCTCACAGCTTCTTGTTGGGCCACCAAGGCGACGATGGCAGCTATGATGGTTGCCAGGAACAAGACGACAAGTGCGGGCCACCGACGCGCTATCATCACTCCTGTCGCCACTGGCACGAGAAGAAGCCACAACGAGATGTTGAATGTGTTGCAGAGTCCTGTGCGGAATGCCTCCACATCACCCTCACCTGCTATGTTCATGGTCAACCCGGCGATGAGGAAAATGACAGCAGCTGTGGCGAATGCAGGGACCGTTGTATATAACATGTATTTAATATGTGTAAACAACGGCGTGCCTACAACACTGGAGGCCAATACGGTGGTGTCGGAGAGGGGCGACAACTTGTCTCCGAAATAGGCTCCGCTGATGATGGCACCCGCCGTCCATCCCTCATGGAATCCCATCGCATTTCCTATGCCCAGCAACGCCACCCCCACCGTTGCTATAGTGGTCCATGATGAACCGATAAGCAAACTGACCATGGCACAAATGACACAAGTTGTGACAAGGAACCATTGGGGGGACAGGATTTGCAACCCATAATAAATCATCGTAGGAACGATGCCTGAAACCATCCAAGTGCCACCGATGGCACCGATGAGCAGCAAAATGACGATGGATGAGGTGCATGCAGCTACTTTCTTGGTGATTTCCTCATCAAGACGCTCCCATTTCAAGCGTCCCTGGCACCACCCCACCCATACACATACGCCTGAGGCCACGAACAACGACATCTGGCTAGCACCATCCAACGTGGCATTGCCGAAAACAGAAATACAACAGACAAGAAGTGCTATTAGCACCAGGAAAGGAATGAAAGCCACCATATCGTGATTGGTTGAATGTATGATACATATGTCATCCTTGACCATCATCAGGTGATGAAATAGCCAAGTTCATATCGTCTTTGGCTTGCAAAAGTAATGAATTTTGATGAAAAAAGCGATGAAAATGGCAAAACTGTCTATGGCGTAAACGTTTACGTTAGTTTTTATTGTATTTTTACACCAATTGAAGAAAAAATGTTGTACCTTTGCACCAGAGTTAGAATGAGTAATGAATAGTTGATAATAAGTTAGTTAGAAAAAACAGAAAGGGAGTTGTTGGGAAACAACTCCTTTTTTTATTTTTCCCTTGCAAGCATTCCAGCATATCAACAAGTTTCTCCCACTCTCCCACCCCGCCATCTTTCATCAAAAACTGTCACCACACAAGATGGTGACAGATTTCATAATTGCTTCCGATTTGGCTGTGTTTGCCACAATAAAAGCGTGAAGTCTTCGTTATTTTATAGACATGTTACAACAAAGACACCTTCCATGCATCCTTCTGCTGGCCTTGCTACTCATGTCCTGCGGCGCCGACAAAAACCTGAAGCGAGGAGAAAAACACCTTGCCTTGGGTGAATATTTCGATGCAGCCAATGAATACAAGGCCGCCTACACCAAGACACCGGCAAAGGAGCGCGACAAACGAGGACAGATAGCCAAGAAATTGGCTTACTGCTACGACCGCATCAACTTCACCCAGAAAAGCATTGCCGCCTACCGCAATGTCATACGCTATCACCAAGACGATGCTGAGACCCATCTGGCCTTTGCCAGACAATTGATGATGAATGGCAACTACAAGGAAGCTGCGACAGAGTTCCAACTGGCGCTTGACTCCATGCCTGACAATCCTTTGGCCATTCATGGACTGGAGTCTGCTCTATCAGCACCACGAATGAAAGAGACAGGTTCTCGCTACACGGTGAAAAAGATGGACTTCTTCAACTCGCGTCGTGCCGACTACTCCCCCATGCTTCTGGGAGATGAGCACGACCAACTTTTTTTCACCTCTACAAGAAACGAAGCCGAGGGAGATGAGCTAAGTGGCATCACAGGAGCGAAGAACGGCGACATCTTCTTTTCACAAAAAGACGACAAGGGCAAATGGAGCAAGCCCCAGAAAGTGGAGGGAGGATTGAACAGCGAGTATGACGAAGGCGCATGCTCCTTCAGCCCTGACGGTCGCGAGATGTACCTCACACAATGCTCATCCGACCCTTCCTACCCTCGATATGCTAAAGTGATGAAGTCCAATCGTTCAGACGCATCATGGGGCAAACCGAGCGAAGTCACCCTCACCCATGACACATTGTCAAGTTATGCCCATCCCGCTGTCTCCCCCGATGGAGAATGGCTTTATTTCACCTCAGACATCCCGGGTGGGGAAGGTGGCCTCGATATTTGGCGCGTGCGTTTGACAAGTAGCGGCATGGGAGGCGTGGAGAACCTCGGTCCCACCATCAACACGCCTGGCGACGAGATGTTTCCCGCTTTCCGCCCCAATGGTGATTTCTATTTCTCTTCCAATGGTCATCCCGGCATGGGAGGACTCGACATATTCATTGCCAGCATCAATGATTTCGGGGAATACGAATTGGAACACCCGGGATACCCTCTCAACTCACAAGGTGATGATTTCGGAATGACATTCGAAGGTCCTCACAACCGAGGCTATTTCTGCTCAAACAGAGGCGATGGCCGCGGATGGGATCATATTTATAGTTTCGAGAAACCTGAAATCGTGCAGACCGTGAAAGGATGGGTCTATGAGATGGACGGCTACGAGCTGCCCGCCGGCCTGGTTTACATGGTGGGCAACGATGGTACCAATGAGAAGTTGAGTGTCAAAAGCGACGGCTCATTTGAGCAGGTGCTCACCCCTGGCGTCGACTATGTCTTCCTGGCCACCTGCCGTGGCTACCTCAACCATAAGGAAGAGCTGCATGTGGTGGAAACCACCGAATCGGAAGAGCACGTGCTCCAGTTCCCTCTGGCACCCATTGCCGTCCCTGTGATGATAGACAACATCTTCTACGACTACGACAAGGCCATTCTCCGCCCCGAAGCGAAAGAATCTCTTGACGAACTCGTGGTGTTGCTCAACGAGAATCCCAACGTGACCATTGAGCTCAGCGCCCACTGCGACTACCATGGCAGCCAGGCATACAACATCGGCCTGGCCCAGCGGCGTGCGCAGTCGGTAGTTGATTATCTCATCGGTAGAGGCATTGCCAGCGACCGTCTCACGCCAAAGGGTTATGGAAAGGAAAAGCCCAAGGTCGTCAGAAAGAAATTGGCTGCCCAGTACCCATGGCTGAAAGAGGGAGATGTCTTGACAGAGGATTTCATCAAAGCACTCGACACAGACAAGCAAGCCATCTGCGACCAATTGAACCGCCGAACTGAATTCATCGTCTTGCGCACCACCTATGGCATGCTTGACAAGGATGGCAACCCTGTCGCCACACCGCAACCCAAGCAGCAAAAAGAGAAGCCTGAACTTGACGACGGTTTCGAAATAGATTTTTAGGGTATGACAAGATTGCCGGAAGAGTTTGTCAGTTATACTCATGGCATGATGGGAGATGCGCTGTGGGCTCGTTTCAGGGAAGGTATGAACTCTTCCCCTGTTGTGAGCATTCGTCTTAATCCTGTAAAGTCTGGGCGCTTCCTACCTTCTCGTTCCTTGTTTGCGGGAGAAGTCCATTGGTGTCGCCAAGCGTGCTATATGAGCGACCGCCCCAATTTCACTTTCGACCCTTTGCTGCATGCCGGTGTATATTATGTGCAAGAAGCAGCATCTATGTTCATAGATGAAATCATCCGCCAACACGTCACGTCGCCCGTGATGATGCTCGACCTATGTGCTGCTCCTGGAGGAAAGTCTACCCTTTTACGCTCCGCCTTGCCCGAAGGCAGCCTTTTAGTGAGTAACGAACCTATCCGCAACAGAGCCAACGTGTTGATGGAAAACATGCAGAAATGGGGGATGCCCGACTGCCTCGTCACCAACAACTACCCAAAGGATTTCCGAAAAACACGTCTACAGTTCGACCTGATTCTCTGCGATGTCCCTTGCTCTGGCGAGGGGATGTTTCGCAAAGACCCCGAGGCTGCCAGCCAATGGAGCCCAAGGATTGTGGAGAAATGCCAACTTCTGCAACGCGACATCGTGACAGAGGCTTGGCAGTGTCTACGCCCCGGAGGGAAAATGATCTATTCCACTTGTACATTCAACACCAAGGAAAACGAGGAAAACATATGGTGGATGATGACCCAGCTTGGCGCTGAACCTCTTCCCATGGCCATCCCTCCCGAATGGAAGGTGACAGGGTCTCTCTTGAAGGATTTTGAGGCTCCAGTCCACCGGTTCATCCCCGGCGTGACACGAGGCGAGGGACTTTTCGCCTGCGTGTTGAGGAAGCCTTCCGGCAGTGAAGGGCAAGCCACCCCGGCAGACAAGATAAGGCGAACTGTCGGAACATCTCTCAACATGCTTTGGGATGGCCTCCCCCCTCGCGCAGTCATCAAGGGACGAGACAAGGTGCCGTCGCATGCCATGGCCCTCCATGTCGCCCAAGACCTCTCCACCTATCCAAGAGTCTCCCTTGACTACGAACAATCTGTACGATTCCTTCGCAGGGAGTCACTCGTGTTACCCCCAGAGACTCCACGTGGCTTTGTCGTCGTCACCTTCATGGGAGTCCCGCTTGGATTCGTGAAGAACATTGGCAATCGCGCCAACAACCACTATCCTGAATCATGGAAAATCAAATCCACACACATACCTGACTATGAAGCAATACTTGAACCTGCTCGACCGCATACTGACGGAGGGCACTCGTAAGACTGACCGCACAGGCACGGGCACCATCAGCATTTTCGGACACCAGATGCGATTCAACCTGTCGGAGGGCTTTCCCCTTCTGACGACGAAGAAGTTGCACCTGAAATCCATTATCTATGAATTGTTGTGGTTCCTACGTGGAGACACCAATGTGAAATGGCTTCAAGAACATGGTGTGCGCATCTGGAACGAATGGGCGGATGAAAACGGGGAACTTGGCCCTGTCTATGGACACCAGTGGAGGTCATGGCCCGACTATCAAGGCGGCACCATCGACCAAATTGCAAAAGTGGTGGACCAGATACGCCACACACCCGACTCTCGCCGCATGATCGTGAGCGCATGGAATGTTGCCGAGGTTGAAGAGATGGCACTCCCTCCCTGCCACACCATCTTCCAATTCTACGTGGCCGACGGCAAGCTGAGCCTCCAACTCTACCAACGTTCTGCCGACACCTTCCTGGGAGTGCCTTTCAACATCGCATCCTATGCCTTGCTCTTGCAAATGATGGCACAAGTGACAGGACTGGAGGCTGGTGACTTTATCCACACCACGGGCGACACCCACATCTACCTCAACCATTTGGAACAAGTGCGACTCCAACTCACACGTGAACCACGTCCACTGCCTGTCATGAGGCTGAATCCCGAAGTAAGGGAACTGGAAGACTTCACCTATGAGGACTTTAAGTTGGAAAACTACGACCCTTGGCCCCACATCAAGGGAGAAGTGTCTGTGTGAACGATACGAAAATCATCCAAAAGCAAAGAAAAAATGACCATCAGCATCATCGCCGCCGTGGCGGAGAATGGAGCCATCGGCTATAACAACCGCTTGATATACTGGCTTCCCAACGATTTGAAACGTTTCAAGGCGCTCACCACCGGGCACACCATCATCATGGGGCGCAAGACATTCGAGTCCTTGCCCAAAGGAGCTCTCCCCAATCGTCGGAACATCGTGCTTTCACGAAGCAAGAAGGAATTTGAAGGATGTGAGCGTTATGCGTCATTGAGAGAGGCTCTCACACACTGTGCCCAGGATGAAGAAGTGTTCATCATAGGAGGTGCAAGCGTTTACAAGGAAGCTATGGCCTTGGCCGACCGTCTCTGTATCACCGAGGTTCACGACACACCTGAACATGCCGACACTTTCTTTCCACCCTATGATGATTGGAAAGAGGTATGGCGAGAACCTCACGAGACCGATGAACGGCATGGCCAACGTTACGACTTCGTGGACTATACGAGGTGAAGTTACTTCTTTACCAAGCGAAGGCTATCCTTCTTCGGGGATGTTGATGGGAAGCTGTCTGTCGAAAGCCGAGTGAAACGATATGATGGTTTCGCTTCGAGAAAGGCCCAACGGCTGCAACTTGTCATGAATGATTTCAAGCAAGTGGTGGTTGTTGTGAGCGTAGATTTTGATGAACATGTCAAATCCACCTGTAGTGTAATGACATTCCACCACCTCGGGGATTTTCTTCAACTCCTCTACGACATAATCGAAATTCTCCGGTTCTTTCAGATAAAGTCCAATGTAGGCACAAGTCTCATATCCAATCTTTTCCGGGTCTACAATGAACTGTGAGCCTTTGAGCACTCCGATGTTGATCAATTTCTGGATGCGTTGGTGGATGGCTGCACCACTCACGTTGCACGCCCTTGCCACTTCAAGGAAAGGAATTCTGGCATCCCCAGCCACCAGGTTGAGAATCTTCCTGTCCAAAGCGTCTAAATTGTGATTTGCCATAGTTTTCTTTGAAATTTCTTGCAAAGGTAATCAAAAAGGTTATTATTTGCAAATATAATGGCATGAAAAGCTACCGATTTGTAACTTTAGTATGTTTTTCACTCTTTTTCCGACCCTTTTTTCTTTATTCTTGCCGAATAATGCACCTTGAGGGCACCGGCTTTTCTCAAGGCTTGCTTCACCTTGGTCACCATTCCCATGGGGACGTTTTCGTCAATCTTCAGCATCACGGTCAAGTCCTCCTGCTCGTCAAGAAGCAACTCGCTCTTCATTTTTGTGATTCTCGCTGGCAGATTTTCAAGAGAAACGAATTGGTCTCCTGCCTGTACCAAGATGGTGTCCTTCGCCATGTCATTCACTTTGCCGACAGGTTTTCCGATGAAAATATACAATGTATTGGGCTGCTTCTTGTATTTGGACAATTCTGTGCCCTGCGGCATCTGGAACTTGACTTTTTGCGGGACGCTCCTCATCGTGGTCACAATCATGAAGAAGAAGAGCACGGTGAAGATCAAGTCGGGCAGTGACGACATATTCAGTTCCGGCTGCCTTTTATCCTTTTGTCTGCGTTCAAACCTCATGGATTGCCTCCTTCCTGCATGGAATAGTCTTCCGATACTTTTTGAGGATAATAGGTGCGTATGGCCGTCCGTTCTTTTTCGTTGCATTCTGCGTAATGCCGTCCGAAACGAACCAAGGCAAGGCTGTCTCTCAAACCCTTGTATGCAAGCACAATTTCGTTTTGTACCTTGAAATAGGCACCATAACTGGCATCTCGATGGGATTTCAAGCGTATGACATGACCTTCCGTCACTTGGCAGTCGCCAAAAGGTTCGATATAGACCTTGTGCTTCTCTGGAAGGTTTGGCAAGTTGTCGGGATTGTCTACAAAAACCTTCACCCTGTCTTGTAATTGTGCAAGGTCTGCCTTCACACCATTGACAAGCAACACGTCGCCTTTGTCTAATTCAACTTGCAACACGTTTCGTTCTGTAGCCACGGCTGGTTCAGGCTGCTCGCTGGACATCTGAGGGAGCATGCGAGTGAGTCCCTTGTCGTCATCCATGGATGTAACGACAAGGAAAAGGATGAGTAGCGTGAAGGAAATGTCGGCAATCGAAGCAGTGTTGATTCCCGGCACCCTGCGCCGTTTCCTGCGTCTTAGTCTCATGTCATTTCCTGTTATTCAAATAAGACTTGATGGTGGCGAACGCCACGGCGGCCGTGGCGATTACCATAAGAACGAGTGAAGAGATGACAAACATGTCGGCGGCCTTGAGCCATCCTGCCTCTTCATATGCTTTCCCGTTGACGGTGATGGCCGAAGAGGAGCCAATGACAAAGGAAACGCCAAGCAGTATGACAATGAATGCCACCATTCCGATGGTGATGATGGTGACAGGCACCCTGTGGCTGGTGTTGTCTTTGCGTCCCCTTTTCCGTATGGCGGAGAATACGGCCCAGACTGTGACCGCCAAGGCCAAAGCCAACACGAAAAAGACAAAGATGATGAGGGTCGTCGTGAGTCTTGGCTCTATGAAGTCAGGGTCCTCAGCCCAAGGGTGAGAATAGCCCACGAAATAGAAGAGTGCAAAAATCACCACGGTGACCGTCACGAGGAGATAGAGCACCTGTCGTGAGACATTGCCTTTTGGCCATCCCGGTAATCTCATTGTTCTTTGTTTTTATATTTCACGAGAATGTCGAGCAACGTGATGGCGGCGTCTTCCATCTGCGTGGTGAGTTGCTCGATCTTGTTGAGGATGTAATTGTAGAAAACCTGTAAGATAAGCGCCACGATGATGCCGAATATGGTGGTGATGAGAGCAACCTTCATGCCCGATGCCACGATGGTGGGATTGATGTCGCCCGCCTCCTGTATTTCATCGAACGCCATCACCATGCCGATGACCGTCCCAAGGAAACCAAGGGATGGTGCTATGGCGATGAAAAGCGTGATCCATGAACATCCTTTTTCAAGATTGGCCATCTGCACCTGTCCATAGGATGTAATGGAACGCTCTATGCTGTCGATGCTGTCTTTCGCTCTCATCAATCCTTGATAGCAGATGGAAGCCACGGGGCCGCGTGTCTCCCGACAGATATCCTTCGCTCCCTCGATGTCTCCTTCTTCTATCTTCGCGTCTACGTCGCTAAGCAGTTTCTTGGTGTTGACCTCTGAAAGTGTGAGGTAGATGATACGTTCCACGCAGAAAGCGAGTCCAAGGATGAGCGCTAACGCCACGAGCGACATGAACCCAGCGTTGCCTTCTATGAATTTCCTTTTAAGTGCCTTGTACATCCCCTCCTCATGCATCTGCTCCATGGCTGCCTTGCGTTCATTCAGTTCAGCCATTTCCTCCGCCACGAGCGTGTCGTTATCAAGAGCACCGGCAAGGACGGATTCCATTTCATCGTCGTCCATGGGGATGGTGTCTTCCGCCCTCACCTGGAAGGGCACGGTTGCCACTATGGCAATGACAACCAATGTGAAAAGTCTCACAAACCAATGTCTCATTGTGTGTATAAGATAATCATTTGAAAATGTCTTGGCGGATTCACCGCAAGATGAGTGCAAAGGTAATCAGATTTATCGAGATTCTCCATATGAGGGTGGAAAATTAAGTTTTATTCATTTTTCCCCATGTAACCATTCTGCGAATATTTTTATAACACGCGCTCGACTTTGTCGCTTGGGTTGCCTAAAAATAAATCAAAAAAATGAATAAAATAGACGTGAAACACAAAATTCCCCCAAGTTTTGCATGTCTATGAGTAAAAATTATGAATAATCATATGCCCATTATATGTTATTATGTAATTCGCTGAACGGATGCGATTCATATGAATGTAAGATGTCATTGCGTAAACTGCAATCTGTATCCACATCCCTCTTTCCATCTGCTGCACCCATAAGCCGTCTTCCCCTTGATAAGCACTCCCTGCCCGCAAACGGGGCAAGGCTTTCCCACATAAGGGTCGGCCTCTTCAGTTTTTTGGGACTGTGTCGACGGTGTCTTTTTCCTCTTTGCCGAGGGGGCGGGGCTTTTCCTGCTTTTTTTCTTGCCCTCTTCCTCGGTCTGCACCGGGATGTTGCGTATGCTCCCGTCGGTGATCACCTGTGTGACAATCTCAGCGATTTGTTGCTTGAGTTCATTGATGAATTGGGCTGCATCGAAGCGTTGATGCTCTATGTCGCGCAATTTCTTCTCCCAAATCCCCGTTAGTTCGCAACTTTTCAGCAGTTCTTCATGTATGGTGTCGATAAGTTCGATGCCTGTAGGTGTGGCGAGCAGGTTTTTCCGTTCCCTGCGGATGTAGCGTCTCTTGAAAAGCGTTTCGATGATTCCTGCTCTTGACGATGGCCTTCCGATGCCGTTCTCTTTCATGGCCGCCCTCAGTTCCTCGTCTTCCACGAATTTTCCTGCTGTCTCCATGGCCCTGAGCAAGGTGGCCTCTGTGTAATACTTGGGCGGTGTGGTCCATTTCTCAGTCAATGTAGGAGTATGAGGTCCGCTTTCCCCCTTCACGAATTCTGGCAATGTCTTTTCCTCTTCTTCTTTCTTTCCATTGTCGTCTTCGGCTTGCAAAGATGCGTCTTTGCTGTAAATGATTCTCCATCCTGGTTGCATGATCTGTTTCCCAGTGGCCTTGAACTCCACTTCCTCCACCTTTCCCATCACCGTGGTGGTGGTGAAAAGGCAGTCGGGATAGAAAACACAAATGAAACGACGGGCCACCAGATCGTAGACTTTCTGCTCCAACTGGGTCAAACCTGTAGCCGCCACCCCGGTGGGGATGATGGCATGGTGGTCGGTGACTTTCGAGGTGTCGAACACTTTCTTGCTTTTTTTCAAGGTGCCGGAGAGCAAAGGCGCGGTCATGAGTTCATAGCCTTTCAATCCCTTGAGTATGGATGGGCACTTGGGATAGATGTCATCGCTCAGGTACTGCGTGTCGACACGAGGATACGTGGTGAGCTTCCTTTCGTATAAAGTCTGTATGATTTTCAGCGTAGTGTCCGCACTAAGGCTGAATTTCTTGTTGCAGTCCACTTGAAGTGAAGTGAGGTCATAGAGGTGAGGCGGTGCCTCAGTCCCTTTCTTCTTCTGCACGCTGGTGACGAAGAAAGGCTTGTCTTGGATGAGCGAGAATGATTTCTCCCCTTCCTCCTTGCTCGTGAACTTCCCCTTGGTGGCGGTGAACAGTGTCTCACGATAGATGGTGGAGAGCACCCAGTAAGGCTCTGGCTGGAAATTGTCTATTTCTTTCTGTCTGTTGACGATGAGCGCAAGAGTCGGCGTCTGCACCCTCCCGATGGACAACACCTGCCGTCCATGGCCGTATTTTACTGTATAGAGTCTGGTGGCATTCATGCCAAGGAGCCAATCACCTATCGCCCGGCATAGTCCGGCGCGATAAAGCGGATCGTACTGCTCCTGTTCTTTAAGCGTCGAAAAGCCTTCGCGGATGGCCTCGTCGGTCATGGACGAAATCCACAATCTCTTCACCGGGCATTTCGCCTGGGCTTTTTGCATCACCCACCGTTGTATCAACTCACCTTCTTGCCCTGCATCCCCACAGTTGATGATGCCGTCGGCATTCTTCATGAGTTGTTCGATGATGGCGAACTGTTGTTTGATGTGGTCCTCATTGATGAGTTTGATGCCGAACTTTGGAGGGATCATGGGCAAGGTGGACAACGCCCATTGTTTCCACAACGGGGTGTAGTCGTCAGGTTCCTTGAGAGTGCACAGGTGTCCGAATGTCCATGTGACCTGGTATCCGTTGCCTTCCATGTATCCGTTTTTTGAAGACGTGGCACCGATGATTCGTGCGATGTCTCTTGCCACGCTTGGTTTCTCGGCGATGCAAACAATCATTTTCTTGGGTAGGTTACTTCAAGTTTCTTGTTTTTTCAATATCCCAGGTTGAGGTCGGTGAGTATGACGATGTGTCGTTTTTCCGGGTATGAGTTGCGTATGAAGTGGATGTAGTTGCAAATGCTTTGCGGCGAGTTGCAGTTGTGGCAAGTCCCGTCTGTCTGACAAGGGGTCTTGATGTCGAAACGAGCAGCATTGATGGGAGAAGCTGTGCTTCTTGCCCGCTGCAATGCAGCTTCCACGCTCTGGGCCACCTTGTGCAGGCCAACTATGAAGATGACGTGCTTGGGTCCCCAGGTGATGGCGGCCACCCGGTTTCCCGTGCCGTCGATGTTCACCAATATGCCATCCTCAGAGAGCGCGTTCACGCTGGCAAGGTAATAATCCACCTCGAATGCCTTCCGATAGATGGCCAGTTTCTCTTCAGGTGTTTTCACCTCGTCACGGTCGAAGACCTGGTAGCCGGCGTCTTTCAACACTTGTGGAAGTCCAAGGTCTCGAACAGTCATCGTACCGCCCCACGTCACGCTGCTGCCTTCTGGCATGAGTGATTTCACTTTCTCTATGATTTCCTTAGTTGTGCGGCAATAGTATGCCTCAAAATGCCGACGCTCAAGGTTCTTGATGAGTTTCGCCGACAATCGCTCATTGCGTATTTCTTGTGGTGTCATAAATATATAAAATAATGTAGGAAATGCAAAATTAACGCAATCTGCCCATAATTCAAAATAAAGCGTATGTTTTTTAGCTCGGCCTCTCATTTTTCATCTTAATAAAGGCTGTCTTATGGCTTATTCCTGCAGGTAATCCTATTATCACCAGTAATTCCATGTCTACCGGATTGGATGAATATTATGGCCGGGATGTTAGCGAAAGCATGACATCAGAATGGCCAAAACCTCCCAACCCTTAAATTTTTATCGCAAATTTTCAGTTTTCACTATTTTTGCTTATTTTTGCATGTGAAACGATATACCAATTTGGCATTCCGATGATATGTCGATGAACGAAGTGATAACTCAGGTTAGTGATGCCCTATGGGGGTATGCGCTGTTAGGTTTGTTGGTGTTGTGTGGCATATGGTTTACCTGGAAGACCAAGGGGGTGCAATTCCGCATGGTGGGCGAAATGTTCAGGTTGTTGACCGACTCGGCGACCAATGGCACAAGCGACCTTGACAAAAGCGACAAGAACCACAAGCACATTTCCTCCTTTCAAGCATTTGCAGTTTCCGTCGCCACTCGTGTGGGAACGGGAAACCTCGCCGGCGTGGCTACAGCCATCGCCATAGGCGGTCCGGGCGCCGTTTTTTGGATGTGGGTCATTGCCTTACTTGGGTCGTCCACGGCGTTTGTGGAATCCACCTACGTTCCACAAAAAACAACTTCCTGAAATAGAGCACGATATCGATTGTTGGGAATAATCTTTCCCTTCCTATCCAATATTCAATTCCAAAAACAAAAAACAAAAATCATGACGAGAAGCCTTCTTACACTCCTTATGGTGCTCACGCCTTTCATAGCCAATGCACAGAAAGACAAGTCGGAAAAAGGAATGGGTGCCTATCTTTTCACATTCTTCAACGACCCCACGCACAGCCTGTTCATGGCTGTGAGCTACGACGGATACACATTCACTGCGGTCAACGATGGCAAGCCTGTCATCGGCGGAGACTCTATTGCCGAGCAGCACGGAATCCGCGACCCACATATCTATCGTTCTCCTCACAACGGGATGTTCTACATGGCACTGACAGATCTGCACGTATTCGGGAAACAGCGAGGCTTGCGCACGACACAATGGGAACGCGACGAGAAATACGGGTGGGGCAACAACCGCGGACTGGTGCTAATGCGATCACGCGACCTCATCAATTGGACACACACTGAAGTACGCATCGACAAACTGTTTCCAAAGGAATATGGTGAACTGGGATGTGCTTGGGCGCCAGAGACCATCTACGACCCGGCAGCTGGCAAACTGATGGTCTATTTCACCATACGCAAAGACCCGGGAGGACGCACCAAACTATATTATTGTTACGCAAACGATGACTTCACAACATTGGAGACCAAGCCCCAGCTATTGTTTGAATACCCGGACGAGAATATCCAAGTGTTGGATGCCGACATCTGCCCCATGCCTGATGGCAGGTTTTTCATGACATACGTGGCCCAAGAGAATCCCGGAGGCATCAAATACATGATTTCCGAACGCATCAACCATTACGACAACTATCACCACGAGCAGATTGATGCTGAACCGAGAGGATGCGAAGCTCCTAACACGTGGAAACGCATCGGCGAGAACAAATGGGTGGTAATGTATGACATTTATAGCGCCAACCCTCATAATTTCGGCTTTGTCGAAACCACGGATTTCAAGACGTTCACTCCATTGGGTAGGTTCAATGAGGGTGTGATGAAGGCTACCAACTTTGTATCGCCAAAACATGGCAGCGTCATACAAATCAAAAAGTCTGAAGCGAAGAGGTTGGAAAAATATTGGAGGAAGAAAAAGTGACATTCCACCACACAATGGTACAATAGGCAATGAAGATATACACCAGCTATTTTGATAATTGGAAGGCACTGGTTGCCAAGAAGGTAATCGTCGTTTCCATAACCAGCAGAAAACCATGGGGATTCACTGACATGCCCGTGCTCTCTTCCCTGGCACCCAATTTGGCGTGCAGGAATGCGCCACCCAACAGGTTCCTGGAAACCTATAAAAAAGAGGTGCTCGAAAAAAGCAATCCATACTTGGTGTATGAAACTCTGAAGACCATATCGGCAAGCAACGACAATGCCGACATCGCCTTGTGTGACTTCTTCAAACCCAGCAATTACAACTATAGGCGACAGGTAGCCATGTGGTTGGAGCAGCATCTTGCCATCCACGTCGAAGAATTCCCCGTGTCGCCCCCTTCATCCGACTTCAAAATCCGGGAAAAGAGAACGGGAACAGGAGAGATAGGGTAGATCAAAGATGATGCATTAGTAGACTTATGAGAATAGAACGATACTTATCCATCAGGAAAAAACTGAAAGAGTTGATTAAAGGCACACCTTTCGAAGGAAAAGTGCTCTTTGTGGGCGGTTGCTGCCGCGACGAACTCATGGGAATGGAAATCAAGGACATCGACATGGCCGTGAATCTCCCCCTTGGTGGAATACGTCTGGCAGAATGGCTTCAGGAAAACAGGCACACCTCGAGGAAGATTGTCACCTACCCCAACTATCAAACGGCGATGTTCCACTTGAAGTACTTCCCCGATGTGGAACTGGAGGCAGTGCAGACACGCAAGGAGAAATACACCGACACCCAAAGTCGGAATCCCATCACGGCATTCGGGAGCATCGAGGACGACTGCATGCGCCGTGACCTTACCATCAACTCCCTGTACTACAACATCTCCACTGACGAAGTGGTAGACATCACCGGCCATGGCGTAGATGACATCCACGACCATATCATCCGCACACCCAATGACCCCGACATCACCTATGACGACGACCCGCTGCGTATCCTCCGTTGCATACGCTTCGCCAGCCGCTTTGGTTGGGAAATCGAAAAGACGACTTATGAGGGCATGGTGCGCAACGCTGACCGACTGGCCATCATCACACATGAGCGTATCAAGGATGAATTGGACAAGATGCTGACCTGCAAACACACGGTGATGGCGATGGAACTGATACGCCGCATAGGCGCAATGCCCTATGTCCTGCCTGAACTGGTGGAGACCTTCGACATGGGGCAGAACGAATACCATTTCGGGACGGTGTGGGAGCACACGATGGCCGTTATGGAGAAGTTGGAGAGCAACCAATTGATTCTGAGGATGGCAGCCCTGCTGCACGATGTCGGCAAGGTTCGCGTGCGAACGGAAGAAGGCGACAAGGTGCATTTCCTAAACCACGAACAGGCCAGCGCCGACATGGTGGACGATATGTTGCGAAGACTGAAGTACGGCAACGACTTCATACGTGAGGTGCAATTCCTCGTCAAACATCATATGAGTTGCAAACGTTGGGGCGACGATTGTCACGATATGAAGCCCAAGAAACTTCGCAAACTCCAATATGCCTGTGGCACTGAGGAACGTTTCCGCGACCTCATGCTACTCATCGATGCAGACAACAAAGCCCATGCGGAGGACAAATGCATGCTCCACCAGGTGGAAGAAATACTCCGTCAAACGGAAGTGATGAAAGCACAAGGTTCGGCCATGTTTGGCTACAAATTGCCTTTCGACGGCAAAGATGTCATGGCCATCAAAGGCATCAAACCAGGTGTCCAGGTGAAGGAATGCCTCGACTATTTGTTGAAATTGGCATTCAACAACCCTCTGATGGAAAAGGAGGTCATGAGGAAGCACTTGTCGGGATACAAGTTCCAAAAGAGTAAACAAGCCAATCGGAAAAAAAAGGAATAAGAAATCCCATCTGCGAAGCAAGGTTACATCTCCAAGACCTCTCTTTGCTTGCAAATAATGTACAAATCCATTGAATCATCAATATAAACATCATGACTAAGGAAGAATTTGACCAATGGCAGAAAGGCCATGGGAAGGAGTTGGAAGACATCAGGAAAGCTGCACATGAGTTGCACGCCAACGTGAACCAAACATACGATGGAGACAAGCCTTACGGCGTACATTTGGACATGGTGGCAGCATCAGTCTCTGAATACGGGTATCTTGTTTGTGATGACGAGCGCGACCTGTTGGCCATCTTTTTCGCCGCTTACTTCCATGACAGCATAGAAGACGCAAGATTGACATACAACGATGTGAAAAAAATCGCAAGTCGATGGATGGATGAGGAAAGGGTGCTGATGGCGGCGGAAATCGTATTTGCATTGACAAATGACAAAGGAAGGACCCGCGCGGAACGGGCAGGAGAGCGATATTATCAAGGCATCAGGGAGACACCTTACGCCCCATTTGTAAAACTTGCAGACCGCTGCGCCAACTTCACCTATTCTTGCAAAGGAGATGGGGAAGCCAATGCGCATATGAGAAAAGTGTACCGACAGGAGTTGCCACATTTCCTGAAGGCCATAGATGCCCACAGCAGCGACAAACGATTCTCTTTGCCAGAAGAAATGGTCAAACAATTGGAAATCGATTGAAGTTGGCTCATCGATGAATCGAATACGCCCCTAATTATACACTATCTTTTTCCCCAAGACTATTAGTCCAAGTAAAAAACTAAAAATATCCTTTTTTTTCCTTTCGGAAATGAAAAGTTTTATCTATTTTTGCGGAATCATTACAAAACCAACCTTATCATATTATGGCAAACAAGAAAAAGATATCAGAACTATGGCAATGGCTCAAGAAGCCTGTCGATGATAAAACAACCGTTCGCAACATGCACGACATCTCCCCTACCCTGGATTTGGAGAAAAAATTGGGAGAACAAATTTACACGGCTCTTCAAGGCTCTGTGGTGGAAGAGGTATTGCGCAAGACCAAGACATCCAGCAACGATGCCTATTGGCGCAGCAGCATGGAAGGTCACAGCCTCAAGGTGCAGAAAGACCTTCTCCCCGACTTTTACGACCTATGCCAATCGGTGAAGAAAAAATTGAATTTCAAGGAAAAAGTTGATTTCTACATCACCGGCGATTCTTCAGTCAACGCCTTCTCCCTTGCTGCAGAAGACGAAGGTGAACCACATATCGTCAATGTGAACTCTGCCTTGTTTGACTTGATGACTCAAGATGAGTTACGTTTTGTCATCGGGCATGAACTGGGGCATCTCATCAACAAGGACTCAGCCTTGACTCGTTTAATACTCTTTGTCTTCCCTCCCAACACGGCAGTTCCAGTTTCGCTACAATATAAAATACGCCTGCATGAACAACTTGCAGAGTTGGTGGCCGACCGCTATGGCTTCATAGCGACGGAAAATCTTGACGTGTGCGTGACAGCATTCTTCAAATTGGCTTCAGGATTGGACCTTGCCAAGATGAATGTGAGCATCGAAGCTCTCATTGCAGACAACAACCGCAGATTGGATTATTTCCTGAAAGACAAGGGAACAAGCCGCTCGTCACATCCTGTCAATCCCATTCGTGTTCAAGCGTTGAACTTGTTTGCCACAGCCAAGACAGAAAAGGAACTTCAAAAGGGGATGAATGAACTCATTTCCATCTTGCTCAAGGTAGGCGACAGCGAACTTGATGAGCATATGGCTCGTTTTGTTGCCTCCGCTGGATTGATCGTGGCCCAGACTGATGGTGAGATAGGCAATGACGAATTGAATCAAATCATTGAGTCACTGGCGGAATTCAAGATCTTCCCACGCCAGTTCTTGGACGAAATATCTGAGGGCGACGTTGTCAAAACTTTCAACGAGTCCGTACAGGCTATCATGAACATCAATCCTGGCTTGCGGGAGGGGTTGTTGGAATACATGATTCAAATCGTATTGTCCGACAATCTCATCTCCAAGGAAGAGGTGAGTCTGCTCTATCAATTTGGCAACAGCCTTGCTCTCAGCGACATGGAAGTAGCTACCGCCATTGCTGTTGCCATCCAGAAGAGTTATATTCCCAGTTTGGAAGCTATCTGCTGAATCAGAGGGGAGAAAAAAAGGGCGGAACGTGCCGCCTGCAACACATGACAAAACAAAAGGGAGTGTCAAATAATCCATTTTGACACTCCCTCTTGTTATTTTTTACGCATTTACCAGGGAGTCCCCCCCCGGCAGTAGACTTCTGTCTAAATATTCAATCTTCAAAGTTGCGATTAAGCGAGAGCAGACCAAGCTTGCTTGAAGTCTGCCGAGCGTGAGCAACTTAGGCCGAAGGCCAATCTTCTGCTATTTCACAGTCAAGTCCAGCACCTGAAGGTCTTTATCCAATGACGAGTTGCCATAGAGGATTTGGTAACGTCCCGGACGTGTGGATAGTTCGTCGATGGTCGGGTCATAGTATTCGAAGGCCTCGCCGTCCAGGTTGATGACCGCCTTACCCGTCTCGCCGGGAGCGAGGTGGAGGCGCTGGAATCCCTTCAACGACTTGATGGGAGCCTCGGGATAATCAAGAGCCTTGACATACACTTGAACGACCTCGTCGCCCTCGCGCTGCCCAATATTGGTGACAGGCACTGTAACGGTCACCTTGCCGTTTTTCTTCATCGACTTCTTGGATATCTTACCCTTCCCAACAGTAAAATTGGTATAGGAGAGCCCAAATCCAAATGCATATTGCGGTTTGCCCTTGAAATAACGATAGGTGCGGTTGTCCATGCTGTAGTCCAGGAAGTCAGGCAGGTCGTCGTTGGAGGCATAGAAAGTGACGGGGAGTTTGCCACCGGGGTTGTAGTCACCCAGGAGTACGTCGGCGAGAGCCTTCGACCCACCTTGCCCGGTATACCAAGCCTGCAGCAGTGCATCGTATTGTCCCTCAAGGCTTCCATAGGCAATGGCCGACCCTGAGCAGTTGACCACGATGACAGGCTTCCCTGTGGTGTGCATGGCCTTGATGAGCAATTGCTGCACCTTGGGCAGTTCGATGGTGGCCTTGTCGCCTCCCTCACCTTCCATACGTGCGGAGATGCCGCCGATGACGATGATGGCGTCGGCTTGCTTCATCTTGTTGGCCAGATCAGTGAAATCGATCAAGTTGCGTTCGCAGATGTCGCCTCGCAGCATGGCAAACTGTCCGTTACCTTTCTTGTATTCTATGACCACGTCATAGGTCTCACCCTTGGTGACGGGGAACGACTTGTATTCCACCTGCCTGCGGAAGAACCCTCCGCCACGTGTTGGCTGTGCAGCCTCCACCACCTCTCCATTCACTTTGAGCACGTAACCGTTGTCGGTAGTTAAAGTGTATTTCATTTCACCGGTGAAGTTCGACTTGTATTGTCCTGAGATGCGCACGGAAAGGTTCTCCTTGTCCACACCCTCGGCGAATCCCCATGCCCCGAAGGTGGAGAAGTTAAGGTCGTTGTAATAATCGGTCTTGACAGGTTCGCCTTCGAGTTCTTTATTGTTGTAGAATTCCACCTTCACACCCTTGCCGTCATTGAAATCCTGGAGATGGTGCACAGTGGTGAACTCATCGTTGAGTTCACACGCCTTGTCATAGATGATGTTGGTGTTGGGCAGAGCGGCCTTGATGCCGTCGAGCAAGGAGTGAGTGTGCTCCTTGGTGGGTGTGCCGCCATAGTTGCCGTTCAGCAGTTCGGTGTCGTTGGCGTTGGGACCCACGACGGCAAGTGTGCGGATGCTCTTCGACAGCGGCAGAACGTTGTTATTGTTGGCCAGCAACACCATCGATTCCTTGGCTGCCTTTACCGCCAGTTCGTTGTTTTTTTCAGAACTGATGACTTCCGGTCCGAGATTGGCCCATGGGAGCATCTCAGCCGGGTCGAACATACCCAGTTCGAATCTTCCCAAAAGGGTCTTTCTCAGGTGGTCGTCGAGAGTGGCTTCAGTAATGAGACCTTTCTTCAATGCTTCGGTGAGCACCATGAATACTTTGCCACATTCAAGGTCAGTGCCGTTGGTCACGGCATCCACGGAAGCGGACAGTGCGTCGGGATGCGTCTCGTGCTGTCCTCTATTGTAGAAATTGTTGATGGCGTCGCAGTCGGTAAGCACGATGGCTTCATAGCCCCACTTCCTCCTGAGGATGTCGACGAGGAGTCTGTCGCTGGTGCAGCAAGGTTTCCCCTCATAGCGGTTGTAGGCGCACATCACCTCTCTGACGTTGCCTTTCTTGACCAATGCCTTGAAAGCGGGAAGATAGGTCTCCCACAGGTCACGCATGGACACCGAGGCGTTGTAGGAGTGTCTCAATGGTTCTGGTCCGCTATGGACGGCATAGTGCTTGGCGCAGGCATGGGTCTTGAAGTATTTGCTGTCGTTTCCCTGCATGCCCAAGACGGTCTGCACACCCAACACGGCATTGAGATAGGGATCTTCGCCGCAAGTCTCCTGTCCCCGTCCCCATCTTGGATCACGGAAGATGTTGACATTGGGGCACCAGAAGGTGAGTTCAGGGTTTCCTGGATAATAGGTGACACCCATGGGCACATTGAACACATTGTGGTCGGAACGGTTCCAGTTGGCCCTGGCTTCGTCAGAAACGGTGGAGAAGACATCATAAACCAGTTGTGCATCGAAGGCGGCGGCCATGCCGATGGGTTGCGGGTAGACGGTGTATCCTCCTTGCCTCACGCCGTGGCAAGCCTCGCTCCACCAGTTGTAGGAAGGGATGCCGAGTCTGTCGACAGAGACCGATTTATTCATCATCAGTCCCACCTTCTCTTCCGGTGTGAGCAACGAAATGAGATTCTCCACGCGCTCTTGATATGAGAGAGTGGGGTCTTGGAAGGGGTATTTGCCTTGGGGCGTATCTTTGCTCACATCAGCCTCGAGAGACAAGGCTCCGAGTGTCTTTCCGTTGGCATCCAATAGTTCCACGTGGCGGTAGGTCTTACCCAAGGAATTGGAGGGATTGAAGACGACAAGCACTTCTGCTGCCGCCCCTGGAGCGATGGCCTCATGGGAATATTGTGCCACCACGCAATCGCAACCTGTGATGTCACGAGCGATGCTCACTTCCTTGTCGCTTTTGTTGGTCACTGTGAAGGTGTGGCACACGGAGCCCTTGGCGGCATTGACGAGCCCGAAGTCCCAGGAATAAGAGTCAAACTCTACGGTGCCTTGTTGGCGTGTTTCCGTCGTCGCCGACTTTTTCAAATTGGTTTCCCCTTTTGCTTGCGCAAATCCCATGGTGATGAATGGGAGGAGAAGAAGGATGGTCTTCTTGTTCATAATAAGTAATGATATTTAATGTTAGCTTGATTTTCTAGAGATATAGGATGCTAGAGGATGTTAGAGGACGTTAGAGGACGTTAGAGGACATTATAGGAGATATAGGGACACATTTCTTATTTCATGGCGTTGGTGTTGGCATTTGTTCCGTGAAGGATGTTGTTCACCAAGAACGTGATGTCAGTGATGTTCACATCCCTGTCTTCATTCAGATCTGCCTGGTAGATGTTGATGTCGCCTGTTCCAGTGATGACATAGGCAACCAACAGCGACACATCGGTGATATCGGCCACTCCGTCGCCATTGACATCGCCGATGACAGGTTTGGGAGTGTAATGCATCAATGCGTCCATTTTCACCAGACGGCCTTCAATCCATTCCCTTACCCGTTCAGGAGAGTCTGTATATCCTTCCTGACTGCAAGGTGACACACCCTTCATCGTCTTGGTGGCCATCCACTTCCTTTCGTGCCATCTCACTATGTCTCCTTTATAGTAAGTTGTTCCGTTGTCGTAAGCAGGGTAGTCCGCCCAGTTGCTCCAATTTTGAACCCATTCCCATCCATCGTTGATGATGGTTTGTGAGATACAAGGACTGTTTGGCCATCTTTCCCATTCCATGGCATACATGTCATCATCTATCCTTGCCTTCCATGCGTAGAGCATGTTCATCACGTTATCCGTATCAAAAATCTTGCGCTCTCGCAACTGGGCATATCTTTCATACACATCATCCATAAAATAGGTTTTAATCCAATAGAAAGGATGGTAACCCATGCCTATCGCCCCTCGGGCATTGCACACTGTTGGCGGATAGATGAAGTATCCATAGTTCATCAAGCCGAAGGTGCAGTCAAGGTCGTAGGGAAGCAAGAACCATTTTGTCCCGTCCCAGGTTGCAAACTGCCAGTTGCCGTTGATGCCATCAAAATTGTTGGTGAAGTAAGTGAACAACCAATAATCCATGATGCCTTCCACATCCAGCCGTTTGGCCACCTCCTCCCGCATGACATCAGCCGGGGTTTTTGCATTTTTTAGGGCATACAGTTCTGCGCGATATTGGGAAAAAGCGATGATATGTTTCTTTGCAATGGCGGTGTTTTGCTTGTGTTTCTTCACCTTGTCGTCATCATCGGGCAGGTCGTAGAATTCCGATGTTTCATCCATGATTTCTCCCCTTACATCCTTGTCATATTCCTCGCCGTTCATCAAATACATCTTCTTCGGGTTGCGGAGTTCCATATTAGACCAATTAATGGTGCCATAAAAATAAGGTGGCGCTGCTGACTTCCCCATCGAGATGAATCATCTCCGGTATATCCTTGATGAGGTTCATGTTGGCACGGTGTTTCTTCAATTGTAATGTATAGATGCCATAAAAAACATCATTGTTGTAAATAGCTACGGGAAAACCGTCAGGATGACAAAGTGCACGTTCGTCGAATTTTTTATGAGTGACACCCGACCGGCTCCATGCCCGACCTGCAACACCGCCACGGTCGGCCACCACTTGGTCGTAGAGATCGTATGCCACCACAGCGATGCCTTTGAATGCATCATAGTAGTAGGCTTTGAAATGGAAGCCGTCCTGGGGCACCCAGTTACCGAAGCAGATATCTGGGGTGTCTTCGCCTTCCCAATTGTCCTCACAGAAGTCCACCTTGAAGTTTTTCTTGGGGAAGCGCCAAGAGGTACTGTTTCCCTGCGCTGCCAGGAGGATACGTTTCTTGAAATAGTTGCCTTGGCCGTCGTAGAACTCAAACCACGCCTTTTTGTAGTATGCCTTAGAGCTTGGCATTGTGGCGCCGGAAATATTGATGTAAGCCATTACCGGTTCGTCTATGTTGATCGTAGTGCTGTCACTCCAGTCCCTGTTTTCTCCTTCGACATAGCCCTTGCTGGCTATCATCTGTTCAAAAGCCGTCTGACCTATGAGGTTCAATGGAAAAATGGCTATAACCAACAGGAAGAATTTTCTGGACATAATAAACAAGTTTGAGTTTAATTTGGAATCTGTATTTTTACTTAATTTTGCAAAGTTAAGTGTTTTTTTTACATTTTTTCTTTGGAGTTCGTTAAACTTTATTAAACTGCATATGGATTCAATGGTATTGAAATTGGGTGCACAATCTGTTGTATCAACTATTTGCACGAAGCCTTAGGGAAAGAATAGGTGGTTTTAGGGAGATATTTCTCGACATCTTTATGATTACCCAATCAATTTCAAGCCTATTTTTTGGACAATTCGAGTTTTTGGCTTAAATTTGCAATTATTATACCATCTAACCTAAACTATAATATCAACTCTCAGTAAACACATAAAACACAATGATGAAAAGATACTTTATATTGTTTTGCCTTTGCTTGCTGACTGCAACAATAGACATCAAGGCACAAACCGACTACAATGACTATTTCACCGTCGTCATCGTCAGTGACCCGCACGTAGCACAATCTAGCGGGACATCGGTGGCAAATATGCAAGGTTTTGTACAGAACATCATCAATATGGGTAAAAACGGCGGTCTGAAGTTTCAGTTCGCCACCCTTCCTGGCTACACTCCAACCGCCGACCTGGTGCTTTGCCTTGGCGACATGGACAAGGACAGCGAGAAAAAAGGTGATAATTTCAAAAGCGCCTTCGACGCCCTCAACACCGCACAAATCCCCTTTGTCACCATGGTAGGCAACCATGATATCGTACCAGACTACTGGGATGGAGACAACCCCGACAAAGGATTGACCTATGGTTTCAATGACGGCGGTTCCTATTGCAACGATGTGGCTTTGGGCATCGTAACCGACCAGTTGAACACTGCAAAGAACTACGGCATAGAAAATGTGGAGCGTTTCACTGACGGCACGAGCCACACTCAGATGCAGCCCTTCACCTTCAAATTCAAAGGCGTGAGGTTCTATGTAGGTCAGACTTACTGGTTTCAGAAACCCTACTCAAAACCATCTTTTATTTCTTCTGCCACATATTACGCTCCCGACGGTGTCATCAACGCATTAGAGAATTTTGTCAACAACCACCGTTACGAACCGAGTGTTTGGATGCAACATTACCCCCTCATCGCCGGAAGCGACAACGACCGATGGTGGCTCGACCAGAACAACACAGGGATGAGCATCAATCCGTCCAATACCACTAACTATGCCACAGCGAAAGAAAAACGCGACAAACTCACTGAAATCATCAAGAAGACCACCAATCCCGTGCATTTCTCAGGACACACCCACTGGTATGCGGAAAACACCTACAATGGTGTGAAAGACTATACTGTGACCTCCACCTTCAACAACAACTGCGGAGCATATATTGTCCTTCTGAACAAAAACAACGGCGTGGTGGAAGTGAAGAGCGTGAACCTTTGGATACACAACACACTCAGCCACTGCGATAATGGAGGTGTGGTATCCGCCTCGCTCAGCAACATCGACGATGCCATCGGTCATAGCGTGGAAGAGGGCGAGGATGTCAGCAGCCTGCTCGGCGAAAACCTCGACTTCGAGACAGTCCAAGGCAGCGGCGATGCCACCTTCCCCAACATCCACACCCAACCAGGTTGGGTGAACATATTCAGTGCTGACGCCAACGACGACAACAAAGGCTATATCTTCAACACCCAACTCACAAACCAGAGCAGCGGCGCTTCCACAGCTACCAGCCTACGACTACGCGCCAAATGGCAGGAGAACACCATCCGCCAACAAGTATGCAAGGAGGTGCCATTGCCTCCAGGCAGTTACACCCTGAGTTATTACATCAAATGCCCCAACCAAAACTGGGCAGAAGACCTCAACTATTACGAAATCAACGGTCTGCGAAACTTGTTGGACAAAACCACCACTTGGTCAAAACAGGAAGTCAACATCGACGCCAGTGCCCCCTCCGTGCTCAAACTCTCCTTCGGTTTCATTGGAGGAAATGGAGACAAAGACTGTGAGGTGTTCGTAGATGACATCAAACTGACCTACAATGGTGTTTCAGGAGTCATCGCTGACGAAACCGACTACCTCACGTTCCTCACCTCGGAGAATGGTTTTGTAGAGGTGACCAGCACCAATGACCTGGTCAGCAATCCAAACTATTACTATCTCCTGGCACCTGAGGAGGACCACAGCCTCGTGGTCGGTATCGGACGCTATCAGGAAAAACCGTCATGGGCCAATGAAGAAACAAAAGCCATGCGCTACATAAGGGCTAACGAGCAACAGATGACTCTTCCCGGCAACTTTTTCACCATAGAGAAAGCCGGCACCTACATTGGCTTCCGCAACCTGGTCTATTGCGCCGACCTCATGCAGACCCACAACAATGCCGGTTTCATGTACGTCAACACCTACACCGACAGAAACCTTGACGAGTGGAGTTACCTCACACCCACCTATCAAGACGGCTACTGGTTGTTTGAAAGCGGGAAATACCCGTTGTCGAGTGGCGACAACTACTCCGGATATCTCGGACCGTGGAACAACCTTGTGAAAGCAGGAGAAGCCATGGCCCTCAACCGCAAGAACACAGGGGGCGACGAGGCGGGGCACTACCGCATCTTCCGCATCACAAAGACCAACTTCAAGACCTTGAAACGTCAACAATTGCAAAAGGCCAGCAGCACAAACCCCGTCGATGCCACCTGGCTGATCACCAATCCCAACTTCGAGACAAGTGACGAGACGGGATGGACACCGGTCGGCAAGGAAGACGGTAACAACGAATTCAAAGTCAGGGACTATGGAATGTCGGAGAAAGATGGCTATTACCTATTTAACGCCTACCAGTGGTGGGGAGCCTCCCTTGGCGTGACGCAAACCGTGGAAAACGTGCCAAGCGGTGTCTATGAACTCTCCGCCGTCGTGGCGACATGGGAGGGTCGCGAGGTGAGCACCACCGTCAACGGCAACACGGTGACGAAGACCGGCAAGGGCGACGGCACAGGCATCAACGTCACCATCCCCGTCGTCGTCGGCAGCGATGGACTGTTGGGCATCACCGTCGGCAGCACAGGCCAATGGTGGGTGGCAGGCCATGAGGGAGAGACCCAGACGTTCTTCAAGGTTGACAATGTGCACCTCGTGTGCAAGGGCCTATATCTCAACGGGGTGGCAGAACCCCTTCCCAACGACAACACCACGCTGCTCACCCCAGGCCAATGGTACTACTACGATGCATCCTACGCCACCGAATACCTGCTGAGGGGGAACATTACCGACATGGTATTCACCACCGACGGACTCGATATGCTTGCCGACGTCACCACACAGCAAGTGAACCATCGCATGACTCTCGGTTCTGGAAGGGTGTATTTCAAAACCACTCAAAACAATGCCACACTTTCCATCGAAATGGAAAAGGAGTTGGAAAGCGCTTCATTCACCGCCGTCGCACTCAACGTGGACGGCCTGCCGCAGAAAGTGGGGCTTATAACCTTGAACGAGGACGGACCAGGCAGTGATGGCACAAAACTCATCAGTCAGTACCTGAAAAGCAAGGGATACGATTTCATAGGGGTGAGCGAAGACTTCAACTACCATGGTTCTTTGATGAGTGCAATAGACAATGAATACAGCAGCGACTCGGTGAGAGCCACTATCAGTATTTACGACCTCAGTTTCCCTTTCGACACAGATGGCCTCAACTTGATATGGAAAGACAACACGGTGACAGCAAGTAATGCAAGTTGGACGCGGTGGAACACCACAACCTCCACCGATGGAAACCAATATGTGAAGAAAGGCTTCAGGCATTACGACATGACGCTCAACAACGGATTGGTGTTCGACGTCTATGTAATGCATATGGATGCCGGCGACGCCACCAACTCACGTGAAGCCCAATGGAGACAGTTGGCTGATTCCATCAACGTCACAGACCTCGACCGTCCCAAGATAGTAATAGGCGACACCAACAGCCGTTGGACACGCGAGGACATCAACACCAATTTCTTCACCCGGCTCGCCAATTTCGACGTGTCGGACGTATGGGTTGAATTGTGCAGGGGCAACCAATACCCCACCATAGCCATGGGTGACATCACGGACCAGTCAGACCCTAACAATTTCAGCAATTACGAGGTGGTGGACAAAATCATCTACCTCAACCCCAAGGGCGCAAACACATTGATTCTGAAACCCAAAAGTTTCCGGATAGAACAAGACTATACCTACGGCAATGTCCAAGGCACAAACGACACCACGCCTTTGGGCGACCATCGTCCCGTCGTCGTGGAATTCGACTGTTTCAAGCCTGGCAATGCCAAGCGACTGATTCCAGATGTCAACCGCGATGGTGTCATCACCATCACCGACATCACCGCAACAGTGGACATCCTGCTTAACATGGACAACATTCAACCTTATTATTACGACCATGTGGCGGCAGATGCCAACATGGATGGCGCCATCACCATCACCGATGTCACCAACATCGTCAATATCGTCTTGAGCAAACAAAACGATGAAACCGCCCCATGAAGGTTGTCGTCATCAATTTTTACACCATGGTGCGTGGGACTCCCCTCGCACCATTTTTGTTCTCAATCATATAATTCGATTGTGAAAGTGGCATTTCCCAATTCTCAACGCTACAAAAAAATCAACCATTGAGAGTTAAAGGCTTTTCAATCACGTCAAAAAACCTTTAAAAAATGACTCATTGGCACAAAAGGAAACAAAATGAAAAGTTCATGAGACATATTTTGACGAAGGTGTTGCAACAATTCCCTAATTTTGCAGTTGTAAAAACATCGTGCTCTCATCAAGCATATTTAGAATCATATCATGACATGAAAAATCATACAAGGTTTGTTTTAATATTAGGTTTTTTAGTAGTTGGTTATTCTTTCGTCAGGGCAGAGAAGCGTCTCACCAGCCCTGACGGAAAGATGACTGTCATCGTAAGCGACGACGAAGGAATACCCACTTATGAGATCGTCAAAAATGGCAAGACGTATGTCAATCGTTCCCCATTGGGTTTGAAATGGCGTTCCACTTACGACCTTACTAAAGACAACAATTTGGAAGACTTGACTCAAGGGCTCAAGATGACCTCCTGTGAAACAAGTCAGCAAAAAGATGAATATTGGTTGAAGACCTGGAAACAGGCTCATATCATCACGGAGGCGACTGAGGCCGTATGCCAATTTGAGAAAGACGGGCGCAAAGTGTTGGACATCATTTTCCATATCACCAACAACGATGTGGCCTACCGTTACAAGATACTCCCCAAGAGAGGTACGCTCGCGGGCGTCGTGGAATGTGAGGCCAGCGGTTTTGTCTTCCCCGAGGGGACGACAACCTTTCTCTGCCCACAGATGAGACCTATGACTGGTTTCGCACGCACAGCACCCAGTTATGAGACATCCTATACCCTCGATGCACCTATGGGGCAGAATGGTTGGGGCGGTGGCTTCACCTTCCCTTGCCTGTTCAAGACTCCGGCCGGATGGGTCCTCGTCAGCGAGACGGGCACCGATGGCAACTATGTGGGATGTCGCTTGGTGAACAAAGAAGGAGCACATTATGTCATCGGCTTCCCACTGGAAGGCGAGATGAATGGTCTTGGATCACCCTGCCCTTCCGTTTCACTACCTGCCGAAACTCCTTGGCGCACCATCACCATTGGTGAGACATTGGCTCCCATTGTGGAGAGCACCATCGCCAACGACCTCGTGCGCCCGAAATACGTCGCATCAAAGGAATACACCTATGGAAAAGGCTCGTGGTCGTGGATCATCGGAATGGATGGAAGCTGCAACTTCGACGAGCAAAAACGCTATATCGACTTCACCGCAGCCATGGGATACCGCTCCCTCCTTGTTGATGCTTTGTGGGATGTCCAGATTGGGTACGACAAGATGGAGGAATTGGCTCGTTATGGACGTGAGAAGGGCGTGGGGCTTTTCCTTTGGTACAACTCCAACGGCTCATGGAACGACGCTCCACAGAGTCCGCGCAACAAGATGGACCGCTCTGCCGCACGTCGCAAAGAGATGGCTTGGATGCAACGCAACGGCATCCTCGGCATCAAAGTGGATTTCTTCGGTGGCGACAAACAGCCAGTGATGCAACTTTACGAGGACATCCTCACCGACGCCAACGACTTCGGCTTGCAAGTCATCTTCCACGGCTGCACCCTCCCAAGAGGTTGGGAAAGGATGTATCCCAATTATGTGGCATCAGAAGCCGTGCTGGCTTCAGAGAACTTGCATTTCGGCCAGGGGGCATGCGACCACGAGGCAGAGAACGCCTGCATACACCCCTTCATCCGCAACGCTGTGGGTTCGATGGACTTCGGAGGATCGACACTCAACAAACGCTACAACGCCGACAATAATAGTGGTACCATTAGAAAGACGAGTGATGTGTTTGCACTCGCCACCGCTGTTCTCTTCCAAAGCAGCGTTCAGCATTTCGCACTTGCACCCAACAACCTCGACGACGCACCGGCATGGGCCATCCAGTTCATGAAAGACGTGCCTACAACGTGGGACGAGACCCGTTTCATCGACGGCTATCCTGGCAAGTATGTCATCATGGCACGCCGCCACGGCAACAAATGGTATGTGGTTGGTGTCACCGCTGACAAGACTCCGCTGAAGAAGAAAATCGACTTCTCTGCATTCACAAAGGAAAAGAAACCTGCCGTACTGGAATCTGAGGATGCCATCGTCTTCGTCTGCGATGCCATCAAATAGATAGAAGTTATCAAAGTTAAAGAAGTTGTCTCTTCACTCGAAGTTAGCGACTATTGTCCGTGCAGTCGGTGCTTTCATTAGCTAAACAATGTCGTTTACTTCTCTCTAACTTCTCTAAACTTCGTTAATGAATAAAACAAGTGCCTGAAAAAGAGCTGAAAAAAAAGGAAAACAGAAAGAAAGACTTGAAGTCGTCGCCAGTGTATCATCTGATGCAAAAGGTGACACTCTATATGGACCAATACCATGTGGATGGCATTGTCGGACTAGTGCCAGGAGGCCTGGGCGACGCTGTGAGTGCCATTGTGGCATTGGTCCATATCTATTTCGGTATGTTCAAGCTGAAGTCTATCCCTTTAACACTGGCCCTTCTGAATAACGTATTGCGCGATGTTCTGATGGGAATGCTACCCTTCTTCATCGGCGACATCATAGACTTCCTCAACAAGGCACACGTCAAAAACATGCGACTCATCGATGGCTATCTCAACGACGATGCCGCCATCATAAAAGATGTGAACCGCAAGGCTTGGCAGTCGGCTGCCATCTTCATCGTGCTGATATTGGCCATCGCAGGAATGGTTTGGTTCCTCATTTGGCTCACTAAAACTCTCGGAACAATCATCTTCTCTTAGAGCCAGCCCTCTTAGTAACCAGGAAAACTATATAACAAGAAAAAATAAAGACAATGAAAAGATTTTTCATTCTCACTACGCTTTTAGCCCTCTTCACGATGGGCAATGCGCAAGACAAACTCTATGCCGACGAGTTCCCTCTCGGCGACGTGAAACTGTTGGACGGTCTGCTAAAGAAAGCCCGCGACCTCAACATCAAGACATTGTTGCAGTATGACTGTGACCGACTGCTCGCCCCCTACCGCAAGGAGGCTGGTCTCACCCCTAAGGCGAAAGCTTATCCCAACTGGGACGGTCTCGACGGTCACGTAGGAGGACACTACCTCACCGCCATGGCCATCAATGCCGCCACAGGATGCGAGGAGTGCCGCCAGCGTATGGAATACATGTTGGGAGAATTGCAGGAATGTGCCGATGCCAACATCAAGAACCATCCTGACTGGGGGCGCGGCTATGTAGGCGGCATGCCTGGTAGCGATAGAATATGGCCTGCATTCAAGAAAGGAGACTTCGGACCCTATTTTGGTGCATGGGCTCCTTTCTACAACCTCCACAAGATGTTTGCCGGCCTCCGCGACGCATGGGTGTATTGCGGCAACGAACAAGGTAAAAAGCTGTTTCTCGGTTTCTGCGACTGGGCCATCGACCTCACTGCCGACCTCTCCGACGAACAGATGGAGCGGATGCTCGGCAACGAGCACGGTGGCATGAACGAGGTGTTGGTTGACGCCTACGCCATCACCAAAGACAAGAAATACCTTACGGTAGCCCGCCGCTTCTCCCACCACCGTTTACTTGACCCCATGTCTCAACGCCAGGATTGCCTCGACAACATGCATGCCAACACCCAGGTGCCCAAAGTGGTGGGTTTCGAACGCATCTCTGAGTTGAGTGGTGACGAAAACTATCATAATGCCAGCGCCTTCTTCTGGGACATCGTGACAGGCGAACGCTCGTTGGCCTTTGGTGGAGACAGCCGTCGCGAACACTTCCCCAGCAAGGACGCCTGCATGGACTTCATCAACGACATCGACGGTCCGGAGAGTTGCAACACCAACAACATGCTTAAGCTTACGGAGAACCTGCATCGCCGCAACCCCGAGGCACGCTTCGCCGACTTCTACGAGTTGGCAACGTTCAACCACATCCTCTCCACTCAGCATCCCGAACACGGCGGATACGTCTATTTCACACCTGCACGCCCACGCCACTACCGCAACTATTCGGCACCCAACGAGGCGATGTGGTGCTGCGTGGGCACCGGTATGGAGAACCATGGCAAATACGGGCAGTTCATTTATACGAAGAAAGCCAACAGCCTCTTTGTCAACCTCTTCGTCGCCTCAGAACTCAATTGGAAAGAGAAGGGCATCGTAATCCGTCAGGAAACGCAGTTCCCCTATGCAGAGACAAGCCGCATCACAATGGCACAGGGCAAAGGGGAGTTTGAACTGCTCTTGCGCTACCCGGGCTGGGTGAAACCCGGTGCATTCTCCGTGAAGGTCAACGGTCAGCCTGTCACCATCGTTACAGGTCCCTCGTCCTACGTCTCAATATCCCGCAAGTGGAAGAAAGGCGACGTGGTGGAGATGACCTTCCCCATGTACAACAGCATCAAATACCTGCCCAACGAACCGCAATATATCGCACTGATGCACGGCCCCATCATGCTCGGTATGAAGACTGGCACTGAAGACCTTGCCCATCTCATCGCCGATGACAGCCGCTTCGGACAGTATGCGGGTGGAAAGAAACTGCCCATCAACGAAGCACCCATCCTCATCAAAAATGACATCGCATCCATCGCCGACGACCTCAAACCCATTGCGGGTCGTCCCCTCCATTTCACATTGGCCACGAAGATGGAGAATGGCATACACAACGAAATCCAACCGTTCTTCGAAATCCACGACTCGCGATACATGATGTATTGGCTTGCCCTGTCGGAAGCCAATTACAAAGGATATCTCGATGGTTTGGCAAAGGCAGAACAAGAGCGTCAAGCGCTTGAAGCCCGCACAGTGGACAAAGTGCAACCAGGCGAGCAGCAGCCGGAGACCGACCACAAGATGGAAACCGACCGCTCATTCACTGGCAACTCCAACGATGTGTTCTATCGCGATGCCAGCGACGGCCATTATTTCAGTTACCTGCTACAGACAAACGGTGAGACCGACCTCAGCCTCCGTCTGAAATACTGGGGAGTGGGCGAATGGAAATCCCATGAGTTCGACATCTTCATCGACGATACACTCGTACAATCGGTAAACAACACAGGGAAATACCGTATCTCGGAATTCAAGTACGAGACCTACCCCATCCCTGCCGAACTCCTCAAGGACAAGACGCAAGTGCGCGTGAAATTCGTCGCCAAACCTCGCAAGCAGATTGGCGAAATCTATGAAGTGAGATTGGTCAAGAATTAAGACGGATAAAGGATTTCAAGAATATAGCAATGAGCCAGGGGCTTCCCTGGCTCACTATTTTTATATTCCCGAATTACTTCGCTAACTTCTTCATCCTATGTCAATCTTTCACCTTGATATACACGGCATCAAATGCGGTGTGTGCACCAAAACATCCTGTGGTTTCCCAATCGGTGACGGTGGAAAGTACAACGAAGCGAGGGTAGAACAACGCCTTGAATCCATACCCGCACTCGTTGACATCATTGTAAACGAACTGGTTGCCATGGAGTACGGCAGGTCTCCCTTGCTCGCTCTTCCCTTCTGCAATGTTACCAGGCACGTTGGATACGTCGAAATGAACTCGGTTCTTTCCTGCAGCGCGGAAGGTAACCGTTCCTCCCATCATGTCTTCGTATCCAGTATGGTAAAACGAGTACCGATACTCATGACCAATCTTACCTGGATCCTCTGGAGTGAGTTTCCCACCAAACGACTTGGGGAAAGCAATTTTGCGCATATTGGTAAACGACATGCTTTTCTCTGTGCGTGGGTTGGTCCATTCGCCCGTCATACGGTTCCCTTCCAAGTCGATTCTCATCGAACCTGTGATTGTGCCATCACTTAGATATTCATTTAAAGAATAGGTGCCATTGCTGTGATGCTCCCCCACGATGAGGATTTGAGCAGGGTTCTTGGCTTTCGGGTAATAAATGGCCCCAGCAACAATTTTGTCTGCATTCTCCTCAAATGCAATCCTGATGGCCGTTTTACCGTCAAGTGTTCCTTCAAATGCCACTTGGCGCACAATCTGCGCCTGCATGCCCGTCAAGACGAACATCAAAGTCAAAAAGCTAATGATTCTTTTCATTGATTTCTGGTTTAGGTTGAATTTCGTTGGCGAAGATAGGAAAAATAAATAAAAAAACAAACTATCTTGTAAAAAAGATGAGAATACACTTTTTTAATACCACACAATCATAATAAGGCATGGTGCATGGATTAGACCTCGTCTTTGATTGTGGAATGGAATATCAAACAAAAATGAGACGACTCAAGTATATCGTTTTGTTCAAAGTTATCAAGGATACTTTGTGCACGTTGCCACCGGGAAAACGCGAGGTAGTTGAATGCGTGGGAAAATGTCATTTTTGAAAAAGTATGGCAAAAAGACAAGTTTTTCCAAGAACAATGACTAACTTTGCACCTCGATTCCCAAAGATGTGAACAACACTTTGACGGAATACGCGATGATGCATCACAACTGACTATCAATTTATCGAAATGTTATCTTCCTACATAAGACGCCAGATTTTGTTTTTCATCCTATTATCACCAGCCCTGACAATCATGGCCGATGACGACAAATTGACTGGCACCGTGATTGGCACGGCCGAAACCGTTGATTATGCCACCTCTCGAAAATCGACCACCATCAACACTCGTGAAATGGCCTTTGACGGCGATTTGAGCACTTTCTTTGCCTCTTGGGAGCGAAGTTACACCTGGGCAGGGTTGGATTTGGGCACTCCGCATGTCATCACGAAGGTGGGTTGGTCACCCCGCAACGACAGCCAAGGCGAAGGGCGTGTGGTCTTGGGTGTTTTCGAAGGAGCCAACCGCGAGGACTTCATGGACGCCCTACCCCTCTACATCATCAAGGAAAAAGGTACGATAGGCGTGATATCCCATGCCGACGTCGATTGTTCTGCGGGTTTCCGTTATGTACGCTATGTCGGGCCTTCCGACGCCCGATGCAACATCGCCGAACTGGAATTCTATGGTCATCCCGGCGAAGGCGACAGCACCCGTCTCAGTCGCATCACCAACCTCCCCACAGTGAGCATCCACACGCTCGACGGTCAAATACCATTCGACAAGAAAACCGAAATTCCCTCCCTGATCACCATCATCGGCGACGAGGGCGTGGAAGTGTTGGCTGAGCCAGGCGGTGTACGCGAACGCGGCAACTATTCTCGCTCCTTCCCCAAGAAACCCTACCGCATCAAGTTTGACAAGAAACAGCATGTGCTCGATGCTCCCGCCAAGGCGAAGAAATGGACGCTCATCAACAATTACGGTGACAAGACTTTGATGCGCAACTTGTTGGCTTTCGAACTGAGCCACCGCATGGGAATGCCCTACACCCCCTATGGTCGCGCTGTGGACGTGCTGCTGAACGGTGAATACAAAGGCTGTTATCAGTTGTGCGACCAAGTATGCGTGGGAAAGAACCGTGTGAACATCACGGAAATGACCCCACAGGACATTTCGGGAAGCGCCCTCACGGGAGGTTATTTCTTTGAAATCGACGCCTATGCCGACCAGGAAATATCTTGGTTCCAATCCTCACAAGGCAACCCCGTTACCATCAAGTCGCCCGACGAGGATTCCATCGTCACTGTGCAGTACAACTACATCAAGAATCATTTCAACAAGATGGAGAGCCAGTGGAAAAACTACCTTGACTTGAACACCTTCCTTCGTCATTTCCTTGTGGGCGAGTTGTCGGGCAACACTGACACCTATTGGAGCGTATTCATGTACAAAGAACGCGACGACGACATGGTGTACACCGGTCCCGTGTGGGACTTCGACCTGGCCTTCGAAAACGATGAACGCACCTACCCCGTCAACTCTAAAAGTGACTACATCTACCGCAGCGGTGGTAGTTGTGCAGGCAGGATGCGCAATTTTGTCGACCGCATTGTCATCTCCGATGCCTCCGCACGTGCGCGATTGGTGGATATTTGGGACGAGGCAAGGCAGAACGGTCTGAGCAAGGAGAGTCTCGTCGCCTGTGTCGATTCTTTGGAGAAAGAACTGGCGCAGTCGCAGGAATTGAACTTCCTACGCTGGCCCATCATGCGGACGAAGGTTCACCAGAATCCGAAAATATGGGGGAACTACACCAAGGAGGTGCAGAATGTACGCCGTTTCATTGGAGAGCGAATAGATTGGATGGACAAACGCTTAGGCTACACCTTCACGCCTAATGATATCGCCGAAGTCTCCCTCGACGACAAGTCATCACCCACAGCACCCATCGACTTCACCAAACCCTACGAAGTCTTCACACTCTCTGGCATGCCCTGCGGCAACAATCTTGAAAGGTTGACTCATGGCATCTACATTTTAAAACAGGGAGGGAAGAGATTGAAGATAAAAAAATAGCCAATAAGATAGAAAAAACCCCTTCATCGTGAACTTCAATTACGCTGTATGATTGGACATTCGAGTGGATGATGTAGGCTATCATTGTCCGCCATCCTCCAAATATACAAATTGCCTTTTCAGACCGCAAATTTCATGCGGTCTTTTTTTGATATCTCAACCCCTCTGTTCACTGCTAAAACAGGAACGGTGATTTCTAAAGCTTAACTTGTTTTCCTATTATCTCTTTCAAAGGGTCTTCATGACATAGAAACCGCCAAAATTGTATGAAATTATGATTAATTGTTAGAATTACACCTCTATATTTCATCCACTTTTTTATTTTTTATATTTTTAGCAACCATTTGAATTACAGCATTTTATTAAATTGAAGCAAATGCTTTCATCCACTTTTTCCATCAAGAGGTGTTTCAACTCCTTTCATTTTTCCTATCTTTGCAAAAAAATGAGGTGAAACGCCTAACCTACAACCTGAGTTCAATTTTATTCTAACTTAATACTTAAACATCTTCGTATGAAATTAAACAAGTTTACATTCTTGCTGTTGTCATTGATGATGATATCGGCAACTGCCCTTGCGCAGAAACGGGTGTATTCCGGCCAGGTCTTAGACAGCCAGGACGAACCCGTAATCGGCGCATCTGTTGTACAGAAGGGCACTACGAACGGTGGTGTGACCAACATCGAAGGATACTTCAGCGTTTCTGTCGATGAGGGTTCCACCTTGGTTATCTCCTACATCGGCTACGCCACCCAGGAAGTGAAAGCTGCCGACGGCCTGCACATCGTATTGCAAACCGACCAGGAGATGCTCGACGAGGTCGTGGTCATCGGTTACGGTGTCCAGAAGAAAAGCGTGGTGACCGCTTCCATTGCCAAGGTTACCGCTGAAGACTTGGAAGGTACGGCACCCGTTCGTATGGACAATGCGTTGAAGGGTCTGGCTTCCGGTGTCACCGTCACCTCATCCTCTGGTCAGCCAGGTGCCGCCGCCCGTGTGCGTGTACGCGGCGTGGGAACCATAACCAATAGTGAACCTCTCTACATCGTCGATGGCATGCCCATCGAGGGAGGTCTCGACTACCTCAACCCCAACGACATCGCTTCCATCGAGGTGCTGAAAGACGCCGCATCAGGAGCCGTCTATGGCGCCCGTGCAGCCAACGGTGTCATCATTGTCACCACGAAAACCGGCAAGGTTGGTTCCACACGTGTGAACTACGACTTCTCCTATGGATGGCAGAGTCCATGGAAGAAGCGCGACGTGCTCAACGCCAGTGAATATGCCGTGATGATGAATGAAGGGAGGGTGAATGCCGGCATGGCCCCCATTTATGCCGACCCCTATTCCTATGGCGAGGGAACCGACTGGCAAGAAGAGGTGTTCAATTACAACGCCCCCGTGGTGAACCACCAACTGAGCATAAGCGGTGCGAGCGAGAAACTCAACTACCTGCTCAGCGCTGGCTATTACACCCAAGAAGGCATCATCGGCGGCAACTATGACCGTTCGAACTATGAGCGCCTCACCCTCCGTGGCAATTTCGGTGCCAATATCTTCGATTACTCCCAACAGCGCGACTTCCTCAACAACCTGAAACTCACCGCCAACGTCTCCTACGCCCGCATCAAGAGCAAAGGCGTGGACGTCAACTCCCAATGGGGCTCACCCTTGGGCTCCGCCCTTGCGTTGTCTCCCATCCTCACGGTCTATGATCCCAACCCTGAGGCACAGTTGGAGTTATACAAAAACAACATCGACTACACCCCCATCTACGACTCCCAAGGCCGCCTCTTCATGGTGCCCGGCACGGAGTACAACGAGATGGTGAACCCCATCGCCTCCCTCTCCCTCCCCGGTTCACAAGGATGGAGCCATAAGTTCGTGGCCAATTTCTCCGCCGAACTCCAACTATGGGACAACCTCAAGTTCCGCTCCTCCTATGGTGCCGACCTCTCCTTCTGGGGCAACGACGGATACACCAAGTTGTTCTACCTTTCTGGCAACAACAAGGCCACCCGCACCGGCGTCTATTCCGAAAGCGACCGTGGCACCGTCTGGCAAATAGAGAACGTGCTGAGTTACGACAAGGAAATCGGCAAGCACGCATTCTCCATCATCCTCGGCCAAAGTGCCAAGCAAAGCAGAGGCTACTACCTTGGCGGTTCCGCCTCCAACATGATGGACCCCAACGGTTCGAAACCCTACATCGACTACACCTATGGTGTGGGCACCCCCGTCACCATTGACACCCATGAACTGACATACATTGACGAGAATGGCAAGGAACAGACCGTGG
The DNA here is from genome assembly GCA_017619375.1 of Prevotella sp. Lineage (GTDB taxonomy): Bacteria > Bacteroidota > Bacteroidia > Bacteroidales > Bacteroidaceae > Prevotella. Next base: position 130,910 of record JAFZSL010000007.1, on the reverse strand, counting down.
AGGTATATGACGGCTACACCACCAACATCAGCGTCTATGGCGGCAAGAACCCATACGCCACCATCTCCTCCCTCTTCGCCCGTCTCAGTTACAACTACGACGAGCGTTACATGCTGCAAGCTACGGTGCGTCGCGACGGTTCGAGCCGTTTTGGTTCCAACAACCACTACGCCACCTTCCCCTCCTTCTCCTTGGGATGGAACATCACCAACGAGCCATTCATGAAAGACCGCCTGTCATGGCTCAACTCTTTGAAAGCTCGTTTGTCTTGGGGAAAGAACGGTAATGAGAACATCGGCAATTTCCGCTATACCGTGATGACAGCCAAAGGCAACAACTACATCTTTGGCAGCAACACCAACACCACCGGCGTGAAAGCCAGCGGCCTGCCCAACCCCGACTTGAAATGGGAAGAGAGCGAGCAATTGGACTTCGGCCTTGACTTCGGTTTCCTGAGGAACGCCCTCACGTTCACCATCGACTACTACAAGAAGACCACCAACGGCATGCTAATGGAGATGAACATCCCCTCGTATGTGGGCGAGTCGAAACCCATCGGCAACGTAGGCAAGATGGAGAACTCCGGCGTGGAGATGGAAGCCATCTACAAGTTCCATATCAACGACTTCAACTTCCGCATCGGTGGTAACCTCACCTATTTGAAAAACAAGTTGATAGAATACGGCAACGAGACAGGATGGGCCAACTACGACTCCTTCCAGGGCGCAGGCACCATCTCCCGAGCCCAGAACGGTAAACCCTTCCCCTACTTCTACGGTTACAAGACTGACGGCGTCTTCCAGAACCAGGATGAAATCGACACCTATCTGAATGCCGCCGGTGAGAAGATACAGCCCAATGCCGTGGCAGGTGACGTCAGGTTCGTCGATATCAACGGCGACGGCAAGATCACCGACGACGACCGCACCGACATCGGCAACGGCATGCCCGACTGGACCTTCGGTCTCAACCTCAGCGCCGGTTGGAAAGGCTTCGACTTCAGCATGATGCTTCAAGGCACAATGGGCAACGACATCTTCGATGCCACACGTCGTACCGACATCTCCACAGTGAACCTTCCCTCGTGGATGCTTGCCCGTTGGACAGGCGAAGGCACGAGCAACAAGATTCCAAGATTCGCCCTTGGCGACAGCCAGAACTGGCAGTCGAGCGACCTCTATGTCTATGACGGCAGTTACATGCGCCTGAAGAACATACAGTTGGGCTACACACTTCCCACGAGCCTCACGAGGCAATTCCTTATCTCCTCCCTTCGCTTCTATGTCGCAGGAGAGAATCTGCTCACCTTTACCAAGTATCATGGTTTCGACCCTGAAATCTCTTCCACGACAACCTCTCTCGGTGTCGACTACGGTGTATATCCGCAGGCCCGTGTTTGGACTGTCGGCGTCAATATCGCATTCTAACATATAAAGGACTACCATTATGAAAAAATACAGTTATATCCCCGTAGCCCTGCTTGCTGCAGCCCTGACCTTGACCACCAGCTGCAAGGACAGTTTCCTAGAAGTGGAGTCGCCCACGCAGGACTTCATTGACACCTATTTCACCAACGACGAGCATGTACAAGAAGCCCTCGTCGCCGCCTACGACCCGTTGGAGTGGCCCGACTGGGGAGCAGGGGCACACACCCAATACAACCCGGTGAACATCATGAGCGACATCATGGCCGACCAGATATGGGTAGGCGGTGCCGACAAGACCGACAACCAGTTCTGGCACTTGATGATGAACTACGAAGCCATTCCCACCAACTGCATGGTCTGGTTGTGGGATGTCGCATACAGCGGTGTGAAACGCAGTAACGACGTCCTCACCTACATCGGTTGGGCAGGCGAGAACATCACTCCCAAAAACGCCGCTTCCTATGAAGCCCAGGCCCGTGTGCTCAGGGTGTTCTACTACACCTGGCTTTGGAAGTTCTGGGGCAACATCCCCTATTATGAGACCAACTTGAACTCCCCCTACCTTGCCGAGCAAATCCCAGCCGACGAAGTATACAACCATATCATAGCCGACCTCGAGGGAGCCATTGGCCTCAACGCTTTACCTATGAAGACCACTTCCGAGAACTACGGACGTGTGACAAAGGCCATGGCCTACATGCTCTATGCAGAAATCGTAATGTACCAGAAAGACAGCGGCCGCTATGCCAAGGCACTCCAATACATGGAAGAGATCATCGGCAGCGGCAACTACGCCCTCCTCGACGACTACTCTGGCATCTTCAAAGAGAGTGGCGAATGGAGCGTGGAGTCGATATGGGAAATCAACTACAAGGACGACGGAGCATACCGCTCCTGGGGTGCCCCGCTGAATGCAGGGGGCACAGTCCTTCCTCGTCTCATCAGTCCTAACGGCTGGGCCGACGGCACCGATGGCCATGACAACGGCTGGGGATTCGCCCCCATCCGCCAGTCCACCTACGACATGTATGCCGATGGCGACGCCCGTCGCGACGCCACTTGCTGGAACGCAGCAGCCGTGGGCAGTTACAAGCCCCGCTACCAAGACACCGGACTCTTCCTTGAAAAGTATGTTGCCCACACCGGCGACAACAAGGACCAAATAGCCGATGGCGATCTGAATTGGAATAACAACCTCCGCATCTACCGTTTCTCCGAGGTGCTGCTCAACGCAGCCGAACTGTTACTGAAGACCGGAGGCGACGCTTCCAAGGCCGCCGACTACCTGAATCGCGTGCACCATCGCGCCGGCCTGACCGACAATGTTGCCGCCACCGAGGACAACATCCTGCAAGAGCGCGCATTGGAGTTTGTTGGTGAAGGCAAGCGCTACTGGGACCTCATCCGCACCGGCAAGGCATCCACCGTGCTCGTTCCCGATGAATTCGGATATCGCACCAACAGCTGGTCTGAGAGCAAAAAGTATCTGCCCATCCCGCAGAACGAGATTGACGCAGCCCAAGGTACATTAACTCAAAACAACTATTAATCCGACGATGATCATGAAGAATATAGCAAAACATATCGGTAGCATCCTGATGGCTGGTCTGGCACTCGCCGCCTGTTCGCCCGACGACTATGCAGGCCTCGACCCCAACGGCATACCCAATGCCTCCGATGCAGACATCACCATGGAGCTTGACCAGGAAATCAACCAGGTGACCTTGAAGCTCAACAATACCGCCCAATACCCCGTATGGATTGTCGACGGGAAGACTTATTCCACGCGCAACCCGTTCAAGAAAATCTATGCCAACTCCGGTGACTACTCCGTGGAATACCGTGTGGGCAACCGCAACGGCATCAGCGACGGTAAAGGTGTGAAAACCTTCCATTTCAACAACTCCATCGTAGATTTCTCCGGCTACATCACGCGTATGGCCGGTGCTGATGAAGGCGGCAAGCAATGGTATATCGCCAGTGCCGAGGCCGGCCACATGGGTTGCGGTCCTTCAGGGACAGACGGCACCGAATGGTGGTCGGCAGCCCCCAACGACAAAGCCAACTTCGGTGTGTATGACGATGTCGTGACCTTCATGCCCAACGGCACCTATGTCTATGATCCAGGCGAGGGTGGCACGATGTATGTGAACAAGGAAGCCAAGTCATTCGCCGAAACCAATAACGGCACAGCCTCCGAAGACGTGATGGTGAACGTGGACAAGCAACAGTCCACTTATGAATTCACTGTCCAAGGCGACGACGTCTATCTCGTCCTCCCTGCACACACTCGCTTCCCCTACATCTCCAACGACGACCAGTGGAATACTCCGAAATTCAAGATTGTTGACCTGAAACCCAAGCACATGGAGTTGGTCTATGACAACGGCAGCATCGCATGGCACTTCATCCTTGTCACCGAGAAGAGCGCCGGCAAAGAGGAGTTCAAGGGCTTCAAGTATGACAGCGATTGCAACATGTTCCGCACGGCACAGTACACCAACACTTACTGGTACGCCCCCGGATGGAACCAGATAGCCGACCCCGTGCAGACTGTCAACGGCAGCGCCTTCACCCTCACCCTCCCCGAGGCTACAACCGACAAGTGGCAGTGCCAGTACTTCTTCCACACCGACATGACCACCAACTCCTCCACCAACTATGACTTCTCGTGCGTGTTCAACTCCAGCAAAGACCACAACAACGTCACGGTGAAGATTTGCGAGGAGACCGATGACGGCCTGCTCTACTTTGACGAGGTCATCCAGTTGAAAGCCTATGAGGATTATGTATTCTATAAGAGCGACATGCCAGGCAAGGACATCAACAGCGTGAAGATTGTTTTCGACTTTGGCGGCAACCAGGCTGGCACCGAGATGACCGTGCGCGACATCGTTCTCAAGGAGCATGGTTGTGACGATGGCACATCCCTGCCCACGGAAACTGAGTTCAACGGCTACAATTACGACAACGCCTGCAACATGTTCCGTACGACAAATTACACCAACACCTATTGGTACGCACCAGGTTGGAACCAGATAGCCGACCCCGTGCAGACAGTCAAGGGTAGCGCCTTCACCCTCACCCTCCCCGAGGCCACAACCGACAAGTGGCAGTGCCAGTACTTCTTCCACACCGACATGACCACCAACTCCTCCACCAACTATGACTTCTCCTGTGTGCTCAACGCCACTAAAGACCACAACAACGTCACGGTGAAGATTTGCGAGGAGACCGACGACGGCCTGCTCTACTTCGACGAGGTGGTGCAGTTGAAAGCCTATGAGGACTATGTCTTCTACAAGAGCAATATGGAAGGCAAGGACATCAACAGCGTGAAGATTGTCTTCGACTTTGGCGGCAACCAGGCTGGCACCGAGATTACCATACGCGATATCGTGCTCAAGGAGCATGGCTGTGACGACGGTGCCGGACAACCCGGCGACACCCCCGGCGGCGGTGGCGACAACGTGATGGACTGGGATTACAACTCCTCCAACAACCTATGGAAGAGTGTGGACGCCTCTGAGTGCGAGATGTTCTTCTACTACGCACCAGGATGGAACCAACTTCCCAATCCCTCGCTCAGCCACAAGGGCGACAGCTACACCCTCCAGCTCACCGAAGCCACAACAGACCAATGGCAAGCCCAGATGGCCTTCCGCACCGACCTCTCCGCCAACGCTGGCGAGAAGTATACCTTCTGCTGTCTGATGACGCCCAACGTCGACTTGAACGGTGTGACGGTGAAATTGACCCAAACGGGTGACGACAACAACTTCTTCTTCGCCGAGCGTGTCAACCTGGCTGCCTACGAAGACAACGTCATCAAGTTCAAGGCCAAGGAATGTCCTGGCGACATGCCGCAAATCAGCTTGTTCTTCGACTTTGGCGGCAACCCGGCCAACACCGAAGTGACCATCAGCAAGATTTATTTAGAAAAGAATTAGCCCTATGAACAAAACGATGCTATACAGTATCATTTTCGCTTGTCTCGTCACTGCCGCCGGATGCGGCGGCGGTGATGATGACAACACCAGCAAAGCCAAAGGCGAAATCATTTGTTCGCCCATGGAACTGACTTTCGTCGCCACCGGAGGCGAGCAGATGGTCAATGTGAAGTCAAGCGGTGAATGGTCGGCCTATACCAATGACAGTTGGCTGGCCGTCACCCCCCAAAGTTCAATGGACAAAGTTGGCGCAATAACCGTCAAGGCTGCAGAAAACAACACCTATGACGAGCGCTTGGGAACAGTGACTGTAAAGACCGGCAATGTCCGCCAAGTCGTCAGCGTCAAACAACCCGGCATTCCCCGTCCCTCCGTCGACCCGACAATACAGGTTCCCGAAGGCTACGAACTCGACTGGAATGACGAGTTCAACGGCACTTCCCTGGGTACCGACTGGGTGCACGAGGTGAAGAGCGCCGGGTGGGTGAACAACGAGAAGCAAAACTATGTCAACGGCAACGGCGTTACAGCTGTGAGCAACGGAACGTTGAAAATCACTTGCAAGAAGGAAGACGGCAAGATTTATTCAGGCCGCATCTATGGCAAGAAGAAGACAGGTTGGAAGTATGGATGGGTGGAGGCAAGAATCAAGTTGCCCAAAGGCAAAGGCACCTGGCCCGCCTTCTGGATGATGCCCGTCAACGAAAGCGACGGTTGGCCCACTTGCGGCGAAATCGACATCATGGAAGAGGTGGGTTACCACCCCAACTACACTTCCTCTTCCATCCACTGCAACAGTTACAACCACACGAAAGGCACTCAGAAGACAGCTGAACGTTACACCTCAGGAGCAGAAGACGACTTCCACGTATACGCATTGGAATGGACAGAGAACTACATACAGACCTATGTCGACGGCAATCCGCTGCTTCACTTCGACAACGACGGCAATGGCAACAAGAACACATGGCCGTTCAACAAGGAGTTCTATGTCATCCTCAACCTCGCGTGGGGCGGTGACTGGGGCGGCGCACAAGGTGTGGACGAAAGCGCCCTGCCCGTGACCATGGAAGTAGATTATGTAAGAGTTTTCCATAAGAAATGAAGAAGACAACAATTATCATTACGATGCTTGCCTTGAGCCTGCATACCCAGGCTCAAGACAGGCGCGTGTACCTCGACGAGTCCACCGACATCGAGACAAGGGTTGAGGATGCCTTGCGGCGCATGACACTTGACGAGAAGATTGCCATCATCCATGCGCAGTCCAAATTCTCGTCTCCTGGTGTGAAACGCCTCGGATTCCCCGACCTGTGGACCGACGACGGCCCCCATGGCGTGCGCCCTGACGTATTATGGGACGAATGGGAGCAGGCGGGACAGACCAACGACTCATGTGTGGCCTTCCCCGCCCTCACCTGCCTCACCGCCACGTGGAACCCCTCCCTTTCCCGCGCCTATGGCGAAAGCCTTGGGGAAGAGGCGCTCTACCGTAACAAGAACGTGATGCTTGGTCCTGGTGTGAACATCTTCCGCACCCCTCTGAATGGACGCAACTTTGAATACATGGGTGAAGACCCCCTGTTGGCTTCCCGAATGGTGGTGCCCTATATCCAAGGACTCCAGTCCAAAGGCGTGGCAGCCTGTGTGAAACACTATGCGCTGAACAACGACGAGGAATACCGCCACCAAGTGAACGTCATCGTCAGCGACCGCGCCCTGCGTGAGATTTACCTTCCTGCCTTCAAGGCTGCTGTCACGGAAGGAAAAGCCTGGGCCATCATGGGAGCCTACAACCTCTACAAAAACCAGCACAACTGTCACAACGAGACCCTGCTCAACAAGATTCTCAAGCAGGAGTGGGGCTTCGACGGCGTGGTGATCAGCGACTGGGGCGGCACACACAACACACTTGAAGCGGTGAAAAACGGTCTCGACTTGGAATTTGGCACATGGACTGACGGACTATCCTGGGGAACCTCCAATGCATACGACTCCTACTACCTGGCTCGTCCATACCGTCAACTCATCAATGAAGGGAAACTCACCACCCACGAACTCGACGAGAAGGTGCGGAGGGTGCTTCGGCTGATGATGCGCACCAACATGAATCGGCAGCGGCCTTATGGTTCGCTGTGCTCCGAAGAGCACTACCAGGTGGCACGCGAGGTGGCACGCGAGGGAATCGTGCTGTTGAAAAACGACCGTGAAGTGTTGCCGATTCGCCACAACTCAAGGGTGCTCGTGGTGGGCGAGAACGCCATCAAGATGATGACAGTGGGTGGCGGTTCGTCGTCATTGAAAGCCCAGCATGAAATATCGCCGCTGCAAGGTCTCCTGGAGCGATTGGGCTCCCAGGTGGAATATGCTCGCGGCTATGTGGGCGATACCACAGGGGTTTACAACGGTGTGACTACAGGCCAAAGCTTAGCCGACCCCCGCACCCCGTCCGAACTCATCACTGAGGCGGTCGAGATGGCACGCAATGCCGACTATGTCATCGTCTTCGGTGGTCTGAACAAGAGTGACCACCAAGACTGCGAGGGACATGACCGCAAGGAATACAGCTTGCCCTACACCCAGGATGCCCTCGTCGAGGCTCTTGCCGATGTAAACAAGAACATTGTCTTCGTTGGCATTTCGGGCAATCCTTTCTCCATGCCTTGGATAGACCGCGTCCCGGCGGTGATACAAGGATGGTTCCTTGGTTCTGAGGCAGGTCTGGCACTGGCCGACGTTCTCACTGGAGAAACATGCCCGAGCGGAAAACTGCCTTTCACCTGGTTGGCGAAACTCGAGGATTGCGGCGCCCACACCACCGGGTCGTATCCCGGCACCTGGCGTGCCGACCACGAGGTCATCGACGAGGAATACAAGGAAGACATTTTTGTAGGCTATCGTTGGTCAGACCGCCAGAAGGTGAAACCCCTCTTCCCCTTCGGCCACGGTTTATCATACACCACCTTTAAGATGTTTGATGTGACAACTGACAAGCGTGAACTTACAGCCAATGACTCCCTCACTGTCACTGTTTCCGTGTCCAATACAGGCAAGGTGCCTGGCGCCACAACCGTACAACTCTACATTTCCGACAAGAAATGCTCATTGCCACGTCCAGAGAAGGAGTTGAAAGCGTTCAAGAAAGTCTTCCTGTCTCCCAGTGAGCAGCGAGTCGTAAAACTAACCATTGGCCGTGACGCCCTGAGTTTCTACGACGACCGCACCCAGCAATGGACGGCTGAACCTGGCGACTTCGAAGCCTTGGTCGGCTTCTCCGCCGGCGACATCAAATCGAAAGTAAAGTTCAAGTTGAAATAAATTAGGTATTATAGATTCATAGGAGTATGAGTCCCAATCCATCGAGGGCGACAGAGGTCGCCCTCTTATTTTACTGAAATTTCCCACCTACCGAAACTGGTAAAACCAGCCCCGAAGGGGCGATAAGACCACAACAAGAGCTAACGATAAATGAAAAAGTTTTGTAAAATTGCTTCGCGAAAAAAGGCTGTGCCTAAACAATAAAAACAAAAAAAAGAATATTTGTTTTGTATTGTGTTTTGCTTGCACTATCTTTGTACCCATCTATGCAACCACAATATGTAACATAATATGCGTAAGCTCCTCATATTGTTCTGTCTTGTATTGTCCGTGCCGGTTTTTTCTCAAGAAAAAGAGCTGTTCCAGATGTTGGAAGAAATCGATGCTGCTATCAAGCAATCCCCAGATTATGTGGGCAAGCGTGAAACTCGTATCACCGAAGCCAGGAACGCTTATGCCGCTGCAAGGCAGACTGCCGCCAAATATGAATCGGCACTGCTGCTCTATGAGTTGTATCGGCCCTTTGTCAGTGACTCCGCCATTTTCTTTTTACGCGAAGGCATACGCCTTGCCGATGAATTGGGCGACCGTTCCGAAGGTGTCCGCTGCCGTTCGATGATGGCCTTGCGCTGCTCGAACATCGGCATGTATGACGAAGCACTTCTCACACTCGACAGCATCAACACTGAGGGGTTGAACAAAGAAGCCCTTGGAGAATATTACCGCGCCCGCAACAACGTCTATAACGAACTGGCCTACTACACCCGCTTGGACAACATGCGCGACCACTATTATCAAGAGGCCGGCCATTATGAGCAACTGATGTTAGAGACTCTTCCCCCCGACGACCCAGACTGTTTCTCCCATCGCGAGTTGGCATTGAACTCCAAAGGCGACTTTGACGCAGCGTTGGAAGTGAACGACCTTTGGATGAAGACGGTGGAACGAGGCAGTCATCCCTTTGCCCTTGTAGCTCTTTACCGCTACCTTGACTACAAAGCGAAGGGCGACTCCATAGAGATGATGAAATGGCTTTGCGAGTCAGTGCTTGCCGATGTGCGCAACGGAGTGTTGGACCAAGGGTCGATGTGGGAGTTGGCCAACCAACTGATGCTCCAGGGTGACATCGACCGAGCGTACCGCTACATCAGCTACACGAGCGACTGCGCCGGACGATATGGCTCACGCCAGCGCCAATGGCAGATTTCACCCTTGCTCAACGAGATAGCCAAGAACTACAAGACCAAGAGTGAGCGCACCACCCATCAGTTGTGGCTGATGCTGTGTGCCATCAGCGTACTCGGTGTTTTGCTTCTCGGCGTACTGTTCTTCCTCCATCGGAGAAACCGGCAGTTGGGTGTAGCACGTAATGCCCTCCACGACACCAACGCGAAATTGGCGGCCCTTAATGATGAGTTGACTTCCGCCAATGTCCAACTTTCATCCACCAACGAGCAGTTGGCCGTGGTAAACTCCCAACTCAACGACGCCAACAAGGTGAAGGACGAATATATCGGCCGCTTCCTCGCCCTTTGCGCCCAATACGTGGACAAGCTCGACAGTTACCGCAAGATGGTGAACAAGAAAATCAAGAAGAATGAGTTGGCCGATGTGTTGCAGATGTCCAAATCGTCAGAACAGAAGGACCGCGACGTGGAAGAACTGAACCAAAGTTTCGACTCCGCCTTCCTCCATCTTTTCCCCAACTTCGTCGATGATTTCAACGCCCTGTTGACACCCGAGGTACAAATCCACCCCAAGGAGAAGGACCGTCTGACCACCGACCTCCGCATCTTCGCACTCATCCGCCTTGGCATTGACGACTCGTCGAAGATAGCCGAATTCCTCCATTATTCCGTCAACACGATATACAATTATCGCGCCCGCATCAAAAACGGCTCCATAGGCAACAGGGAAGAGTTTGAGCGCAGGGTCAAGGAGATTGGAATGCCGAAGTAAGAACACTTTTTTCCTTCATACAAATACACAAATCATCATTTGAAATCATATGAAAAAGACATTGTTGGCCTTGATTGCCGCATTGCTGCTTCCAACCGCCATATGGGCGAAGAAGCCCAAGAAGATCACGCAAAGCAAAGAAGAATTCATCAACGATTTGATGTCGCGCATGACTCTTGATGAGAAAATCGGGCAACTCAACCTGCTCGATGCCGGGCAGTTGAACACCGGCATCGGTCAGAAAGGCGTTGAAGACCAGTCCATCCTCAACGGCGAGGTGGGCGGTTTCCTCAGCCTGATGGGCGTAGATCGCATTCGCGAGGTGCAGCAATATGCCGTGGAACACTCCCGTCTTGGCATCCCGCTGTTGTTCGGCCTTGATGTCATCCACGGCTATCACACCATCTTCCCCATCCCCCTTGCCATGTCGTGCACATGGGATATGGATATGGTGGAGTTGGCCGCTCGCACAGCTGCCATTGAAGCCACGGCAGACGGCATCCCATGGGTCTATAGTCCCATGGTTGACATCTGCCGCGACGCCCGCTGGGGGCGCATAGCCGAGAGTGCCGGCGAAGACCCCTTCTTGGGGAGTGCCGTAGCCAAAGCCATGGTAATGGGTTATCAAGGTGACAAACGACAAGGAGGACGCTATGCCCCCGACGAGGTGATGGCATGCGTGAAGCATTTCGCCCTTTATGGTGCCTCGGAATCAGGTTTGGACTACAATGTGACCGATATGAGCCGTGTAAGGATGTATAATGACTATCTCGCCCCCTACCGCGCCGCCGTCGATGCCGGTGTCGGCAGTGTAATGTCCTCCTTCAACACCATTGACTACGAACCCGCCACCGCCAGTGGCTGGCTATTGACCACCCTTTTGCGCAATGAGTGGAATTTCAATGGATTCGTGGTGACCGACTATGGTTCGATTGGCGAGATGAAAGCATGGGGTTGTGGCGACCTTCAAGCCTGTTCTGCCCGTGCCTTGGCTGCAGGCACCGACTTCGACATGTGCTCCCGTGGTTTCGTGGGTACGCTGAAGAAATCATTGGAAGAAGGTCTGGTGACCGAGAACCAAATAGACATCGCATGCCGACGGATGCTGGAAGCCAAATGGGACCTGGGACTTTTCGAAGACCCCTACCGCTACTGCAGCCTTCCCACGAAGAAGCAGAAAGACGTGCTCTACACCGACGCCTCACGTGCACTTGCCCGCAAGATAGCGGCAGAGAGTTTCGTGCTGTTGAAGAACGACAACAACTTGCTTCCTCTTGAAAAGAAAGGAAAAATCGCCCTTGTAGGTCCCATGGCCCATGCCCCAAAGAACATGCGCGGTAACTGGGCACCCACTGCCAACACCAACCCCAATGAGTTTTCCACCCTTTTGGAGAGCATGCGCCACGCCCTTGGCCAGAATGCCGAGGTAGTCTACGCCAAAGGCAGCAATATTCACGAGGACGAGCAGATAGAAGCCAACTGGGAAGTCTTTGACACGGGCATCCGCGACCCACGTTCTGAAACGGAGTTGCTCAACGAGGCTCTCCAGACAGTTGCCGATGCCGATGTCATCATTGCCGCCATCGGCGAGTCACAGGAGATGACAGGCGAGAGTGCCAGCCGCTCCGACCTCAACCTCCCTGGGACGCAACAGCGCTTGTTGAAGGCGTTGAAGGCCACAGGCAAACCCGTGGTGGTGGTCTATTTCACCGGTCGGCCAGTGGTGATGAAATGGGAGAAAGACAACATCCCCGCCATTCTCAACGTATGGTTCGGAGGCAGCGAAGGTGGCGATGCCATCTGCGACGTCCTCTTCGGTGATGCCAGTCCCAGTGGAAAACTCACCACCTCTTTCCCCCAGGTCACCGGGCAGGAACCATTCTATTACAACCATATGGCTACCGGTCGTCCCACCAACAAATGGTTTAGCAAATACGCCACCAATTACACCGACATCGACGGCAGCGCCGTGTTCCCCTTCGGCTATGGCTTGACCTACACCACCTTCGAGTATGGACCGCTATCACTCAGCAGCGACAAGCTCCATTTCGGTGGCAAACTTGAAGCAAAGGTGACGGTGAAAAACACCGGGCGTCGAGCCGGAGATGAAATCGTGCAGATGTACATCCACGACACCACCGCCTCCATCGCCCGCCCCATCAAGGAGTTGAAAGGCTTCCGCCGCATCCACCTCGAACCCGGGGAACAAAAGACCGTAACCTTCGAAGTGGACGAGGAATTGCTTAAGTTTTACAATGCCGACTTGCGTCATGTAGCCGAACCAGGGGAGTTCACATTGATGGTAGGTCCCAACAGCGAAGACTTGCAAAGCAAGACATTCGTCTTGGACTAATCCAACGAGTCCAACATTCTGCCTTGGATAGACCATTACAAAGACATCAAATCATAATCAAATCATAATCATATCCTTATAAAAAAAATAAAAATGAAAAAAACAATTATCATTAGTGTATTGTTGGCAATCACCAGCTCGTTATACGCACAAGAAAGCGCCATCAAGTCAATGCAGGCAAAAGGTTTGCCCCAAACCGCCATTCCCGCAAAATATTATTTCGACCACCAATTCTTTCCTGAAGAGCAATATTACCAATTCGATGATGCAGACTTATACAACAGCACGGTGATTACTCCCGACAACTCCGACCTTGGAGCCGACACTCAGTATTATGTCTTTGTCGTCCCGCAACCCCAGAAGCCCGACCAAGACTTCACCTTCATCGACCTCTGGATTTGCGATGAAAACAACAACTCCTACCGAGTGTTCCATCAAGATGCCAACAATTACGGCGAGCAAATGGCCCTCGACATCCACATCTTCCGCAACGTAGAGGTTCGCGACTCCGTGTACACCGACAAAAAGACAAACCAGCGCATCACGCGGCGAATGAGGAAAGGCGTCCCCGTGTTGGCCTTGCAAGTGCAGGAATACACCGGCACGGTCCATGGCATAGTCTCCACCCTTCTCATCCAATGTCCTTCGGGAAAGACTCAGCTGATGCGTGGCGAAATGCCTGTGGCAGTGCTGTCCCCACTTTCCAACATGCTGATGATGGCTGAATTCGAGATGGCGCAGCACTACCTCATCACCACTTCATCCACGGTATTCTCCGAATCCCCCTACCAATCCACCGACGACTTTGAATTCTTCAACGTGCAATATTTCACACCCACGGTCAATATCTATAAACCGACTGGAGAATTAGTCAACTCCCAGCAGCTACCCACTGACATTATCGATATGATCAGGTAATCCTATTACATATGAAAAGACAATACATTACGTTGTTGGTCTTATTGTTGGCCATGACCACTCCGACACATGCCACGAAGTTGTTGGAATTGAAAGTAATTGACAAAGACTACCTCATGGTGCATTTCCGTGATGGTGAAGTACATTACCGAGATGACGGCACTGGCCCAAGCGCCTATCTCGGCCATTCCTTCGCAGAAGGCGACGACACACTCTTCGTGTTCGGTGAAAGGCTGAAAGTTTCAGAAGCCCAGCAAGCGTCACTTTGGCGCATCAGTTCTCCCGACGATTCCGCATTTGGCGAAAGTCAGCCATTGGAAGTGTGGCGCAAGTCAAAGCCGATGAACACCGATAACACGCTGACAAGCGAATTGGACCACTGGCTGTTTCTTCATCTACCCCGTTCCATGCGCCAAGGCCGCACCTACACCGTAACCATTCCCGATGGCATCGGTAGTGACCAATCATCTGCCAGTATCCGTTTCGACATATGGAACACGCCCTCGGAAGCCATCCATGTGAACATTATCGGCTACTCACCAAGGGAAGCCCTCCACTCCGCCGACCTCTACCAATGGCTTGGCGACGGTGGTTCACGTGATTACAAGCCTTGGGAAGGACGCAAGGTGTGGCTCTACCAAGTGAACACCCGCAAGAAGCAAAATGCCGGTGTGGTGAGATTCTGGAAGAAGGCCAGCGAGTCGGAAAAGGAAGCCGGTGGCAAGAACCTTGTAGGCACTGACGTTTGGAACATCGATTTCAAGGGTGTCCAACCCGGTCGTTACCGCCTCGTGGTGGAAGACGTGGGTTGCAGCATGGACTTCGACATCTCTTCCGATGTCTATTTCGAGCCCTTCCATTATTCCGTCCGAGGCTACTACTATATGCGCTTGGGCGAACCCAACGACCCTGAGCACGTCTTCCCCGTCCCCCGTCAGCCTCAGTTCATCCCCGAGGAAGACCCGAAAGGTTTCACCGTCTACAAGACCGACTTCCATCCCTGGTGCCAAGAATGGCGAGCGTTACGCACCGACGTGTGGGACGAGCCCCACTTCAAACCCTTGAAGCAGTCCATCTTCTGGCAGCATCGCCTTCCCGGTAACCCCGTCAACACAGAAGTGCGAGGCGGGCACTCCGACGCCTTCGACTGGGACCGCCACCTGGCCCATGTGAGCAACATTTATGACATGCTACTGCCCTATATTCTTTCAGGAGGAAAAATCAATGACGACAACCTCGGCATCCGTGAGAGCGGAAACGGCATCCCCGACATCATCGACGAAGCTCGCAACGAGGCAGACTTCTTCCTCAGCATCCGCGACCGCGAAGGCTATTCGCAGGGGGTGACCAATCCCTGCAACGACTGGTCGGTAATGTTCCAAGCCGGTTGCACCACGATGGCCGCATGGGCCAACGCCGCCAACTGCGCCGTGATGGCCGAGGCATTCCGCATCCAAGGCAACGATACTTTGCGCCAATATTACACTGACGAAGCCATCAAAGCCTACCGCTATGCCAGCCGTCAAGAGAACCAACAACTCGACGACATGCAGGACGTGGGGAGCATCAGCATGCGAGGCCGCGACTTCAAGCAGATGGCTGCCGCCTACCTCTATAATGTGACAGGCGACGAGCAATGGGAGCGTGTCATGGCTGAGGAAAGCATGATTAAGGATGGTAATTCACTGCTTTTCAACAAAGGACGCCAAGGATTCTTCGTGGCCAATGTCACCAATGAGTTCAAGGCCGGCGAAGTGGGATTCTGCCAACTCTGGGCTGCAGCCGCCTACTTGGTTTGTCCTCATGCCCGTCACTATGGTGAATTGTATGAGAACCTGAAACAGAGCGTCAACGCCCAAGCCACCTCATACAACATCAGCCATTCCGCTCTCCGCCCATCGCGCCGTGCCGCCAACGACAGCCGTTGGCAGACATCACAGAACCTCCAATTGGTGATGCTTGCCCATTACATAGCCGCGGACAAAGGCCGTCGCAGTGAACTCGAACACGTGATGTATACCGAAGCTGGGTGGAGCCTTGGTCGCAACCCCGGCAACATCGTGGAGATGACCGGTCTTGGCGAGCGCCACATCACCGATGTGTACACTACCGGCAGGAACGATGGTGCACCCGGTACGCATCCCGGCCAGACACCCTTCAACGGCACTGAAACATGGTCTCCCGGCAATGGCGGCGACGCTCGCATACTTCTCAACCGTTGTTATCCTTCGTGGAACGATGGCGGATGGCCACGCCAGGAGTCATATTTCAACCAACGTTACATGTGGGTGAACGGCGAATTCACACCACGTGAGACCATGCGCGGGAAAATGGCACTAATGGGTTATTTGTATTCCATCAGATAGCCGCATAAAAGACTTCCCATCCATCCCCCTAACTTATCCCCCGCTATCCAAGTACAGCGGGGGGTAAGTAGTTAGATAAAGGACCCTGTCTTGGTTAATTATTCTTAATTCGATACTATTATTGATATAATTCCTAATTATCAAACTTCTTTCAAACGAACAAATAACTAAAAAACATGAGTGACAAAAGCTTATAGCTTCAAACAATCCTATATTTCAACAAGTCATCAACAAAATAACAATCGGCAAGAAATGTTTTATCTACAACGCTACCTTAACGCACAAAACTCTGGGGGTATATATGACAACATGAGCACCTATGAGACTGCTCTTCAAGAGATTCGCAATGGTCATAAGCGTACTCATTGGATGTGGTATGTCTTTCCACAGCTAAAGGGGCTTGGGCACTCTTATCTATCAGAATTCTACGGAATCAATGGCAGAGAGGAAGCCTATGCCTACATTGAGCATCCCGTCCTCAGGGAGAGGTTGGTCGAAGCAACCGAAGCAACAATGAGCCATGATGTCTATGGTCTTTTCGGTTCAGACGTCATCAAGTTCCGTGCATGCATGAAGTTGTTCGCTTCTGTCTCCGACATCCCCATATTCAAGCAGGTCATAATCAAATATAGATGGTTATAGGATAGGCACAAAGGTGCACTCGCCCGTCAAATCACAAAAACAGGCTTTTTCTCCTTTTTTTGGTGTATTTTTCATCGACCCAAAAAGAAAAGAGCTCTTTTTTTGCTTGATTATCATTTTTTTAGTAAATTTGCAGGCTGTAAGCAAATACGCGAAATCGGATGCCACGTCGGTGGCGTCCCCGATTTTCAGGAAACAACTTTTTTTGTAATCATCATTATCATTCTAGAACTGTATGTTTAAGAATTTCAAAGGTTTCCACCTTGTGGAATCCCTGCATCAAGCTCACTTCGATGAGTTTTTCCATCCGAGCAAAGTGCTCATCAAGACCTACGAGGCCTTTTTTGTCTTAGCTGTCACCCTCGTTTTATGGAACCTTCCCAGTACCGCTTTCGGTATTGAGGGTCTGAACGTTATCCAACAACGCATCATCGCCATCTTCGCCTTCGCCACACTGATGTGGATTTTTGAAATCGTTCCTGCATGGGCCACCTCCGTAGCCATCATCGGGATGTTGCTGCTTTTCACATCTGACAGCGGCATCAAATGGATGTGCGACGAAGAACGAGTAGGGACGCTGTTATCCTACAAATCAGTGATGGCCACGTTCGCCGACCCAGTGATCATGCTGTTCATTGGTGGCTTCATCCTCGCCATCGCCGCGACGAAAACCGGCCTCGACGCCCAATTGGCCAAGGCTCTGCTCAAACCTTTCGGCAAGAGGAGTGAGGCTGTGTTGTTGGGATTCCTCCTTATCACAGGATTGTTCTCCATGTTTGTTTCCAACACCGCTACAGCAGCCATGATGCTTACTTTCCTCACCCCTGTGTTCAGACAGTTGCCTCCAGAAGGTAAAGGACGCATCTCACTTGCCTTGTCCATCCCCATAGCAGCCAACCTGGGAGGTATGGGCACCCCTATCGGCACACCTCCCAACACCATAGCCATCAAATACTTGAATGACCCTGAAGGACTGAATCTGGGTTTGGGATTCGGTGAATGGATGATGTATATGACACCCTTGGTGATAGTCTTGCTGCTGGTCAGTTGGTTGGTTCTCATGCGTCTCTTCCCCTTCACGCAAAAGACCATAGAATTGCACATCGAAGGTGGAATGAAGAAAGACGTCAAAACCTATATCGTGATTGTGACGTTTATTGTCACCGTCTTGTTGTGGTTGCTCGACTCTGTAACCGGCATCAATTCCTACACTGTGGCTTTGATTCCCTTCGTTGTTTTCGCCCTCTGCGGTATCATCGACCGTCGCGACTTGGAGGAAATCAACTGGTCTGTGATATGGATGGTTGCAGGTGGTTTTGCCCTGGGTTATGGTCTCAACGCCTCCGGTTTGGCTGAGCGTGCCGTGGAAAGCATCCCGTTTGGCAATTTCTCTCCCGTCTTCATCATGCTGCTTTCCGGGTTGGTTTGCTATGGTTTGTCAAACTTCATCTCCAACTCCGCCACTGCTGCATTGTTGATGCCCATCCTCACCGTGGTATGCGCTGCGATGGGAGACAAACTTGATGCCATTGGTGGCACGTCCACTATCCTCATCGGCGTGGCTATAGCTGCATCGAGCGCAATGGTTCTTCCCATCTCCACTCCTCCGAATGCCTTGGCATACGCCACCAACCTTGTCAAGCAAAACGACATGGCTAAAATAGGATTGATATCTGGCATCCTGAGCATCGTAATGGGATATGTGCTGCTCTATGTTGTCGGCACGATGCATCTGATTTAATAGATTGACTATTTGACATAACACTTGTTGACACCAGTCTAAGAAGTAGCCATGTGAGAGAAAAGCCTTTTTCTCACATGGCTACTGAAATAATATACCCTCTCCCTCAAGCACATCCTTCCGACAGAGAGGGATTGAGTGACGAGTGGTCAGAAGGTGAAGAAATTGAAGAAATAGAGGGCAGAAACCCAATTTCTGTTACTCATATTCCTAACAGTTCCGATGTTACGGCCATCTTTGTAGACGTCACCATTGGAACGCACCTCCCCCACTCTTCTGCCGTCCTCGAAGATGTCTCCATTGGAGCGGATTTCTCCTATCCTTCTACCATCCTTGAAGACATCGCCATTGGAGCGAATCTGACCAACATTCCTTCCTGACACATAGATGTCACCATTGGAATACAGCCTCCCTACATTACGTCCACTGATGAACACGTCGCCATTGGGGCGGATGGTTCCCACCTGACGCCCTTGATAGAACAGCTCCATGTCCTTTGTTTGGGAGGTGGATTGCGTCGATGTCGTGGAAGCAAGAGAGATAGAGCTGTTCTGGGATGGCGTGGTGGGCTGGGTGGTCTGAGTTGTCTGTGTGGTCCGATTGGTCTGAGTTGTCTGGGATGTCTGAGTAGTCCGATTTGTCTGAGTGGGTTGAGTGGTTTGTGACGTACCTAAAATGTTTCCGTAAGTCCCCATCGTGTTGGCAACAGAACCAATTTGGTAAAGGGTGTTTTCCAAAGAGCCACACCCTGCATATGCCACAGAGGCGAAAACGATGCAAGATAAAGAACATAATCGCAGCCATAGGCATTTGACTGTTGTTTTACGAGCCTTCAAAAGATTTTTTTTCATAAACAATGGTTGTGTTTGGCTGAATACTTATGACGGTTTCCAAGCAATGGGGATAGAAGCTGTTTCGGCAATTGCATCAGTGGAACCGACGCTTACAAGGAATCTGTTACTTCGGATATGGCTATGCAGTCGACGTTTACGAGAAACAGTCAAGCCGGAATCCCATCGCAGGTTGCAGTCAATGACTTTGTATACCATAATGACGAAGAAAGGCAGGAAATGTAATCGTTTTTTTATTTGAAAAGTTTGTGGTTTTCAATATTATTGCTACTTTTGCAGTATTCTTTAGTCCTGTCGAAAACCAAGATTGCCAAACACCATCAATCCATGAACCAGTCAGACTGCATTGTCATCATTCCAACTTATCAAGAGAAGGAAAACATCGAGAAGATTACAAGAGCGATTTTCGCTCTTGAAAAGCGTTTCGACATCCTTGTCATCGACGATGGCAGCCCCGACGGCACGGCATCGATTGTCCATCGCCTGATAGACCAGGAATTCTCCGACAGGCTCCACATTATCGAGCGTTCAGGCAAACAAGGCTTGGGCACAGCCTACCTGACAGGTTTCAAATGGGCTTTGGAGCGAGACTACGAATATGTTTTCGAGATGGACGCCGATTTCAGCCATGCCCCGGAAGACCTTCCACGTCTTTATTCCGCTTGTCATGACGAAGGGTATGACTTGGCTATCGGTTCCCGTTATGTCAGCGGTGTGAACGTAGTGAACTGGCCCATGAGTCGTGTATTGATGAGTTATTTTGCCTCTAAATACGTGCGATTAGTCACCGGTTTCGGCATCCACGACACTACAGCCGGCTTCAAGTGTTACAAGAGACGTGTTTTGGAAACGATAGAATTGGACAAGATTCGCTTTAAGGGTTATGGTTTCCAAATCGAGATGAAATACACCACCTACAAGATAGGTTTTCGAATCAAGGAGGTGCCCGTGGTGTTTGTGAACCGACGTGAAGGAGTCAGCAAGATGAGTGGCGGCATTTTCTCAGAAGCATTCTTCGGAGTGATGCGTCTACGCTGGGATGGTTGGTTCCGTAAATATCCATCCCTGCCGAAAGATTGAAGATTGAAAATTGAAAATTGAAGATTGGAAATCTTCATCTTTATCATTGGTCTGGATTTTCCACAGTGCCTTGATATTCGGGTGTCAGCGCCGACATGATGGCACTATAGCTGTCGGTCATGGCAGATGTCACGTTTGAAGGTCCTTTTTCGAAAGGATAGACAGGTTGGTGTATGGTGAGTTTCAAAGGATGCCATTCCACGAAATGCCAATCTTTCATCCTCGGCATCACATTGAACGACCCGTTGATGGTCAATGGCACGACAGGCAGTTGCAGTTCGTCAGCCAGCATGAAAGCCCCTCTTTTGAAAATTCCCATATGCCCGGTGAATGTCCTGGCCCCTTCCGGGAACACCATCAGCGACGTCCCCCCGGTGAGCACTTCTCTGGCATGGTCGTATGTAGCCTTGATCTTTTTCGGTCCCCTCTTGTCGACCAATATTTGCTTTGAAGCCTTGCAAGCCGTCCCCACCATAGGTATTTTCAAAATCTGGTATTTCATCATCCACCTGATGTTCCTTCCAAGGAATCCATAAACGAGGAAGATGTCAAAAGCTCCCTGGTGGTTTGCCACAAAGACATAGGACTTGTCTTTTTCGAGATTGGCCTCTCCTTCCACCTTCACTGGCAACAGCAGGATCTTGACGATGAGCCATCCCCACCATTTCCCCGGATAATACCCCCAGAAATGTGCGTTACCGATGGCACATCCTATGATGATCATGATAGTGGTGATGATGGTGTAGACCACGATGATTGGAAGAGCGACGAAGAGTTGATAAATGCGATAAAGGTATTTCATGTTTATATAGATGATTGTTATTCCTTATGAAGTGTGAGCAGGACGACCTCGCCCGTGACGTTGTACCTCAGCGGTATAAGCGCGCCCAATCCTGCTGTGACATATAGTTTTTTTCCGTCCAACTCATACATTCCATAATCCTCTGTGAATCCGAAGGTGGTTGTCGACAATCCAAACAACCTTATTTGCCCTCCGTGCGTATGACCGGAAACGGTAAGCGGCGCATCGATGTATGGCACCACCGATGTTCGCCAATGCTTGGGATTATGAGCGAGCATGATGGTGAACGCCCCAGGCTCAATGCCGGCGATGGTGTTCTCATAATTGGCCACACCTCTCTCCACACCCAATTGTTCGTTGCCTTGCATTCCTGCCAACACGATGCTGTCTTTCCCGTGGTGTATGGAGAAGTGTTCATTGAGAAGAAGATGCCACCCCATGTCGCGTTGATATTTCTTGGTCCTCTCTTCGGCAGCAAGTTTCTCCTCCATCGTGCCACCTAAGTATTTGGAATAGTCGTGGTTGCCCAAGATTGAGAACACTCCATCTGTTGCTTTCAACCTGGAGAGTGTAGGCACGTGCTCCTCCATCTCTTCCGGCCGGGTGTTTTGGATGTCTCCCAAGAAGAAGATGGCATCTGGTTTCATAGCAAGCATGCTATCGACAGCATCAGTCAACACTTTTCTGCTGTTACCTGTAAAACTCCCCACATGGGCATCGGAGAAGAGCACGATGCGATATCCGTCAAACTCCTTTGGAATCTTAGGAGAAGAAAATTCCACGCGTTTCACCTCGAACTTATTGAAACCTATGGTTGACCCATACACAGTCACGTATATGGAAAGAACAGCCAGCAAACAGCCAACGATGAATCCCCAATTCCTTTGGGAGTGAAAGACCATCCTCACTCCACGTCCAAGGACAGCACACAATACAATCAACAATTTTGGAATGACATACACTCCGAAAATGAACAGGTAGATGTTGAGCGATGTTTGCGGATGTGGTGTGAAATCAGGTTGAATCGCGAGCCAGCATGTGTAAACCAACATGGCGAGGGTCTGGAGCCACCACACCATCTTCCAACGCCACGAACATCGTGAGATGCAGTGCTGGTAGATGCTGAGGTCAGGCAGCACGATAACTGCGACAAACATCAAAAACGCTCTTGCTATCATTTTGTTTACGGTATTTATCGTTCAATTCTCTTTCACCATGCTTGTGGCGAGGAATTTCCCCATCATCTCCAAAGGGATGCCTCTTCTACTTGCATAATCAGCCAACTGGTCCCTTCCTATCTTCCCCAAGTTGAAATATCTGGCTTTCGGATGCGATAACATCAGTCCGGAAACAGAGGCATGAGGCCTCATGGCCCCGTTCTCAGTAAGATGTATGCCAATCTCGCCCATGCCAATAAGTCTGTCGATGAGGAAATTCAAACTCGTGTCAGGCAATGAAGGGTAACCCACCGCCGGTCTGATGCCTTGGAATTGTTCTGCATGCATTTGTTGGATGGAAAGGCGTTCTTCTGAAGCATATCCCCACAGTCTTTTACGCACATCCTCGTGCAACATCTCAGCAGTGGCCTCAGCCAACCTGTCTGCCACCGTTTGAGCCAACAGACGTTTGTAAGGGTCATCCTCCCCCACCTTTTCCATCATCGTGTCGACAGTGGCGGCGAACACCCCTACCTTGTCAACACCTGTCCCAACAGGCCTGACGAAATCAGCCAAACAAAGACACTCTCCTGTTTCAGAATCAGGCTGTTGCTGCCTCAACAGGGGCAATCTGAACCCCTCCAACACGAGGTCGTCTCCTTCTGCATATGCATCAAAGAGTCCCACGACAGCATAAGTGTGACAAACAGAGTCAAAGAGCCGCATCATTTCCTCTGCATCCTTCCTGAGGTTTTTTCGCAAGTCCTCAGATTCTCTCCCCATCTGCCATGCATGGTAGAAATAGAGCCAGTTGACATAGGGCTCCACTTGATGAATGGCATATTTGAACACCTTCCTCATATTCCGAGACGGAACGCCACCTCCTCCCCTTGGACGGTGTCATCAAAACGACCATGGTCGAGGATGTGCCTGCCATTACAGAACGTATGTTCGACACGCCACTTGAATTTCTCTCCAACAAGTGGCGTCCATCCGCATTTGCTTTTCACCATTTCATCCTTCAGCGTCCATGACGCTCCTTTCCTAACCAGCACCAAATCAGCCTTGTATCCGGTTCTCAAGAATCCTCTTCGATGGATGTCGAACAACATGGCAGGATGGTGGCACATCAATTGCACCAACCTCTCCATGGATATCCATCCTTCGTCCATCAAAGCCAACATTCCAACGAGGGAGAACTGCACCATTGGCATTCCCGATGTCGCCTTCCTACACCCTCCCACCTTCTCGCTTCTGAGATGTGGAGCATGGTCTGTGGCCACTGTGAACAACCTTCCGTCAGAGAGAGCTTTCCTCAACGCCTCCCGGTCATCCTCGTCCTTCACAGCAGGGTTGCATTTGACCAAAGCCCCACGTTGAGCATAGTCGGCCTTGGAGAACAGCAGGTGCGGCATAGCTACCTCTGCTGTGATTCCAGGCAATTTATCCCCTTCCCTATAAGGTTGGAAGAGTGACAATTCCTGACGTGTTGAGATGTGTGCCACATGAAGCCTCGCTCCCGTCTCCCGAGCCAGGTTGACGGCAAGGGTCGAAGAATCAAAACAGGCTTTGGCTGAACGCACCACAGGATGCAATTCCACTGGCGGGTCATCTCCGTAGCGCTTCATTGCCATCTCCATTTGGCGGTTGATTTCCCCATTGTCCTCACAATGAGCGACAATAGGCAAAGATGTATTTCGAAAAAGTTGTATTAGTGTTTCCTTCCTATCCACCAGCATATTTCCGGTGGATGCTCCCAAGAAGACCTTGATTCCGGGTACACGTCTCGGGTCGATTTGCGAAATCAAATCGATATTGTCATTGGTGGCTCCGAAGAAAAATGAGTAGTTGACAAAACATCCCCTTTCCGCCCTATTGAACTTGTCTTCCAATGCCTCCAACGTTGTGGTCTGGGGCACGGTGTTGGGCATGTCGAAGAATGTGGTCACTCCTCCCCATGCTGCCGCCCTGCTCTCGCTAAGGATGTCGGCCTTAGCGGTGAGGCCAGGCTCTCTGAAATGTACATGTGTATCTATGATGCCAGGCAAAAGAAAACACCCTGTGGCATCCACATACTCATCGTAATTGCCACAAGGTGCCTTTGTTCCCTCGCTAATGGTTTCTATGCAGTCATCCTTGATGACCAAGTGGCCAAGAAACGATTTCCCTTCGTTGACGATGGTGGCATTTGAAAGCAGCGTTCGCATGTCTGTTCATTTCTTTTCCTTCTTCACTTTGGATGTATCGCTGGCTTCTTTTCCGGAAGAACCTGCCATCTCGTTGGGTGTTGGAGGTTGCGGCAATGCCACTGGAGCTGTTTGCTCCAGTCCATTCGCTTGGTTTTGAATCTGCCTGGCCTTATTGATATATCCAACGACAAAAGGATCTTTCTTGAACTTTTCAGTTGCTTTGCTCATGATGTCGGCCACCCATGGTGTCATTTCAGGATATTGCCTCATCTGTGCATATGTCATGAAGATGAAAGGGCCAAGAACGTTGTCGAAATTCTCAACCACCGATTGTGTGAAAAGCGAATCCATGCATGCATAAATCATCTGGTTTTCTCTTCTCAACCTTGGGATGACCTCATTCTGCATGTCCTCTCCATCCATGAATGCCAAATTGAATTCATGGTCCAATTCATCAAATCTTATTTTCAGGCTGTCATAACTGGAGAAGAATTGGAAAAGCTTATCGTTGAGGTCGGTCCCTCCCCACGTCTGCCTATCCTTATTCACCCTTACGGAAATCATCCCATCCTCAAGAACCAATGGAATGAAGAAATTGTCGCTGACAAGGTATGCCACCCTCGTGCTGTCCGTGGTCCCCGAAAGTCCGAATTTGCCATGCACCACTTCAGTGGAGTCCATGTCTCTCAAACTGTCGTTCTTGACGATTCTGAGATACACTTTGCTGTTATCAAGTCCAGGATGGTCTGTCGACCCTTCAATGTTGTATGAGTTCAAGCATGAAGCCAATCCGGTCAATATGGCGACACCTATGAAGAGTGAAAGTTTATTGTTCATTTTTTGGAAAAGCGAAATTGATTTTCAATCACAAAAATACAATCAAATATCGATGTATGGAAACTTTTCCCTCCCATATTTGTTTGGCGAGGGCACTTTTTATGTTTTTTTCAATCTTTTTGCAATTCATTTGAAATTCTATGGGTGGAATAAAGTTGCATCACTGCACCAGCCAGTAGGAAAATGACCCATTTGTTGTAAATGTATGTGATATAGTCCTGGTATGACACCATTGATGAGAAGAACCGATAATTGGTGTCTACGAGCAAGACTCCAGCTATAATGAAAAAAACTCCCGACGCGATCATGATGCGCCTGAGTCTTTTAATTACTATTTTGTCACCTTCGTATCGCTGCCTTACCTGCATGGCTACGAAAAGAATGGCTCCAATCAAATAGACCCATGAAAACAGTTTGGGTTGCCACAAGAACGCACAGCAACCGGCACCTGCTGTCATGAGCACTCCCCCAATCAGGTAGATGTATGATTCAATCTTACTTAACTGGCGCATAGTCGTTTTTGTCTTTGATTTCGTCACTGAGCACGTAGATGTCCTCGTCGCTTGCTTTCATGAAATACTTTTCCCTGGCAATCCTTCGCACTTCCTCTGGATTGCGCTCCATTTCCTCCAGCCTGATGGAGTCTTGCTGGAATCGCATATCCTGCTTTTCTATCTCCTCTTCCAGTTCGGCAATCTGTCGAGCATGGCGATAACGTTGAAGCATGCTGTTTTCTCCCAGCACGGTGATGATCAAGATGCCGCCGACAATGACGATGACATACTTGAATTTTCCTATCACCCACAAAAATTTCTTTCCTAATTTCATCTACATTTCCAAATTATCAAGAACCATCATTAAAAGACTCAAATACTGTCTTTTTCTTCTATTTGGCAAAGATAAGCAAAAAAAAACACAGAACTAAAAGAAGAGCGTGAAAGAATGTTAACGTATGTTTCGCCTGGTGTGTTTTCAAATGGAAATCCCATATCTTCATAGTTAGTCATCTAAGAAGATATGGGATTGGTTGTTATTTCAAATAGGCGACTATCTATTCGGGCCAACAGGGTCAACAACAGAGTCTCCCCTGAGTTCATCGTCACCAGAGCCACCACCGGGAGGGTTGGTGTTTCCAGCCGGCAATTCCTCACCTACGATGATTTTCGAGAGCAATGTTGCATCTTCCAGGTCAACTATACCGTTTTGGTCAATGTCAGCCTTTTCCACTTTGAAGGCACTACGTGGAGAGCCGTTGACATATTTTACGATATCAACCACATCCCACACATCCACCACCTTGTCGTCATTCACGTCGTTAGGTAGATTAGTGGCCGCCATCGCAGGTTTTTCCACACCCTGCTCCGATGTTTCGTTTGTAGTAGATTGAGCTTGTGCATATGAAGGAATCCAACAAAGCGGAACCATGCAAAGCCAATAAAGAGTTCTTGTCATTCTATAATAATCCTCCTATAAAAGTCATTAGAAAAAACCAAACTACAGGTTTTGAGTGCAAAGTTAACACTATTTATTCATTCGTACAAGAAAAAATCAATATTTAATGTTTTTTATCCATTTTGTTTGTGCCACATTTTTTGTATCCAATCGATTTTCCTCTTGTTATTTGCTGAACATTCGATGTTCCCAATGGCAATCTTGTACCAAGGACGTCTTCCATCAATTCCGATTTTACGGAGGAGCATTCCCCTACGTTACATATCGGCCGCAAAAAAATATTAGAAAGAGAGTTTTTGCAGCCTCGCCTTCAGGTTGTCTGCCAGAGATTTTCTGATGGCCAAAGTGATGGAGCACGTATTGTCATAAGTTTGTTCGACAATTCTTGGCGACAATTCCTTGACAATTCTCATGACATCGTTCATCAATGGATAGGCGAAATGAAATGTGACCATCTCCTCCACCTGTTGTGCAACGATGTTGCAATGTGCTATAGCGTCCGCCGCCGCCGACCTGTAAGCAACGATGAGCCCGCCAGTTCCCAAGTTGACCCCTCCATAATACCTGACGACAACGATAAGAACATCAGTGAGGTTCTGGCTGTTGATTTGTCCCAGAATAGGTTTTCCCGCCGTGCTGCTGGGTTCCCCATCGTCATTTGCCCTAAAATCCTTTCTTTGAGCTCCCAGCATGTATGCGTAGCACACGTGCCTGGCATCGTAGTATTTCTTTCGATAGCCTTCCACGATGCGCTTCACCTCCTCCACCGTGATGACATGGTGGGCAAAGGCGAGAAACTTGCTCCTTTTCTCGGAGTAGAATCCCTCGCCCACCTTGTCACTTATGGTAAGAAAGTCGTCTTCGTTCATGAGAGTTTGTGAATGACCAGCCCCGACCTCAGTTTAGGTTCAAACCATGTAGCCTTGGGAGGCATGATGTTTCCGCTGTCGGCGATATCGATGATTTGTTTCATGGAAACTGGATAAAGGGCCAAAGCCGCCCTCATCTCTCCATTATCCACTCGCCGTTTGAGTTCGCCCAATCCTCTTAATCCTCCCACGAAGTCAATGCGTTTCGACCCACGCAGGTCTTTTATTCCCAGGATTTGGTCTAATATGAGTCTTGACGAGATGTCAACATCCAACACCCCAATGGGGTCTTGGTCGTCATAGGACCCTTTTATTGCCCTTAGCCTGAACCAATGCCCGTCGAGGTATAGAGAAAATTCATGCAGTTGCCCGGGCTTGAAAATGTCAGTTCCCATATCCTCCACTGTGAAGTTCTGCTTCAGTTTTTCAATGAACTGCTGTGAAGTGAGCCCGTTGAGGTCGGTGACGACCCTGTTGTAGTCAAGAATGGTGAGTTGTGATGCTTGAAAGCACACAGCCATGAAGTAATTGTACTCTTCATCCCCCCTGTGGTTTGGGTTTTCCCTTTGCTTCTCCGCTCCCACGAGAGCAGCTGCCGCCGAGCGATGATGGCCGTCGGCGATGTAGAGGTATGGGATGTTGGAGAATTCCCTGGTGATGACTTCTATGTCATCGGTGTCGGAAATGACCCAGAATTGGTGTCTGAATCCATCGATGGGAGCAATGAAATCGTATTCTGGTTTTGTTTCTGCATATTTCGATATGACCCTGTCAAGGATATCGTTGTCAGGATAAGCAAAGAATACCGGCTCGATGTTGGCGTCATTTACCCTGACGTGCTTCATTCGGTCTTCTT
The DNA here is from genome assembly GCA_017619375.1 of Prevotella sp. Lineage (GTDB taxonomy): Bacteria > Bacteroidota > Bacteroidia > Bacteroidales > Bacteroidaceae > Prevotella. The sequence continues at coordinate 102,143 of JAFZSL010000007.1, read as the reverse complement.
CCTTGTCCCGTCTGGTGAGTTCATGTTTTTTGATGCGCCCTTGCATGTAGTCGTCGGTATGTGCTGCTACCACAAGTCCATACTGCGTCTTCCCGTTCATGGTCTGAGCATAGATGTAGTAGTGCTCATCCTTGTCCTGTACAAGCCATCCTTTGTCTTGGAACTTTTGGAAGTTCTCGGCTGCGCGCTGATAGACCTTGGGATCATACTCACTGGTACCCGGTTCAAAATCTATTTCAGGTTTGATGATATGATAGAGGCTCATCTCATTGTCACCCGCCTCTTGCCTTGCCTCTTCCGAATTGAGCACGTCGTATGGTCTTGACTCCACACGTTCCACGAGTTCGCGAGGCGGTCTTAATCCCTTGAAAGGTTTTACGATAGCCATAATGGTTATAGGATTAGATGAAGGAAAAAAAACGAGGGCGGACTGACGCCCGCCCTGCTATAAAAAATAAGATTACTTGTTGACTTGGAACTTGGTGTCTCCATTCAGGAAGAATGCGTTGATTTGCTTTGCAGCAGCTATTCCGGCATTGATGTTTGCCTCAGCCGTCTGCGCACCCATTTTCTTTGGCGTGCTGAAGTATCTTCCCTCGAAAGCTTTGAACTCTTCATCTGCATCAGGTTTGATGTCAGTGACGAATTTCAAGTCGGAACGCTCCTTCATCAATTGGATGAGTTCAGGTTCGTTGATGACTTCTTTCCTGGCAGTATTAACAAGGATTCCTCCTTTTTTCATCTGTCCCACGACAGCTGCGTTAATGCTTTGTTTTGTTTCCGGCGTTGCGGGAATGTGCAAACTCACCACATCGCATGTCTTGAAGAGTTCATCCTGGTTGGCCACGGCGTGCACACCAGCTTGCTCAATTACTTGTGCCGGACAGTAAGCGTCGTAAGCATAGATGTCCATGCCGAATCCCTTGGCGATACGTGCCACGTTGCGTCCCACGTTTCCGAATGCCAGGATGCCAAGTTTCTTTCCCATCAATTCCGAACCAGCTTTTCCATTATAGAAGCTTCTGACGGCAAAGACGAGAAGTCCGAAGACGAGTTCTGCCACGGCATTTGCGTTTTGTCCCGGAGTGTTTTCCACCACAACGCCCTTTTGTTTGGCGTATTCGGTGTCGATGGAGTCGTATCCAGCTCCAGCCCTGACCACGATTTTAAGATTTTCAGCAGCGTCAAACACTTCTGGTGTAATCTTGTCAGACCTCACGATCAAAGCGTCGGCATCCTTCACCGCTACGAGCAATTGCTCCTTTTCGGTATATTTTTCAAGGAGAACCAGTTGGTGTCCCGCACCCTCCACTTCCTTTCTGATGCCTTCAATGGCGACTGGAGCGAAAGGTTTTTCTGTTGCTACCAATATTTTCATTACAATATTTGTGTTCTGAAGTAATTTCAAAAATTGAATAATGCTCTATGATATAGTGTCAGAAGAAAAAGCCTTTTCAGTTTTTGGCTTCAAACTCTTTCATGCACTCAACGAGCGCATTGACCCCCTCGATGGTTTGTGCGTTGTAGCAGCTAGCCCTGAATCCACCGACGGAACGGTGTCCTTTGACTCCAACCATGCCTTTGGCGGTGGCGAACTCCAAGAAGGGTTTTTCGAGATCTTTGTATTCGTCGTTCATGACGAAGCAGATGTTCATGAGCGAACGGTCGGCTTCTTCGACGACAGTGCCTCTGAAGAGTTTGTTGCGGTCAATCTCGTCATAGACGATTTTGGCTCTTTCCTGGGCAAGTTTGTCCATGGCTTCCACTCCACCGTTGGCCTTGATCCATCTCAGTGTTTCAAGAGCACAGTAGATAGGAACTACTGGAGGTGTGTTGAACATGGAACCTTTTTCAACATGTGTGCGGTAGTCGAGCATGGTAGGAATGGTCCTTGGCGCCTTTCCAAGGGCATCATCCTTTACGATGACGAGCGTGACACCGGCCATCGCAAGGTTTTTCTGTGCACCCGCATAGATGCAGTCGTATTTGGCAACATCAATGGGTCTGCTAAAGACATCCGACGACATGTCTGCAATGAGCCTGACTCCGAGGTCAAGGTCTTTTCTGATTTCCGTTCCATAGATGGTGTTGTTGGTGGTGATGTGGAGATAGTCTACATCCTCCGGGCAGCTCCATCCTTTAGGAATGAAAGTGTAGTTGGCGTCCGCCGAGGAAGCGACCTCGACGACCTCTCCAAAAAGTTTGGCTTCTTTCATGGCCTTTTTCGCCCATGTTCCGGTGTTGAGATAAGCAGCTTTTTTGATGAGGAAATTGTAAGGTACCATACAGAACTCAAGGGATGCACCCCCTCCGAGGAAAATGGCAGAATAGCCTTGTGGCACTTGCAGCAATTCCTTGATGAGAGCAACCGCCTCATCCACAACGGGTTGAAAATCCTTCGCTCTATGACTGATCTCGGCGAGAGAAAGACCGCTGTCATTGAAATTCAAGATTTGCCGGGCCGTGTTTTCAATAACCTCTCTTGGGAGGATAGATGGTCCTGCGTTGAAATTGTACTTCTTCATCTGAATGATTTTTAAAATTATACCTATTGACGTACAAATACATCAGAAATCGTGCGCGAAGGTACGTCATTTTATTGAAAGGAGCAAATATTCAAGATGTTTTTTTTGCTTTAAGTGTAAATAGTACGCTATTAGGGGAATTTGTCATTCCCTTATTTTCTGAGTTGCTCGATTTCATCGAACTCCTTTCCCATATTGAGGTTGAAATAAATGGTATATAATGCCGGCAACCATTTTGTTTGTTGTTCGGGTGCCATTTGTCTGAATTTTTCCATATATGGCAGACTTTTCTCGAAGAGCGCATTGACGACTGCCTTTTGCTTTTTTGTCCTTTTTTTCTCCTTCATCTGCTTCTCTTCCAGCATGAGTGCCTGGTTATAATACGCCAGCCCCATATTACAGTATGCCTCAGGCATGGAATCGTTGAGAGCGATAAGTTTACCGGTGACATTGATGCATTCATCATATTGCCTGGCATTAAGCAACGCAGAGCTTTTTGCGAAGACAGCCAACACGTTGGCACTATCGTTTGCCAAAGCGTTTTCGATGAAAATCCACGCAGAGTCGTTTTCTTCCTTCATATTGTAATAGTCCACCAAACGAGGGAAGAAGAAGGTGTTTTTGGGTGAAATACTGAACCCTCTTTTCAGAGCATTGACATAAGCGATGGTGTCTTGGTTTTGGATTTGCCTTTCTGCCACATATTGTATAATATTTTCAATATACGATGAATCTCTCTCCGCCAATTTTTGATATTTCAAGGTTTTTTCAAGGCTTCCCATCCTGTATGCACAATAAAGCGCCCTGTAAGCCGCTTTTCCCATCAATGTGTCTGTCTCCAAATAATTGTAATTGGCGAACATGGGGTTGTTGGAACATTCAATATATGCTTCATAAAACAACCATGCGTTTTTGAAGTCCTGTTTCCTCAAATAGAAGGAGGCACCATTGTAGATATTCGGTCTCACGGCATTTAGCATTTCCGCATGCTTGTCTCGATATTTGATGTTGACTTTCCCCTTTTTGTTGGGTATCGCCTCGATGGAATCGAATTGAAGACAGAAGCCAAGCAGCTTGTTGGCGTTGTTGAATAATGCGGCTGTATCGTATTTTTGCTTTAGGTATAACTTTTGATTTCCTTGGTCATATTGCATCTTGACAGCATCTATGAGTGTCGTCCACACCTTTTTGTTCTGTCGGTTGACAGAGTCTTTCAACAGGTCAGTCATTAGTTTCTCTGCCCTGTCGAGGTTTTTGCCGCTTTTAATGAATGTCTGTGCCTGGTCGATGGTTTTCCTCTGTGCTAAAACCAGCATCGCGAAGCACACCAAACAAATTGTCAGAAAGATTCTTTTCATTGCGGTGATTAATGATATGGCTTACATGTGGACGATATGGAATTCCTATAGATGCAGCTTGTAAAAACATTTAAAAGAGGGTGTGTCAAAAAGATGGCACACCCTCGAAGTCATTGTCGGACAGATTTAATCAGTGACACCAGCATCAATTGCAGCAGCCTTTGTTCTGGCATCTTCTGCACCGTAGAGTTGATACAAGCATCTGTAGAGAGGATACGACCAATTGGCACTCTTGCGCTCGGGATCCAAACTCTTGGCTTTCTCCAAAGCCACCAGAGCTTCCTCGTAAAGCGGTCTGATTTGGTCCATGGCCTCTTTAGGCACTCTGCCCGTCTTCAGAGAAGCCCTGTTTTGAGCTTCCGCTCCCCTGTCGAGCTGGCAGGCACCGAAGTAGGTGAGAATTTGAGCATTGTCCGGTTGTGTGCCAAGTGCCTTCTTGAAAAATTCTACTGCATCATCAAGTTTTTGATCCATCATGGCGTTTTGGCCTTTGACAGCCCACACGATGAAGTTGTTGGGGTCAGACTTCAATTTCGTGTCGAAGAGTTCGTTCATCTGATCCATCATCTTCAGTCCGTTATACATATTGACCAAGGAACCAAAGATGCCATCATTGTCGGGATCAGCCTTGAATTGGTCCTCGAGGCTCTTGACATAGTTGAGTGAGTCTTGCCTGGTCTTGAGACTCTCTTGAATTATGGCCAGTTTAAGGTTGGTAGCCTCCTTAGCGAATTTCTCATCCTTGGAAGCAATGTCGGCGTATTTCATGCATCCGGCATTATCCTTGAGTTGTGCGGCATAGAGGGCAGCATAATAAGCCATTTGTCCAATGTTTGGATCTGGCATCTTTGCCACCTCGGCAGCGAAGAGGGGCTCGGAATAGGTGTCCACACATTTTCCGAAGAATTTGTAGACATTGGCGTCATCCCCGTGGTTGAGGTAATAGATGCCGCCATTCCACAAATTGCCACGATGGTTATAAAGCGCAGTGGCCATGGCATCGCGGAACTTAGGAGCCACTTTTCCCTTTTCATTAGGCATTTGGTCATATTTGTCACATTCGACAGCTGCTTCCATTGCATTGTAGATAGAAGTATAGAAAGCCACGGAATCGACATCTATCACCGTCGTCTTACCCATCTGCTTGTTGACTTGGTTTTCATTCATTTTTCCTTGCTCCTTGGCAGCGATTTCGTAGGCCAGGGAGTAGAGTTTGTTGTAAGCCTTGGCCTTTTCAACATTGCTTGTGAGCTGTCCAAGAGAAGAGTTAATGAGCGACTTGGCTTCATTGTAGTCTTTGGCTTTCAGGATTGCCTTGAGAGCAGGTGAGTCACCTGCAAATGCAGTTGAGGCAGCTACTGCCATCAATGCAACAATCATCAATTTTTTCATAATCATAAATAAATAAAAGGTTGTTTTAAATGTTTCTTTCTAAAGATTTGTGTGATACACGTTAAATATATAAATGAATCAAGTATGGATTGTCTCAATTATTATTCATCATTGTTTTCATCCTTCTGCTTGTCATCATCTCCGAAATCGAAGAGCATCTGCTGGTTGGTTGCAGGTTTCTGTTTCGGTTGTTCCACCTCATCCAGATGCTGCAATTCTTCCTGTTCCTCTGTCTCAAGCTGTTCGTCAGAATCTTCCAAGATATCAGATTCGTTAAATTCGCCTGTCTCTTCCAAGACATCTGGTTCGTTCACGGTATCGGATTCTTGCAACATGTCGTCGCTATCTTCGACAGGTTCTACTGGTTCATCCGTTTCCATATCACGCTTGATGCTGTCGGATTTCTGTGCCCATTCCGCTTTGCTCATTTGCTCGACGTTGGCTTCCAATTCAGCACCCATCACCTTGCATACGCTGGCGATGACATCGTTTTTCTTGGTGAGGTTGATGAGTTTCACTCCTTGAGTAGCCCTACCCATGATCCTGCACTCGGCAACAGACAATCTGATTGTGATGCCGCTCTTGTTGATGATCATGAGGTCGTGCTCATCGGAAACGTTCTTGATGGCAACGAGTCGCCCTGTCTTTTCAGTAATCTGCATGGTTTTCACGCCCTTGGCTGCCCTGGAAGTCTTTCTGTAGTCCTCCACTTGCGAGCGTTTTCCATAGCCATTCTCACTGACGACCATGATGCTCTCCTTCTCGGCGTTGTTAATGACGATCATTCCGATGACTTCGTCGTCTCCACCATCGAGCCTCATTCCTCTAACGCCGGTGGCGATGCGTCCCATGTTCCTCACAGCATTTTCCGTGAACCTTACTGCTCTGCCGTTTCTATTGGCAAGAACGAGTTCGTTGCGTCCGTTTGTGAGTCTGACGTCAACCACCTCGTCGCCTTCAATGATGTTGATGGCGTTGACACCCATCGACCTTGGCCTGCTGTAAGCCTTAAGGCACGTTTTCTTGACGATGCCCTTTTTGGTGGCAAAGACCACATAGTGTGTGTTGAGGAATTGCTCATCGTTAAGGCCTCTAAGCCTGAGGAAAGCATTGACGGAGTCGTCGGGGTCGATGTTGAGCAGGTTCTGAATGGCCCTTCCCTTGGAATCTTTTCCTCCTTCTGGAATCTCAAAACACTTGAGCCAATAGCATTTTCCTTTCTTGGTGAAGAAAAGCATGGTGTTGTGCATGGTGGCAGGATAGATGAACTCAGTGAAGTCTTGCTCCCTGGTTCTTGCACCTTTAGACCCAATGCCGCCCCTGGCTTGCCCTCTGAACTCACTGAGTGGTGTCCTCTTGATATAGCCCATATGACTCACAGTAATAATTACAGGGTCGTTGGGATAGAAGTCTTCCGGATTGAATTCCTCAGATGAATATTTGATGACCGTCCTTCTTTCGTCACCATATTTCTCTTTGACTTCCAGTAATTCATCTTTCATCACCTTCTTGCAAAGTTCTGGGTCGTCGAGGATAGACTGCAAATATTCGATGAGTTTTTCAATATCCTCATACTCCTTATGAAGTTGGTCAAGTCGCAATCCGGTAAGTTGAGATAGTCGCATGTCGACGATGGCCTTTGATTGGAGTTCATCGATGTCGAACCTTTTCTCGAGGTTGCGCTGTGCGTCAGATGGTGTTTTCGATGCCCTGATGATGTGTACGACCTCGTCGATGTTGTCGCAAGCAATGATGAGCGCTTCCAGGATGTGCGCCCTCTCCTTCGCCTTATTGAGGTCGTATTGTGTCCTCCTGATGGTGACGTCGTGCCTATGTTCTACAAAATAGGCGACACATTCCTTAAGCGAGAGAAGCCTTGGCCTCCCTTTCACCAATGCTATGCAGTTGACGGAGAAAGAGCTTTGCAACTGCGTCATCTTGAACAATTTGTTGAGAATGACATTGGCATTGGCATCTTTTTTCACATCGACGACGATGCGCATTCCCTGCCTTCCGGTCTCATCGTTGACATTGGAAATGCCTTCAATTTTTCCTTCTTTTACAAGGTCGGCGATGTTTTCAATAAGTTGTGCTTTATTGACACCATAGGGTATTTCTGTGACGACGATTTTGTCATGTGTCTCAGTACTTTCGATTTCGGCCTTAGCCCTCAATACGATTCTTCCCCTTCCTGTCTCATAAGCGTCTTTGACACCTTGGATGCCATAGATGAAGGCTCCGGTGGGGAAGTCGGGCGCCTTGATGTATTCCATGAGTCCATCGGTGTCGATATCAGGATTGTCGATGTATGCACAACATCCATCGATGACCTCACCGAGGTTGTGTGTAGGAATGTTTGTGGCCATGCCGACAGCGATGCCGTTACCTCCATTGACAAGGAGGTTAGGTATTTTTGTAGGCATGATGGACGGCTCTGTGAGCGAGTCGTCGAAGTTATTGACCATGTCGACAGTATCCTTGTCGAGGTCATCCATGATATGCTCTCCCATCTTGGAAAGCCTACACTCGGTGTAACGCATGGCAGCAGGCGAGTCACCGTCGACACTTCCAAAGTTTCCTTGTCCATCGACGAGTGTGTACCTCATGTTCCATTCCTGTGCCATTCTTACAAGTGCCCCATAGACAGAACTGTCACCGTGTGGATGGTATTTTCCCAACACCTCACCCACGACGCGTGCACATTTTTTGTATGGTTTGTCACTGGTGTTTCCAATCCCCATCATTCCATAGAGAATTCTCCTGTGAACGGGTTTGAATCCATCCCTGACATCCGGAAGCGCACGAGCGACAATGACCGACATGGAGTAGTCGATGTAAGACTTTTTCATCTCCTCCTCAATGTTGATCTTGATGATCTTGTCTTGGTCAAAAGTTTGATTTTCGTCCATTATTTGCTGTCAAAATTAAGAGTAACGTTTTGGCTAAAAATCGCCTAAAAAGGCATTTAATCGCATTCTAACCGATTTTGCCCCTTTTCAAGGTGTAAAATTACTACTTATTTATGAGATGTGAAAACAAAAGAGAGAAAATCTTTCGAAAATTAATAAATATTAGAAATATTAGAATGAGTACCTGAAAACAACATGTAAACAAATGTATTTCTCTGTTCTATCCTGGTATTTCTTTTTACAGAGCATCATGTTCATTTTGTCACTCTCCCCCATGAGGCATTTGCGCATACGCTTCATGGGAAGAGAGGAAAGAGTTTCATCGGGGAGGTGTTCACCTATGCCAAGGATTGGCCGCATTGCGCATGGCCTGCCTGTGGAATTTACTTTCCGCCTTGATGACATCAAAAAGTTTAGATGCCGATATGATGGAAAGGAATCTTGCGTGGTAGTTGGATTGCAACTGTTTGATTTCTATTTCCAGTTGGTCTATCTCAGCGATGACTTTCTTGCATCTCTCTTCATCAATAGGTTTCATCCTTCTGAGTTCGCGCATTTTGTCATAGAGCACCCTCTGCTTGTTGTTCATCTCATCGTAGAGAGGGAAGAAAGCTGCCGCTTCCCTTGGCGTGAGACAAGCCTCGACAGTGATGAACCTCTCCAAATCGGCCTTGAATTTAGCAGGATTGAACCTATTATGCCCTTGTGCGGCGACATTCAAAGAAGCCACTGCAAGGAGCATCATCAAGAGTTGAATTTTAATGAACCTACTCATCAGCAAGATATGCATATAGTTCGTAATCGTCACACATGATGTAATCGGCCATGGCGTCGATATTGGCATCGGCAGAGCCAGCTACAGGTGCCTGCACGGCTACATTTTCCGTCTTGGCCCCCTTGTCGTCATGTTGCATATAGAGTTCCACTCCAAACACGGCCACCACGACGGCAGCGGCTGCAGCCGCGACTCTCCACCATTTCCTTGAGGAATGTTTGTCGTGCTGAGCAGCCATCATCCTAACCTCGTTTTCAGGTATATTCGCCATGACCCTTGTGGTCAAGGTGTCGAAATATCCATCAGGAACAGTGAAAGGATTTTTCCGCTCAATCGGTTTGTTGTCAAATTCGTTGCTCATTACTTTTTTTTCTTTTGACGCACTTCGTATGGAAAAGTTTAATCTATTTTTATAAAATATGTATGTTGCTGACATTTTTCATTATTTTGCACCATGACAACTGCCTTCCAAGCAGTAGGTCTTGTGGCAAGCCTTCTGGGTATTCACACATTCTCCGGATAGGTCACCTCAGCAAGGAATAGCGCCTTTGCAGGCATGCTCTCCCCCGCCCTCGACCGATTTCTGCTTTCAATGACACCTCTGAACTCATCCATCGAAATCCGGCCTCTTCCCACATCAATCATTGTACCGACGACGGCTCTCACCATGTTTCTCAGAAATCGATTGGCTGTGATGGTGAACTTGTAACGATGGTTGTCGAGTTGATCCCACCTTGCCTCCGTCACTTTGCAAATGGTGGTTTTGACGTCAGTATGAGTCTTGCAAAACGCCCCAAAGTCATTGTAAGATGTGAGAATCCTACCCGCCTCGTTCATCAGTTGGAAATCGAGTTGGTATCCCAACATGCAAGAATACTGTTCCACGAAAGGATCCTTCCTCGTGTGAATAAAATAGTGATAGGTGCGTGCTATTGCACTGAACCTGGCATGCATTTCATCGGACACCGCCCTAATATGCCCTACTGCGATGTCTCGAGGAAGAAGTCGGTTTAGCTGGTATGCGAGTTGCAAGGTTTGGAAAGGGACGTCAGTGTCGAAATGCGCGACCATCTTGGCGGCGTGCACTCCAGCGTCGGTGCGTCCTGCCGCCACCACCTCCACGGGTTGCCTCAGTAGGATGGCCAAGGCATTTTGCAGCTCCGCCTGCACGGAATTACCGTTGGGTTGGATTTGCCATCCATGGTATCGTGTCCCGTCGTAAGAGAATGTGATGAAGAACCTTCCCACGCTATGCTATTTTCTCAATGCTATGTTGTAGTTGTAGTACTTCTTGTTGCCGGTGATATCCTCAATGACCCTTATAAAGGGCGGGAACTTCACAGACTCATCGGAAGCGACGCCCTTTGTTTCGAGTATCATCAGTCCATTTATCGGTTTGGAGAAAAGGTCCAGTTCAAAATATTGCCCTTTCCAGATGAAACTTTTCCTTGTTTTCTCTATGGTATGCCTGTATGGGTCAGCTTGCTGCAGCAGGGAAGTGTAGAGATTGTTGCTGATTTGCCTTTCCGTTTGCACATACTCTGTGTCAGACAGCGGTGTCTTTGTGGTATGAACGTTGACAAACTTGCCTTCCCATCCCCTTCTTCGCAGTCTTACCTCACACCCTGGCTCAGCCACCAAATAGGTTTGCGTTATTTCGCTTACGATGCATTCCGGTAGTTCTCCTGTCAACTCGACGATATATTTGCGTTCTTCCTCTATGGGTTGTGGCAATCCCAAGACAAAGGAGATTTCCTTGAGCACTCTATTGAGTTTTTTCTCGAAATCCTCATGGTTGTTAATGACCCTGAGGTGAGAGTGTCCAGTCCAGGCGCTGATGACCTTCTTGTCCAACAACCTGGCCTGCCGAAGCCCTTCCTCGTCACTTTTCTCATATCTTTGGGCGTTGGTGGCGGTGGTATAGAATTCCTCTGCACCGTCAGCCGCTGAAACGAGGTGCAGCACGGCGTCATAGCGTTTGTCTCGTAACTCTGCGGTCGAGGTACCCAGTTCCGCAGTCATTTTTTCCCACAATTCCGGCTGCATGTATGCCGAGATGTCCATGGCACCCCTGTCGCAAACGACGATGGTGGGCTGGGTACATTCCTGTGCCATCCTCATGAACTTGTCTTCCAAAGCGATTTGCACTTCAAGCGTGGCCTTTTCCCCCTGGTAAAAAAGTTCCTTGTTTTCAGTGAGATAGTTCATCCCCGCCTGGCTGAAAAGCGTGGGCACCTCCGGGATGGTGAACACCTTGTATCCAAGACTGGAGAAATGTTCTATTACTTTTACGAGAGCCGTGGTCTTTCCGGCACATGGTCCTCCTGTAAGGACGATTTTCTTGATGTCTTTGCTCATGATGGAAAAAATGAATAAATGGGAACGTCGTTATCAAGCCAGTCTGGCAAGCAGGTTGATGAAAACCTTCCAGATATCATCGATAGTGCTGAGTTGCACCCTTTCCGACGTGGAATGAGGTTCCACGATTCGTGGTCCGATACTGGCGATTTGCATTCCTGGGAATTTCTGCACGAGATACCCCGCTTCTAACACGAAATGCATGGCGACCATCCGAGGTCTCCATCCCAACACGTCGTCGAAAACATCAGAGGTGAGTTTGATGAATGGCGATTCGGCATCCTCCTGCCAGGCGGGCGCCATCATCAATGTTTGCGAATCGGCACCACCTTCCGCCATCACATTGGCAATATCGGCAGCCACCGCTTCCATCTCGTCGTTGATGAAACTTCTGGTATGTGTGGTGACGACTATGTTTTCCCCATCGTGATAGACCCGTCCCACATTGTTGGATGTCTCCGGCGTACCCTCGATGGTCTCGCTCATCTTCACCACACCCTGAGGCAGATTCTCCAAGCATGTCATCAATTGGTGGAAGGCCTCGTGTTCAATGACCTCATCCATGGGGTTCACCTTCTCTATGGAGCATCTCACATCCGGATCGGTCTCTCTATATTCTTCCGACACCCACTGGTTGAAACTTTCCTCCTGAGCCTTGACATACTCGGCCGGCTCACCTGACGGCACGGTGATGACCAACACCGCTTTCGATGCGATGGACGCATTGGCCTCACCGATGTCGATGCGTGCCAACTCGATATCGTACTCATTGTAAATGGCAGCCAGAACCGCCCATGCCATGGTGACGGCGCTTGCCCTCCCTTTTGCGATGTCAACTCCTGAATGTCCACCTTTTCCCCCAGTGATGGTGATTTTAAACCACCGTCTCTTTCCTTGTGGAGCTTCGACAAGAGGTGCCGGAAGCCTGTGCTGCTGCAGCAAAGCACCCGCCGCCCCTGTGGTGATGGTGTCATAGTCCTCAGAGTCCAGATTCACCACCTTTCGCCCCTTGATGAAGTCAGGAGCAAGCGCCTCGGCCCCAGTCATGCCATCCTCCTCATTGGTGGTGGTCATTACTTCTATAGGCCCATGCACGATGGCATCATCGGCAAGCATGGCTAACGCCATGGACAACCCGACACCATTGTCTGCGCCCAAAGACGTGCCTTCAGCAGTCATCCAATCGCCATCCACCTTTGGTTTCACGGTGTCGACAAGCGGATTGTCCATACCGACGCACACCATGTCCATATGATTGAGCACCACTATGGGGTCTGCATCCTCGTGTCCGGGGGTTGCGGGTTTTCTGATAATGACACAGTTTTGCGTGTCACGTTGGTATTCAAGTCCAAGACTTTGTGCATATTGGCACAAGAAGTCGGCCACCTTCTCTTCATGATGAGAAGGACGTGGAATGGCATTGAGCTTCTTGAAAATACTCATCACGCGATCCACTGGCGGACAGTACACAATCCTCTGCTTGTCCATTTACGGAAAATCAATAATAATATAGGTGTCACAAAATAGCATACAAAGATACTCCAAAGCAACGTCAAAACAAAATAAAAACCAAAAATTATTTTCATTTTAGAAAAAGAGGTTGAATATTTGCCCAATCCACGAGAAAAGTGTAATTTTGCAGACGGAATTAAAAAGGACGCAAATTCTCATCCACATTCAACGACATGAATTCGCAATTCAAGGTATTTCTCATCATACTTGTGACATTTTCTGCACTGTTCATATACGCCAATTCCCCCTATGGTGTTACTTTCGCGAAACAGATGCTAAAGAAAATCGACCTCAACGCTCTCCATCCTGAGTCAAAGGACACCACCATGCTTTCCATGGAGGAAGAGGAAGTGATAGTTCCAGACTCCACTTCCCAGCGTTTCCTTTTCATCGGCGACTCCATGGTGGAGCCGCTTGCCTATCGTTTCTACGACTACTGCAAACAAAGTGGAGACACGATGTATGCCGTGACATGGTATGGCAGCACTACGATGGCCTGGAGTAGCAGCACCTTGGACTATTACATCAATGAGGTACGTCCCACGTTCCTGATTTTCTGCATGGGCAGCAACGAGTTGTACACGAAGAACATGCAGGTGGTGAATGAGAACCTTACCCGCATGCTGACCAAGGTGGGCGACCTTCCCTGCATATTCATCGGCCCTCCCAACACCAAGCCTGACAACGGTTTGAATGATGAGATAGCCAAGGTGTTCGGCAAGAAGCGCTATTTCGACTCCCAGTCGATAGAGATGGAGCGTACGAAGGACCACCTTCATCCCACAACAAGTGGCGCCCGCATTTGGATGGATGAGGTTGCAGAATGGATGTCCAGCGATGCCTGCATCCACCCAGTAGTGTTCAACAAGCCAGAAGGGAAGCAGTCGTGGCCCATTGAGCACATCGAGGTGCTGAAAGTGAAAGACAAGGCCCCAACCCTCAGCCCCGCATCTGCGAAGTCTTAACGGTAGCCGCCACTTTCCTTTTTCTATTTCGTCATGCCGCTCAGCGATTACCTTCACCATTACCTCTCTGCTCCTGACAGCACTTGGTCTCTTGTGTCGATACCATTCGCTGTGACCTTTATCATCTTTTTCGGCTTCTATATCCTCATCCGTCATTCTTCCAAGGTGACGATGATGAGCTATGTGTTGGCTTTCAGCTTGTTTTTCGCCTATAAGGCCAACGGCATTCTGATGCTCCTTCTCCCCGCCACCGTACTGGCCTCTTACTATCTGACCAGTCGGATGAATGAAAAAGAGGGCAAGGCTCGCTTGAGATGGATGTGGGGCATCGTGATACTCGACCTGCTTCCCCTACTCTACTATAAATATACGAACTTTTTCATCGACATCCTGCGAGACATCACTTCGACGAACATCTCCCCTTTGTCGATCATCCTCCCTGTCGGCATCTCTTTCTACACCTTTCAGGCTATCAGCTACACGGTGGACGTTTACAAGAAACGCTTCACTATGGAGACCAGCTTGTTGGAATACGCCTTCTATTTGACGTTCTTCCCCTTGTTGATGGCAGGTCCCATCACCCGTGCGGAAACTCTTATCCCACAGTTGAAGCATCGCTACCACATCACTGACAGACAGGTTTACACCGGCCTCTGGCTAATCATGGTCGGTCTGTTGAAAAAAGCTCTCATCGCCGATTACATCGCCCAATACAACAACTGGATATTCGACGATCCCACCGCATTCTCCGGTTTTGAAAACCTAATGGGAGTGATGGGCTACTCCTTGCAGATTTACTGCGACTTCTCCGGCTATAGCGACATGAGCATCGGCATCGCCTTGCTGATGGGTTACGAACTGAAAGAGAATTTCCGCTATCCCTACCAGTCACTCAATCTTCAGGAGTTTTGGCGTCGATGGCACATCTCTCTTTCCACGTGGTTTCGCGACTACCTCTACATCCCTCTTGGTGGCAATCGCAAGGGAAAGATACGCACCTATTTCAACAATTTCATCACGATGGTTGTGGCCGGCTTGTGGCATGGTGCCTCGTGGATGTTCTTGATATGGGGCGCACTACACGGTGTGGGTCTTGTGGTGCACAAATTTTGCCGCCAATGGCTTGACAAGATAGAGAACACATGGTATGTGAGGTTTTTCGCCTTTCTCATCACCTATTGCTACGTGATGTTCACCTGGGTGTTTTTCCGTGCTCCCAACCTTCACACAGCAGGTCTTATCATCAAGAAGGTGTTCACCGACTTCAGTTGGGCCTACCTGGTACCTTTTGTCCAGACCCGGACGGCATGGGTGGTGTTCTTGGTGCTTGGCATGGCTTTGCATGGCATTCGCCAGCGTCATACGGAGCGTCTGAAACAATGGTTCATTGACTCGCCCATCACATTGAAAGCCATTCTCCTGTTCATCATATTGCAACTGGTGATCAATTTCCGTCTTAGTGACATCCAGCCCTTCATCTACGCACAATTCTGACATCAATGAGACAAACGACATTCACGCTGCTGCTGTTTGTGGCAAGCCTATCCATCAATGCATCCACTTTCATCACCGCCACCGACCCTGGTTTTGCCTACGTGGGACGTATCAGCTGGGAAACGAAGCCAGGTTCGGCTGTATGGACCTACCCTGGTGTCCAGATACACGCTGTGTTCAACGGTACATCCGCATCCATGGACACCAATGCGGATTGCGGCTATTTCATGGTGGAGATAGACGACCTCGCCGCCCGCAAGGTGCTGGTGGGCAAAGGGCAAACCGTCACAGAGTTGGCCAAAGGATTGGAAAATGGAGAACATCGTCTCACGCTCACCTACCTCATCGAGGGGCTTTACAAGAAACCCACTTTCAACGGCCTCTACCTCGATGATGGTTGCCAATTGGGAAAACGCCCATCATTGCCAACACGAAAGATTGAGTTCATTGGCAACTCCATCACGTGTGGCTACGGCATAGAAGGCAGCGCCAAGGACAAGCGTTTCCTCTTCAGCCAACAAAACTTCTACCAAACCTATGCTGCGTGCACCGCCCGTGCACTGAACGCCCAATGCCAGGTATGCGCACGTAGCGGCATCGGCATTTACCGCAATTACGGAGGGAAAATCCCTGATGAGATAATGCCCAATATCTATCCCCATACTTTTTATGCAACCAAGGGTGAGCAGTGGGATTTCTCTCTTTTCCAGCCCGACGTGGTATGTGTCAACCTTGGTTGCAACGACACGTCATTGGGAAAGTATGACAAGTCGAAGCTATCCGAAGCGTTCAAGTCATTCACCATCACCTTGCGTGGTTGTTACCCCCATGCTAAAATTGTTTATATCATCGGAGCCATCCCCACCTCCAAACGTCTGACAGACATCCAGGAAGCACAAGACGCCGCCATCGCTGATGCCGCCAGTCGTGGAGACAACGAAGTCTACCGCATGGATTTCACCCCAGATGACGGTTCGCTAGGCATGGGTGCCGTAGGGCATCCTTCCATGCAACGCCATGCGTTGATGGCCGATGAACTCACCGCGTTTCTTCGCACATTAATGGGATGGGAGTAAAGGAAATAGGAAGAATAAAGAATAAAGCGTTGTGAACAATCAGTGTAACTGACTAATTCACAACGCTTTTTTAGGTGATTCCGTTGGGGCTCGAACCCAAGACCTACTGCTTAGAAGGCAGTTGCTCTATCCAGCTGAGCTACGGAACCAGCTAAAACGGCTGCAAAATTAGTAATTTATTCTCTGAAATCCAAATTTTTCGATTTAAATTTCAAGTTTTTCACATTTCCCCGTTCTTTTTTCTCCAACCCAATCGTCAAGACACCCATCCGGAAGCGAATAACAAGTTCATTCACATAAACGCCATGTTGCAATCCTGCCCAATGTATGTAACGTCATTCTTGTGTTGTTTTTCCGGTTGTTGAATGCAAAAAATGGTGTTTTGATGAAAAAGCGAGTAGTTTGTCCCATTTTTTTTGCAAAATAGGAAATAAGGTTGTAAATTTGCATCGAACGCAAGCCTTTTGCCATGAACGAAAAAGAAACAGAGCGCAAACCATCAGGTATGAACGAGCAAGAAGCAGAAAACCAAATAGTGAGAGTGACCTTAAGGGGGACACTTGTCAACCTCCTTTTGATAGTACTGAAATTCACCGCCGGTGTATTGGGATCCTCTGCAGCCATGCTGGCGGATGCGGTGCATTCCGTATCGGATTTGCTGACCGACATCATTGTGTTGGTATTGACGAAAATGGGCATCCGCACCAAGAAAAAGAACCTCGCCTACCGCCATGGGAAGTTTGAAACCATCTGCATGTTGTTGATTGGCCTCACACTGTTTTTCATCGGTTTGTTGATTTGCTGCAACGGTATGATGATGGCGTTGAAAGCCTTTCAGGGCGAAATCTTGGAGCGGCCAGGATACATTGCCCTTGCAGCAGCCATCTTGAGCATGATTCTCAAGGAATGGTGCTATCGTTTCACCATCAGCACGTCACGCAAGACCCATTCCCCGGCTCTTGCCGCCAACGCCTGGCACCACCGTTCCGACGCCCTTTCCTCTCTCGGCACAACCATCGGCATAGGCTGTGCCATCTTTTTAGGTGAGAAATGGCGCGTGTTGGACCCCATTACGGCTGTGATTGTCAGTTTCTTCATCTTCAGCATAGCTTACGTCCTTATCAAGGAAGCAGTAAACGAACTGTTTTCAAAGCGTCTTCCTGAAGATTTGGAAGATGACATCATAAAGATGGCCTCTATGGAAGAAAACGTTACCGACGTGCACCATCTTATGACAGGCCGCATCGGCAGAGACCTTGCCATCGAGATGAGCATATGTGTCCCCGGTGACTTGAGCGTGGCCTCTGCACATCTCCATGCAATGAATATCGAGGGTAAGCTGAAGGATAAATATGGAGAATCCACACACGTGGAAATACATATAGAACCGATAGAAGCGGAAAAAGAAACCAAGGAATGATGTTTGGTACTGTCCTTAGCCAGGATTATTATATTACCATACTTTTACCACATCTGTCACAACGAACGCAACAAGGGTGAATCAAAAGTGGCAGTAGGTAGCCAAAGGACAAGACATCGTCCTCTATTTACCTCCTCGATGTGTCTTATGCCACAAATAAAAGACCTCCCCTCGTCCCAGGTTCTCTGCCTGAGTCGAGGGGAGTTCTCTATTCAAAAGTATTCTTTCTTATTTGGCTTCTTCTTTAGCTTCCTCCTTGGCTTCTTCCTTGCCATTATCATTATTCAAGAAAGCCTTGATTTCATCAGCAGTGATTTCCATATAGGTTTGCTGCCCTGACTTGAATGAATACAAATAATCCAAGTCGTAGTTCATCTCTGCGATCAGAGGTAAAGCCAGGCCAACGAAATCCTTGACGTATTCAATCTTGGCGTTTCCGTCTTTCAAATCAAAAATCTTTCTTTTGAGGTCGTCATACTTCACTTTCTCCTCGTCGACATTGATCAAGATCTCTTCCTTAGAACCCTTGACCTGTACTTTCTTGAAGCTGAGTCCTTCGCCCAATTCTTTCTTTGCTTGAGAGTTAAGATATTGGTTGACGAGAGGAAGCAAGATGGAAGCATAGTTCCCGTTTGCCCCAAGGACCTGCTTGTTAAAGCCTGCAAGTTCCTGACCGTCTACGAAAGCCTCTACATTTCCCGAACCGAGTTTTACATTTCCTTTCAGTCCGATCTCGCTCTCAATCAATTTGGAAAAGAGTTCTGGGTTGCTGCGCAAGAGCTCGATAGCAAGATACTTGGCAACGAGAGACTTGTCCACATTTTCATCAGAGATGAAAGCGGAATCTGGAGTGATGTCACAAACGAGAGCCTCGTTATCAACAGAGAAAGCAGTGACTTCTCCAAGGGGCCCGAGTTTGATGGGGCACGACTTTGCAGCGGCATCGGCAGCTTCCTTGACAGCTGCAGTTTTGTCGCAACTAGCCATCATCAGCACAGACATGCCGATGAAAGCCATACAAATGAAACGGAAAGTTTTTTTCATGATAGCTTTTTTTGGTTGAACATATTCTATTAGCGTTTGCAAAAATAGCACAATTTTTTCACACGGCAATTTTTTTTCGTTTTTTTAGCAAGGATTTGTGCATAAAAGCGTCATAATTTCACTTTCACGACCACCCCTTTGCTTTCATTGCTCATCCTATCAAGAGAAGACACCACAAATTTCCATTTGGTGCTCCCATCCTTGTATGGCAATTTGTAGAAAGTGTTGGCAGTAACTGCAACAATTCTGGATGGGTCGGCCAAATTGACATCCTCGTCCTCGGCAAATCTATAAACAACATACTTGACGGCCTTGTCTTTCCAACCAGAAGCTTTAGGTGCTGTCCAGAAGAGCACGTATCCATCATCGGTCTTCACCTGCTTCACTTTTCTTGGTTTTTCAGGCGCTTTGCTGTCAATGAACGGCATATTTGGTTGCAACGCCTTGTATCTCCAGTAGTTACCTCTGAGTGCCGAACCATAGTTTCCCACGTTATCGACAGCGGCCTTGGCATACCACAACACCGTCCCCTTGACATTTGGCATCTGCTTGTGCAGTTTGTATTTCGCTCCCATTTGATGGGAATTGGGATTGTCGGGGTCAGGGTACTTCACCGTCCTCTCTACATCTTCTCCAATGTAAAGTGGTCTGTTTGCTGCATGTTTGTCCCACCATTTGATAAGCGTCTTGTAATCCGCAGCCTTGTTGCCTATTTCCCAATAGAGCTGAGGTACGCAGTAGTCCACCCATCCATTGTTCACCCAAAGCAAGACATCGGCATAAAGATCGTCGTAGTTTTGGGTTCCATTGGTAGCGCTTCCTACCCTTGGGTCCGACTTGCTGTTCCTGTAAATACCGAAAGGAGAAACCCCGAATTTCACCCAAGGCTTTCTGTCATGAATGATTTTATGCAACTGTTTGATGAATACATTGACATTGTCTCGCCTCCAGTCACCCTTGTTGGAGAAACCATTGTTGTATCTCTCAAACTCCCTGTCGTCATTGATGGGCATTCCTGACACGGGATAAGGATAGAAATAGTCGTCGATGTGTAATCCATCTATGTCATACCTGCTGACGATGTCATCCACCACCTTGCAGATAAAGTCTTTGGTTTGGGGAATTCCCGGGTTGAGAATAAGCAGGCCGTCGTATTCGAAACACCATTCCGGCTTTTTTACGGCGATGTGGTTTGATGCGAGTTCCTTTGTGGTTTTCGTCCTGGCTCTGTAAGGATTGATCCATGCGTGAAGCTCCATTCCTCTTTTGTGGCATTCGTCCACCATCCACTGAAGTGGGTCCCAATATGGGCTGGGGGCCTTGCCTTGCTCTCCGGTGAGGAACCTGCTCCAAGGTTCGATGTCGCTTTGGTAAAGTGCGTCACACTCCGGTCTGACTTGGAAGATGATGGCATTGACACCATCTTTCCATAATTCATCGAGTTGGTATCTCAAAGTGTTCTGCATCTGTTGTGTAGACATGCCTATCCATTGTCCGTTGACAGCTTGTATCCATGCCGCCCTGAATTCTCTTTTTGCGGGAGACTGTTCTGCTTCCACGGTGGATGCGCTTCCACAAGCCCACAAGGTCGTGAGGACAATGCCAACGACAGCCATGGAAGCCACTACTTTCCTATAGTGAATGAAGGATTCAAGATATTTGGTGTTGATCATGTTGTCTTGTTTTTTTACGAAAAAGAGGGTTTCCTGATGGGAAGCCCTCTTTTTCTCCTATGTGAATTGTTTTTAGAAGAAGAGGTATCTGTTGTCTTTTATCTCGGCATTGAAATAGAGGTCCATGCCGGATGCCTGCATGACATTTTGAGCTTCTCTCTGCATCACCCTCTGCATGTATTCCTTCTCGTTGAACTCTCCTTCAAGTGTCCTTCTGTCCTCTACCAAGAAGACGTATACAGCATTGTTGCCCTTGACTGGTTTTGCGGAGAACTTGCCTTTTTCTGTGGCAGCCACGGCGCCGCTAAGTGCAGGCTCGCTGGTCTGCAATTCGGTGATGGTCACAGGTGAAGCGAAAGTGATTTGCTTCACACCCTCTTCGACAACCTTTGCACCCTTTGCCTTTGCAGCCTCGATACTCTTTACGTCCTTGAGCTTGGCAATGAGCAATTCGGCCTTCTTGTCTTTGATGACCTCATTCTTGACCATATCCTTTATTTCAGGATTCTCCAAGGTCAAATAACCTTTAGGTTCGATTCCCGTGAGTACCATGAGAAGTAGTTCGTCACGATTTGCTCCACAATTGAACACTTCGGAAACATCGTTCTTGTCAGCCTCGAACACCCACTTTAGAGCATCTCTGGAATTGGCGATTCCAGGAATAACGCCGTTGCCAGTGGTGATGTTTTTAGCCTCGAGCACCTGGTAACCTGACTTAGCAGCATTCTTCTCGATTTTTTCCAACGTATTGTTGCCTGCAACAAACTGGTTGAACTTGTTGGTGATTTCATCAGAGGTAGCAGGAGAGTACCTGATTTGCCGCTTGACAATGGCAAGGTCATACTTAGTTGTCATAGCCTTTCTGTCAGTGACTTGCACAATGATCTTTGCCTGTGCCTGTGGGATGACTTTCACCTCATTGACAGCCATTGTGTTGAGTGCATTGATAATCAGAGCCTCATCTTTGCTCACACTTGCAGCCCTTTCATAAGCAGAAGAAGTAAACCAGTTCTTGGCTCCGGTTTGTCCATAGTTTTTGGCAATGGCTTCGAAGTCACCACCAGCATTGATAGCCTTGAGGATGCTGTCGGCCTTGGTGGCAGTGGTGGCATCGTCACCTCCCAGCGGAATGCTGCGGAACTCAACAGAGTCAGGCAAAGTAGTCTTTGCGATGAGTTTGACGACATTCATGGTGTTGTCGAACTTGCTTTCCAGTGGTCCAACTACATCACCAACAGCCATGGAATCGATTTTGCTTGCGATTTCTCCAGTCAAGACTTTCTTTGTCACGGGCACTCCAAGATAAGACAGGTCAGACTGTCCCTCTCTTACGACTTTCTCAGGGTCTTCACCAGCCTTGAGTTTTTCAGCGCAACTGACCAAAGCCTTGTTCAATTCATTTCTATCAGCCTGTGAAGCTTCTTTCTTGACGAGGATATACTTGACGGCCCTCTGCTCCTCTGGAGCCTTGAAGGTCTCTTTCATTTCATTATATTTGGCCTTGAGGTCATCCTCTGTGACATTGACCTCCTTGTCGTTGACACTCTTGTAGTCCAAGTATGCGAGTTGGATGTCACTCTCCTGTTTCTCGGAATTAAAGGCGAACTTGGCCTCCACGGGATTGGAAAGTACAGCATTTTGAATCAGGCTCCTATATTTGGCCATCAAGAGTTGCTGCTTGAATTCTTCCAACTTGAATTCCAAGAACTTGTACATTTTATTATATTCCTCGACCAATTGTGGGTTGGACTTGTTCTTTTTATATTCATCCAAGAAGGTGTCATATTTGGACTTGTCAAACATACCGGTTTGCTCGTTGGCCAAGAAAGGTATGGCACTTGCAAGTCCCTGCAAGAACGGGCTTCCCTTCACCATCAGGTTCTTGACTTCATCATTGGTGACGGTAAGTCCGAGTTTTGAAGTCTCGTTCTCGGTGATTTTGTTTTGCACGAAACTATTCCACGCCATCCTTCGCAGTTGTTCTTCGTCCATCTGCTGCTGTGCGCCCATCTTGGAACACTCCACAAATTCGGTTTGGTATTCCTGATAGTCTTGTGCATTAATGTTTTCCCCAAGGACTTGTCCTGCCCTGTTGCTGCTCATTCTACCAGTAGTTTCACATGAGCGGAACATGTCTCCTGCGATAAATCCAAACAGACCCAATCCGATGATGATTACAAGGAAGGGTCCCCAGCTTCTAATTTTTCCTATTGCTGCCATTACTTTTAGTTATGTTAATTGTTTGTCTTCTATTAATATGTTGGTTGGAAGTGCCCTGATTGTCATTTTTCAAGACAAGGAAGGCGTATTTTTCCAAAATGCGCACAAAATTACTAATAAATTGGGAAACGGCACAATTTTTGGAGTGAAAAATGGCTTATTCCACCACAAATAATTTCACAAGTTCGATTTTCGTCATGGTATTCTTGATGATTTTGAACTGAAAGTTCCCTATTTTGACGATTTCATTGAGTTTAGGGAAACTTTGATAATAGTGAAGAATGAGTCCTCCTATTGTCATATAATCGTCACTCTCAGGGAGCTGCAGTTGGAAAAGTTCGTTGACTTTGTCTATTTCAAGCCTTGCAGAGAGCAGGTATTCTCCCTCCCCCACTTTTTTGGCGATGTAATTGGAGTTGTCGTGCTCGTCCTCTATGTCTCCGAAAATTTCCTCTACGATGTCCTCAAGAGACACTATGCCGCTTGTCCCTCCAAACTCGTCGATGACCACTCCGAGGCTTTTTTTCTGTTGCAAGAAGATTTTCATCATTTTCTGTGCCGACATGGTTTCCGGCACGAAAGGCATGCTTCTTATGTCGTTTCTCCAATCATCAGGTTTCCTGAACATTTCTGAAGAGTGTATGTAACCTACGATGTGGTCGATGTCACCTTTATAGACAATGATTTTGGAGTGTCCGCTTTCAATGAATTTTTGGTTGAGCAATGCAGCATTGCAATCTTCCGGCACGGCGTCTATTTCCGTTCTTGGCACCATGCAATCCCTTACCCTTGTCTCGGAGAAGTCAAGGGCGTTCTGGAATATCTTGACCTCCTCGTTGATTTCGTTCTCATTGGTGGCGTTTTCAATGGTGGTCTGAAGCAAGTAATCGAGATCCACCTTGGTAAACGCTCCCTCGTCGTTTTCCTTATGCATTTTCACACCCACGACTCTCAGCAATCCTCTTGCGATGAAAGTGGCGAATCTGGAAACAGGCCACAAGATGACATAGCAGAGAAATGCAGGTATGGCAAAGAAGGTGAGCAGCTTGTTGGGGAGGTTTTTAAAGAGGGTCTTGGGCAGGAACTCACCCGTGAAGAGCACGATGAGTGTAGACAATATTGTGTCTGCAGGCACTTTGAATCCGGCAGGCATACCATGGAAAATGGTTGCATCGAAAAGTTTTGCTATTAGTATGCCATAGACGACAAGTGCGATATTGTTTCCAACAAGCATTGTGCTGACGAAATTGTTGGGATGCTTGTAGAAGAAAGAGATGCACTTCTGTGAGAATCCATTTTTATCCTTGTCCATCTCCGCCAGCATCCTGTTGCTGGAGACGAAAGCGATTTCCATCCCCGAGAAGAAAGCGGAGAAGACCATGCTGAGGATAATTCCTATGACGACTGCGATACTCATGTTAGTTGTTATTGTTGACTCGTCTGGGAGAAGCTTGCCCTCTGCCATGCATCTTGGCTGAGTCTGCCTGCGTTTTGGTCATATTGCTTCTTGGCGAGTTGCCGAAATCGTTTCTGTCGAAATATCCTTTGGTGTACTTGACACTGTATTTGTTCATTTTGTCGTCACTTCTGAACCGGTTACCCTTCAATTCCTTGTCGGGTGTGATGACATGCGAGAATTTGTTGGAGTAGAATTCTTTCGACCTTTCATCCCAGAAGAGTTCCTCGCTACTGAAGCGGACTCCGTTTTTGGTTTGTATTCTCACTCTTCCTCTCAACTCCCACAGCCTGTCTGTGTCAAAGTAGTATGCCGTGTCACATTGGATGAAGGATTGCACATGCATGGCCAAGTCGAATTGCTCAAGGAAGAGTCCTTTTTCAAAAATCCATCTGGAAGGTTTCTTGTTTTGGTTGATTTCCCATTTTTCGGCGACAATCCTGTATTTGACCACACCAGAGTCGGAAATGAGAGTGTTAACACCATAGGAAGCCATCACGGCAACTGAGTCGCTTGGGTATATGGCAGGTGCGACATGCTCGTGCTCCTCGCTGCATGCGATGAGTAGAAATGCCCAAAAGGAGAGAAATATAAGTACATGGTGTCTCATGTGCTCAGTCCACCTTCCATTTCATGAACCATCTTTCATTAAAGGTGATGCCCAAATTGATTCTGAATGAGTTTTCCTTGAGCAGCCCATCAGCCGCCATCCTCACCCATTGCCCGCTGATGTTGAGTGTCGAACGGTTGTTCCAAGCGTTGGTGATGGGAATTCCCAATCCGGCACTGATACTGATTTCCTTGGGGCCCTCTTTTCCATTGATATATATATAAGGTGTGGCATAAGAGGCACCCACCCTGTATTTGATTCGTTGGAAAAAACCTCTTGCATTAGGGTTGCTGCAGTACTCTCCGCCCAGGGTCACTTTTTGCCTGTCGTCGAAATAGTTATTCTTGATACTGTAGGATGCCCTGCCGTTGGTCTGTTCATATTCAGGGAATCCGACCTCTGCCCATTTCTGCAATTGATAGTCCGCTCCCACCTTCAGCCTGTTGTTGAAATTGAGCATGAATCCTCCACTGATGACGGTAGGAAGTTTCAGTCCGTCTTTCGCAACGAAAGCCACGGTGTCGGCCACCCCGGTTTGCACGTTGTTGGATATGACCTTGCATTCAGGGTCGGCTCCAAGTTTGTGTCCCATGCCATAGTCCACACCCAACGTCAAAGAAGTCTTTTTGGAGAAAGGAATGGAGATTTGTGCGCCAAAGTCCACTTTATAACTCGTGATGTCAGCGGTATAGAATTTTGACAAGGTGTTCACCGCATTGTCACTGTAACTATTGACGATGGAACGGTCGTACCCACCCCAGAGATATGCCCCGTTGACTCCCAGAGAAAAACCTTTGAAAGGTTCCCAGCCAAATCCCAGATAGGCCTGATGTATACCACCCGACC
The DNA here is from genome assembly GCA_017619375.1 of Prevotella sp. Taxonomy (GTDB): domain Bacteria; phylum Bacteroidota; class Bacteroidia; order Bacteroidales; family Bacteroidaceae; genus Prevotella. The sequence continues at coordinate 76,510 of JAFZSL010000007.1, read as the reverse complement.
CCGTATAGGTGTTGGTGTATTGGGTGTTGCCTACATCTCCCACATCATTGGTGCTGGCATATGAATACCCCACATTGGTGAACGGTAGAATGCCGAAACTCACTCCAAGATGCTTGAAAGCCCTGAATCCAGCAACAGCATATTCGAAATTGGCGTTTCTTGCATTCACCCTCTTTCCTTTTTCCTCAAAATTGGTGATCTGCCCGGAAATCCCGACGTCGAAAATGAACGTGAGTGAATCCATGGCAGAATAGGAAGCCGGATTAAGGAAATTGATTTGTTTTCCGTCACGAAATCCAAGTCCTAATCCATTCATGCCTCTGTTGAATCCACTGGTCTGTTCGGCTTGCGCCCCAAATCCAAACTGGCTGTATGGTGAATTGGTACCACTCTGTGCATGACACCCGATAGTGCCGACGAAGAGAAGTGCAAAAATCAAAGATTTGTTCATTTCTGATAGAGCCTTTTTCGCTGTCTTCCACCACTTCCAATCATTGCGGCATACCGACAGCTATGAAAATTTCTGCAAAGGTGGCATTTTTTTTTGAAATATGCAAAAGAAGTGGTTAATAAGGAGATAAATTTAGATTATTTTACGAAGATTAAAGATGAAAGATGAAAGAATATAGATGAAATAGACGGGCTGGACTCTTTTTTTTCATATTTCATCCAGTATGATGATAGAAGTTATGGGGTAAGTTTTATCTATATAGTAAACGAACAATAAATGGAAGAAATGCAATGAACACCTCGTCAAAAAGGTTACGGGGGCTCGTGGAATCAACGGATTCATGCAAGCATCAAGCCATATAACTTACTATCCATATATATCACACACATCAATCATTAGAAGATGAAAAAAGAGACATTGAAGAAAAAGGTATTGAAATTCTTGAAATTACGAGGATTCAAGTTGGAAGAAGAGGAAGACTTCGTCTACTTCCTCTTCGGGGAGCCACGGACATTCAACATCCACCGAAAGCGACTCCCTGCTTTCATAGAAAGCAAAGCAGTGATGAACAAAAGCACGCCATTCCACCCTCCAAAATTTGGATGAATGGAAAAAAGAAGCTACTTTTGTAACATCAATCAATTACAACATCCATTATGACCATTTTCCCTTGCGCAAAAATCAACCTGGGCCTTAACATCGTCTCCCGTCGTCCAGATGGTTACCACAACCTTGAGACGGTATTCTATCCCATTCCCCTGTGCGACGTTCTCAGCGTACACAAGATGGACCATGACTTTCCCAGCGAGAAGCCATGCGACCTGAAGGTCACTGGACTTGACATCGAAGGTGACGAGGACAGCAACCTCGTGGTTAAGGCTTACAACCTGATAGCCAAAGACTTCCGTCTTCCCCGCATCCACGCCCACCTCTACAAGCGGATACCTTCTCAGGCCGGTCTTGGCGGTGGTTCAAGTGATGCCGCCCATATGATCAGGCTTCTCGATGAGGAATTCCACCTCAACATGGGAATTTCCGAGATGGAGCGATATGCATGCCAATTAGGTGCCGACTGTGCTTTCTTCATCACCTCCGAGACAGCCTATGCACAAGGCATTGGAGAAATTCTCGAACCCGCCGACAATGAATTCGGCAACTTAGAGGGTTATTACCTTGCCTTGGCAAAGCCCCCCATCGCCGTTTCCACCCGTGAAGCATTTTCCAAGATCACCCCCCGCCAACCCATGAAATGCTGTCGCGACATTGTCAGGCAACCCATTGAGACATGGCGCTCCGAATTGTCGAACGATTTCGAGCAGTCCATCTTCTCCTTCCATCCTTCCATAGGTATGATAAAGGAGAAATTCTATGACCTTGGTGCTGTCTATTCCCAAATGAGTGGCAGCGGAAGTTGCGTGTTTGGCATCTTCAAGGAGCCCCCCCTGCCCATCGGCAAACATTTCCCCGACTGCTTCACTGAGGTTTTGAAACTGAAATAAGACATCACCCCATATTGCCCTTATAGAGATGGACAACAAGCAAGAACGATTCCCGATAGTTGACGAGGAGGGCCATGTGCTTGGCAGCATCCTCAGAAGCGAAGCGCACGACGGCACGAAGATACTTCATCCCGTGGTGCATCTTCACCTATTTAATAAAGAGGGTGATTTATACCTACAGAAACGCCCTGATTGGAAAGACATCCAGCCAGGCAAATGGGACACAGCCACAGGTGGTCATATAGACTATGGTGAAAGCGTGGAAGAGGCATTGGTTCGCGAAGTACGGGAAGAGTTGGGTGTCACCGACTTTGAGCCCAGTTTTTTGGAGCGTTACGTTTTCGATGGCAAACGGGAACGAGAGTTGGTATACGTCTTCAGCACTGTCTACGACGGAGAAGTGTTCCCCAACCCCGAGGAATTGTCTGGCGGCCGTTTTTTCAGCAAGGATGAGATATTGGGATTGATGGGACAAGACTTTTTCACCCCGAATTTCGAAGAGGAATACAAAAAAATATTTATTAAACAGTAATTTTGGCACAGAGTTTGATTGGTTAAGATTGTAATTGATTAAGAAGAAAGGTATAAGAAAATGACAAGCCAGTTTTCACCACGAGTATCCGAGATACTCTCCTATAGCCGTGAGGAAGCCACCCGTCTTGCCAGTGATTGTGTAAGTCCCGAACATTTGCTGATGGGGATTCTCAGGGGGCACCTGAGTGATGTCACCCGGTTGTTGGAGCGTTTTTCCATCAGTCCCTCCGCGTTGAAAGACACGTTGGAGACCCGTGTGAGGAAGAACGGCAGGTCTGCCGTTGTCAACCCCCGTGAGTTGCTATTGGACGACCAAGCAAGCAACATCCTGAAATTAGCCGTGCTCGAAGCCCGTCTTCAGCGTACGGAAACCGTTGACGTGCAGCACCTACTGCTCGCCATCCTCCATGACAAGTCAAACAATGGAGCCAAGGTGGTATTGGAAGAGAACAATATGGACTACGAAGAGACATTAAGATATTTCCAACAGAAGGCCGGTCGCTCGACAGACGGCATCGACCTTCCTGACGACATGGAAGAAGACGATGAGGCCATGGACATGGGTTCCTCCTCCGACAGCCAGCAAAAGGGAACAGCCACCCAGACTCGCAAGCCAGCCGGCAAAACCCCCGTCCTCGACAATTTTTCCGTGGACCTGACCCAAGCCGCTTCCGAAGGCAAACTCGACCCCGTTGTGGGGCGTGAAAAAGAGATGCAAAGGGTGATGGAAATTCTTTGCCGTCGCAAGAAGAACAACCCCATTCTCATTGGCGAGCCCGGTGTAGGCAAGAGCGCCATTGTAGAGGGATTGGCCCAGATGATCGTGAAGCATCGCACTTCTCCAATCCTGTTCAACAAGCGTGTTGTGAGCCTCGACCTGACTTCCGTCGTTGCGGGAACCAAATACCGCGGACAATTCGAGGAACGCATCAAGGCTCTTATCAAGGAGTTGGAACAGAGTCCCGACATCATCGTCTTCATCGACGAGGTTCACACCATCATCGGGGCAGGTTCCACCCCTGGTTCGATGGACGCCGCCAACATTCTCAAGCCAGCATTGGCCAGAGGCACCATCCAGTGCATCGGCGCCACCACGCTTGACGAATACCGCAACAGCATCGAGAAAGACGGTGCCTTGGAGCGCCGTTTCCAGAAAGTGATGGTAGAACCCACGACGAGCGAAGAGACGTTGCAGATTCTTCAGAACATCCGCGACCGTTACGAGCAGCACCATCATGTGAACTACACCGAAGACGCTCTTTCCTGCTGTGTGAGACTGACCGAGCGATACATCACCGACCGTTCGTTCCCCGACAAGGCCATCGACGCTATGGATGAAGTAGGAGCTCGCGTCCATCTCCAGCACGCCCAGATACCTCCAGGCATTGCCGTCAAGGAAAAGGAGATTGAAGAGGTGAAAGTGAAGAAACGCAACGCAGTCGCCAACCAAAACTACGAATTAGCTGCTCGTTACCGTGACCAGCAAACACAGTTGGAAGACGAGTTGCTACGCATGAACGAGGAATGGAACAACGGTGACGACGGCCAGCGTGAAACGGTGACGGAAAGTGAAGTAGCCGATGTCGTTTCGATGATGAGCGGCGTTCCAGTTCAGCGAATGGCAGAATCCGAAGGAGTGCGGCTCCGCAATATGGGTAATGAATTGAAGAAAGCCGTTATCGCCCAGGATGCCGCAATAGACAAGATGGTGAAAGCCATCCAGCGCAACCGAGTGGGCCTGAAGGACCCCAATCACCCCATCGGTGTGTTCATGTTCCTTGGTCCAACAGGTGTTGGCAAGACCTACCTTGCCAAGAAATTGGCAGAGCAGATGTTTGGCAGCGCCGACGACCTCATCCGCATCGACATGAGCGAATACACGGAGAGTTTCAATGTCTCCCGCCTTGTGGGCGCCCCTCCGGGATACGTAGGATATGAAGAGGGCGGCCAGCTGACGGAAAAGGTTCGCCGCCATCCCTACTCCATCGTCCTGCTCGACGAGATAGAGAAGGCCCATGGCAATGTGTTCAACATACTCCTCCAGGTGCTCGACGAAGGCCGCCTCACTGATGGTAACGGCCGACTGGTAGACTTCCGCAACACAGTGATCATCATGACCTCCAATGCCGGCACCCGCCAGCTTAAGGAGTTTGGTCGTGGCGTAGGTTTCAACTCCGTCGGCACCCTTGGCCTGAGCCTCAACGAGAGCGACAAGGAACATGCCCGCTCCATCATCCAGAAGAGCCTGAGCAAGCAGTTTGCCCCAGAGTTCCTGAACCGCCTTGACGAAATCATCACCTTCGACCAGCTTGACATGGCAGCCATCAAGAAGATCATCGACATCGAGTTGTCAGGTCTCTTCAAACGCGTGGAAGCGTTGGGCTACCATATAGACATCAGCGATGCCGCCAAAGAGTTTGTCGCCACAAAAGGTTATGACGTACAATTTGGCGCCCGTCCTTTGAAACGAGCCATCCAGAACTATATCGAAGATGGCTTGTGCGAGAAGATTCTGGGCGGGGAAATCAATCAGGGTGACACCATCAAGATTGACAAATCCCCCGACCAAGAGTCTCTGACATTCGAATAACCCCCAAGGCGACAGACCGTCACGCATGGTCTGCCGCCTTTTCATTTTCTTTGACCACGCCTATGACAACAGAATTCATTCTTCGTCTTTTCGCCGCCGCGATGTTTGGTGGCGCCATCGGCCTCGAGCGAGGCTATCGAGCCAAGGAGGCAGGATTCCGCACCCATTTCCTGGTGGCATTGGGTAGCGGTTTGTTCATGATCCTTTCGCAGTATGGCTTCGAGGAGATATTGAAGCTGCCCTACAACATCCGCCTCGACCCCTCGCGCATCGCCTCCCAGGTGGTGAGCGGCATTGGTTTCATCGGCGCGGGCACCATCATCTTCCAGAAGCATGTGGTGAGAGGTCTCACCACCGCTGCCGGTCTCTGGGTGACAGCCGCCATCGGCATGACCTGCGGTGCCGGGCTTTATGCCCTGGCAGGAGCCGCCACCATCTTGGTGCTTTTATGTCTCGAAACACTCAATTGGCTGATGCAACGCTTTGGCACTCGCAACATCTATATCAGTTTCTCCTCTCGCAGCGTCGGCGAGGTGATGGAAGTGCTGGAACGTCTCAGGAAGAATGGGATGCGCATCGACACCTACAACATGTCGGAGACCAGTACAAACGAAAAATCGTCCTACCTTGTGAAAATGGATGTTATCGTGAAACGCGACAAGTACGAGGAACGTATCATGGGCCTGATGGAAGAACTCAATGGGGTAAAGGTGGAAAGCATAGAATAACCCGTAGCATCATGGTCATGCCATAGTAGATGATGGAAAAGGCAATCAAGGAATCCGTCCGCATGATTGATGTTTCCATTTGCCCCAAGTCAAAAGAACAAACCGAAAACACTCTTCAACAATCCGCCCAACCATTCCGGGAACACCCAAAAGAACAGGATAATGAAGATAAAGCCTATCCATCCGCAAACCCTTGTGAAACCTTGCGATGGCTTTTTCCCTGTTATCATCTCGTATAATGCAAATAAGATAGACCCACCGTCAAGAGGATAAACAGGCAAGATGTTCAAAAAAGCAATGACAAGCGACATGCCAGCCAGGGGTGCAAGCAAGTCACGGCATTGTTCAGACATGATTGGCAAGGAGAAATACACGATAAGAAATGTCACGAAATTGAATAGCACACCTGCTGCAGAGATAAGCAGACGTTGCCATGCGGGCTTATCTTCAATATAGGGAGAATTTTCATGTGCAGGTGCAGGTGCCATTGCCGAACCTCCTTTTTCAAAATTATTATTATCATCAGCATCGTCATCACTCCCGCGCGATTTGAACACAGTGACGCCACCCAAGGGTAGCACCCCCAAACTCCATTTGATATTTCGCCAAGAGCTTCCTTCAAAATTGTGTTTCGGCTTGTAGCTGATAAATGAAAGGAAAAACACCTGCATCTCCTTGACAAAGCACCCAAAAGACTTGCCGAAAATCACATGGCCCAGCTCGTGAATAACGACAACGATGGCCAGGTAGAGATAAGTGCTTCCGTCGTCTTCGAGTATATCACTTCCAAAAAGCCAGACAAAGATGGCCAACCCAACAACGAGGTTTAACAAATTGAAAGTAAGCCCGCTTTTGGGTTCTTTGTCATCATCCAGGTCTGGCGATGGCGGGTTAAGCTCCATCTTATCGTCAGCCATTTGGCCGTTCTCTCCATCAGTGGGAGAAGGATTGTTCCCTGATGGAAGATTGTAAGTTTCATCCTTGCTCATCCTTGAATTGCAAAAAAGTTACGAAGAGTGTCTATTCTGCCTACAAATATAAGACTTTCTATCATCCCAAGCAAGCAAAAGATAAAGAAATAAAGGATTTGAGAGAAGAATGACAAGAATGACAATAGCATTGGCACAACCGGTGCCCACGGAGAAGGTATCGAATAACCTATTGAACAATCTATTGCATAAATCTATCGGGTAGCCAAAAAATTGTAAAAAATTAGTACCTTGTCACTTTTTTCTTGTTTTTTTTGTAATTTTGCACGCAAATCAAGCATATCAAATACAAATCCATAATGAAAAAGGCTTTCTTATCATTGGTATTCACTTGCCTACTGTTGTCTGCAAGTGCTACCGACTACAAATTCCTGACACTTGAGACCACTGACGGCAGCAAGGTCAGTTTGGCCGCCACAGGCCTGACACTCACCTTTTCAGATGGCAACCTTGTAGCCAACGACGGCACCATCGTGTCCCTCAGCAGCCTGTCCAAGATGTATTTCACCGAAACATCCGGCATTACATCCGCCACTTGTTCCGAAAGCGGAGCCATGAAGGTGTACACCCTTTCAGGCATCCTGGTCGGCACATACCCGGAAGGCCTGTCACCAGCTGGCCTTCCCAAAGGCATATACATCATCAAAGACCATCAAGGCAACACCCATAAAACCACCATTCGATGAGAAAAGCATTCATTCTGGGCGCCACGCTCCTGCTTAGCATTGCTGCCAATTCCCAAACCCTCTGTGTCAATAAGGGTGATGTCACCTATGCCATCGCAGCCTCCCAAGCCGGCGAGATGCTGTTCAGCGACGGCACCACGCTCACCATCAATGGAAAGAGTTACCTGCTCAGCGACCTTACCAACATCACCATCGACGAGAGCAACGTGAGCGACAACACCGTCGCCGTGGCCTATGGTGGCACGTCGGCCAAGGTGGTGATTTCCGGCAATCTTGCCCCATATGTCACCGCCGAAGTCACCGGTGCCCACGTTAAGGTGTTTGCCGCCCCCACCCTTGCGCAGAAAGTCTCCTACACACTCAGTGGCTCCTCCACCGACGGTTCCTTCTACATGGAGGGCAGCCAAGGAATGGAATTGGTGCTCAACAGCCTGGCTCTCGCCAACCCCGACAGTGCCGCCATCAACATCCAAAATGGCAAGATGATTGCCATCAAACTTGCCGACGGCACCACCAACAGCCTTTCCGACGGCCTGACCCATGTCTCCGACGATGGCAGCGACGGCCACAATGCAGCATTCTATGTAGACGGCCATTCCTCTTGGAGCGGCAAAGGCTCTCTGACCATCACCGGCAACGTGAAGCATGGTTTCAGTGGCGATGAATACGTGCTGCTCACCCCTGATCTCGGCACCATCACCGTGAGCCAGGCCCCAAGCGATGGTTTCCACATCAACCAATATTTCAAGCAGCAAGGCGGTACGCTAAGCATCACCTGCGTGGGTGACGGCATCGACGTTGGCAAGAAAAAGACCGACAAGGAAGAAAACGGCAAGTTGTTCATAGAGGATGGCACATTGACCATCGTCACCACCGGCAACGCCACGAAAGCACTGAAATGCGAAAGCGACATGTTGGTGAGTGGCGGCTTTGTCACTGCCACCACCACGGGCAGCGCCATCTATGACAGTAGCGAGGCCGACATCTCCAGCAATGCTGCAGCGAAGTGCGACGGCAGTTTCACCATGAGCGGCGGCACCATGAATCTCACCAGCACCGGCGACGGCGGCAAGGGCATCAACTCCACTGGAGCCGTCACCATCAGCGGTGGCACGTTAACCGTGGTCACTACAGGCAATGTGTTTGCCTATGGCGCCGATGACACGAAGCCCCAAGGCATCAAGAGCGACAGCAACATCATCCTATCCGGCGGCACCGTCCTCTCCTGTGCTTCAAGCGACAGCGGCAATCCGTTCAAGACCGATCTCAGCGTCTACACCAACGGCGCCACACTGATGGGCGTGGGCAACAAGGCGGTGACACCCGTCTCCACCTCCACTTGCAAATACAAGAAATACTCCAATGTAAAAGTTAATGGAGGAAACACACTCAGTTATGACGGAGTATCTTTCACCATACCCGTTGGCTACAACAACAGCAGTGCCAAGGTGATCGTCTCCTCCCCCTCGATGTAATTCATCTTGTAGTGATGTGAAAGCACCCCTGCTTCACCTCATACTTCACATAACATCTCTGCTGCGTTCTCAAGTCTCGCAAGACTTCACTGAGAACCCATTTTAGCGTGTCGTTGGCCACTTCCCTCCTTGAGGGCCCGTCTGGGTCCTGAACGGTGACATAGCGGTTGTAAGCGATGTCGAAAGTGGTGCCATGGAGATGGCAGCTGTTTTCCGAGGCATTATGGTTTTTCTTTCTGAGGTTGTCCAAGTCCTGCTGACTCCTCAGCACACTGGAAACCACCATTTTATGCAACGGTATGCCTTTGACGTACAAGCTGTCAAAGAAATTGCGTCCGATGTCGTTGAGGAGCACCGACGCCCTTGGGATGAGATAAGGAATGCTGTTCTTGAGCTTGTCCACTTGATAATAAGGACTGGCGGCAATGTATACCAATTCATCTTTTCTGGCCTCGGCTTCCTTTCTGTCACGCACCACATTCACACCCAGCCTTTTAGCCGTTTCCAACTGCACTTCATTGGAGTCGGGGAAGGTTTTGGAGTAACTGTACACCCCCGTTATCGGGTGGCTCCCTCCCCCCACTTCTGTGATGACAGGCCTTGGCAAGGGCAGGATAGCCAATCGCTTGTCCACCTTCTCCCCGTCCATGTCGTCGACCTTGTCTATACTGTCAACCTTGACAGGGATGCCAACCGAATCATCGGCCTTTTCAGCCTTCTTGTCATTGTCGCCAATGCTTTTCGTTGCAAGTGCGGCATTCCCTCTTTGTTCGGCAATGGAAGGGAAGGCACACCTGACAAGCGCCAGAATGATGACGACGATGCCGAAACCTTGCAAGAACTTGTTTTTTGTCATATTGCAGCATGAAGCACATGGAAGTGCAAAGTGAGTAAATTGTATTAGCGGTTTCCAAGAACCGCCACTTGCAAAAACGCAAACGAGTGTGCAAAGTTACGATAAAATATCCAAAAACCGCTTGTGTTAAAACAAAAGCGTCAAAAAAGTAAAGCTCCCCGTCACATTTCTGTTGTCAGAGGTGGTTTTTTTCATGATTTTTACGTATTTTTGCATCAAAATTCAACAACCATACATTGATAGAGAAGCATATAGTATTAGAGGACATTGACCCGGTGGTGTTTTATGGTGTCAACAACATCCATCTCCAGATGGTGAAGTCGCTGTTTCCCAAGTTGCGCATAGTTGCCCGAGGCAACGTGCTGAAAGTGTTAGGTGACGATGACGAAACTGAGCGTTTCGAGGACAACATTGAGTCCATGCGCAAGCATGTGGAGCGTTTCAACACCCTCACAGAGGAAGACATCATTGACATCGTGAAAGGCCATCAGACGAAAGCCGAGAGCGTGAAAGACGTCGTGGTATACAGCATCTCCGGTCGTCCCATCAAGAGCCGCAGCGCCAACCAGCAGAAGTTGGTCGATTTGTTCGAGCATTCCGACATGGTGTTCGCCGAAGGTCCTGCCGGCACAGGCAAGACCTATCTGAGCATAGCCCTGGCAGTGAAGTCATTGAAAGAGAAATGTGCGAAAAAAATCATCCTCAGTCGTCCCGCTGTTGAAGCCGGCGAGAAGTTGGGATTCCTTCCCGGCGACATGAAAGACAAAATCGACCCCTACCTCCAGCCGCTCTACGACGCTTTGGAAGACATGATTCCCGCCACCAAGCTCCAAGAGATGATGGACAAGCGCATCATACAGATTGCCCCGCTCGCTTTCATGCGTGGTCGCACACTGAGCGACGCCGTTGTCATCCTCGACGAAGCCCAGAACACCACCCCTGCCCAAATCAGGATGTTCCTCACCCGAATGGGTTGGAACACAAAGATGGTGATTACAGGCGACCTGACCCAAGTAGACCTCCCCCGCGGCCAGCGCAGCGGCTTGGCCGAGGCGATGGAGTTGTTGGAGGACATTGAAGGCATCGGTTTTGTGCGTATGGAGAAAAAGGATATCGTCAGGCACAAATTGGTGACCCGCATCGTCAACGCTTACGAACGCGCCGACAAAGCCTCCGCAAAGGACCACCAGGAAGGTCAGTCCGTCCACACCACCCATCACGAAAAGGAAACATCACAAGAAAAATAGCCAACACTCTTAAAGAAAGAAAATGAAAGCATTGACAAAGACCGCATTCCAATTTGCGGGCCAGACAGGAGTTTACCACGGCAAGGTTCGCGACGTCTACACCATCGACGACGACCTGATGGTGATGGTCGCCACCGACCGCATCTCCGCCTTCGACGTAATTCTACCCAAGGGCATCCCTTTCAAAGGACAAGTGCTCAACCAGATTGCATCGAAATTTCTCGACCAGACCAGCGACATCTGTCCCAACTGGAAATTGTGCACTCCCGACCCAATGGTGACAGTGGGATTGAAATGCGAGGGATTCCGCGTAGAGATGATCATCCGCTCCATCCTCACCGGTTCCGCATGGCGGGCCTACAAGGATGGCTGCCGCGAGTTGTGCGGTGTCCGATTGCCCGACGGCATGGTGGAAAACCAACGTTTCCCCGAACCCATCATCACACCGACGACGAAAGCCGACGAAGGGCATGACATGAACATCTCCCGGGAAGAAATCATCAGCCAAGGTTTGGTTTCCGCCACCGACTATGCCGTGATGGAAGACTACACCCGCCGTCTTTTCGCACGCGGTCAGGAAATAGCCGCGCGCCATGGCCTCATCCTCGTTGACACGAAATACGAGTTTGGCAAGCGAGACGGCAAGGTGTATCTCATCGACGAGATTCACACTCCCGACAGCAGCCGTTATTTCTACGCCGACGGCTACGAGGAGAACCTTGCCGCCGGCAAGCCTCAGCGCCAGTTGTCAAAAGAGTTCGTGCGCCAATGGCTTATCGAGCACGGGTTCATGAACGAACCCGGACAACAGATGCCTGAGATCACCGATGCCTACGCAGAGAGCGTAAGCGACCGCTATATCGAACTTTACGAGCACATCACCGGTGAGCGATTTGTGAAAGAGGCGTTTGACGGCGACCTTGCCCTTCGTATAGAGAAGAACGTAAGCGAGTACCTTGCAAATCGTTGAGAAGATGTACGGCCAGGAGGAAATCAAGCCCTATGACAGCCGTTCCGGCAAAGGCGAGCAGGTGGAACGCATGTTCGACACCATCGCCTCCCGGTACGACATGCTCAACCACTGGATGTCTTTCGACATCGACAAGCGCTGGCGTCGGGCTGCCATTCGCCAACTTGCCCCTTTCCATCCGGAAGCCATCCTCGACATCGCAACGGGAACCGGCGACTTTGCCATCGAGACGGCAAGGATGCTGTCGCCCAAGACGCTGAAAGGCGCCGACATTTCCGAAGGGATGATGGCCATAGGGCGTGAGAAAGTGGCCAAGGCTGGGCTCTCCGACATCATCGCTTTTGAAAAGGAAGACTGCCTGTCGCTCTCCTACGCCGAAGGCAGCTTCGATGCCGTCACCTCCGCTTTCGGCATCCGCAACTTCGCCGACCTCGACCTCGGCCTTCGCGAGATGTATCGCGTCTTGCGCCCCGGCGGCCACCTGAGCATCGTGGAACTTACCCACCCCACCCGATTCCCGATGAAACAGTTGTTCTGGCTGTACAGCCACACCATCCTTCCCCTATACGGCCGCCTGGTGTCCAAGGACACCCTCGCCTACGACTACCTCACCGCCACCATCAAGGCCTTCCCTCAAGGCGAGGCGATGATGGAGATCATGGGCAAGGCGGGATTCCGCGAATGCTCTTTCAAGCGCCTGACCTTTGGCGTCTGCACCATGTATTTCGCCACAAAATAAGAGTCAAGCCCCCTCTAAAAGAGAAGTCAACTGCATCATTTAGCGAGAACAACATCACCTAAAAAAAAGGAAAGAAATGGACAAATACGGACTGATAGGCTATCCCCTCACCCACTCGTTTTCCATCGGATATTTCAATGAGAAGTTTGAGAACGAGGGAATAGATGCGGAATACGTGAACTTCGAGATTCCGTCCATAGAGTTGCTGACAGAAGTGATAGCCTCCAACCCTGAACTGATCGGCCTCAACGTCACCATCCCCTACAAGGAGAAAGTGATGAGCTACCTCGATTTCATCAGTCCCGAAGCCAGGGCCATCGGCGCCGTGAATGTCATCAGTGTCATCCACAAGGGCAAGAACATCCTGTTGAAAGGTTACAACAGCGACGTGATAGGATTCACCCAGAGCATAGAACCAAGGCTTGAGTCTTTCCACAAGAAAGCCCTCATCCTCGGCACTGGCGGTGCTTCCAAGGCCATCAATTATGGTCTGAAATCCTTGGGATTGGAGACTGTGTTCGTCAGCCGCTACGAGCGCCCCGGCACCATCCAATATGACAAGTTGACAGGGGACGACATCCGCGAATACAATGTGATAGTGAACTGCACCCCTTGCGGCATGTACCCCCACACCAATGAATGTCCGAATCTGCCCTATGAGGCGATGGATAGCCACAACCTGCTCTACGACCTCATCTACAACCCCGACGAGACGTTGTTCATGCACAAAGGCGCGAAACAAGGCGCCACAGTGGTCAACGGGCTTGAGATGCTCCTGCTTCAAGCCTTTGCCAGTTGGGAATTCTGGCACGATAGGTAATAGAAAAAGAGTCAGATTTGTAAACCCCTCAACAGAAAGAACCTTCAATGGAAAAAAACAGCACCAACCGTTATATGCAAAGAGGCGTTTCTGCCGCGAAAGAGGATGTGCACGATGCCATCAAGCACATCGACAAGGGTCTCTACCCTCGTGCGTTCTGCAAAATCATCCCCGACATCCTCGGCGGCGACCCTGAATACTGCAACATCATGCACGCCGACGGTGCCGGAACGAAGTCCTCACTGGCCTACATGTATTGGAAAGAAACCGGGGACCTCGGCGTTTGGAAAGGCATCGCCCAGGACGCCATCGTCATGAACACCGATGATTTGCTCTGTGTGGGCGCCACCGACAACATCCTGGTGTCGAGCACAATTGGCCGCAACAAGCACCTCATTCCGGGAGAAGTGGTCTCCGCCATCATCAACGGCACCGACGAGCTGTTGGGCGAGTTGCGCTCCATGGGCATCGGCATCCACCCCACAGGAGGTGAAACGGCCGACGTGGGCGACCTGGTGCGCACAATCATCGTCGATTCCACGGTAGCCTGCCGCATGAAGCGCAGCGACGTGGTCGACAATGCCAACATCCGCCCCGGCGACGTCATCGTAGGATTGTCATCCACAGGCCAAGCCACTTACGAGCATCGTTACAACGGCGGCATGGGCAGCAACGGCCTCACCTCCGCCCGTCACGACGTCTTCGCCAAATATCTCGCATCACTATTTCCTGAGAGTTACGACCATGCCGTCCCCGACGAACTGGTCTATAGCGGCAAGCACCGTCTCACCGACCCCGTGCCGGGAACAGGTGTAGACGCCGGCAGCCTGGTGCTTTCCCCTACACGCACCTACGCGCCTGTCATCAAGCGCATCCTCGACCTTCACCGCCCCGACATCCACGGCATGGTGCACTGCACAGGCGGTGCACAGACCAAGGTTCTCCATTTCGTAGGCGACAACTGCCACGTGGTGAAGGACAATCTTTTCGACACTCCTCCCCTCTTCCGCCTCATCCAAGAAGCCAGCGGCACCGACTGGAGGGAGATGTATCAAGTGTTCAACATGGGTCACCGAATGGAAATCTATGTCGCCCCCTCCTTGGCCGACGACATCATCGCCATCTCCCAGTCGTTCAACATCGATGCCCAAGTGGTGGGCCATATCGAGGAAGGTGCAAAGAGCCTCACCATCCGTTCCCCATATGGAGTGTTCAACTATTAAGCCATACAAAAGACATGAAGTATTTCACCCTTTTCATCTTCGTCGCCAGCATCATATTATTGATAACCAACCTTTTCATGGTATACTACAATTGGAATCACGCCCAACCTTATTGGGTGCATGTCCTGTTGAGCATAGCCATGCTGGCCACAGCATACTCATCCTACAAGACATACAAACGCAAGAAATAGAATGGACAACAACAGCATATTACAAAAACTCGACGGGCTGGAAGCAAGGTTCGAGGAAGTATCCACCCTCATAACCGACCCAGATGTGATCAGCGACCAGCAACGTTTTGTGAAACTCACCAAGGAATACAAGGACCTAAGCGACATCATGGATGCCCGGAAGCGCTACATCGCGTGTCTGAACACCATCAAGGAGGCAAAGGACATCATCGCCAACGAAAGCGACCCTGACATGCGTGAGATGGCCCGTGAGGAACTTGCCGTGAACGAGGAGTTGCAGCCAAAGCTCGAGGAAGAAATCAAGATGGCCCTCGTGCCCAAAGACCCTGAAGATGCCAAAAACGTGCAGATGGAAATCCGTGCCGGCACCGGAGGCGACGAAGCGTGTCTTTTCGCCGGCGACCTGTTCCAGATGTACAAGCGCTTCTGCGACTCCAAGGGTTGGAAACTCTCCGTCACCAGCGTCAGCGAAGGGGCAGTCGGCGGTTACAAGGAAATCGACTTCGCAGTGAGCGGTTCCGATGTCTACGGTACGCTGAAATATGAATCTGGCGTCCACCGCGTGCAACGCGTGCCTGCCACAGAGACTCAAGGCCGCATGCACACGTCGGCCGCCACCGTAGCTGTCCTGCCCGAAGCCGACAAGTTCGAGGTTAACATCAACGAGGGCGAAATCAAATGGGACACTTTCCGTTCCAGCGGCGCCGGCGGCCAGAATGTCAACAAGGTGGAATCGGGTGTCCGTCTGCGCTACATGTGGAAGAACCCCAACACAGGCGAGACAGAGGAAATCCTCATTGAATGCACGGAGACCCGCGACCAACCGAAGAACAAGGAACGCGCCCTCTCCCGCCTCTATACCTTCATCTACGACAAGGAGCACCAGAAATACATTGACGACATCGCCTCACGCCGCAAAAGTCTTGTGTCCTCAGGCGACCGTTCTGCCAAAATCCGCACCTACAACTTCCCCCAAGGACGCGTCACAGACCATCGCATCGGATATACAACGCACGACCTGCAAGGTTTTCTCGGCGGCAACATCCAAGCAATGATCGACGCCCTCACCGTTGCTGAAAACGCAGAACGAATGAAAGAAAGTGAACTTTAGTAGATTGAAGATTGAAAATTGAAGATTTCACCATGACAAGAAAAGAACTCATCAATCAAATCATAACCAAACGCAGTTTTCTGTGTGTGGGCCTTGACACTGACATCAAGAAAATACCTACCCACTTGTTGGAGGAAGCCTCACCCATCTTCTCTTTCAACAAGGCCATCATCGATGCCACCGCCCCCTACTGCGTGGCCTACAAGCCCAACCTCGCCTTCTACGAGAGCCTTGGGGTGAGCGGGATGGCCGCTTTTGAACAGACGGTGAAATACTTGAAGAAATTCTATCCTCTTCATTTCATTATCGCCGATGCCAAACGCGGCGACATCGGTAACACCTCGGCCATGTACGCCCGTACGTTCTTTGAGGAATACGATATCGACTCGCTCACCGTCGCCCCCTACATGGGAGAGGACAGCGTTACCCCGTTCTTGGGATATGAGGGCAAATGGGTCATCCTGCTCGCCCTCACCAGCAACAAGGGCAGCCACGACTTCCAACTGACAGAGAGCATGGATGGAGAGCGCCTCTTCGAACGCGTGATACGCCTTTCGCAACAGTGGGCCGGTCCCGACAAGATGATGTATGTAGTGGGTGCAACGCAAGGGGCCATGTTCGAGGATATCCGTCGCCTCGCCCCCGACCATTTCCTCCTCGTGCCTGGTGTGGGCGCGCAAGGCGGTAGCCTCAGCGAGGTGTGCCACTACGGGATGAATAGCGACTGCGGATTGTTGGTGAACTCCTCCCGCGGCATCATCTACGCCAGCAAAGACACCGACTTCGCTGAAGCAGCAGCAGCTAGCGCAAAAGCCTTGCAACAGGAGATGGCCGTCGAACTAGAGAAAAAAGGCTTGTAATGGCTGTAGGCAAGATCATCAACGACCCCGTCTTCGGCTTCATCAAGATCCCCGGTGGTCCCTTGATGGACATTGTGGATCATCCCTTGATGCAGCGACTTCGCAACATCAAGCAACTGGGGCTGGCATCCGTGGTGTATCCCGGTGCACAGCACACCCGGTTCCAACACTCCCTCGGTGCGTTCCACCTGATGAGCGAGGCCGTTGTGACCTTAGGACAAAAAGGCATTTTTATTTTCGACAGCGAGGCGGAGGCGGTGAAAGCCGCCATCCTGATGCACGACATCGGTCACGGTCCCTTCTCACACGTGTTGGAACACACCTTGATGGATGGCGTGTCCCACGAGGATGTCTCGCTGATGATGATGGAGAAAATCAACGCCGAGATGAACGGCAGCCTCAACCTCGCCCTTAACATCTTCAAAGACCATTACCCCAAGCATTTCCTTCACCAGCTCATCAGCAGCCAACTCGACATGGACCGTCTCGACTACCTGCGTCGCGACAGTTTTTTCACCGGCGTGACGGAAGGCAATATCGGCAGTGCCCGCATTATCAAGATGCTCAACGTGGTGGACGACAACCTGGTAGTGGACTCGAAAGGCATCTACTCTATAGAGAACTATCTCACTTCCCGCCGCCTGATGTACTGGCAGGTCTATCTGCACAAGACCACCGTGGCCACGGAAAAAATGCTCGTCAACCTGCTGCTCCGCGCCAAACGTCTCATGCAGTCGGGCATCCGTCTTTTTGCCACCCCCTCCCTCCACTATTTCCTCACCCAACCCATCGACAAAGCCTTCTTCGTCAACCATCCAGAAGCCTTGGAACACTACAGCCGCCTTGACGACACAGACATCCATTGTTCCATCAAGGAATGGTCACGCAGCAGCGACAAAGTGCTCTCGCTTCTTGCCAGCAACGTGGTGGCAAGGCGTCCCTTCAAGGTGGAAGTGCACGAGCAACCCATCACCGAAGAACGCTTGGAGGAATTGGAGAACCATTTGATGCAAACCCACGGAGTGAATCGCGAGGATGTGAAATATCTGTACAAAGTGAGCAGGATAGAAAAGGATATGTATGACATCCATGAGGACCACATCACCATCCTTTTCAAGGACGGCACCATGAAAGATATCGCTGAAGCATCTGAAATACTCAATGTCTCACTACTTTCAAAAAAAGTAAGCAAATACTTTCTTTGCTACCAAAGATGACATAAAACAAAGGCGGACTTCGTAAAAATTGTTAAAAACCTCTTTTTCGAGAACACCCTATGCAAATAATGCGTATATTTGTGTTTTCAGAACCCAACAACCTTTGTTGTACAAAAAACAACGATTATGAAAAGAACATTTCCAGAATCCGAACTGATCATCAACTCTGATGGTTCATGTTTCCATCTGCATCTTCGTCCTGAACAACTGGCCGACCGCGTGGTGCTTGTAGGTGACCCTGCTCGCGTGAACACAGTGGCCAACCATTTCGACAGCATCGAGTGCGAAGTACAGAGCCGTGAATTCCACACCATCACCGGTACCTACAAAGGCAAGCGAATCACCTGCCAGAGCCATGGCATCGGCTGCGACAACATCGACATCGTGATGAACGAACTCGACACGCTGGCCAACATTGACTACGCCACCCGCTCCGAGCGTGAGGAGCACCGCACATTGACATGCGTCCGCATAGGCACTTGCGGCGGCCTTCAGCCCTTCACCCCCACGGGATGCTTCGTGGCTTCTGTGAAGAGCATTGGTTTCGACGGTCTTCTGAATTTCTATGCCGACCGTAACAAGGTTTGCGACCTTGCCCTCGAAGAGGCCTTCAAGAAGCATATGGAATGGAATCCCATCAAGGGAGCACCTTACGTTTCTGTGGCCGACGCCGCCCTCATCGACCAGATTGCCCAAGACGACATGGTGCGTGGCTACACTATCTCCTGTGGCGGCTTCTATGGCCCTCAAGGCCGTGTGCTCCGCGCCGACATCGCCGACCCACGCCAGAACGAGAAAGTGGAGTCATTCGAGTACGAAGGCATGCGTGTATGCAACTTCGAAATGGAGTCGTCCGCCCTTGCTGGCCTCGCCTCCCTCCTCGGCCACCGCGCCATGACCTGTTGCATGGTCATCGCCAACCGCTATGCCAAGGAGATGAACACCAATTACAAGAATTCCATCGACACCTTGATTGAAAAGGTGCTTGACAGGATGTAATCTATGGCCTATCTGAACGACGACACCATCTGCGCCCTTGCCACCGCCTCCGGCGGCGCGATGGCCACCATCAGAGTGTCGGGCAGCCAAGCCATCCTCATCACCGATGCCCTGTTTGTATCTCCAACAGGGCATCGGCTTCTTGATGTTCGCAGCCACACCGCCCACTACGGCACTCTCAGAAAAGAGGACGGCGAGGTCATAGACGACGTGGTGGTGACGGTGATGCGCGCCCCCCGTTCATATACAGGTGAAGACACGGCGGAAATCAGCTGCCACGGTTCGCGATACATCATCACGCTCATCCTCCATGCGCTCACTCAAAAAGGTTGCCGTCAAGCCCTTCCTGGAGAGTTCACCCAGCGTGCCTTTTTGAACGGCAAGCTCGACCTCAGCCAGGCCGAGGCGGTGGCCGACCTCATCAACGCCACCAACAGCGCCACGCACAAGATGGCATTGAGTCAGTTGCGGGGCAACTTCAGCAACGAACTGGGCATACTCCGCGAAGAACTGCTGAGACTGACATCACTGTTGGAGTTGGAGTTGGATTTTAGCGACCATGAGGACCTGGAGTTTGCCGACCGCAGCGAGTTGTTGCAGATAGCCGAATCGACAGAGCGTCGCATTAGTGAACTGGCGCGATCGTTCGAGACCGGCAACGCCCTGCGCCAAGGAATCGCAGTAGCCATCATCGGCAAGACCAACGTGGGGAAGAGCACTTTACTCAACCGCCTGCTTCACGATGATAAAGCCATCGTAAGCGACATCCACGGCACCACTCGAGACGTGATAGAGGACACTACGCAAATCAACGGCGTCACCTTCCGTTTCATCGACACTGCCGGCATCCGCTCGACTACCGATACCGTCGAACGCATGGGCATCGAGCGCACTTTCAAGAAGCTCGACGAGGCTACCATCGTGCTCTGGCTGACCGACACTCCCCCAACTGCCGAGGAGGCTGAGGAGATAGCCCGACGCACTGAAGGCAAGAAGGTCATCGCCATTGTGAACAAGACCGACCTGGCATCACCGACCTACGACCCCACCGCCACCCTACCCCGTTCCGAAATCCCCGTGGTGCGTATAAGTGCCAAACACGACCGAGACCTCTTCCCGTTGGAAGAGGCCCTTTATCACGCCGCCGACATCCCCGAAGTGACCCAAAACGACGTCATCGTCACCAACGCCCGCCATTACGAAGCATTGACGAAAGCCCATTCCGACATCGAAGCCGTCATCGCAGGAATGTCCCAGGGACTAAGCGGCGACCTGCTGAGCGAAGACCTCCGCGCCTGCATCGACCACCTCGCCACCATCGTAGGTGGCGCCATCACCCCTGACGAGACGCTGGGGAACATCTTCAAAAATTTTTGCGTGGGGAAATAATGCTGTATGGTATAACAAGCAAAAGAGATTTCACTTTTTTAAAAACATTTTTAAGTAATATAGTCTAAAAGTAATAGTTATGAAAATTCAATTAGTATCTTTCATTGTAGATTTGGACTCTGACATAAAAATAGGAATCACTGCAGATATAATCAATAAATCAAAGTCAGACCTGATCTTATTCCCTGGTAATACGCTTGATAGTATTAATGATGGATTTGAATTAGCAGATCTCATAAAAAACAAAAATACTACAGCGTTGATAGAAGTCCATCAATTATCGATAGGAGACCTTAATGAAGAAATTATCCATTGCCCATTCTTGATAAAGAAAGGTCAACTTATAAACATGCATACGTTTCAGCATTTTACAACTTCAGAAACTATAGAAAACAATACATTTCTTGCAGAAGCATTTGTTTATGAATTGGAAACAAGAAGACAATTTGAAGTCAATGGGTACAATTGTTTGGTGTTGCAGTGCGGAGAAAACAATATTTTGAAGAATGTCCAATCTGACAACAATAATGTAATCATAAGGATTGATGACAAATCCGTTGAACGGAGATTTAGAAATGTTTTAAAAGGAAGCGATATAATTCTGAATGCCATACATCAACCGCAGCCTGGTAATCAGAACAAACTTCACAAACGTAGAGAATATCTAAGTCTTAACGGTAGAATATACCTATCTACTAACAATTGCAAAGAATTATCACCGCAAGCAAGATCTATACAATATGCATATTACAATGGTAAAGAATTAGAAAATCCTATACCTTTCATTGATGATAATGGAAGATATATGTATAGGATTTATGATTTTTAAGTAAAAAGAAGAGCGTGTCAAGTAAAAAACGTCAGGCTCTAACCTTTTTTATCAATTAAGAAACAACGACGATTTCTAAGTTACCCAAGCGGAAATAAATATTTCGTCAAATATCCAAAACCGAAAGAAAACTCGCCTAAATGTAAAGAATCTGCATAAATGGGAGTTCTCTTTCGGTTTTGCGAGTATAACTACAAATATTCTGTTTTTTTACTTACAGCTATTTGTTCAATTCCATTACCAATTCATGTATGAACTGAACCTGTTTAATGACACTTTATGTCCACCAACAGCCTCGCAAGAAAGCTCCGGGGAATCTCAGAAATGAGGTCCCCTTTTCCTTTCATGAAAAAACTATCACTTTGTAATACTCAATTTGTATTCTGCGGACTTGAGATTTGGGGAAGTGACCTTGATGGTGACCTCTCCTGCTTCATCCTGAGGCTGAATGATGATTATCGCCTTGCCACGGAAAGATTTCAGAGTGAGAGTACGGAATGACTTCATGTCGTATGGATGTCCTGTACCACAAATCGCGATATGCTTTGTGCCCGATGTTTCAACCTTAAGAGGAAGTTCGGCTGTAGGACATAGATTGCCATCTTCATCCACCACGTCTATATAGATGTATGCGAGGTCATTATGCGAAGCCGTGATGCATGCCTTCAATGGCTGCATCTGTATGGCAGCTGGTGTCTTTGCCGTATGGAATGAGATACTTGTCGGCTTTCCGTTTTTCACTTTGCCCACTACCTCCGCCTTGAGTTCGCCCGGTTCGTATGCTACCCAGAATGTGGCTGTGAAGTTATCTGGATTGACGTCCTTTTCGCCTATCACTTTACCGTTGACAAGGAGTCTGACTCTCTTCTCGCGCGAATAAACATTGACGCGCAGGGAGTCGCTGCGATGGGCATTGATGTCGTGCCGAACAAAACGGCGCATGGTCTCTGTCTGATAGTTCTCCGGACGAAGTTCGAAAGGCAGGTAATTGCCCCAGTTCCAGTGGCGCTCCTCTGCTGTCCATCCCCAGCCACGCACTTCTTCATGTTCACCTTTTGGGATGGCAGGACGTACTGCCATTTCGATGTTGCTACGACGCCAAACCACATCGCGGTAGTATGACTGTGGCTTCTTGTTGCCCGTGATGTCAATATCGCCACACCATGCGTTGAACCAAGGCCACGACATGAGTTGTACCCATGCATCGTTAGTGCGCTCGAAAGTGTGTCCTACGCCTGCTTCGCCCACATAGTCGATGGCAGTCCACACGAAGTCGCCGATGACGTATGGATGCTCCTCAACGAACTTCCATGTTCCACCGATGGCGCTTGGATAATTCTCTGTTCCCACGATGATGCGCTCAGGATACTTGGCATGGTCGTTCTCGTAAAACTGTACGCCATAGTTATATCCGCCAAGATCCACATTCTCGAAGGCTCGGTAAGAATCCTTGTCCCAAGTTTTTCCCGGCTGATCCCAATAGTCGCAGTTGGCCAATATGGTGGGGCGTGTAGTGTCTTCGCTCTTGATGACCTTGCAGATTATTCTTGCTATCTCCTGACCACGAGGATCATCTCGTTGGTATATCTCGTTGCCGATGCTCCAGATGATGACGCTTGGGTGATTGCGGTCTCGTCGAACCATCAAGGCGGCATCGTATTCGAAGTTGGTTATTCCTTGAGGCATGATCTTGCCATCCTCAATCTGAAGCTTTTCCTTGGAGAAGAGAGTCCCATAGTCATCGGGGCTCTTTGTCTTCTCCCATTGGTCGAACACTTCATCCATGACAAGAAGTCCGATACTGTCGCAAGCGTTGAGGAATGCCTCCGACGGAAGGTTGTGGCTGCATCTCACAGCATTGTATCCCTGTGCTTTGAGGAGTTCTGCCTTACGGATTTCCGCCTGCTCGATGGCTGCAGCACCGAGAAGTCCGTTGTCGTGGTGTACACATCCTCCCCTTAACTTAACTTGACGGCCATTGAGTTTGAAACCCTCCTTGGCGCTAAACTCTATTGTGCGAATACCGAAAGGTATCTCCATTTGGTCGCATTGCTTTCCTCCGCTCATCACGCTTATGCGAGCTGTGTAACGATATGGGTCTACGTCCGACCATAGGTGTGGCGACTTGACGAGAATCTCGGTATTTACTTCCACTCCCTTCTTGTCGCGTTTTCCCATTGTCGTTGCTGGTGCCTGGTAGTGCTTTGTCGTGTTTGCCACAATTTTGCCTGTGACATCCAGAATGTCGAAAACCACCTCGCCTGAAGCAGCTTTCATGTCATCGTTGAACACCTTGGCGGTAATCTTCACGTTTGCTCCCTTCTTTGCCGACACCTCCGAACCATCAACAAAGACATCCCACTGGTTGAGATGCTGCTTGCCGGTAGTGATGAGCCAAACGCGTCGGAAAATGCCGCTGCCGGAATACCAGCGAGAGTTGTGGTCCACATTAAGGCTCCGTACGGCTATGCATACCTCTTTCTCGTCCTTTAGACGATAGGATTGGTTCTTTAACACGTCGTTGAGGTTGGCCACAAACGGCATATAGCCATGCATGTTCATCACCGTCTTCTGACCATTTACCCATACCTCCGCATTGTTATATACGCCATCAAACTGTATGCTCACCTCGTTCTTGCTGAGATAGTCATCGAGCGACTGGCCTGTAGCTAACGGCAGATGGAAGGTTTTTCTATACCATCCTTCGCCGCCAGGAATTTGCCCTTGGTCTGAATTGCCGATGTTGAGTCGTGTGAATGGTCCAACCTGTACATTATCCCATTCCTCCAGAGAAGCTCGGGAGTCTCGGATAGTCATTGACGGTTCGATGCTAAAGTCGTGCGGAAGTGTCACAGTGCGCCAAGAGGAATCGTCACAATCTGCCATCTCTGCGTTTATCACTCCATTGCGATGGAATTTCCATCCTGTTTCGAAACTTGTTTTTCTTTGTGCATAAATGCTCATCGGCAATGTAAACAAGACTATTGCCAAAAGTGCTTTTGTCTTCATGTGATTATATTTTATTTATATTCAAGCCAATCAAAATCTGCGATTCCAAATCAAGAACGGCAAACCTGTTCAAGTTGGGAATCATTACTGC
Source organism: Prevotella sp. (assembly GCA_017619375.1). GTDB lineage: Bacteria > Bacteroidota > Bacteroidia > Bacteroidales > Bacteroidaceae > Prevotella. The sequence continues at coordinate 52,007 of JAFZSL010000007.1, read as the reverse complement.
CAGAAAGACAAGTAGTCCCCAAATGTCAAAACCAAACCTGTATTGTTTACCATTAGAGGGCATGTCCGCCAGACACCTTAATGACTTGTCCCGTAATCAATCTTGCTTGTTCGCTTGCCAAAAACAGGATGGTTTCTGCAATATCCTGCGGTTGGATCAGTTTACCCATCGGAATAATCGGTATGACTTCTTTTGCAAAATCATCATCAATCCATCCTGTCTGGGTTGGACCAGGAGCCACAGAGTTCACGGTAATGCCATACTTCGCGACTTCAAGTGCGATACTACGGGTGAGTGCCTCCAGAGTCGCTTTGCTTGCACCGTATGTAATCTGACCAGCAAATACCTGTGCTGCATCGGTGGAAAGATTGATAATTCTGCCGTAATCGCCACGATGCTTAATAAACTCCCTCGTCATCAGAATGCTTCCACGGACATTTACTGCAAAGGTGTCATCGATAACATTCTGAGTGATTTTCTCGATGGTATCAAGTCCATCCATGTCGCCGTCTGCCGCATTGTTGACGAGAATATCAACTCTTCCGTATCGTTCCAGGACTGCGGAATATATCTCTTTTACAGCATCCTCGTTGGAGATGTCGCTCTCGACAATAAGATAGTCGGCACCCATTTCCTGAAGCTTGCTTTTTACGACATCTGCATTTCCTGCATTGGCTTGGAAGTATCTGTCAGCTCCATTCCTGTCGATCTTCGTCTTGTCAAAGGGCCTTGGGATTCTTTTATAGACCAATACGACCTTTGCCCCTTCACATGCAAAGGCAAACGCCGTGGTTGCTCCAATGCCCTGCGGGTTATTGGCACCCGTAATCAGAGCTACCCTACCCTTTAATCCATAATCAACCATATCTCTTATTTGTTTATGAAATATATGAAGGCTTTAAATACTGCTGCGAACCAAGACAACCTTCTTCCCACTGCGGTAAACATGAAGCTGCGTGAGCGTACCACATCTGTCAGTTCCATATCATCCTGCAAAGCTATCCACGGGTGCCACCTTTACAAACTCAGATCCAAGCCGCCCAAAGTCCATCTTCTCCACCAGTTGCAAAGATAACCATTTTTCTATCTATTCTTGCCACATCGGAACAAAAAGTATGGATTTGATGGAAACAAAACGACGGTTTTATCTTTATTGTTTTAAAAATGTAGGTTTTCATCACGAAATAGCAACTTCCATTAACTGAAGTACATCTGAAAAGTTTTTCCTCTTGCTGCCTTATAATAAAATGAAAAATAGTAAATTTGCAAAAAATACGCTATTACATCATCAAATACAATCATCATGCATAACATCGTCACTGAGGGTTATATGCCTTTTATGGAATACCAAACCTACTACCGGGTTGTAGGCAAAGCATCAGAGAAAACACCTTTGCTGCTACTCCACGGTGGTCCGGGAAGCACACACAACTATTTTGAGGTGCTCGATTGCATTGCCGACACCGGGCGACAAGTCATATCATACGACCAGTTAGGTTGTGGTAATTCCTATCTTGACGGGCACCCCGAACTATGGACACAGAAGACTTGGATTGACGAACTCATCGCCATACGAGAATTTCTCAATCTGGATACCGTTCACATACTCGGACAGTCGTGGGGAGCCATGCAAGCCATTGCCTATGTCATAGACCATGACCCTTCTGGGGTCAAGTCGCTGATTCTTTCTTCCGGCCACGCCTCCAGCAGTCTGTGGGCGAGCGAGCAGCATCGGCTCATCAAATATCTGCCGAAGGAAGACCAAGAAGCGATAAAACATGCGGAAGCCACTGGAAAGTGGGACGATCCTGCATACTTGCATGCCAACGATCATTACTTCGAGCAATATGTCATCAGTGTCGATGAAAACTCGCCCGAGTGCATCAAACGTCCGAAACGTTCCGGCACAGAAGCCTACCTCTATGGTTGGGGGCCCAATGAGTATCAGCCCCTTGGTAGTCTGAAGGACTTCGAGTACACTGACAGACTGTATCAAATCTCCCAACCGACACTCATCTGCAGCGGTACACGCGACATCTGCACCCCCGTTGTCGCCGCCTCGCTTTACGAAAACATACCTAATAGTCAATGGCATCTGTTCCGTCATTCTCGTCACACCTGCTTCATAGATGCTTTCGAGGAGTATTGCCAGGTACTCACTCGGTGGCTGCAAGAGAATGACTAAATCCAACAAGCCTCTGACTTTCAGGGGCTTTTCTTTTTAACACCTCTTGGTTGGTTATTGGTAGTTTCGATTATTTATAATTTTGGGGGCTCAAATTTCGTTCCTGAGTAACGAATTGGGCAACACACAAAATGAAGCCCCGAATAAAAGTTTTTATATGGTGTATAATAGGCATGAAAAACAACTAAGCTATAAAAGAGTGTTTTTGATAGAATCATAGTAGAAGAACTATATAATAATTTGGAGGATAATGTGGGGATGCTAATTTAATGATAGTGGTGAAGTTAATCAGATAATCGGATTGAACAGAAAGGATACTTTTATGGGATTTGTCAGACTGATACTTTTAAGCATAGTGTTGTTTTTGGTTAGTTGTAATACTGGCAACAAGAATAGAGATCTTTCAAAAGAAGAAGTCTCCAAAGAGGAGCCTGTATGCGTTATACGGAAGGACACATCAGGGATGGTTGTACTATATCCGCAGTTTTCGTCAATAGACCTTATATGTGGCACGATGCCGGAGAAGAGTGATAGTAGCGTCATCCTTTTTGCGGAAGCGGCATATACGGGAGAATTGTTGGATGAGTTTAAACATTCAAACGTAGCTGGTGACCATGTGTCGCAAGGCAAACGTTACAAAGGATTTAAATGCAACAGGAATACTGGTGCATTTGTCTATTATGATGGTACATGGAAATTCTGTTATAAGGATTATTCCCAAGAGATGGATAAGGCGGCAGAAAACGGAGGTGCTGCATTCGGTCAGGAAATGATGATTCATAAAGGCAAAGTGGTTGAAAGTGCGAGGAAAGACAATAACAAAAACCAGTTCCGAGCCTTGTGCAATCACGATGGGAAACTTTGCATCGTTGAATCAAAAGGAATCATATCCTTCGGAGATTTTAAGAAACAACTGCTGAACATCGGCATATCCGATGCCATCTATCTTGATATGGGGCCGGGGTGGAATCACGCCTGGTATCGCGACAAAGGGAATATCGTTGTACTTCACCCAAAGCTACATAACTATTGCACCAACTGGATTACTTTTTTCAAATGACGAGTTATATGAAAGACAGAAAGCGACATAAGGTGTATCTGGTCAAAAAGCATCCGATGGGCAAGAATTATCTGGCCATCTGCCTATTCGGCTTTGTATTCTCCATCAGACCATTGAACACAAGAGAATTGAATCACGAACTAATCCATGCGGCCCAGCAAAAGGAACTGCTATACATCCCTTTCTTCATATGGTATGGCATCGAGTGGCTGGTCTTATACTTCAAATATCGAGATTGGACGCAAGCGTACTACCATATCCGCTTTGAACAAGAAGCTTATCGGCACGAAAGCGATTATCAATATCTGAAAAAGAGGAAACACTATCGTTACAAGTGATATGATGAAAAAAATGTTCTTGGATATAGACGGTGTTCAGAACACCAATCTTTGGTATGGCAAGATGGACGAAGATACACCCAGAGACAAATGGGGCTATGCAAAGAAACAAAAATGTGCATTCTGGTTCAGACTGTAGAATAGAGATGCCATTGTAAATCCATTGGGACTTTAGACGTTATATAGGACTACTCCTTGAAACATTATTTCAGTTCGGGAGTTTATGCAGAATTCCACCTTTATGAAGATGAAACATACGGGTCTTTTCAAGATAATTCATATCAACTTGAAAGTTGAGCAAATGCGGAACTTAAAATTTTACTTAGAAAGAACAGTTAAATCTTCTTAAAAAAATGCCATTATCGGTTGTTAATTAAGAAAAAATTGTATGTTTGCTCAAAACAATCAATCTCCAGGCAGGAGAAGTACCATCAAACATACTGATTTCATTCACCCAAACCTATATGCTCATTCATCGGCCAAAACTCAAGTTCAAAAAGGAGCCCACTCTCCGCCCGTGGACACGCTACATTGTCATCCACCATTCCGAACCCAATATTGACAATACGCACAATACGCATCACACTATACAAGAAGTCCATCAGTGGCATCTCAATAGACCGAAATGGATCGGCTTCGGCTATCACTATTATATAGACCAAAAAGACTGCCAAATCTACCAAGGACGGCAACGAAACACCGAAGGTTCGCATGTAAAGGCCTACAACGACTGTACCTTAGGGGTTTGCTTCGATGGTCATTTTGGGAATAAAATATATAAGGGACAGGATATCAGTGTCAATCAACTTCTTGCCCCTGTTGAATTGCTGGCGACGCTGCAGGTTGTTTATGATGCCCCCTTGCGTTGTCATCGCGATTTTCCATTTGTGGACAAACTATGTCCCGGCCTCAAATTCCCAATGAAAAGCCTCAAACGCTTGGTCGATGAAACGAAATTCATCCTGCTGCAAAATGAAGCCATAAGTCTTCCCATCTTCTCCTCCCGTTTGACCTTCAAGGCACCCTTGGATTCCCGAGAGAAAACCGACTACATCGTCATTCACCATTCTACCGTTCCGAATCACCAAACAGTTGAAGAAGTACATCAGTGGCATCTCAACAGGGGCATGGATGGCATTGGCTACCATTATTTCATCCAGAAGGATGGAAAGGTGTTTGAGGGACGTCCGCGGGACAGCAAAGGTGCTCTTGTACCTTGTATCAATAATCGTGCAATTGGCATTTGTCTCGAAGGCAATTTCAACAAGGAAACCATTGGTGCCAAGCAGTGGGAGGCTTGCGTGAAATTGGCCGCTCTTTTGGAGATGCAGTATCGGGCCAAGACACACCAGCATGGCGAGTTCGCCGATATTTCAAGTCCCGGTATTCACTTCGACTTCGAGACTTTCAAATCTGAAGTGAGGAAGCTCAAGGCCCATACGAAGTCCATCTTGTCGAAACGGCTTGATGATGGTGGGGAAGTCCGCCAACTGCCTTCCCTGGCTTTCGTACCAGCAGAAAAGTATGATGCTGCAGCCGACCATCCGAGAGAATATCTTCCGCTTCTGCAAGGCAAGCGGATTGGTGTGGTTTGCAATCCAACCAGCAGGGTCAAGAATTGTCATCTTGTTGACTTCCTATTATCCCAAGGGATTGAAGTCAAAAAGATTTTCGCACCCGAACACGGATTCCGAGGCGATGCTGATGCAGGTGCAAGAATCAATGATGACAAAGATTCAAAAACCCAACTCCCTATCATCTCCATTTACAACGGCAATACGCTTCTCCCATCGCCCGACGACTTAAATGAAGTCGATGTCATCCTTTTTGACATTCAGGATGTGGGTGTGCGTTTTTTCACCTATCTCTCCAATCTGACAGACATGATGGAGGCATCTGCCGTGAACAACAAGCAAATCATCGTGCTCGACCGCCCTAACCCCAATGGTTTTTATGTAGATGGCCCCATTATGTCAACCGCTGCCAGAGATAGGAAAAACCCAGTCGGCAGACATCCTGTTCCCATTGTCTATGGTATGACTATCGGAGAGTACGCTATGATGGTGAATGGCGAAGGGTGGCTGAAAAATGGCATGAAATGTGACTTGACCGTGGTCTGGATGGACAACTACAATCGACGCGCCATCTACGAACTACCAATAAAACCATCCCCCAACTTACCTGATTGGCAGTCGGTTTATCTTTATCCTTCATTGTGCCTTTTCGAGGGAACAATTGTGAGTGTTGGCCGTGGCACTAATCATCCTTTCTGTTGTTTCGGCCATCCCCAAATGCGCGGTTCTTATTCTTTCACTCCAAAATCTATGAGAGGTGCTACCAACCCATTGCATAAAAACACTCGTTGTAATGGTGAAAGCCTTGTTTCCTTTGCCAATGACTATGCGATTGTGGAGGAACGCTTGCACATTGAGTGGCTTCGCGATGCCTATTTCCAACTGAGTAACCAACCATTTTTCAAGCCATATTTCACTACTTTAATGGGTGATACAATCCTTAAGGATTCCATTATTGCCGACCAGAGCATCGAGGATATTCAATTTTCTTGGCAAGCCGGGATTCACGATTTTATGAAAAAAAGAAACAATTACTTACATTATCTCTAACTCATGTTTTGCACCATTTGACAGGAATGGCGGTGCAAAGTCTTTTGGGTCGGCGTCGGTCTTGGATGCCATCTCCCCTATAAAGAGAATGGTTTGTTTTTCTGCAACAGAGATTCCAAGTCTCTGATTAAGCATGGCTCGGAGGCGTTGTATGAGAAAAAGGTAGGCATGGAAAAAAAATCTGCGAATCCTAACTACCTTTAAAAAGCATCCTATTCCCAATCAAAGCGAAATAGCGGCTGAATTCGTCAAAATATCAAAAATCCGAAAGGAAACTCCAAATTTTGCAGATTATTTGCATACTTGGGAGTTTTCTTTCGGATTTGGCGAAGAAAAGTAAAATCAATTACTCTTATCTTGTAAGCTCAAAGCCTACACGAGCACCGTTGGCACTCTTGGCAAGCTTGCTGACAGCCTGGACTGCAGCAGTGTTGCTTACCTTGCCTTCTTTCTGAAGGATGTTGACCATCTGTGTAGAGTCAAACATCAACCCCATTCCTTTTTCGGTCTTTGTTACGTTGCCCTTGATGGTTTCCGTAGCCGTCTTGAGGGCGATTTCACCGTTCTGTGGGTTATAGGTATAGGTTCCGCTAAATGGGATGCCATTCACCTTGGCAGAGAACTTATTACCATCAAGGAACGAGAAAGAAGTGTTGTTACGATTGATGCCTATGTTGCCGTAATTACTTGCCAGCGACGATGCCATATTGGCAATTGTAGCAGCACCTCCTGCATTTGTCAGAGCTTGTTCGGTGGTAAAAGCAGCACTTGGAGCTGCGTAGTTCCAGCTACCAAGAATGCCAGATTGGTCAAATGTGGAACCACCGAACAACACACTACCCAATACACTGCCAAGGATACTTGTCAGCACACCGCCGGTTGAATTGTTAGATGTAGTTCCGATTCCCGTTCCAAGTCCCGTGTTCATGCAGCTCGACAGCATCAGTGTCATAGCTGTGAGAAGTGTAAAAATAGTTTTCTTCATATGGTTATTGACATTAAGTAAATATATTATCGTTACAAAGTAAAAGAAAAATAATTAAAACGCCAAATATTTTTCAAATATTCTTAGTTTCAACCGCTTTTACATCAAACTTTTGCAAACATATGTTTCAAAACTCATCTGTTTTGCATTGTTTGTGTGAAATTTTGGGAGGGAGACAGTGCGCGTCTCCCCGCCCTTTAGCCCACTGCCTGGTGTTTCAAGTGGTCTGTCATTCGTCAGTTATTTCACACTCAAGGAAAGAAATGCGTTTCTTTCTTGCTCGCTTCAATGATTTTTTCGTACCTTTACGGCATCATTTATCAAAGATACCAACTTTATGCGCAAGATGATGCTACTGGCGATACTGGCATGCGTTGCAGTGTCAGCTTTCGCCCAACGGACTCCCACCATGGGCTGGAGTTCATGGAACACGTTTGCATTAGACATCAACGAGGACCTCATCAAAGGTCAAGCTGACGCCATGCACCAGAATGGACTGCAGCAGGCAGGCTATCACTATGTGAACATCGACGATGGCTATTGGGACGGCCGTGGAGAGGACGGCCATCTGCGTCTGAACACCAAATTGTTTCCCAACGGCATGCGCCCATTGGTAGACCATATCCATCAACTCGGCCTGAAAGCCGGCATCTATTCCGACGCCGGCGACAACACCTGTGGAAGCGGCAATCAACACGCATGGGGCATCGGCGTGGGGCTTGCGGGTCACGAGGAACAGGACTGCAAGCTCTACTTCATCGATTGGGACTTCGATTTCATCAAGGTGGATTTCTGCGGAGGACACCATATGCATCTTGACGAGCGCGAACAGTATACCAAGATATCGAACGCCATCAAGAACTGCGGCAAGAAGGATGTTGTATTTAACATGTGCCGTTGGGCTTTCCCCGGAACATGGGGAGCCGACATCTGCGACAGCTGGCGTACCACGGGCGATATCTTCGATGCTTGGAGAAGTGTTCGCGGCATCTTGGCCGAGAACCTCTACCTCAGCGCCTACTGTCACGACGGACACTATAACGACATGGACATGCTGGAAGTGGGGCGCTCCATGTCGCAAGTGGAAGACGAGACACATTTCGGCATGTGGTGCATCATGTCCTCGCCGCTCCTCATCGGTTGCGATACGCGCAACATACGTCCAGAGTCCCTGAAACTGCTCTGCAACCGCGACCTAATCGCCCTGAACCAAGATCCGTTGCACTTGCAAGCCTACGTGGCAGAGAAACAAGGCGAATGCTTCATCATGGTGAAAGACATCAAGAAGCCAAGAGGCAAAAAGCGCGCCGTAGCCATCTACAACCCAAGCGACAACGATCAGACTATAAAGTTCTACCCTGCCACGATTGACCTTGGCGGTGCCGTGCAATACTACGACTGCTTTGCCCAACAAGACTATCTCTACGACATGAATCCCATTCCCTTGAAAATACCTGCCCACGGCACCAAGATTTTCCGCGTGAGAGGGCAGAAACGCCTGGAGCGAAAGGTCTATGAAGCAGAAACCGCATTTCTCCCCGCCTATCAGGAACTACGCAACAACCAGGAAGAGAAGTCGGGGGTCTTCACTGCCGTACCCTATGCCAGTGGTGGTTACAAGGCCGGATGGCTCGGCGGCCGTGAAGGCAACGACATCCAATGGAATGAAGTCTATGCAAGTAAAGCCGGAACCCGCCGTTTGACCATCACCTATTTCTCTGGTGATGACCGCACCATGGATCTCACGGTCAACGGTCAACGTATAGCCACCTTGAAAGCCAATTCGGGCGAATGGGAAAAGCCTGGTACCATCACCATGGACGTGGAGCTCAAGAAAGGGCGCAACAGCATCCGCCTCAGCAATGACAGAGATTGGATGCCAGACATCGACAAAATCGAGTTGGATTATCTACATTGATTCGCCCCATTCATAGTTCAATGATGGACTGAAAGAGAAATGTCCAGCAATTCCCTGAAGCAACAACTGAAAGTACTCACCATCCCGGTGTTCATCGAGATCGCCTTGGTGATGCTGCTCGGTGCGGTGGACACCGTGATGCTGAGCCGCTATAGCGACAACAGCGTGGCAGCGGTGGGGCTGGACAACCAGTTGATTTCGCTTGTTTTCCTCGTTTACCAGTTTTTCTCGATGGGTGCAGCCATACTCTGCGCCCAATACATAGGAGCGGGTCTTCGCAAGCGTCTGGTACAGGTGGTGGGAATGGCTCTGGTGGTGAATCTGATGCTTGGGCTGACGGTCAGCGTCTTGCTGTTCTTCTTTGCCGAGAGTTTGTTGTCTCTCATGGGTCTCCGCCCTGAGTTGATGGGCGATGGAGTGGTGTATCTGCGACTGACAGGTGCATTATCATTCTTTCAGGCCCTGTCGCTGACGTTCTCCGCCTCATTGCGCAGTGCCGACAAGGTGGTCTGGCCAATGGCCGTAACGGGTGTCGTCAACGTATTGAACATCCTTGGTAACTACGCCCTCATCTTCGGGCATTGGGGCTGCCCCCGGCTGGGCGTAGAGGGCGCAGCCATCGCTACGGCAGCGAGCCGCGCCGTTTCCATGGTGCTGCTTGCCATCATCCATTTCCGTGTTCATATCCGCCGTTTCCCTCTGAGCTATTTCCGCCCGATGCCATGGCAGGAACTCAAGAACCTGCTACGCATCGGCATACCAGCGATGAGCGAGAACATCAGTTACAGCCTGTCCCAAGTGGCAATCACCTATTTCATCAACCAAATCAGCAACGAGGCACTGGCCGCCCGCACCTATTGCCACAACATGATCATGTTTGTCTACCTGTTCTGCATCAGCATCACACAAGGAGGCGACATACTCGTAGGGCATCTTGTCGGGCAATGGCGCCATCAAGCCGCCTACGTCCTTGGCAACTACTTCTTCCGTTGGTCAATGATCATCACACTCACAGGCTCCGTCCTTCTCGCCATCGCCGGGCCAAACATACTCCGAGCCTTCACTGACAACGAAGAAATCATCCGAATGGGAGTCTGGGTACTCGTTGTCGATATCTTCTTGGAGATAGGCCGCACGTCAAACATATTCGCCGGCAGCACACTTCGTGCCACCGGCGACACCATCTATCCCTTCGTCGTGGGAGTCATCTTCCAATGGAGCATCGCAGTAGGCGTGAGCTACGTCATCGGCATTCCGCTCGGTTATGGCCTTGTAGGCATGTGGGTCGGCTTCGCACTTGACGAGAACATCCGTGGAGTCATCCTCCTACGCCGCTGGCGGTCAGGCAAATGGCGCGACAAAGGGTTTGTCTAAGCCACATGGTGACTTGAATCAATCTTTTGTTCGTGAGAGTTTGAAGTGAAATGGTTTGTCGAAATGACGGCGTGAATAGTAAGTGACAGAAGGATTTTTCAGGTCCATCACCATGGTCCATGCCGTTCCGAGGAATTTCCCTTTCACTTCTTCCTGCGACACAGCTTTGATGGCTTCGGTAAGCGTCTTTTCGTCCATCACTCCGCCAGTCTGTTCATATCGTTCACAAAGCATGTCGTAACGATGGTCGCCTTCTACCAATCCGACCCCGTTCTTGGCCTCGCACAAGTAGTGGTTGGCCAAAGCGGGCGACTCCGTCACCACCATCTGGTTGTCTACATATTCCACCACCACACTTCTGCCTGATGCGTCGGCCATGGCATAATGATGGGCGGATCCTATATCGGAGTGCATATCGATGCCTTTCAACAGTTCCAAAGCCTCACCGACGTTGGCAGCATTGTTCAGGAGGTAGCGTATGGCCCCCGTCGTCGTGAGATCGGGTTTGCTTGTGCGTTGGTTGGTCACTACCGAGTCTCCAGCCATCAAGTCGGCCATGGCGAACCCTTTCTCGTTGATGCCATCGAGGGCGACAAACAGTCCAGTAAGAGCCATATATTGATTGGCAAATCCTTCAGGTTTGTAATCCTCACCGAATCCATAGAACTCCACGTTGAAGGTGGTGATCGATTCGTATCCACGATCTGGAATGGAATGCATGATCACACCTACGGCAGACGGGAAGTCGAAGTTGCGTCCCATCATCACACCACCATCAGGCGTGGCGACCGTAAGAGCCGAACATCCGAAATCCGCTTTTTCCGTTTTTACTTCAGGTTTGTAGTGGCCTTTCGACAGGAACTCCATCGCATAGCTTCCCAATTGGTCTGCAGTTTCGAAACCACCTTTCTCCATCAGGGCGTCAAATCCGTCGTCACCTCGATACTCCATGTAATAAAGGCCGTCGTCGAGTTTCTCGGCCGACATCGCTCCCTTGACGAGTGGACCGAAAACCATCCACAAATACCCCCCGGCAACCACAAGGAGCAATAGAAGGCACAGCAGGGTGATTTTCAGTAATTTCTTCAACAATTTCATTTTACTTGGTTATTTCTCAAATAAACGGCGACCGTCCATCTTTACTTCTCTTCACATTGATATTTGAAGAAATCCACGTCGACATATCCACCCGTCTTCTTTGTGGCGTAATTGAAGATGCCGAATTTCGTCCCCATGAAGAAACGGCGATAGTCGAACACCATGCGATAATCCTTCGTGCCAATTTGCGTCCATTGCGCACCATCGAGGCTATAGAAGAAATTGGCCGCATCACGCCCGCCGCGCTGCCCGGGACGGAATTCACCATCCAGTCTCAGCCATATCTTAGGCTGTTTGGCATTGAGCAGCTTGGTCAGGTCGACAGTTTCAATTTCCTTCACATCGACCTTGGTCACGGCCTTCTCGCGCTCTGTCAAGGTCACCTTCTGTTCACTCATCACAAGAGTGAATTTCTTGCCGTTCCTAATGATAGTCAGCACACCACTGTCGCCATTGAAAGCAGCCAATCCGGCGCAGTCGCCGTCTTTCATTTTCGACAAGTCCATGCAAATGCATCCGCTGCAAGCCGGTCCCTCCATTCGCTGCGTCAGCGTGTTGGGGGCCAAATAGAGGTTGGGGACTATACGGCAAGTCTTGAGTCTAAGGAATCCCGGACGTTCCGCAAGGCTCCATGCATTATCCACGGGGTTGTGGTTCCACTGCCAATGCAGTCCCAGCTTCGTGTCATCGAAGTCATCGGGCAGGACGATTCCCTTCACAGGTTGTCCGCTCTTGTAGGGTCGCATGATGTCAGGCACTTTGTAATTCTCGTCACCCAGCATCGGCCATCCATCAATCCAGCGTACTGGAGAGAGTGTCAACACACGCCCCACTCCCCCACGGTCTTGGAACATAATGCCATACCAGTCGCCCTCCGCGGTATCGACAATGGTGCCTTGCGCAAGATAGGAGAAACCGCCGAAAGGGCTTTCCAAAATGACATTCTTCTCCCATTTGGCGTTCAAATCTTTCGTGCGGTAGCATACCTCACGACGATTGAGTCCGCCACCAAAAGACTGGCTGATGAGCATGGCGTAATATGTGCCGTTGTGCTTGATGACGCGAGTGCCTTCCAGCAGTCCACGCTCTTCTTCCTCACGTTGGAAATAGTGGCGCAGGCTCCCCTCGACGACACCTTTCAGGTCACGAGTCAATTGGCACACCTCGCCCGTTCCGAAGAACACGTATGGCGTACCGTCATCATCGAAAAACAAGGTGGCGTCATGGAAGTGGCGTAGACGTGAATGGATGGTCCACGGTCCCTCGGCCTTGGGTGCGGTGAAGATATAGGTGTCGCCCATTGCACCCTGCTCGTTTGGAGCCAAGAGCGCCCAGAACTTGCCATCATGATATTTCAGCGACGTGGCCCACTGTCCTCGTCCATAAACGGTGCCGACACCCTCGCCCTTTTGCTGGTCAAGAGGCAAGGAGAATGCCAAGTCGTACTTCGGAGAGTCAGTCAGTTTGTCGAAGATGTAGCCCACGGTCTCCCAATTTTTCAAGTCCTTCGATGCCATCACAGGAGCACCAGGCATCAAGTGCATGGTGGTGCTGACCAGATAGAACGTGTCACCTACGCGTATGACATCAGGGTCGGGCACATCGGCCCACAACATCGGGTTCTTGATGGGTGCTTCCTTCATCGTTTGGGCAAAGCCAAAGGTGCACATCAAACTCAATAGCAGAAATGCAGATAAATGTTTCATAATGGTGATATTATAAGTTGTTTATTGCCATGATTTTGATATCACGCACAAAGATAGCAATGATTTGGGATTTATTAGTACAATATATAGTTTTTTTGTATTGAACGTCAAAAAAAATCAAGAAAAGTTAGAGTGATAAAGTTGATTGATGATGAGGAATTAAATTTTCACCTATAATTAGATGAAATTATTGGAAAGCTTTTGTAACTTTGTTTACCAAAATAGACAATAGGGATTAATAACAAGAGAAAAAAGAGAAGCCTTTCATTGCTGTATGGCAATATGGGGATGGACATATATCTCCCCAACTAAGCATTTATTTCTACAATAAATTTTGTAATAAAAATAATCTAATTATGGCATTCAATTACAGGAAAATCAATTATGATGTGATGATTGACACCAAGCGATGTTATGAGTCAATGCCTGAACTGAAGGAAGCCGTGGAGGACTCCATAGCAAGACAGTTCATGGTTGCAGAAGAGGAATGTATCGACCAACCTATCGCAGAGAAGACAAGCACAAGATACATCGTATCTGGCAAACGAAGTTTCGAGGCGGCCAAAGGTTATGCGGGCAAGAAAACTGCCGTGTTGAACTATGCGAACAACCACTTCATAGGAGGCGCTCCGTTCAGCGCGGGCGCACAGGAGGAGTCCCTTTGCAGATGTTCCACCTTGTACCCTTGCCTTCAGGCTATGAAAAAGCCTTTCTACGAGAAACACAGCGATATGTACCATGCAGGCGAGATGGACTTCATGGGCAACGACGACCTCATCTATACACCCGACGTGATTGTGTTCAAGACGGATGAGCGCACCGACCCTGTCTATCCGAAGATGATGAACCATGATGAATGGTACAAGGTGAATGTCATCACGTGCGCAGCACCTCAGATGAGCCGCGTCAACACACGCCCAGACAATTACGAGGCCGTGATACGCTCAAGAATCAAGAAAATTCTTGACGTGGCAACCAAGGAAGGCAATGAAGTTGTCATTCTTGGTGCATGGGGATGTGGGGCTTTCAATAATTCTATTGAGATTGTGTCGAAGACGTTTGTTGAACTATTGAAGAACTACGATTTTGAAATTGTCGAATTCGCATTGGCAACAACTAATGATGTCAGTAGTTCTGCGTTTGCACGAGCACTATGGGAATGAGTCAGCCCCCTCTTCGGGGCTTGTGAAAAGAGGGAGGAATCACAAAAAATATATGTAGAGACGGGAAGAATCTGGAAGAATCTCGTCTCTACATTCGGTGTTAGCGAACAGCGGTGAAAGGCTCGCTGAGGGTGAAAGACTTTTCGTATCCCTTTGTTTTCACTGTGTAAGTGCTGCCGAGTTTGAATGCGGGACTTCCTACGAGGCTGGCACTGCGACGCATGGCAAAAGGAATGGTGACAGAGTCAATGAGTTTGCCGCTGTCATCAAAGATGTTGATGGGTTCATCCTTTACGATGTCGAGACCGATGAGTAAGACCGCGGGCTGCTTTGCCGTCTCATTGGTGGGCACAGATGGCATCTCCCCCATGCCGCCACCGACTGTGAAAATGGTGCCCCCTTGGATAACGAGTGGCGCGAAGTCGCAGTCGATTCCCTCTTCAGGTGATCCCACTTGACTCCAAGCATATACAGTGCCACCTGTAATGACGACAGCAGGTTTAGTTTCTTGCTCACTATTTCCACCGAAAGGCATGAAGAACCCACCTTGGGGATTGGAATCGACGGCATCGTTTGTCGAACTTCTGGCGATAACGTGCGACCCATTGAACTCTATGGTGGCATTGGTGTTAATGGCATCATCGGTGGCGAAGACATCCACTTTGCCGCCATTGAAGACTATGCCCTCCTTTCCCTCTATGCCTTCAGCACCTGCGGTGGAGGTCCTGACGGTTACATTGCCGCTGTTGATGGTGATTTTGCCTTTCGAAGCAATGCCCTTGGTGGAAGCGACATATTTGTGTTTGCCGCCGAAGCCGCCACCAAAATCAAGAAATCCACCCTCGCTTGTACTGTCATTTCCGAAAGGTGGGAAACCACCACCGAAGTCGGGCATTTGAAATCCACCTTGCCGAGTACTGTCATTGCCGAAGGGAGGGAAGCCACCGCCGAAATTTGGCATTTGGAATCCACCTTGCCGTGTGCTGTCATTGCCGAAGGGAGGGAAGCCACCGCCGAAATTTGGCATTTGGAATCCACCTTGCCGTGTGCTGTCATTGCCGAAGGGAGGGAAACCGCCACCGAAGTCTGGCATTTGGAATCCACCTTGCCGTGTGCTGTCATTGCCGAAGGGAGGGAAACTGCTGAAATCGGGCATCTCGCCATCGAAGCCAGGGAAACCACCGAAACCGAAGGGTTTTTCTCCGAGGTTGTCACCCGATGTCGTCACGTTGAGCGTAAGGTCCTCGATAATGATGTCCTTTTTGGTCTTGATGCCACGGCATCCGTCACCAGTGGCGATGATATTAAGAGACCCCTTGCCAGAAAACAAGAGTTTGTCTTTCGCCCAAATGACAGCCGCCTTATGATTGGCTGTGTCATTACACGCGGTGATGGCAAGTGTATTCTTTGTCCCTTTTGCAACTGCTATCTCCACCTTTTTCTTGTTCTTCAGGCAGATTGGAGCCCCCTCCTGGCTGGTCAGCGTCAAACCATCGAGCGTTATCTTCATCTTTCCATCTGATTTCAGGTTAAGCAGTCCGTCATCGCTATTGCCTGTCATACGGAGAGAGAGTTGACGACTTTTGTACAAACTCTCAATGCTCACCTTGGCGCCATCGACATAAACATTCACACTGTCCTTTGTCTTTTGTTTCACCTTCACCGTCGCACCATCATAGCGGATAGTGATGTCTTGTGCGTGACACACGCTGCCCGTAATTAAGAGCAATGCAGATAAAATATATAATTTCATAAAAATATTTAAGTCTAATGCTGATTTGACGGATGAAAAAGAGAAAGGTTAAAAGCCGTGATGCAAAAAAGTGAAATAATTAAAAGCATTTTCACTACGAATCAAGCAACCTCATTGCGACAAATATGTAATTGAGCCGACATAATTGCCGACTCAATTACATATCTTAAGAAACCCTGGTCTGTTTATCTTCTACCACCTGCTGGTCCAGGGCCGAAAGGTCTTAAACCCTGCTGAGGTGCTATTTCAGGTTCACCGAAGAAGGATGCCTCAACATCTTGGTCATTGAGTTTGAACACCATGAAATGAGGCTTCTTTTCCGTGCAAGGAGCCCATGCTCCGCCATTCTTGCCATTGGGATCGCTGTACTTGACGAAGTTGGTCCATGCCGTCAGCATCTTCTCCGAGAGGTCCCAGTCGCCCTTTGCCCAAGGACGCCAGCAGTGCTTCAGCGACTTGAAGACGAACCAAAGGTCGGAAGAGTGGAACGCGCCCCTCAGACGCTGAGTCACCTCCGGATGAGAGCCATCGTCTGGCAGCGGGCGGGCAAACTCATAGGCCCAAGCCTTTCCGCCCTTGCTCTGACGTACCTTGCAGAACTCCGCGATGTTGGGAGCCATGTTTCCCATATCGTTGAGTGTGAAACCTATCATATATGGGACATCCGCCAATGTTCCTTCACGGGTGGCATCGTCAAAGCTCTTCAAACTGACATAACCATCAATCAACGGCATGTATGGCAACATCATACGTTCGCCGGTGACCTGTCCGTAGAGGTTGCTGAGAGCGAAGACTGTCTCAGTGGAAGCCTGACGCATCTTCTGCAAGTCGGTCAGACCGGCCCAGTCAAATACTTTCTTGGCATTAGCGGCGGCATCGGCAATGGAACCACCACTGTAACGACCACCCATCATACCGCCTCCATTAGGATTGGGGATGCTGAGCCCTTGTGCGCTCATGATGACCGCCTTGTGGAAAAGGCCGCGAGCCAATGGAGACTCGCAGAGGGTGCGTACGCTTCCACCACCGGCACTCTGTCCGAAAATCGTGACGTTGTTGGGGTCTCCGCCAAACTGTTCGATATTCTTCTTAATCCATTTCAATGCCTCGATTTGGTCGAGGATGCCATAGTTGCCGGACACCTTATGAGGACTCTCTTCTGAAAGCAAAGGGTGAGTCAGGAATCCGAACACTCCAAGACGGTAGTTGATGGAAACGAGCACCACGTCCTTTGCGCCCCATTCCTGTCCGTCGAACTCAGGTTCCGAGCCCCATCCTTCGCGATAGCCGCCACCATGTATCCATAGAGCGACAGGCAGTTTCTTCGACACTTTTCCTGGCGCCTTCGTCCATACGTTAAGATAGAGGCAGTCCTCGCTGTATGGAGCCTCCTTTCCATAGCCCCACTCCGTGAAGTACCCTCCAGGATATTGGATAGCCTGATAACTGGGATGTCCAAAGGTGTCGCAAATCTTCACACCTTTCCAAGGCACGATAGGTTGAGGCTCCTTCCAACGATTTTCCTTGATAGGAGGTGCTGCGTAAGGAATGCCACGATAAACATACACGTCAGGGTGGTCGTCGGCCAACACGCCTTTGACCTGCCCGCCCTCAATAGTTAACACTGGGTTTTCTTGTGCATAGGCAGACACTGCCACCATAAGCAGAAGAGGCATCAAAATTTTTCTCATAATGAATAGTTAGATTGTTGTTCTTTAACGTTTAAAGTATTACCATGCAAAATTAATGAATTCTTCTTAATAATGTCCCTTTTTAGTGAGAATTTTGTATATTTTGAGTATCAAATGAACACCATATCCCCCAAAAGGAACTTAAAATGTGGTTTGGAAAAGAGAATATGGGTGGCCAAATAGCGCCATCGTTACTTCATCAAACAATATGCCAGAGCGATTTGTGCAATCAGAATCGCAGGGACACCATACAAGAACTTCTTATGCTTCGTCTTATGATTCCAGACATTCATTCCCAGCCACGCCCCAATGCTGCCTCCAATGGCCGCCAACATCAATAGCGTAGCCTCAGAAATTCGCCATTTTCGCCGTATTGCCTTCCACTTGTCAACACCATAAATGAAGAATGTGACCACGTTGATGGCAACGAGGTAAGACTGCACGGGATGTTGGAAAACGAGGTCTTTTAACTGATACAATATTTGCATATTATTTTGCGTATTACAATGATTGCGTATGCCCTTGAAGTAGTGACAAGGGCAAATATGATTCAATAATCATGGTTAGGCACATATGGGAAAGTTCAACCATCTCTTTTTGATATTCTTGCCAAGTAGTCGTAATGCTCGCCTTCTACGATGATTTCGACATCAAATCCACTTTTCCCTGCTTCTTGCCTTAGCGTGCCGGCATCGACATAAAGCCACGCGAAAGGTTCTCCTGTGGTCTCTTTGTATTGCATCGTGTAGTTCAATTCACCAAAGTAGTGACCGGTATCAGGATAGTCTATTTTTCCGTTTTCATCCTCAAAGACATAGCTGATGTCCGACGAATCACACAATAGTTGGCCTCCAGGTGAGAGGATATGGTCAACGTGCCGGAAAAAGTCGGACAGTCGTTCCAAAGAACCGACAATCCCTATGCCATTCATCAGCATGAGAATGGTGTCATACCGTCCCTCGTGTGCGAAGAAATCCTGTTCAACCACATTCTTCACTCCCCTCAGCTTCATGGCCTCCACGGCCAGAGGAGAAATGTCGATGGCTGTGACGTCAACACCCCTATTTTGAAGGACAAGAGAATGGCAACCAGAGCCAGCCCCCACGTCCAACGTCTTCCCTTTCACCAAACCAAGAGCTGCCCTTTCAATCAAGGGCATGTCATCAAATTGTCGGAAAAGTGTTTCCAAAGGAATTTCGTCCTCCTCAAACATCGGGGAGAACACCCTGAGTTTGTCAGTCGTCACATGGACGTCGTTCCCCAAAGCCTGTCGCTTGACATAGTCGAAAATGGCCCTGCCCATCGGATCCTTTTCGCTTTTCAAACCATTCGTTTCCATCCAAAAGTGTGTTTCATCAATACCAAATCGTCAACGTCGCCACGACAGAGCACCACCATGCTATTTTATTTCCTCCAACGCCCCGGTCTCAGAATCAATGATGAATCCCCTGACGACGATATCCTTTGGCACGAGCGGATGGGACGTGATGGTCGCCACAGTCGTGCGTACAGATGTCGGAGTGTCCTTGAAACCCTCCAACCAAGCATCGAGGTCAATGCCACACTTACGGATGGTGGCGAGCGTCTCCTCCTTCACGCCACGTGCCAACATTTCGTGATGGAAATGGTCGAAGCTCATGTGACAAGCTCCGCAATGCGAGTGAGCCACCACCATGATTTCCTCCACGCCCAGTTCATAGATGGCAACAATCAAGCTACGTATGGCAGAGTCGAAAGCAGAAATCACCAATCCACCTGCGTTCTTAATGATTTTGGCATCCCCGTTCTTCAGTCCGAGCGCAGCAGGCAACAGTTCAGTCAGCCTTGTGTCCATGCACGAGAGCACCGCCAATTTCTTATCAGGGTACTTGTCCGTGACATACTTCTCGTAGCCCTTTTGTGCCACAAAAGTCTTATTGAAATCGATAATTTGGTCAATCATAACTATTTTCATTAATTTAAGGTATGTCCTATTCGTTTTATATGAATTTTTCCGTGTTATGCAGTCTCGTTTGATTCCATTTCAATACCACCTATGACCATGTTCCTTGCAATAGTCGATAGCAGGCTGATAGAGTTGGAAGGCAGCCTTGCGTATCCATTTCAAGCCCACCTTCTCATCAACAGGAACGCCGTTGCCCGTCATATGGAACCAACCAATGGCAAACTGCGCCTGTGCATCACCGGCATTGGCGGCCAATTCATACCAAAATGCGCAATCCACCAAATTCTTCTCTACTCCGTCGGCATTCCAACAGGCCGCGCCACAGTTTTTCTGACTCAAGACATGGCCTTGAAAAGCAGCCTCACGATACCAAAGAAAAGCCTTATGATGGTCTTGCCCGATGCCTTGACCGAGGTAATAGGCATTGGCCACATTCACCTGCGACTGCATGTCTCCCTTTTCGGCGGCCTTCATATACCATTCGAAAGCGAGTTCGTCATTCTTTTCCACTCCCTTCCCATGATAATAGCACTCCCCGACATTGAAACAGCCGTAGACATCACCCATCTCAGCAGCTTTCATATACCATTCAAAAGCCATCTCCAAGCAGACCTTGACCCCAGTCCCCCTCTCATAGCATACGCCAAGGTTGTTCATCGCCCTGGTGTCGCCTTCATAAGCTTTTTCACGATACAAGTCAGCCTTGCTCCTCTCCTTTGGCATAATTCATCGTTTTTTCATATCCATCTCACCTTCAGTCATCCGCCCATGTCCGATCCAATGGTTTTCAGGCGGAGGGCAAACCTTGACTGTCTCCAATTTCTATAATCTTTACAAAACTTATTAAAATTCCACGGCAAAAATACGAAAAAAAGAGGATTATTCACTATATTTGTAGCCAGATTTTTTACATCTATCTTATCAACCCCGACAAAATCATAGAAAATGAGACAAAAGAAGTTATTTATCGCCCTTCTTGCAACCATGTTGCTATCGGTACCCGTCATTGTCTTAGGCATAAAGGCTTCGGGAGAACAAGAACAAGTCCAATCAGCCTCAGCCAAGAGCCTTGAGATATCCTTCAACTACCAACGTCAGGCTGGCCCAGGTTCCAACCAGTATGCCGTATGGATAGGAAATGAGAAAGGCGAAGTGGTGAAGACTCTCTTTGTCACCTCTTACACGACAAAGGGACGCACCCGTCCCGGCGAGGAACCCGTTCGTGGCTATGTCAAGCGCCCCGCCTGTGTTCCGACATGGGTGAAAGCGTCGAAAGCCCAGGAGCAGACCGACCAACAGTTGGACGCCTTCACTGGTGCCACTCCTCAAACCGACGGCACACAAACCTTCACATGGGATTTCACAGACCAACAGGGAAAGGCCGTGCCAAAGGGCACCTACACAGTTAATATCGAAGCTACCCTGATTTTTGACAGCGACATCATCTATTCCGGCACCTTCTCCACCAAGGATAAAGCCGGTGCCATCGCCCTCACCTCAACAATCACCAAAGAAGACGAGTCGCACAAGAACATGGTGACCAACGTGAAAGCCGTGCTAAAATGATGAGAATAAGACTGAGCAACGGCTATGAAATACCACAGATAGGCGTCGGTACATGGACGTTGCGCGGAGATACGGCACGCCAGAATGTACGCTTGGCCTTGGAAGCAGGTTTCCGCCACATCGACACGGCACAAATGTATGAGAACGAAGTAGAGGTGGGCCAGGGCATCGCCGACAGCAGTGTATCACGACAAGACATCTTCGTCACCACCAAGGTGAACACCAACGTCATGCGTGAAGGATGTGATGCCATCCGCCAGTCGATTGATGAGAGTCTTACCAAGTTGAAGACTGACTATATCGACCTGCTGCTCATCCACTGGCCCGTGAAGGATTGTGTGAAGGGCACATGGCTGGTGATGGAGGAAAGCGTGAGCCAAGGCAAGGTGAGGTCAATCGGTGTGAGCAACTTCAACAGCCATCATCTGGACGAGTTGCTCTCATATGCCAAGATACGCCCTGTCGTCAACCAAATAGAGGTGCACCCTTTCATGACGCAGGAAGAGAACATCGCCTACAACCATCAGTTGGGCATCCAAGTGGAAGCTTGGGGACCTTTCGGCCAGGGCGACATCGACGTGGTGGGCCATCCGGTTTTGCAGTCACTGGCAAAGAAACATCGAAAAACGGCTTCCCAAATCGTGCTCCGCTGGTTAGTACAACGTGGACTGATCACCATTCCCAGGGCCAAGCCCAATCACTTCGCCGAAAATCTGGAAATCATGTCATTCACCTTGAGCGAGGAGGACATGGCATCGGTCAATTCCCTTAACAAGAACCTACGCTCGAACGAGCTCAACGACCCGGAGACATTCCCTTGGTAAGGCGGCATGCCTTGAAGGAAAATTGTTCAAAGCAAGCCCCAACATGCCAGTAAGAAAGGATAACTCCATCATGGCCGATGAAAACATTTTCGTAATACATCATACCATTAGACAAAATGAGCAACAAAAACATTTTTCTCGTCCTCTCGCTTCTGCTATGCACATCCATCTCAAAGGCTCAATACCAACGAGTCAATGACATCCCGTACACGGAATCGTCAGATGCCTATGCACAAGAACGCTGCAAGCTCGACGTATACCATCCCACCAACAGCACTGACGCGCCCGTAGTGGTGTGGTTCCACGGTGGCGGTTTGGAAGGAGGCAGCAAACACATCGACCAAGAACTGGAGAACAGCGGTATCGTAGTTGTTTCGGCGAATTACAGGCTGCTGCCTAAAGCAAGCATCGACCAATGCCTGGACGATGCTGCCGCGGCCGTCGCATGGACCAATAAAAACATTGAGAAATACGGCGGTAGCAAGCGTAAAATCTTCGTTGCCGGTCACTCTGCAGGAGGCTATCTTCTGGACATGATCGGCCTTGACAAAAAATGGCTTGCCAAATACGATGTCGACGCCGACTCCCTGGCAGCCCTCATACCTTTCAGCGGCCAGTGCATCACCCATTACAACGTGCGCAAGCAGCAAGGCATCGGCCCCTTGCTACCCACCATCGACCAATATGCCCCACTCGCCTTCATCCGCCCCGACGCCCCACCTATTGTCATCATCTCTGGCGACAGGGAACTGGAATTGTTCGGCCGATACGAGGAGCAGACCTATTTCTGGCGCATGCTGAAACTTGTGGGTCACAAGGATGTCACTCTCTACGAGATGCAAGGCTACGACCATGGAGCCATGGCACATCCCGCCTATCACATCTTGAAAGAACAGATCAAGCGTCTTACCGCCAAGATGTCCTCCGCCCTTCCCGCCCCAATGATAAAGACCAAGCAGGAGTCGGAATACCGTTTTGCCTGGCAACCTGCCTATCTGAAACGAGATGCCAAGATAGACGAGCGGAACTCCTGCATTCTCCATCTTGGAAAAGACAACGGCTACTACGACCTCACTTCAGAGACCGGGTCGCTCATCAAGGACTTAAAAGACTTCACCGTGTCCGTCTGGTTCAAGGTAAGTTCAGAAAACAAACTTGACGGGTACGGCCATTTCCTTTTTGCCTTTTCCCAATTGGCCGAAAACAGTGCCAACGAAGGTCCATACATGGCCATGCGCTTGAACGAACAGCGATTCGAGATTTCAACAGGAGGATATGAACACGAAGAAATCATCATGCAGGGAAGTTCACCCAAGCGTGACATCTGGGTGCACGCCCTCTACCGCCAGGAAGGCCACAAAGGCGAACTCTTCTTGGACGGAAAACTGATTGGACGGAACGAACACATGCCCATCCTCTCAGAATTATTCAAAGAGGCCCCGGCCAACTGTTGGATAGGACGCGCCCCATTCCGTGGCGACAAATACCTGACTCAGGCAGATGTGGCAGATTTCCGCATATACGACCATGCCATTAGCAATCAAGAAATGAAGAAGCTGAAGGATTTGAAGATCAAGGATTAGATATGATGGCATGGCATGATGACTTAATCACGATATAACGGAATAACGGAATAACGATATAACAATATAACGATAAAAAAATGATGAAAAGAAAAAGATTTATCTTCATATTCTTGGCTGCATTGTTGTTTGCAGCCACTCCTGCATCTGCTCAGGAAGAACACGGTTTCAAGAAATTCAACGTTGTGGAAGACTTCGCAGACAATGGTTTCCAATGGTTCCGCGACGCACAATTGCTGGCAGCCGGCGACAAGGAGAAGAGCAATGCCATGACCATCGGCTGGGGGTCAGTCGGGATGTTATGGCAGCGCCCTACCCTTACCGTCTATGTAGCAGAGAAACGTTACACCAAGGAGTTCATGGACAAATCAGAATACTTCACCGTCATGTCTTTTGACGTGGAGAACAGCAAGGTGTTGACCTATATGGGCACCAAGAGCGGCCGTGATGGCGACAAGGCTCAAGCCCTTGGGCTCCATACGGCCTATACATCAAACGGCACCCCTTATTATACAGAGGCAACGATGGTGATAGAATGCAAGACCATGTATGCCGCACCTTTCGCCCCCGAGGGATTCAAAAGCGACGTTCCCAAAAACATGTACAACCATTTCCCTGCCGGCGTCCATTCCATGTACATGGGCGAGGTTGTCAATGCTTGGAAAAAATAACAATAGTTTACGGATAATTATAATAAACAAAAACAATATGAAAAAACTATTTTTCCTTGGTGCTGCAATGGCATTGTTATCATTGGCAAGTTGCTCAAATAAAGAAGAGAAGAATGCCCCATCCTCACCGTCTTTCGACGAAGTGTTGACCTCCCGTAGAAGTGTTCGCAGCTATGACGCCTCCAAGAAGATCACAGAGGCAGAAGTACGTGAATTGTTGACAGCGGTTCAAGATGCTCCCTCTTGGGCAAACACCCAGCCGACGAAATATTATGTTGCCATCAGCAAAGAGAAGTTGGAAGCCGTTCAAGAACTCGTTGGAGGAAACAAGGATAAGATTGCCAATGCGCCCGTGCTCATCGTCTCCACCTTTGAACGTGGGAAATCAGGTTTCTTCCAAGACAAACAGACCAATGAGGTCGGTGATGGCTGGGGAGCATACGACAACGGCTTGAGCAACTGCTATCTTATCTTGAAAGCCAGGGCCATGGGATTCGACACGCTCATCATGGGCATGCGTGATGCCGACCAACTGCGAGAGCTTTTCAGCATTCCTGGCAACGAAACCGTCATGGCCGTCATCTCGCTTGGCTATAGAGCGGAAGACCCCCAACGCCCAACACATAGGGAGTTGGATGAAATCGTCAAATTCTTTTAACAACAACGATATGAAAAAAGAAATCAAAACAGCAAAGGCACCATCAGCAATAGGGCCTTACAGCCAAGCCATACAAATAGGGGGACTCGTCTATACCTCCGGTCAGATACCCATCGACCCATCGACTGGCTCTTTTGTCGAGGGAGGCATCAAGGAACAAACCCGCCAATCACTGGAAAACGTGAAATCCATTTTGGAAGAAGCCGGCATGACAATGGGTGATGTAGTGAAGACCATGGTTTTCATGGCAGACATGAACGACTTTGCGGAAATGAACGCTGTCTATGCAACTTTTTTCACAGAGCCCTACCCCGCCAGATCTGCCGTCGCCGTAAAGACATTGCCAAAAGGCGCATTGGTGGAAATAGAAGTCATAGCAGGAACATGAGCAAAAAGTCATTCCTTTCATTTCTGGCTTTCCTCTTCGCCTTGATGACGAACGCCCAAACTGCATTGCCCAAAGTCTATGACGAGAACATCGACCCCATCGAACAAATCAACCAAGCTGTAAATAAAGCGAAGTCGGAAGGCAAGTTTGTCATTTGTCAGGTAGGAGGCAACTGGTGCTCTTGGTGTCTGAGATTTGCAGACTTCATCAAGAAGGACAATGCCATCAGCAATGTCATAGACGAGAGCTTCGTCTTCATCCATGTGAACTACAATCCCAAGAAGTCCGAGGGAGAGGAGAAGATGCAGTTGGCAAAGAGAATGCTGGAGCGCCTGAACAACCCAGCACGATTCGGTTTTCCCGTTTTCGTTGTGCTTGATGAAGAGGGCAAGGTCCTCCACATCCAAGATTCAAGTTTTTTAGAAGAGGGTCAGAGTTACAACCAAGAGAAAGTGCTTCGCTTTTTCAAAAAATGGACACCGGGAGCCGTGAAACCGTGAAAATATTTGACAAAATACCGAATATGCGGTATGCCATTTACTCTTATCGTGTTATTTCATAGATTTCAAATTAATATTACCTTTGCCTGCGAAATCAAAGATTTACTAAGAATTAAAAATGAAGACAGTATTTATTACAGGTGCCAACAAAGGCATTGGCTTCGGTATAGCGAAGCATTTGGGACTCAATGGTTGGAAAATCATTCTCGGCGCTCGCAATCAAGAACGTGCCGAGAAAGCGATCAGCGAACTGCGAGCATTGGGCATTGATGTCCCTGGTTGGGTGAACATCGAATTGGCCGACCTTGCAAGTGTTGACAAGGCAGCCAAGGAAATCATCGAGAAATATCCAGAAGCATCGTTGTTGGTGAACAACGCCGGCATTCCAGGGGATATGAGCGTTGACAGTTTGCACTCTGAAATCGATGTCATCAAGGAGACACTCGAAGTGAATTTCATCGGCACTTTCGCTCTTACCAAGGCATTGGCACCGCTGATTAGCAATAACAGAGGGAGGGTGGTCAACGTCACCGTCCCATCGGAAATCAGTCCCTACTGGCATCCCCTGGCCTACGTGGCCAGCAAGGCGGCACAGAATGCCATGATGGGTGTGATGGCGATTGAATTCGAACAACAGGACATACCTATCGAAATCTTCTCCGTCCATCCCGGCCCCACGACGACTGACTTGAACGGCAACATGAGCCTCCCCGGCTTTCATGACATAGAGACAGTTGGACAAAAGATGGCCGAACTCATCAATGACGGTCAAAATCACCAAGGAGAGTTTATCGAACTCTATCCTATCGTTGAAGAGAAGTAAGGCATCCCCCGGATTCTTTAAAACCCTATTTGGCCAGAAGGTCGATTCCTTCTGGCCATATCATGATTTGTATTTTGCCTTGACGGTTTCGTATGAGTTTCGTGTCAGGTCCTGAAGAAGGTTATCTGGAGCTGTTTGCGGACAGATGCCTATCCAATGCTTGGCCGACATATTATGCGGTTTTCCGATACAGTCGTGGTTGGCACGGAGTTCCTCTATTCGGTCAGGTTGGCATTTCAACGTGACGACACTGAAGTCATCGCAATCAAAGAATGAAAACATATGTCCATGCACATAGAACACCAACACGGCGCCGGCGTGTCGGAAGGACGCGAAAGGCAGTTTCTCTTCCACATCCTCACCCAATGAAAGGCAAAACTCCCGATAGTCCTCTATATTCATGTTCAAGACTTCAAACCTTGGTCATAGACATAGGGGGGGACCAATCTACTTGATTTGCTTGCCGTCAAAGAAAGCCTTCCCCACAGTCTTTCCCAATTGGATGTAAGTGTGGTGGACGGGGTCGAAGGTGATCAGTTCCATCTTTTCCACGTCAGGCTTGCCATCTTCGGCCAGGAACTTTTCATCACACAGGATGTTCACAATTTCTGCAACGAGATAAAATCCTGTCTCGCTCTCATCGATTTTTTGCTTCACCCTACATTCAAGAGTCATAGGGAATTCATTGAAAACCGGCGCGTTCACATTTGGTGCCTTCTCCATTGTCCATCCGGCCTTCTCCATCTTGTCGGGTGTTTTCCTGCCACTTACAATGCCCACATAATCGGCAGCCACCATGGTCTGAGCAGTAGCGAAAGCCACTGTGAAATCAGGGTTGACGGCGAGGTTGTCGGTGGTGGCATGAGCCCCGAGAGAGATGATGATCTCATGCATATCCCATTGACCACCCCAAGCGGCATTCATGGCATTGGGTTTGCCGTTCTTGTCATAAGTGCCGATAATCAGCACGGGTTGTGGAAGTATCCACGCTGTAGATTTGAAACTTTTCATCTTATCGTCCTATTATCAAGTTATAAATTAGTGCTAAAGTCTATTCCTGCTCGATGCGCTTGCGCCATCTGAAGTTTTCGCGGGATGTTGTAGAGTCGGCCATCCTTTCTGAAATGTGCCCCCGTCTGCTTGAAGTGGAACGGCACATTGGCAGCCATGCATTGCTCACGGATGCCAAGCACCCAGGCATAATCGCAGATACGGGCGTCACGCCCCGACTCTCCACCGACTGTCACTTGTTCGCACCATGAACCAAGTTCGCCACGGAAATCAATGGCCTCCAACAGAGGTTCGCAAACGACGGCCTTATTCCTGATGGGCAGGTCGCGGAACAGGGGCAGTCGTTCATCCGTGCGCCTTTGGTTTTCCATCGTGCAGCAGATGGTGACGTGTTGATAACCACTCCCTATGCCCTGCCCTCCTATCCGCAACCCATCGTTCCAATCCTCCGGAAGACATTGCAGAATCCTTTCTGGCCGCTTTGTAACCATGAAGAAATGCAGGTCGTTTCTTTGCCGTATCATACGCCAGGCATCTCCACGCCATTCGTCGGCATCCTCTATAAAGAAATCCGATGTGAAGCATGTCCAAATGAGTGTCCCAGGCCGCACCTTCCACTCTCCCTTTCGGTTACGCCTGATGGG
Source organism: Prevotella sp. (assembly GCA_017619375.1). Lineage (GTDB taxonomy): Bacteria > Bacteroidota > Bacteroidia > Bacteroidales > Bacteroidaceae > Prevotella. Next base: position 23,499 of record JAFZSL010000007.1, on the reverse strand, counting down.
CAGGTTGAAACTGGCAGTCTTGGTCACGACGTTGGAGTCTTTCTCAAACTCCGCATCGCGCCGAAACACATAACAGTGCTGGCAACCCTCGCTCTTCTTATGGCAGCCATGCCATAAGTTCCAAACCTCACCCATATTATTCGCGTTTCAGTTTTCCACACAAGATTTTGTTTCTAATGCTTCTGACAGCAGGTTTATAATAGTCCATCTCCATAGTTTCCAAGGTTCGAATCAACTCTTCCATCAACTCTGGATAGAATGTGCACATGTGAAAGGCGAGTTTCATACATACCGACTGTATACCGGAAAATTCCTTGAGGCTGGCCATATGTTCGAGACAGAAGTCCAAGAAGTCCGTTCTCAAGTCATCGACATCCATTTTCAGACGTTCGATGATATTCAAAGAAAGTCTTCTTACGGAAGAGTTTTCCGTATGCATGGCAAGGTCTATCAGTTCATCGAGCATCACCTTCAACGGGGCCAGCTCCGCCTTGCTTGCCTTTGTCAATCCCCACAGCGCACTCCTTGCCACCATGGAATCCTGATCGAACACATACTTCTTGGCAAACCCGAAGAAGTCGCCCCCCTCCTTCACCTCTTGATAGATTTCCTGTGCTCCTCCCTCGCTAAACGTCTGCCTCAGCCTCTCTCTTGCTATCGCCATAAAAAGCCAAATTACAACCTCACGATGCCATCGTCTTCATACCCACTCAAAATGGTCTTTTCCTGCCCCTATTTCAAAATGGTATTTGGCGATGCCCAAATCCATTTGAGTATACCCCACCAAAGAAAATCCCTTTTTGGCATGCACTTTGTGAATTCCGTTCTCCATGCCTACATACTCAAATGAGAATTTCTGTTGATTCACGGCAGTAGGTGCAAGCAAAGCCGCTTCCACACCCTTCTTGAACCATATCGGAGAGATGGCCCGGGTGCTACTCACTTGTTCGATTGTCTTGATCTTATGAGAACTCCCTTGAGTTTCGCCATAACCAATGGCAATATAGCAAGCTATCTTCTCTCCTTCATCCAACACATAAGTACCCGGCACCTTGGTGTAGCTCAGTCCCACCCAGCAAGTGTTCAATCCAAGCGTCTGTGCCAACAACACGAGATGTTCACCATAGTAGCCGATTCGCTCGTCAAGGTCATCAGCTTTTTTCCCTGCCATGACGAGATAGTTGGATACGCCTCTGAACTTTCCATATTTGGCGAAAGGTCCCAGAAATGCCTTCGGCTCGTTCATGATCAACTGAACATGCAATTGGGCATCATGGTTCACTACTGCGATTTCCTCTTCAAGCACCTTGACGACTTCGTCTGCCAGAGGTTGCTCCTTATATGCCCTAACGCTATGGCGGGCTTCTATAGCTTCTTGTATTGTCATCACTTATTTTTTTATTATGTGAGGTTCTTCAAGTGTAGAAGTCATAATTATAATCCGGTCGCACCGCAAAGATACGTATAAGCGAGTGAAAAGCCAAATTTTTTACGAGCAAATGACGAAGAGGGCTTTTACGCTTCATTTCACTTCTTTTACGTCAAAACAAGGGATGAGTCGTTTTCTCAATCATCTATCAAAGAAGGGAAGCTCTGATGGCAGCAATCCTTCATGAGCCAATCGGCTGTTCTTTGATATCATCCGGCCACCAAAAACTTTTCAATTCACCAACCAACTCATCCCAATCATTCATGGTAAAGACACCTTCACCCAACATCATGATGGTCATGGTGATATCATTATAAGTGCGATAGACATGGGTGTCACGGAATCCGTTGCGGAGATAGAATGCATGGCGACGTATCCGTTGTTGCCTATTGCCGCTTGTTTGGGACGAACTTCGACTTTGTTGTAATCCATCGGGACGCTCACCTTCCATACATGCTGAAGACACAGGCTGCTCTATCGCTTCCATATCCAACACGCAAGTTCGCCCTTTTTGACGCTCTATCAACAAAGACAAAATCTGCTGGCCAAACCCCTTACCTCGCAAATCCTCACGAACGGCGAAGTACCAAAACCAATCGTATGACGTTCGTAGATATATGATGGTGAAACCTATGAACTCATCTTCATCATAGAAAGCGGTGAATTCAAGGGGCATTTCCTCTACAAGCCGCATTAAATCCTCCCATGGGATTTGTTCACCTTCCGGGAAAGCAGTCTCGTAGAGTAGTTTTATATGTTCATCAGCATTGGCAGCCGTTATCAGCTTTGTTGTCATAGTATCATATAAGAAAGACATAAGTTGGCCTCTAAGTAATTATCTCCAAGAGTTCATCCATATTGTCAATGAGATAATCAGCCCCAGCCTGTTGAAGTTCCTCTTTAGTTCCATTACCCCAGGTGACGCCGCACGTCTTTGCTCCTGCATTGGCACCCATCAGAATGTCAACAGCCATATCTCCAACGACAAGTGCCTGGCAAGCATGGACATACGCCTTGCTTTCTTGATTCACGACATGGCCTTTATCAATCAAGTTCTTGCAGGAGAGAAGATTTAGGATGTCAAGTGTTTTCAAGACTGGTTCAGGATCAGGCTTTGCTTTTTCCACATCATTGGCTCCTATCAGTAATGAGAAACAATCCGCAATCCCCATATCCCTGACAAGTTCTACCAAAGAAGCATTGGAACGTGACGAAGCAATGGTGAGCATGCATCCCCGCCTCTTCAAGGCAGACAAAGTTTCCACGACCAAGGGAAACGCTTCCGGCTTGATGTCTTTCAGGTTCTCGTCAAAGATTCTCCGATATGTGTCAACACAACATTGCACCATATCCGCCTGCATGTCAGGAAAGAGAGCTTGAAAGCATCCACCAAGAGGGAGTCCGATGGTAGAGGCACATTCGTTTTCACTACGCTTAGGCAGTCGCAATTCCGCGATGGTCATCTGCATGGTAGTGACAATATTGCGCCTGGTGTCACCCAGGGTGCCGTCGAAATCGAATATGATGAGCTTGGTTTTCATATAGGAGGTCTTAGGAGAGAATAGGAGGTTTTAGGAGTGAATGATTATTTCTCGATATTATTCATTTGAGTGAAAAAATCCTCCAACAATGCTTGATGATGTCCAGGCAAGACGATATGGTGATTGCCTATTGGATTGATAAGGAAATATCGGCATTGTGAGGCATCATTCAGTTGGATGAGTAATTGTGTGCGGCAAAGGTCTTGATGCGAAAGGTTTTCCACAAGCATGCCTTCTGCGATGAACACTCGTGAGAGGTCACCGGAAACCTTGAAAATGGTTATCGGCCCCGGATGCATGCGCCCTCGTATTCCCACACCAATGCCCGACTCGAAGTGAGTGTCGAATTCATAGCTGTCCACCATATCAAGAGGTATGGTGCAATGAGCAAGCACCATTTCCCCTTTTGAGGCATCGATACGTGAAGGATTGGCTTGGAACCCCGACACCCCGATGAGCTGTCGTGCAATGCACATGGAAAGCATGGCAGGCACATCGCCTTCGCAAGATGCCACAAGGCCCTCGTTGAGTCTGGCAAGAGCCAGGCACCCGGTGTTATGGATGGTTTCCAACAAATCAAAGCACCTTAACGTTAATCCCTGTAGGTTGAAATCCTTGACGACAATCTCCAATCCCCTTAAGATTCGGGAGGCTCCAGGCAGAGCCTGTTTCACTATTGGCGAGGCATTGGTAAAAGGAGCCGGCTCCAATGGAAGGCCATCAATGGCCTCCATCAACACCTGCATAGGGATGTCAACCAACTCCACCCCCATCCTTTGTTTTACGACATCAGCATCAACCATGCTTGCAATAAGCCAGTCGGAAGGTTTCCCGATGACTCCAAGGCGGCATCCACGCAACTTATGCAAAGCCTTTTCCACTTTCAACAAAGAGTCTATCCTTTGCTTTACAAAAGCTATGTCGCCATGGATGATTTCCCCTTTGCCGCCTACCAAATGGAGGTAAGACAAGATTTCCATGGAAGCTGCGAGAGAATTGCTTTTCCCCGATGTGAGCAAGAAGAAAGGCTTGTCGGAAATCTGTTGCATTTGAGGCAACAGTTTCTTAAAAATGCCTTCGGTACCACCCGTGCGAACATAAATAAGGTCAAGTAGATGAGAGCCGTAAGTGCGGAAATCGGCCCCTTGCAATGCATGAGCCAACCCCAGACTGTTCAAGAAATCTTCCGTTACAGCCGCTACGGACTGTTCGTCGTGCAAGCCTGAAGTAAGCGTGTAGATAGCAATGTCTTTTTTCATGGTGTTTTTTGAGTAAGAGGTTTTAGGAGAGAACAGGAAGTCTTAGTAATGAAGAGGAGGTTTTAGGAGGCTATAGGACATCCAAGCCTCCTAAAACCATTTTCTTTTTAAAGGATTAACTTTTGCATCTTATTCCCACTCGATGGTTGAAGGTGGTTTTGAAGAGATGTCGTAGCATACGCGGTTGACGCCTTTCACCTTGTTGATAATCTCATTGGAGACCTTCGCCAGGAAATCGTAAGGGAGATGCGCCCAGTCGGCAGTCATGGCATCTGTGCTGGTAACAGCCCTCAATGCAACCGGATGCTCGTAGGTGCGCTCATCACCCATCACTCCCACACTACGTATGGTGGAAAGGAGTACGGCTCCGGCTTGCCACACTTTGTCGTATAGGACTTCCCCATCCTCACAAATGTAATTCAGCATAGCCTCAATGTAGATGTCGTCTGCATCTTGCAGGATACGCACTTTTTCAGGAGTGATGTCACCAAGGATGCGCACGGCGAGTCCCGGTCCCGGGAACGGGTGGCGCTTGATAAGTCTCTCCGGCATGCCCAATTGATACCCCACTCGACGCACCTCATCTTTGAACAACCATTTCAAAGGTTCGCAGAGATTCAAATGCATCTCTTTTGGAAGTCCTCCTACATTATGGTGGCTTTTGATGACCATGCCTGTAATACTGAGACTTTCGATGCGGTCAGGATAGATGGTGCCCTGTGCCAACCATTTGGCATCAGTGATTTTTTTCGCCTCAGCATTGAACACCTCCACGAAATCACGGCCTATGATTTTGCGTTTCTGTTCGGGGTCCACCACACCTTTCAAGTCACTGAAGAATTTTTCGCTGGCATCCACTCCCACCACGTTAAGTCCCAGACCTCTGTAGGCATCCATCACTTTTTGGAATTCATTTTTCCTGAGCATGCCATGGTCAACGAAGATGCAAGTGAGTCGGTCGCCGATGGCTCGGTTGAGCAACGTGGCACAGACGGAGGAGTCCACTCCCCCACTTAGTCCAAGGATGACCCTGTCGTCACCCAATTGGTCCTTGAGTTCTGCAACGGTGGTTTCAACAAAGGAAGCAGGACTCCACTCCTGTCTGCTCCCGCATATGTCCACCACAAAGTTTCGCAACAACTGTTTTCCCTGCAAGGTATGGAACACCTCAGGATGGAACTGCACGGCCCACAAGGGATTTGCATCGCTGGCGTATGCAGCAAATTTCACATCGTTTGTTGAGGCGACTACATGGCAGTCAGACGGAATGGCCGTAATAGTGTCGCCATGGCTCATCCACACCTGTGAATCAGGTTTAAAACCTTTGAAGAGAGGGTTGGCCGTATCGATGGAAGTAAGTTTCGCCCGACCATATTCGCGCGTGTTGGTCTTCTCTACCTTTCCACCATTGGAATGAGCGATGAACTGTGCTCCATAGCAGATGCCAAGAACGGGGATTTTTCCAACGAAGAGAGAGAGATTGGTTTTGAAAGCCTTCGGATCGTGTACGGAATAAGGCGAGCCACTGAGAATAACCCCTATGACAGAGGGGTCGTTTTCAGGAAACTTGTTATAAGGCAAGATTTCACAGAAGGTATCCAATTCACGAACGCGCCTTCCGATTAGTTGTGTGGTCTGCGACCCAAAGTCAAGGATGATGATTTTTTGTTGCATGGTTGATATGATGGAATAATGATTACTTAGATGTTGTCAAACGATGAATGGACATCCACTTCTCAGCCTCCTCGAGGGTGTCCAATTTTCCCACGTCGATCAGCTGCAGGTCAGTCTTTTCTTTTCCCTCAAAATAGTGTTGGCCACAATTCTGAATATAGAAATCCATGATGGGAAAACGTTGCGGCCACGACTCCAGCAAGGGGAAGAGAGAAGGCTTCAATAAATGTATGCCACTGAATGCGAAATACTTGACCAATCCATTTTCAAGTATTTCTCGAGAAGGCTTCACTTCTCCGGTCTGAATATTGGTCCATCCCTTCATCCGGTGGTTTGCATCCATAAGGAGATATCGCTTGGTGTTCCTTCTACTCACGAGCAGACACGCTTCCGCCCGACTCTCCTCACCCGCCTTGTAAAAGCCGGCAAGGTCGATATTGCTCAAGATATCCACATTGTGAATCAATACCGGGGAGTCGGCATCAAAAAGCGGGATGGCTTTTCGGACGCCGCCTCCGGTCTCCAGCAACATATCACTCTCGTCGCTGAGACATATGTCAAGTCCGAAATTGTCATTTTGTCTGAGATAATCTTCTATCTGTTCTGCAAAATGGTGCACGTTGACCACCATCCGTTCGAACCCAGCCTCTTTCAGCTTCATGACGACATGCCAGAGGAGCGGTCTCTCTCCCACCCTCACCATTGCCTTGGGCATATGGTCGGTAAGAGGTCGCAGACGAGTGCCCAACCCGGCGGCAAAAATCATGGCTTGTCTCATCTCTTATAATTTTCGGGATTTCGGGATACTAAATATCGGGATTCCATATCATGTATTGGCATTGAATGTTTGGGTGATGCCTTGCTCTCGGTGACATACTCTCACCTCGATGCCGAATTTCTTGTGTATATGCTCAGCCAGATGCTGTGCGGAATAAACGCTCCGATGCTGCCCTCCCGTACATCCAAAAGCAAACATCAAACTTGTGAAGCCACGCTGAATGTATCGTGCAACATGAGCATCGGCCAACTTGTAAACACTCTCGAGGAAGGTGAGGATTTCCCCATCCTCTTCGAGGAATTGGACGACGGGGGCATCCAATCCATTGAGTTGCTTGTAACGCACATAACGTCCGGGGTTGTGAGTGGAGCGACAATCAAAGACATACCCCCCTCCATTTCCTGAAGTGTCTTCAGGTATGCCCTTGCGGTAAGAGAAACTGTAAATTCTCACGACAAGCGGGCCTTTCCCGTCATATTTTGAAATCGAAGCAGGTCCGTATTGTTGCTGGGGATGGGTCTCAATGTTTTTGTCGTCCCTCCCCTGGTCATCAAACTTGTAAGCCGGTAGTTGGACAAGTTGTCTCAAAACGCTTGTAAGATATGGATATGGAAAGCTCTTGTTATCGAGCAATTTCCTGAGGTTTTCTATGGCATAGGGTATTGAGTTGATGAAATGCTGCTTCCGCTCGAAATAGCCTCTGAAACCATAAGCACCCAAGACTTGCAATGTCCTGAACAACACGAAGAAAGAGAGCCGTTCGGTGAAATGACGTTCGGAAGACACTTCAATGTATTCTTTCAGAGTGTCATAATACTCTCTGGTAAGTTTTCTTCTCAATTCGTCAGAATACTTTGCAGATGCTTGCCAAAGGAATGATGCGAGGTCATAAAAGTAAGGCCCTTTCCTTCCACCTTGGAAATCAATGAAGGCAGGATGTCCGTCAACGAGCATCACGTTTCGCGCTTGGAAATCCCTATACATGAAACTGTCGACCGGTTCTTCCAAGAGATCTTTGGCAAACAAATGAAAGTCTTCCTCCAATTTAAGTTCGTGAAAATCCATACCCGAAGGTTTCAAGAAACAATATTTGAAATAGTTGAGGTCAAGCATTACATTCACTTCGTTGAACTCGGGTTGTGGATAACAATTGTCCCAATCCATCCCCCTTGCCCCACATATTTGCAAACGAGGAAGTTGTTTAATGGTTTCCACCAATAGTTTTTGTTCTTTCTCGCTATATTGTCCCCCCGCTTCCCTTCCTGGCCGCAAAGCATCGAAAAGCGAAACCGACCCCAAGTCCTGCTGCAAATAACACATTTCGTCCTTGTTCACAGCAATGACAGCGGGAACCGGCAGATTGAGCTCACCGAAATGCCTGGCCAAATAGATGAAAGCATGGTTTTCTTCCCTACTGGTTCCTTTCACACCAATGACGGATGTTCCGTCGGAATGTTTCATCCTGTAATAGCCTCTATTGCTTCCAGCCCCTGCAATAGAAGTGGTTTCTACGGGGTGTTCTCCATATTGTTGCTCAAAAAGACGTATTAGTTCTTCCATGAATTGGTGGTGCAATTTTCAATCGTTACTATTTTCTTCCTCTTCCATCTTCTCTTGCTTCTGCCTTTCTTCCCATTTCCTGCGGCGCTTGCTATCATACTGTATGAGCAATTGGTCAATGAGCAGTATTATCATCAAGATGCCCAACGACATGAGAAACGACCTTGTGATGATATACAGACACGTTGAGACGACCAGCACTATCAATATGTGAATAATAGCCCTTTTATCCATGATGAAACGAGTATTTTATGAAATCGGGTGTAAAATTACGAAGAAACGAGCGAAAAGCCAAATTTTGGAGCACCGAATGCAAATATATGCCTACATAATCTTTTGCAGAGTTGTCACCATAAATCACCGTGAAGCATAAACGATGGCCATTTTACTCATCAACCATGTATGGAAAGCCTTTGCCTGACAGCCTCAAACAACAAGATGGCAGTGCTCACCGACACATTGAGAGAGTCCAACCTTCCTCTCATCGGTATTCGAATATGTGCGTCGGCCGCTTGGCGCCACTGCTCAGAAAGCCCCGTCGACTCCGTTCCCATGACCAGCGCCGTGGCACCCGTCATGTCCGTGTCATAATACAGATGTGAATCCTGCAACTGTGCAGTGAGGATGCTGACCCCCTTTTCTTCAAGGAATTTGATACATTCTCCGGAAGTGCAAGCCACGCAAGGGACTGTGAACACCGCACCAAGCGAACTACGGATGAGATTGGGGTTGTAAAGGTCTGTCAGAGGGTCACAGATGATGACGGCGTCAGCGTGTGCAGCATCTGCACTCCTCAACACCGCCCCCAGATTGCCGGGTTTTTCCACACTTTCAAGCACGATGATAAGCGGTGCATTGCCCAATGAGAGGTCTCCGAGGGATAATCTCCTTGGCCTCACTTCTGCCATGATTCCCTCAGTTCCACCTCTATAAGCTATTTTTGCATATACTTCTGGCGACACTTGGAAACGTCGGGAAACAGGCACCTCGTCAAAGACGACAAAATCCTCTTCGTTATTTTCCAGGAGAGTCGGACAATAAAAGAGAGCCTCCACTGCCATACCTGCTTCCAAGCAGTGGGAAACCTCTCGCCTCCCCTCCACCACGAACAAATCCCTCGCTCGTCGCTCGGAGGATTTTTGCTGAAGTGCGAGAAGTAGCCTGACCTTCGGGTTCTGTGTGCTGGTGATGATGTTTTCAGACATAGAAAGATATGATGTGCAATAATTCCAACGTGTTTTCTACGATGGGAATGCAAAATTAGCTTTTTTTTCTAATAATGTATATTTCAAAGCGTTTTTTTCGATGATTTACTGGTATTTTCAAGCCTTTAAATGCCGAATGCCAGATCCGACCACAGGCAATGGGAGAATGATGGGAACTATGGAAATGAAGACCAACGGGGTCATAGGGGGCATCAAAGATCCCCTTGCTCGGAAAAGCTCTAATAAATTTGGCTTTTCGCTCGCTTAATCGTACCTTTGCAGAAACTTAGACCTAAAAACCATGACTTTATGAAAAAGAATATTTTGTCATTGTTATTTCTGTTGCCATTGACCTCTTATGCTCAACGCCAAGAAATCATCTTGTCCGACGGGTGGTTGTTCTCACGTGACAGTTTGAAGTGGACGAGTGTGACCGTCCCTCACGACTGGGCCATCAGCGGTCCCTTCGACAAGCAATGGGACCTTCAATATGTCGCTATAGAACAAAACGGAGAAAAAGAGAAGACAGAGAAATCAGGTCGTTCCGGCGCCCTTCCTTGGATAGGAAAAGGCTACTACCGCAACACCATCCAACTAAAAGACAAGCCTAAAACAGCCACTCTTGTCTTCGATGGCGCTATGAGCGAACCTATTGTGCGCATCAACGGCAAGGTTGCAGGTTATTGGAAATATGGCTACAACGCCTTCCGCATCGACGCCGCCCCCTTTCTCAAGGCAGGCACCAACGATATAGAAGTGAGCTTGAGCAATATGGAAGAGAGTAGCCGTTGGTATCCTGGCGGCGGCCTCTACAGGCCGGTCACACTCATCCTCGGAGGAGACGCAGCAATCGACGATTGGTCCATATTCTTACGTACCGTCAAAATCGATGGGAAAAAGGCCGAGTTGGCTGTCGAGGCAGGAACCATCGGCGACATCGTCACCGGTACGGTGTCCATCGACATTTCCCTTCTTGATGCAAAAGGGGCGACCGTCGCATCTGTCCATTCACCGTTGGATGACAAGGGATGCCACAAGGACGTGATGCACGTCAACAACCCACGCCTTTGGTCACCAGAGTCCCCTTACCTTTACACGCTTGAAGTCAAACTTTTCCGTAATTTGCGACTGATAGATCAAAAAGATGTCAAGGTGGGCGTTCGCACCATCACTGTAGACAAGGAGAAAGGATTCGCCCTCAATGGCGTTACAAGGAAGATCAAGGGCGTCTGCCTACACCACGACTTAGGTCCGTTGGGTGCCGCAGTCAACAAAGCCGCACTCATCCGACAGGTCAAAACGATGAAAGAAATGGGGTGCGATGCCATACGCACGGCACACAACATGCCTTCCACCCTACAGATGGAGATATGCGATTCTCTGGGCATGATGGTAATGGCAGAAAGTTTTGACATGTGGATTTATCCTAAATGCAAGAACGGGTATGCTCGTTTTTTCAAGGAATGGGCAGACCGAGACATTACAAACCTGGTGCTCAACCACCGCAACCATCCTTCCATCGTCATGTGGAGCATAGGCAACGAGATACCTGAGCAATGGAGCGAAGAAGGCCGCGAAATATCACGTCACCTGCAAGACCTCTGCCACCAACTCGATCCTTCCCGTCCTGTCACCCAAGGAATGGACCGTGCCGAACAAGCCTTGAAGTCAGGATTCGCCCAGGTGATGGACGTACCGGGATTCAACTATCGAGTCCACAAATACGAGAATAACATCAAGCAACTGCCACAAGGCTTCCTATTAGGTTCGGAGACCGCCTCAACGGTGAGTTCAAGAGGAGTTTACAAATTTCCTGTCGAAGTTTCCAATCACGCCGTCTACCCAGATGGACAATGTTCAAGTTACGACACGGAATATTGCTCATGGAGCAACCTTCCCGACGACGACTGGTGCATGCAAGACGATTTCCCGTGGGTCATTGGCGAGTTTGTATGGACAGGGTATGACTATCTGGGCGAACCTACGCCATATGATGAATACTGGCCTTCAAGGAGCAGTTATTTTGGCATCTGCGACCTCGCCGGACTTCCCAAGGACCGTTACTACCTCTATCGCAGCAAATGGAATACGAAGGAGCATACCATCCATCTCCTCCCCCATTGGACTTGGCCCGACCGCAAGGGAATGACCACACCTGTATATTGTTACACAGACTGCCCGTCAGCAGAGTTGTTTGTCAATGGCCAAAGCCAAGGGCGCATTTTCAAAGATGTGTCATCCCGCCTTGACAGATACCGCCTGAGATGGAACGACGTGAAATACCAGCCAGGGGAATTGCGTGTCGTCGTATATGACAACAAGGGAAATGCCGTAGGCGAGCAGAGCGTCAAGACTGCAGGAAAAGCCGCATCACTGAAATTGGAATGCGACCGTGAGAGCCTTTCTCCCGATGGTACCGACCTGGCCTTTGTTACTGTGAGTCTGATAGACAAGAACGGCACACTTTTGCCTTTTGCAGACAACCAATTGGAATTCGAAGTAGAAGGGGCAGGGTGTTTCAAGGCAGCCTGCAACGGTGACGCCACCTCGCTTGAGCCTTTCACCTCCCCCACCATGCGCCTATTCAACGGACAGCTCGTGGTTGTCGTGCAAGCAGGCAAGGAAAAGGGTGTGCTCACGCTCAAGGTGAAAGACAGTAAAAACACCCTATTGGCAGCAGAAACCAAAATCACAGTAGATTGAAGAATGCATGGCATGAAAACATATATAGGAAACATACAGGAGTGCCTATGAAGAAAATAACAAAAGGCAGATGTTAAAAAATCAAAAATTGCCATCAACTCCACTGATTATTAGTGGAAAAAGTAGTAATTTTGCATCCGATTTACTCCGTGGAGGCTCTAACAAGTGGCGGCGCGGTGCTGTCCGCCTTGCGGAACAACCTGTTATACAATAAATAATGTACGCAATTGTAGAAATTATGGGTCAACAGTTCAAGGCCGAACAAGGAAAGAAATTGTTCGTTCACCACATGAAGGATGTGGAAGAAGGCCAGTCTGTTGAGTTTGAAAAAGTGCTCCTTATGGACAATGAGGGAGCCGTGACCGTAGGCACCCCGACAATCAAGGGTGCGAAAGTAGTATGTGAAGTGGTAAAACCACTGGTTAAGGGCGACAAGGTAATCGTGTTCAAGATGAAGCGTCGCAAGGACTCTCGCAAGAAGAACGGCCATCGCGCCCAGTTCACACAAGTTGAAATCAAATCAATCATCGGCTAAAACGTAGGAGAACCAAGAAATGGCACATAAAAAAGGTGTAGGTAGTTCTAAGAACGGCCGTGAGTCAGCTTCTCAGCGACTCGGCGTAAAAATCTGGGGTGGCCAGAAAGTGGTCGCCGGCAACATCATCGTTCGCCAGCGCGGCACCAAGCACAACCCCGGTGCAAATGTTGGTATCGGCAAGGATGACACCCTCTATGCACTCGTAGACGGTGTGGTGAATTTCCACAAAGGCGCTCGTGACAAGAGCGTGGTATCGGTCATCCCCGAGGCCTAATTAATCAAGCAACTATTCCAAACAAACAACAGCATCCCATCTCCCCGGAGATGGGATTTCTGCTTTCTTGCAATTAACCTCATAATATTTTGGGTGTTTGTGGAAATTGATGTAATTTTGCAGTTTGAAATCCTTTTTGGTATTTTGGAAATCAATTCAACATTAGTATAAAAATATGCTTACACTAAAACTTATCAGTGAAGAGACCGAGAGAGTGGTGAAAGGTCTTGAGAAGAAACATTTCGAAGGTGCGCGCGAAGCTGTGGAGAAAGCCCTTTCAATCGACAAGCGCAGACGCGAGGCACAGCGCGAACTTGACAGTACCAAGCAGCAAGCCAAACAAATGGCATCCCGCATTGGTGCGTTGATGAAAGAAGGAAAGCGCGAGGAGGCAGAACAAGCCAAGCTTGAAGTGAGCCAACTCAAAGCCAAGGACAAGGAACTCCAAGAAACCATGGACCAAGCAGAGAAGGAATTGAACGCTTTCCTCTGCACCATCCCCAACATCCCTCACGAGTCCGTTCCAGAGGGGAGGGATGCCAGCAGCAACGTAGTGGTGAAGGAAGGCGGTGTGAAGCCCATACTTCCTGCTGACGCCCTTTGCCATTGGGACCTTTGCAAGAAATACAACCTGATTGATTTCGACCTTGGCGTGAAGATCACCGGCAGCGGTTTCCCCGTATACATTGGCAAGATGGCCCGTTTCCAACGCGCCTTGGAAGCCTTCTTCCTCGACGAGGCCCGCAAGAGCGGCTACCTTGAGGTGCAACCTCCTTACGTTGTCAACGAGGCCTCAGGTTATGGCACCGGACAATTGCCCGACAAAGAGGGCCAGATGTACCACTGCAATCTGGACAACCTCTACCTCATCCCCACCGCCGAAGTCCCTGTAACCAACATTTTCCGTGACGTGATTCTTGAAGAGAGCCAACTGCCCATCAAGCGTTGCGCCTATTCCGGATGCTTCCGCCGAGAGGCCGGCAGTTACGGCAAGGATGTTCGCGGTCTTAACCGTCTCCATCAGTTTGACAAGGTTGAAATCGTGCGCATCGACAAGCCGGAACACTCTTATCAAAGCCTGGACGAGATGCTCACCCATGTGGAAGGTCTAATGAAAAAGTTGGAGCAACCCTACCACATCCTTCGCCTCTGTGGTGGCGACATGAGTTTCACCTCATCCTTATGCTATGACTTTGAGATTTGGAGTGCAGCCCAGCAACGCTGGTTGGAAGTCTCTTCTGTTTCCAACTTCGAGAGCTATCAAGCCAACCGTCTGAAATGCCGATTCCGCCGCACCGACACCAAGAAGATAGAATTGTGTCACACCCTCAATGGTTCCGCCCTTGCCTTGCCACGCATCGTGGCCGCTATCTTGGAGAACAACCAGACCCCCGACGGCATCCGCGTACCCAAGGTGCTCGTCCCCTATTGCGGTTTCGAAATGCTCGACGACAACAATTTTGAATAAGCATCCCTCGTCTTACTATAAGTCTTAGTATTTCCACATTAGGAAGAGCAGGGGAGCCAGGGAAACCAAAAACATTGGGAAATTTAGCAAAACATCAATCATAATGAACAAAATCATCAAGAAGGAGCAATTCTCAGAGAAAGTTTATCTTTTCGAGATAGAAGCTCCACTCATTGCCAAAAGTCGCAAAGCCGGTAATTTCGTCATTGTCCGCGTTGGCAAGAAAGGTGAGCGCATGCCACTGACCATCGCCGATGCCGACATCGAAAAAGGCACCATCACGCTCGTCGTGCAAAAAGTGGGTCTCTCCTCCATCAAATTGTGCAACCTCAACGAGGGAGACTATGTCACCGACGTGGTGGGCCCACTTGGGAATCCCACCCACATTGAGAACTACGGCACCGTGATATGCGCTGGCGGCGGTGTCGGCGTTGCTCCGATGCTACCCATCATCCGCGCATTGAAAGCTGCCGGCAACCGCGTGCTCAGCGTCCTCGCCGGGCGCAGCAAAGACCTCATCATCCTTGAGGACGCCGTCAGGGCCAGCAGCGACGAGACCATTATCATGACCGACGATGGCAGTTATGGTGAGAAAGGCGTCGTGACCATCGGCATCGAGAAGCTCATCAACCAAGAGCATATCGACAAAGTGTTTGCCATCGGCCCTCCCATCATGATGAAATTCTGCTGCCTTCTCACCCAGAAATACGATATCCCCACCGACGTATCGCTCAACACCATCATGGTTGACGGCACCGGCATGTGTGGTGCCTGCCGCTTGACCATTGGCGGCAAGACGAAGTTCGTGTGCATCGATGGCCCTGAGTTTGATGGCAGTTTGGTCGACTGGGACGAAATGTTCAAGCGCATGGGCACATTCAAACGTGCAGAGCAGGAAGAGTTGGAACATTTTGAGGAGCATATGGGCAATACGGAAGAGGCCGCCGTTGTGGAAAGCACCGATGTCGTGATGGACGACGACTCCACCAACGACACCATAGAGATTCTCACCGACAGGAACGCTGAGTGGCGTCAGGTATTACGCAAGCAGATGAAACCGAAAGAGCGCACCTCCATCCCAAGAGTCAAGATGCCCGAGCTCGATCCTGTCTATCGCGCCACGACACGCACAGAGGAGGTGAACACCGGGCTCACCAAGGAGATGGCCCTTACAGAGGCGAAACGCTGTCTCGACTGCGCCAAGCCCACCTGCGTGGAAGGTTGCCCTGTCGGCGTCAACATCCCTTCCTTCATCAAGAACATCGAGCGCGGTCAATTCCTCGCAGCTGCCAAAGTGCTGAAAGACACCTCCGCCCTACCCGCCGTCTGCGGCCGTGTCTGTCCCCAAGAGAAACAATGCGAGGCCAGGTGCATCCACTTGAAAATGAACGAGCCCGCTGTTGCCATAGGTTACCTGGAGCGCTTTGCCGCCGATTTCGAACGTGAGAGCGGCAATATGAGCATCCCCGAAATCGCTCCCTCCAACGGCATCAAGATTGCTGTCGTCGGTTCAGGCCCGGCAGGTCTGAGTTTCGCCGGCGACATGGTGAAACTGGGCTACGACGTCTATGTGTTCGAGGCACTCCATGAGATCGGCGGTGTGTTGAAATACGGTATCCCCGAATTCCGTCTTCCCAACCACATCGTAGACGTGGAAATCGACAACCTCCGCAAGATGGGCGTACATTTCCAGACCGACTGCATCATCGGCAAGACCATCAGCATCCAAGAATTGGAGTCGGATGGTTTCAAGGGTATTTTCGTGGGGTCCGGTGCCGGTCTTCCCAACTTCATGGGCATCCCCGGCGAGAACCTGATCAACATCATGTCCTCCAACGAATACCTGACACGCGTCAACTTGATGGATGCGGCCAACCCCACCACGGACACTCCCATCAACCCAGCCAAGAACGTCATGGTGGTAGGTGGTGGCAACACGGCCATGGACTCCGTCCGCACTGCAAAACGCCTCGGTGCCCAAGTGACCTTGGTCTATCGTCGCAGCGAAGCAGAAATGCCTGCCCGTCTGGAAGAAGTGAAGCATGCGAAGGAAGAAGGCATCGACTTCCTCACATTGCACAATCCGATTGCCTACATCGGCGACGAGAACGGCGCTGTGAAGCAAGCCGTCCTGGAAGTGATGCAGTTGGGCGAGCCAGACGCCAGTGGAAGACGCCGTCCGGAGCCAACCGGTGAACAGAAAACAATTGATGTGGACCAAGTGATAGTTGCCATCGGTGTCTCCCCCAACCCCCTTGTACCCAAGAGCGTGGAAGGATTGGAACTGGGCAGAAAGAACACCATCGTCGTGGATGAACACATGCAGTCATCAAGGCACGGCTTGTTTGCCGGAGGAGACATTGTCCGCGGTGGCGCCACCGTCATTCTCGCCATGGGTGACGGACGTGCTGCAGCAGCCAACATGCACGAGCAACTCAGCAAGACGGAATGAACGGCTTATACACCATCATCCTCCTCATCACCAGCAACGTGTTCATGACACTCGCTTGGTATGGGCATTTGAGACTTCAACAATCAGGAGCCAGCAAAGACTGGCCCCTGATTGCAGTCATAGCTTTCTCCTGGGGCATCGCTTTCATGGAGTATTGCTGCCAAGTTCCAGCCAACCGTTTGGGCTTCAACGGAAACGGAGGACCCTTCAGTTTGGTGCAACTCAAAGTGCTGCAAGAATGCATCAGCATCATCGTGTTCGCCATTGTGGCCAACATCATGTTCCAAGGCCAGCATCTCAATTGGAACCACATGCTTGCATTCCTGCTTATCATCTGCGCGGTGTACTTGGTCTTCATGGAATGAGTCATGCCAAGACTCAGTGACATCCAACAACTCGAGAAACGGTTGAAGGATCGTTTGGTGAAGGCCATGGCTACTTACAACCTTATCGAGGACGACGACCGCATCCTCGTGGGACTTTCGGGCGGCAAGGACTCCCTATGCCTGTTGGAACTTCTCTCCCAAAGGCAGAAGATACAACATCCCAGATTTGAAATGGAGACCATACACGTCCGCATGGACAACATCGAATATGAGACCGACCTCTCCTACCTGGTGTCGTTTACACAAGCCTTGGGAGTGCCCTTTCATGTCAGGACGACGGGCTTCGACCCATCAACCGACACGCGGCGCTCCCCATGCTTCCTCTGCAGCTGGTATCGAAGAAAAGTCCTCTTCAATGTCGCCCAAGAGTTAGGATGCAACAAGATAGCATTAGGACACCATCAGGACGACATACTCCAAACCACGCTGATGGGACTATTCTACCAAGGGCAGTTCGGTTCCATGCCAGCCCTCCTCCGGATGAGGAAGATGCCACTATCCATCATCCGTCCGCTGTGCATGGAAAAAGAGGAGGACATAGTAGCCTACGCCCAAATGCGTGACTATCAGAAACAAATCAAGCACTGTCCCTACGAGCACTCCTCACACCGCAGCGAAATCAAGAAACTATTTGAACAAATTGAGAGAATGAATCCTGAAGCACGCTCCTGCATATGGCGTGCACTCAACAAGGAAGGCAAAATGACCGACCCATAACTTGCCATCATCAACTTACTATCATTCATTATCATCAACTCACTATCATCAACTTACTATCATTCACTATCATCAACTCACTATCCTAACGAAACCAACCATGGACGACAAATCAATCTTCTTACAACATTTCACACGCAACAAAGCCATCAGCGTCACTTCCAAGAGCAAGAGACCCGACAACATCTTTTTCATGATCAACTTCAACGAACAAGGCCTTGCATACGTCAAAGTGGTGGATAAAAATGGCAACGAGGTGGAAACCGACTACCGCCTTTATACAGACAGCAACTTCAACGTCCTTCGTTCCATTGAAAGAGCCAAGGAAGACATGCAAGAGAAAATCACATGGGGCACAGAGAAAAAACGCGTCTATCTCCATGAATACCGTTGGTTGCTCTACGAATTGATGCGCTGCGACAACATCGTAGACGAAAGGATGCAAAAAATCAACGTATCTGAAGAGACACTTCAAGTGCGTCTGATCATAGAAAAAGGCGTTCCAGGCCAGTGCTCCACCCATGCCGACGTGTTGGGAGAAACCAGCATCCAGCAATTCAAGTTACTTTCCGACAGCTATGTTTTGGCATCCAACACGATACATCCCATCCACCCCATCGGTGACAATTTCTCTTCCCTTAACTTTTTCCTCATCCATTTCCCCGAAGCATGGCTTGAGTCGTTCCTTTCCGTTTTCTACTCCTATATGGAAAACATCGTTCCTGTCATGGACGATTACAAGCTTGTGGTCAGCGACAACCTCATAGAGACTGTCCCCACCATCATCTTTGAAAAGGTGGATGATGATATGTCGCTCTACCTCCGCCTGGTGCAAAGCATAGATGGGCTGGACTACGATTTCGTCCAACGCTTCGACCTTGTGTATGTAGCCCGCCTGACCATGGAGCACCATATCCTGTTGCAGCGCATCACCCAACACGACAACATTGAGCAAATCAACACCCTTTATAAGAAAATCATTCAATACGCCACCCCGAAAGGGAAAAAGGACATCTATCAAGAAGGCGACCTATTCATCATCCCTGAAGATACCGCCGGTCCTTTCCTATTGGGGTCGCTCCCCGACTTGGTGCGCGAATACCGCCTGGTGGGCTCCGACGAGTTGGGCAAATACAAGGTGCGTAACGCCATGCCCAAACTAAAGATGAACATAGGTTCCGGCATAGATTTTCTGGAAGGTGCCGCCAGCATCACCATCGATGAAGAAGAGTTTTCCTTGCGCCAATTCATCGCGCAATACAAGAAGAACAAATACATCACCTTGGCAGACGGAAACCGTGCCATTGTCGATGAGGGTTACATGCGCCGCCTTGAACGCATCTACAAACACGGTGCTAAGAAAGACGGCACCTTGCGCATCTCCTTCTTCGATCTCCCTGAAGTGGAGGAACTCATGCAGCAGCGTATGGAAGGAGCGGTGTTCGAGCACCACAGGGAAGTGTTTGAAGGATTCAACCATCTGAAAGAGCAAAAGATGAAATTCCCACAGGTGAAAGCCAAGCTGCGCAACTACCAGGCAGAGGGGGTGAAATGGATCAACTACCTTCACGAGAATTCTCTTGGTGGCTGCCTTGCTGACGACATGGGCTTGGGCAAGACCCTGCAAACCATCGCCATGCTGGCACGCATCTATCCCAAGACGAAGACACCTTCCATTATTGTGATGCCACGAACGCTGTTGTTCAACTGGCAAGATGAATTGAAGAAATTCGCCCCTCAACTGACCTTCAGCGTGTACTACGGCAATCAGCGCGACCTGGACGAAGCACTGAAAAGCCAATTGCTCCTCACCACCTATGCATTGGTACGCAACGACATCGAAACGCTCTGCAAGAAACAATTCCACTACATCATCCTTGACGAAAGCCAAAACATCAAGAACGTTGGTTCTCAAACCACCCAGGCCGTCATGCTCCTTCAAGGCAAGCACAGGTTGGCACTGAGCGGCACGCCCATCGAAAACAACCTCACCGAACTCTACTCCCTCTTCCGTTTCCTCAACCCAGCCATGTTCGGCCAGTTGGAAGATTTCAACAAAGAATACACATACCCGATACAGCAAGGCGACAAGGTCGTCATGGCCGCCCTAAGGCACAAGATCTTCCCATTCTTGTTGAGGCGTTTGAAAAAGGACGTGCTCAAAGAACTGCCCGACCGTACGGAGCAGATACTATATTGTGAGATGACGCCAGAGCAACAACGCTTCTACGAAGAGCGCAGGCGCTATTATCATGGCATTGTGCGCTCAGAGATTCACGACAAAGGAATCGCCAAGAGCCAATTTGTGATGTTTCAAGCTCTCAGTGAATTGAGACGCATCGCCTCCGTGCCGGAGAGCCTCAGCGACGGACAAGTGTCATCCCCCAAGATAGAGCAATTGATGGAGAACGTTCTCGACGCCGTTGGCAACGGTCACAAAGTGGTGGTGTTCTTCAACTTCATCGCGGGCATCGAACTGGTGAGCGAACGCTTGGACCACGAAGGCATCTACTTCGTGACCATGACAGGCTCCACGAGAGACAGGAGGAGCGTGGTGGAGCGTTTCCAAAACGACCCCACCTGCCATGTAATGCTGATGACGCTGAAAACAGGAGGCGTAGGCCTGAACCTCACTGTTGCAGACACCGTGTTCATCTTTGAACCTTGGTGGAACAAAGCCGCCGAGGAGCAAGCCATCAACAGGTTGCACCGCATCGGGCAGAAACAGAAAGTGATGAGCTACTCCATCATCACTCGCGACACCATAGAGGAAAAGATACAATTGTTGCAACAGCAAAAATCCGAACTTTTCAACGGCCTAATAGGCAGTGACTCTTCCTCCACCAAGGTACTGACAGAAGAAGATATTGAATTCATCCTAAGCTGACCTTACCCCATGCCAAACATCGACTTATACATACCCGAATCCAAGGCTTTCCAAACCTTGCGTGAACGACTCGAATACCACAACAACAAAGACACCTTGCAAGAGGTGGCAGAAGTCTTTCTCAAAGCCTTTGGAGATTCCCCCATCGTGTTTTGGAACAATGAACAGCTTGCCGCCACACCAACGTATGTCTCCTGCCTGCAGTCATCACGCAACCAAATCAAATTGGTATACACCCAATTTTGTGCCATGATGCTCTGCGAAAAACGCAACATGCAAGCCTTTTTCTCCTTGTTGCCCGAAAAGCAAATCAAAGCCCTGAGAGACCTTTTGTTGTTACAATACATCCCCTTGTCAGACCTGGAGGCCAAATACGGCATCCCCCTCGTCAGCAACGGCAACAACAATAGTTATGGATGGAGAAACAAGGCAACACTTGACCTCCCATTCGTCGAATACCTCTTTTCCGGCTACGACAACAAATGGAGCTACACCTACAATGTACGCATTCAAGATGGTTTTCGAGAGTTCATCTACGAGCCCTTGCTTCCAGGTATGAGTCAACTGGAGATTTATGATGAGCTGCCCAAATCCATTCACACACACGACAACGAACTCTCTTCGCTTCAAATCGTTCCAGTGGTGGAAGCATTGCTTGAACGAGACATTCTGGAGTTCAATGGCGCCCGCTTCACTACTGCATCCATCAAGAAAGCCGCCAAGCAACTTGGTGCGAAGGAATTTTTCACCAGCAACGCCCTCCCCAAGGAACTGACACAGATGCGCAACTCATTCTTGTTGCAAACTGCCGGTTTCGTCGACAAATTGACCAAAAAAGGAACAAAACCAAACTCAGCAGAAGACGCCGTCAAGCACTATGTTCGAAAAATGATGCCCCTCACTGCTCAAACCTACCCAATGGTGATGAATTACATCAGTGGTTTGCGTCCAAACCATTATTACAACTGCTACGGTGCCTCCCTCATCGAACACACCATCTCCAATCTCATGGGTTTGCCTACTGGCAAATGGATATCTGTCGAGTCTTTCATTCGTCACTCATTTGACAGCAAGCCTTATCACAACCACCTCACTTTCTTCTATCGTTCCAACTCCGGGGCAAAAATCAACAACAAGTTTGCTCGAATCGAGCACGAAATAGACTACTTCAATCAAATCAACGAATTGGGCAAACCCTATATAAAAGGTTTGTTGTTCCTTCTTGCCTCATGGGGCATCCTTGAAGCAGGCTGCAGGGATTACAACAAGGACGATGTCAGTCCTTACGACAGTCTACTCTACATCCGCCTCACCCGCCTTGGGGAATACGTCTACGACCTCTCCCCCACTTATGAGGCGCAGTTTACGAATAACGAGGAGGTGCTTTTCGAACTCGACCCAGAACGTCTGATCATCCGCTCCCTCAACGAGAACAATCCCTATGAAAGCCTTCTAACAGACACCTGCACCTCCATAGGCAACCATAGATACAAGATGAATGCCGAAACTTTCCTCGCACGATGCTGCCGCCGAAAAGATGTAGAAGACAAGATAGCCTTCTTTAAGCGATACATCAGCGGTGAGTTAAGTCCCTTGTGGGAAGAGTTCTTCGAAAGCCTGCTGAAGCGATGCAAACCACTCACGTTGTTGGATTTAAGCAAATACCACCTCTACAGCATATCTCCCGACAACAAAGAACTTGTCAAACTTCTTTCGTCGGACCCCGTCTTGCAAGAACTCATCATCAGGGCGGAAAACTACATCATCCTGGTGCCGAATGCCAATCACACGAAATTTGAAAATCGGCTGAAAAGCATAGGGTACCTTATATAGTGGCATAAAGCTAATCATCCATATATGATAAGACATCATCACTAAAATGGCAAAAACACAAAAAAAAATCAAAAATGTGAGCCACTAATGGTGTCAGATACGAATTATTTACTATTTTTGCAACATTGTATAACCTAAAAAACATTAGACATGAAAACTAGAGCATTATTCATCATGTTGCTTGCCGCCCTGTTCTGCAACATCAGTGCAACAGCGCAAAGCAATGTTGAAAGCGGCGTCATTCCACAAGGAGAGCTGACCCCTGAGCAACAGGCAGCACGTGAAGCCCAAATGAAAGAAGCACAACGGGAGAAAGAAAAAGCCGCCCAGATGCAGAAAGAAGCAGAAGAGCGAGCAAAAGAGGCTAAAAAAGCCGAAAAAGAAGCTGAAAAGCAAGAAAAAGCAGCGAAAAAGGCACAAAAAGAGCAAGAGAAGGCTGCTAAAGAAGCCAAAAAAGAACAGAAGAAATTAGAGAAACAAGCCAAGGCTGCAGAGAAAGAAGCCAAAAGGCAAGAGAAAGAATTGAAAAAAAAGGAGAAACTGATGAAAAAGGCTGAAAAAGCCGAAAAAGAAAGGATCAAGGCAGAAAAGAAACACGCCAAGGCCGTGAGGGAACTCAACGAAATGTGATTTTTGATAGTAGATTGACCTACAGTCGAAGTTGCTCACGCTCGGCAGACTTCAAGCAAGCTTGGTCTTCTCTCGCTTAATCGCAACATTGACCTGCGGTCGAAGTTGCTCACGCTCGGCAGACTTCAAGCAAGCTTGGTCTTCTCTCGCTTAATCGCAACATTG